>NZ_CP174607.1:1996335-2661780 GCF_045999315.1 Peredibacter sp. HCB2-198 | reverse complement strand
AACGTTACTGATTCAACTTCTCTCATCTTTTATACCGAAGGAACGTTTTTAAAGCGCTTTTTGGGGGATTCAGAACTTAAAGGTGTAGATATCGTCATCTTGGATGAGTTTCATGAGAGGCATCTGGATACGGACCTTGCTTTGGCGTTACTGCGTGATCTTCAGGCAAAGAGAAAGGATCTGAAGATCATTATCATGTCGGCCACTCTTGATACACGGATGCTGGACAATTTTCCCGATTCAAAAACCATTGAAATTGAGGGTGTGAATTATCCGGTGGAGATCTCTTATCTCCCGAATACACCGAGTATTTTAAATCAGAGTCTCGAAGCAAAAGTTAAGAAAGCGGTTGAGAGCGTTTTGGATAAACCAGGTGACATTCTGGTATTTTTACCTGGAATGCGAGAAATGCTTCGAGTGCAGGATGTACTCTCGGGTCCTTATGAAGTCTTTTTACTTCATGCGGATCTCACGAAAGAAGAACAGACCCGTGCTCTTGGTCCTTCTTCAAAAAGAAAAATTATTCTCTCCACCAATATCGCAGAAAGTTCCGTAACCATTCCTGGAATTAGAATCGTGATTGATTCCGGCATTCAGAGGGAGGCCCACTACTCTCCTTGGAACGGACTTAAATTTATTGAAGACACTCCGGTGACTAAGTCTTCCGCCATTCAACGGGCCGGTCGTGCAGGTCGTACTGCTCCCGGTGAGTGTCTGCGGCTTTATAGTCAGCAAGACTTTAATGAACGCGAAGAACATACAATCCCTGAAATTTTCCGTGCTGATCTGACTGATATTTATCTTTTGATCAAAGGCACGGGACTTACTCCCATGTGGTTTCATCCTCCCACCAAAGATAAGTGGGACAAGGCCCAGGCCTTATGTGAAAGGCTTGGCGCCACCGATGAAAAAGGCATTACTAAAGTTGGAAAGAGAATGCTTGAGCTTCCTCTTTCCGCGAGACTCTCGCGCATACTTATTGAAGGAGAAAACCTTCCGCAGAAATCAAAAGAAAGACTTCTAAGATTTATTTGCGAAGACATTGAAAACGATCGCACCGGAAATCTCTATCGCCGTCTGCAGTTTTATACAAAGAACTCAGGAGCTGAAACCACTCCTTGGGAGAAATGCCTTCTCGTTGGATTTATAGATCAAGTGGCCCGCCTTCGTCAGAAGCAGCGAGATTTCATTCACTATTCCGGTAAAACGATCAAGGCCCACAATAGTCTTGAAAATCTTCATGAGGATTTTTATATCATCTTCGATATCACCCAGAGACAAGAAGCGATCAAGGTCTTTCCAGTGGAAGAAGAATGGTTTTGGGACTTGAATCCTTTCCCATTTACCGAAGAGGAAGAAGTAGAAACCGGAGATAAGATTCTTCTTAAGCGAAAAACCAAACTCGGCAGTATCGTGATTGAAGAGTCCCCAGTGAAACTTGTTTGGTCTGAGCTGAATCATTCTTTCAAAACCAAGATCGCCGATCTTTCCCGCTCTCAATTTAAATTTGAGTTTGAGAAATTTAAAGAGACGCCGGTTTTTGAGAGGCTCTATTATTGGGCGAAAAAGAAAAACAAAGACATTGATAGCATCGAGTTTTCTCCCCTTGGATACTTTGATTACGCAGGTGAATTAAACTGGGAGAATATTCAGAATTATTTTCAGTCTGAGATTGAATCCAAGCTTGATGTAGAAAATCTAGACCGTGAACTTCCAACCAAGATCAATCTTGGCGGGAGACGCGAGCTCATTATTCACTATCCTTTGAATATGGATCCTTATCTCGAGGCGCCGATTCAGGACTTCTATGGGCTGAATGATACACCTTCTATTATGCAGGGACAGGTTCCCCTTACCCTAAAACTCTTAGGACCTCACAAACGTCCAATTCAGGTCACTAAGGACCTGAAAAACTTTTGGGCCAAGACTTATCAGGAAATGAAGAAGGAATATCAACGAGACTATCCGAGACACTACTGGCCGGATAAACCTTGGGAAGCAAAACCATTTCTATTAAAATCGCATTTGCCTAAAGCCTAGAGCGGCCTTTTTGGTCACCGATGTATTTAAATCTCGGCACAGTCTTACCATCTAGTTCGATGGTCTCAAGAAACATCTTTAGAGGTCTCACCCACAGGCGCCCCTCTTCGTTTTCATACAGGCATTCATACAACACCATCCACTCCATGGTCTCTGAGTGTCGAGCAAGATCTCTCACGAGATAGTTCTTGCCCTTATAGTGCTGATAAACGCCGCCTAAAACCAGATCCTCTACCAAGTAATTTTCTCCAAGAATAGGTATGGAAGAACACCTATCAAGATTAGCATCATCAGGGCCAGGATGTAAGGGAGCATCTGAGAAAGTGGCATGTCTTTATTGGTTACCGGCATGCTGTATGGGTTTTGGCCCAAAAACAATCGCGTAAACATTAAGAAGAAGAGAATACCGTTTAAACAGGTCGCGATGATGTGACCCAGGCCCAAGTATGGCTGATACTCAAGGAGTCCTGTGATCACCAGATCTTCCACCACAAACGAAGCACCTAGAGGCACTCCAATCATACAAAAACCGAAAAGACAAAAAAGTGTGGCGAGTTTTGGATAATACTGAGCAAATCCATAGTACTGACTTGAACGCTTCATACTGAAAGTATGTTCAATATAGCTCAGGATTGAAAACAGGGCAGGCCCAGAAATCGAGATCACCATCATGTGAAGGTAAGACCCCTTTGCGGCCGTCATATCGGCCTGAAGACCTGTGAGAAGAAGCGAGGCCTGAGCAATATAAAAGTAGTTGGCCGTGCGATGAAGATTTTTCTCCATGATTCCGCGAAATGACCAGTAGATCGACGAGATGATCGAAAGACTCAAGAGAAGAATCTTAAACACATCCGGATCATGCTTAAGTGTTGGCAACAGTAATTGCACAAACAGCAGAACTCCAGCACGTGAAAGGAAGATGGCCGAGAACTCATACCAAGTACTGCCTTCTACCAGATCGTGCACCCAAGAGTGGAACGGGAAAATCCCATGGACTTGGTAAATGATGATGAATGAAAGCAGAAGCACGGGCCAAGTAAAGAAGCTCGCCGGGAACTCTGTCATAGGCGTAATTAAAAGCCCTTGTTCATTAGCGAAGAACAGGAGCCCAAGGAAACAGAAGAAGGTCAGCATGTGCTGAATAATGTACGTTGCCCCAACAGTTGATTCTTTATGAACAGCATCTCTTAGGAAACCATTTGCGGGAAGCGCTCGCTGAAAGGTCCAGAAGAAGAAAAAGGTCGGAAGATTGTTCGCAAGGATGATCCCTAACCCACCCGCGATGAAGAACAAAAGGTTCGAGTTAAAAGTCATGGTCTTTCGAATCGGAAAAAGACCAATAAAGAGCGACAAACAAAACAGCGCTCCGGTGAACATACCAATCTTGTTATAACGAATATCAAACAGCGTATGCACGGCCAGAGACGAAGAAAAGTCCTCGGTAAAGAAGAGATAGGTAAAGAAAACAAACAAGATCCCTAACAGAGCAATGATGAAATCCTGCCATCTTTTCCCAAGCTCATAAAAGCAGGAAATAATGGCGGTCCCAAAGGTCGTAAGGAGCGGGATGATCTCTACATATTGATTTAAACTGTGCATATTATTTTCTTCCTACAATCCACTTTAATAACTTACGGTCATACTCCATCCACTGATTCTCCCACTTGATGTAGATCTTCGCAGGAAGACACAGAACATTTAACACCTGAGAGGTGAAGTAATCTAAATGGAAACCGTGTAAGGCATGTACATAAACTTTCTTTCTCATTTTCGGAGAGAGAAACTTTTCAAATGAAAGTTTGCGCTTAATCGCCTCATTATGGATCACCACTGGATTTTCATAGAAGTCCTGAATGATCGAAGATGAGCGGAGGAATTGATAAGTACGAAGACTTGCATGGGCCACAATGTGGAACAAAGCAAAGTTCGTAAAACCAAGAGCAATCTCAATGTAGATAATTCCCACTTGTGTGATGGTCGCATAAGCGAGCATGGTCTTAGCATCAGAGCGAGTTCTTCCCACTAAGCTTGCGTAAACGGCCGAGACTCCTCCAATCACACCAATCACCACAAGGAGAACCGGAAAATGCGCGAAGTAATCGTAGAATCTCATGAGAAGAAAAGGCCCTAAGTGAACCGATAAAGCTCCGTAGAAAATCGCACTCGATGGAGTCGGCCCTTCCATCGCTGTTGGAAGCCATGAACTCATTGGTAACTGGCCGGCCTTTGCAAGCGACGCCCAGATCACAAATAAGCCGATAAAGATCAGAGCAATTCCACCATGGGCATGGCCCAGAAGTTTTGGAAGAAGCACAAAATCAGTTGAATGAACATAATGGTGGGCCCAGGCCGAGGCCGCAAGAATCCCCATATCACATAAGCGGTATGAGATAATGGCCTTCACTGAGTGACGGACCGGCTGGTTCTGCGCATAGAAGTAGCCAATCAGAAGAACTGAAGTCGTCCCTACTAACTCCCAACCAATGAACAAGAGATCTAGTGATCGAGCAAATGAAACCACATTGAGCCCGAACAATAAAATCGACATTAAAAAGATGAAACGGAAATACCCTTCTTCTTTATGAAGATAATTTCGGGAGAACTTAAAGATGATTCCAATTAAGATCGACGATAAGAGCGCATAAGTGGCCCCAAGCAGATCCACAATAAAGCGCATTTTAAACTGGTATGTCCCGACATTGATCCACTCATTGTAATCCAAAAGGAGTGACGATGGTGATTCCAGATAAGTCAGACCAAACAAGGCGAGGCACAGGGCCACCATGATCATGGAATAGTATTTTACAGATTCAGAGAGCCATTTTTCCGGAATCGTAATCTTGGTGAAAAAGATCAGACCTAAGAAGCCGACCCAGGCGAATGGAATAGTTAAAATTGTATGAAATAGTTTCTCAATCATTATCCAATCTCCGCAAAGTCTTCTTCAGTATGGGTCTTGTTGATCAAATCAACTGAAGTCGCAAAATGCTTCATCTTCGCTTTCTCAAAAGTCAGAGGTGTAAATTCTTTCTGGCCAAACAAATGCCACTCTTGAGTTTCAGGATCAATCACTACCAGACGCATCCAGTGGTGATAAAGAATATTTTTGAGACGAGGATGATTATCAAAAAGATTTTTCACGCGTGCTAGTGGGGCCTCAATAATGGTGAGGTTTCTAATTGGTTCATGAATCTCAACCATCTGACGAGCAAGACCAATGCGAAGATCACTCTGAGAACCCGTCATCACTCCAAGAAGTGATGTCATATTCAAGGGAAGCTTAGAGCCGCAACCAAAGTTTTCGTTGTCCACGCTTGAGAAGTAGTAGTCCATGTTGATATTCACAGCAACTGGAACACCACCCACGACCACTGCTTTTAGAATTGAACCATCCGGATCAAGTCTCCAGTCATAAGTATGAAGGAAAGCACGTCGGTTAAGGTAAAGGCCTCTTGTTAGTTCGCGACGGCCCACGATTGCCAGAGCATTTGATGAATGGCCATATTCAGGACGAGGTTGAGCAAGATCCACTGCTCTTTCTTTAACGTGCTTAAGTGCTTCTGCAGGTGAGGTCTTGGCACTTTCAGAGCTAAAGCGCTGACAACGTTCAAAGGCGTTTCTCGCCCCTGCTTCATTTAAATTTTTACGAAGTCTTTCGAATTCTGGTTTGTGCCCTTCTGGCATGAGTTCCAAATTAAAGAAATGAATTTCATCAGTACAAGTATCGTGAAAGCCCGACACGAAGAAAGTTTCATTTGGAATGTTATAGCCAAGCTTAGCAAGCTCAGCTCTTACTTCCGGATCATTGGCCATTTTCGCAAAGGCGCGCGAATTCGGAATCCCAGCGTTTCCTCCACAAGCACCACAACCATAGGCCTGACGGAAAGGATTGTTGTTACTTGATGAACCGTGGGCCAGAAGCACTACCAGCGGAGCATACTGTGTTCTGATTCCACATTGATCAAGAATCGCTTGAACGATCTTGGCCATTTCGGTCTTGCTGTATCCATGGTCCGCATCACTTTGATCCAGAGAGAGTTCTGTCTTTGGAACCGGGGTGAATGTTCCCATCACTTTGTTCTTTAGATCGCGGCTTTTCTCAGGGAAAAATACCTGCATAAACATTGGGAAGATACTTGCGATGCCAAGGAAAATAGTCGAAAAAAAACCTCTGAACATTGTTCTTGAATGATAGTACAGGGCGAGATTCCCGCCACCGGTCATCAGGTTCCAACGCTCAAAGGTCTTGGCCGAATGAGAGTCCCGCGGGACCTCAGAAATAATACGACTAGGTACCACCACTGGAGGACACTGGGCCACCAGACGGCTACTTTTAATACTGGCAAACTTCATATCCACGCCGAAGAAACCAACCACACCGTAAGTGTTCACGACTGGATCAACTTCTTCCAGGTGACGGCGGATTGACTCTTCACGGTCATCAATACAAAACATCACTTGGGCCGGACCGATCGGTTGATCTTTTATGTCTTTCGAATGTTCAGCAATCGCCTCAAGGGCCTCTCGGTGAAAGTGATGCTCAAAGGCCTCATGCCACAGACGAACACGATGAACACTTTCCGCCTCATCAATTTCGTCGATCAGTTTTAAAATCGTCGCCGGCTCAAAACGCTGCATCCAGCGCTGATCCAGTTTAAACGAATTCGTAATCTGATAAAGGGCAAGAGAAAGCTGGAAGCCCTTTAATTCTATATTTTGTTTTCTACCACGGATGATAGAAAGATCAATCGACTGCTCTTCTGCGTGATACTGATCCATCGCCGATTCAATCAGAATCAGGGCCGCGATGTAGTCCACCAGTTTAATCTCCGGAGCTTTTACAGTGGCCTGCCATGGTTCTAGTTCAAGCTTATTCACCATGCCTGACCAGCCCTTAAGATCAAACAGAATCTCAAGAATGTAGCTTTCCCAAACGTCTTCAGGAATCTCCATGCGTTTAAGTTCGTTCTGAATGATGTCTTCCGGTTTTTGGTACTTCACGGCCAGAACTTTCTCTATCAAAACATTCTGCCATCCACTTGTGAAACCTTTCAGTGCCTCCACATCAAAGGTAAAGAAACTCCAGAAGCCCTTGTTCACGAACGGGTTCTGCCAGAAACTCTGACCTTGGTCGAGGTAGCTAGAAATCAACCGAATGATAAACGGATGAATGCTAAGCGCATACGATTCGTTATGATATTTTTCCCAATACTCCTTCCCTCTCCATTTCACCGGCGAGCGACGAAGAGTAAGTTTTTGTCCGTGCATTTTTTCAACACACAGATTCCAGAGGTGTTGATCATTAATACTTTGTTGATCTTCCTCGGTATCGTTAAAATTCATTTCAGCGAACATTAAGCGATAAAAAAATTCTTTGGTCGAAAGCTGCAAGCAATCTACAGACTCAATCGCGGGATAAGTTCCTGCATAATGATCAATGGCACGGAAGATATCTTGATCCGTGATTTTTCCCTCTCTATAACGTTGGATGTACTTATGCTCTTGCCAGTATGGGCGAGCTCGATAAAGCACTCCTGCTTCTCCAACAGCATGATGAAAATCCTGATTCTCAAACATCAGGAGAATGTTGTTATGGACGAAACCGTGGAGAGGATTCTGTATTGGTAACTTAGTTCTTATACGAGAGATGAGCTGATTAAAGTCCATGTTGAGCCTTGAGTGTTGATCTGTTGCTAATCTTACTCCCCTGGCATATCGAAACCAAGTATATGAATTTTTTTTAATTATTAATATTCGTAAATGTTTTCACTCTCTGATGAGCTTTCCTCCACATGCATTTTTGGTGTGATGTTTTTTTAATTTTACAATTCTCATGACCGATAAAATCCTTCTTCAACTTCGCATTACCCGACTTCTCCTGTACGACAAATAAAAGATAATTAATGCCACCTCTTTTGAAATAAAATCCCTCTTGCTAGAATAAAGACCTAAGCATTTACTTCAAAGGGCATCATGGACAAATCGAAACCCACTCTGCTGTTTCTTCACGGGGCCTTAGGCACCGCCCAGGATATGGAGCCCCTCATGGGACTTCTTCGTGAAAAGGGATACACTACTCATTCTTTCAGCTTCAGTGGCCACGGTCTTAGCGCTGCGGAACCTGCTGAGTTCCGGATCGATTTATTTGCCCGGGATTTAGATAAATTCCTCAAGGACAATCAACTTAAGAACCCTGTGATCTTTGGCTATTCCATGGGTGGCTATGTGGCCCTCTATCATAAGGCCAACTTCGAAGACTCTCCCATTGCCCGAATCTTTACCTACGGCACTAAGTTTAATTGGTCTGAGAAAGCAGTCAGCAAAGAACTTCCGATGATGAATCCAGATCATCTCTTAGAGAAGTTCCCTAACTTTGCTGAAAGCCTGAAGCAAAAGCACGGCGAACGTTGGAAACAACTCCTACGCTCTACTGCCCATATGATGCAAAACCTCGAGAGACTTGATGGTCTTACCCGCGAAGACATGAGCGAAATTGATATTCCAGTAATTCTCATCCTGGGTGATCAAGACCGCATGGTGACTTCAGAGGAAACTCATCTCACAAGTTCGTGGTTACATCACTCTCAGACCAAAACTATTTCTCACTCAAAGCACGAACTCGAGCGTAGCAATTTAAAAGAAATTGCTGATCTTATTTTAGATAACCTTCATTAAACTCCTTTCTTTTTTTATAGAAATCACTTTCTCCAGCGGAAGTGATTTTCTATTGTCATTTTTCAATACTTGACAAGTCCGTACATTTTCCGTAGAAACTTTTACATGAAACTGAACCACGTTGCAAATAAAATTTTACTGAGTGATATAAAAAAGTTGGTGGCAGATGAACGATCTGCTCTCACTAAACTGCTTCATCATTTAAAAGAAATAGATAAGAGGAAGCTTTATTGCGACTTAAAGTATTCGTCGTTGTTTGCTTATTGCGTTCATGAATTAGGTTATGATGGAGCTTCCGCTCAAAGACGGATCGTCGCCGCGAGGGCACTAGCGGAGATGCCAGAAATTGAGCAAAAAATCGAAGATGGAAGATTGAATCTCACAAATATTTCATTAGTGAATCAATTTATTGATGATCCCATCCAAAAGCGCGAAGTCTTTAAAGAAGTTGAAAATTTAACCAAGAAAGAATGCGAACAAAAGTTATTCGAAATCACTGGTAAAGAAGAGAAACCGAAAGATAAAACCAAGCGCATTTCAAAAGATAAAGTTCAAGTGGCGTTTGTTTTGTCAGACGAAACCATGGCAGTGGTTGATCAGTTAAAAAATCTTTTGGGTAAAGAAATGGAGATGGATCAGCTAGTTCAGTTCATGGCGAAAGAAGCCATCAAGTCTGTGGAAAAAACCAAGTTTAAACAAACTTCTTCTCGCAAATCACTTTCTCCAGCGAAAGTAGGACGTGTAATCCCGGCATCTGTAAAACGAGAAGTATATGCACGAGATAAGAAGTGCACTAATTGTGGTTCCACTCGAAATCTCAACTATGATCACATCCTTCCCTATTCCATGGGAGGGCCGAATACAAAAGAGAATTTGAGATTATTGTGCTCACCATGCAATCAGCGAGCAAGGATAAGAGCGGAGCCTCTGGCCCCGCCTGGGAAATTTACTTAAGAAGGCCTTCTTCTTTCATAGCACGCATAACTGTTGGTCTTTCAGCAATACGGGCCATGTAGTTCGCGATGTTTGACCATTGAGTAACATCAAGGCCCACGAATTTGCCCCAACCAAGGCAAGTAAAAAGATAAGCATCAGCAACAGTGAAGGTTTTCCCCATAAGGAAATCATTTGAGCCGAGTTTTTCAGAGATGAAACCAATTTTATTTTTAAGAGTTTCAATCTGACCATCTTTAAGCTCTTTTAGGCCTTCAGCATTTTTAACACTTGTTCTAAAAAGAGGAGTGAAATTTTTATGAACTTCTGAAGCAATAAAGTTTAACCATTCCATACAACGGTAACGATCAGTCGTACCAAGCTTAGGCATTAGACCTGCTTCTGGATTTTGGTCAGCAAGGTATTGCATGATAACTGCACCTTCTGTCAGCACTTCGCCATTTTCCATACGAAGAGCAGGAACTGAGCCTTTTGGATTAATCATTTTGTAGTCGCCAGAAGCACATGTTTTGTTTGCGAGATCAACAGCTTCGATCTCATACACCATGTTAAGCTCGGCCATTACGATATGCGGAGCAAGGGAACAGGCACCGGCCTTGTAGTAAAGTCTCATTCTAAAACTCCTTATAAAATTTTTAGGATGAGATATCTTGGCCTAGGCGCGGCAAAAGCACTAGTGGCAGTGCATTTTGCCCGTACACAAACACTTAAGAATTTCTTTAGGTGGAGCTAAAGAAAAGTTGAGTTAAAAGGTACGCCTCAATTCAAATTCTTCGGGATTCAAAATGCAGAAAGTGGTTGCCGTTATCGACGATGAACTGGAAATGGAAGATCTTTATGAGATTATTTTGGAAAAACAGATCAGACGAGGGCTTATCAACTTGAAATTCTTTTCGGACTCGAGGGACTTTCTAAGCTGGTTCAAAGACAACCAACCGGACCTGATATTAAGCGACATTAACATGCCCCATTTGGGTGGGCCTGAGGTTATGAAGCTGGTTCGTAAGTCTGGAAGCGGCATTCCTACCTACTTTGTAAGTGGATACGCTGAATCAGAGTACACTCGAATTATGAAAGAGCTGGGGGTCTATCGCTTCATCTCGAAGCCACTGAACTTCAGCCACGTTCAGAGTTTGATTGAGTTTGATCTTGGTATTCTAGCGGCAAACTTGTAGTCGTTCCCCTATCTTTTTCAGTACAATGTTTACTGGAAAAAAGGGGCCTGATGAGAGACTTTTCCTGGATCGCGGACATTGCATTGGAGAGCAAGAATTATGCTCCTTCACTTGGGGCCTATTTTGCCAAAGCACTCTCCAAGGTAAGCTTTGAGCCAGTCGCTGATTTTGAGCTAAAACGCTCTTGGGCGGTCCTTGCCAGGGATTTAGTTCACCTGAGATTTGATCCAGATTTCGCCGGTCCTCCAGACTTGGATGCCACACTTGGTGCCGTTCAAACCATCGGTATCGACAAGTACAACCAGGAAATGATGGACGAGGAGACCCTCGCACCAGTTTTGACAGAATTTTTTAATAAGTTCTTCGATACTATTGGCCAGCATCCGGAAATCTTCGATCTCCTTGATCAAGCAGATCTCATCGAAGACATGATTGGCACCATTGCGAAAAGCTATCTGCCAGTGCTGCAACTGTTTCCAGTCTTCTCAGACCAGGCCCTGAGCATTGTTCCCTACTTGAAGGAACCGCTCTTTACTGCCTTGTACGAACTTCCAGAAATTGAACACCACAAGCTGATTCTTCTCACTGAAAGAATCATGCACAAGTTCTACGATCAAGAAGTTCGTCCGCAGTTGGTAGAAATTCTGAAACAAAATGTGAAAGGAAGAAATCTTCTTCTCCCACTGATTGATGAGGCCATGAATCACCTCCCGGCCGATCGTTGTATGACCTCACTCATCAGCATTTTGTGTACACCGAGGGAAGAACTCTCCCAAGGAAGAATCATCTCGATTGTGCTGCAAGAATTGGGTGGCATGTACGTGAAGCTCGCCCAAGTGCTGGCGGAACTCGCACCACCGTCGCTTGCGAAAGAACTTCGCCACCAACAAGATAAACTGGGTGGAATCTTCGGAAGCCAGCAAAAGTCTTGGAGATATGTTTTAGATGTGCTCGAGCGCCCGAGCTGGAACCGACTTAAGCATTACATCCATGTTCCGACTGGAGTTCAAAATGCTTTCGCCGGTGCCTCCGTGGGAGCGATTTACGAATTTGAACTCACCGAACTTGGGAAAAGAAAACTTCACGCCAATCACTCGGTTTTGATTAAAATTCAAAGACCCGGATTAACAGAACTTTTTGAGCACCAAAAAAATACGCTTCTCGATATCCTCACTCATTTGGATAAAAATCTCGAGAGCACTGAACTCACGGTCGATGAGCAGCTGGAAGTAAGGGGCCTCATCACGGCCCTCAAGCGCACCATCATCAACTACGCCACTCAAAGTATTGGTGAGCTTGATTTTAGAATCGAAAAGAAAAACGCGGACCGAGTTCGTGAGGCCCTCAAAGGTCAATTTGATCTTCAAGTGCCTCAGTACTTCCATGTGGAGGCCGATGTCTCCATGATGGAAAAAATCCAAGGAGAAAAAATCACCTCGGTGGTGCACTCAAAATACCTTGAACGCATGAGTATTGCGGACCTTGTGAGTGATGCTTATCTCTATCTCATGTTCCAGAAAGGAATCATCTGGGCCGATCCACACGCCGGAAATATTCTCTACGATTCTGATCGCCTGCGAGTGAACCTCATTGATCTGAACCCATGTTTTACCTGGGACGATCGCACGATTAAAACCTTCATTGGTTTCTTGTACCGACTGATCCTAAGTGATCAGAAAGGAATTTTTGAGTCTCTTAAAGGACTGGTCGAAAATCCTGAAGAACTAAAAAATGAACGCACGCAAAAACTTATTGAAGAATTCATTGAACGCGGAAATCAAGGTGCCTTCATTCGCTACCTTTCGGATTTCGTGCGCCTTCTGGGTGAAGCAAATATTAATCTTAGAATCGAAGTACAAGCGGCGATGCGTGGACTCTCGCAGGTCTACTTAACATCGACGGCGATTTCTTCTCGCCACAACTTCGGACAAATTTTCCAGAAGCAGTTCGGCTGGAAGATGCTCATTCGTCACATTCTCTCCATCGGTCCTTTCAAAGTGGCGAAGGCCGTTCTTCCGATTGCCTTTGACTTAGTTAAAAATTCTCCAGAACAAGAAGTGGGCCCTACTCTGGATGAGCGCGACCTCACTGCCATTGAAGAAGCACTGGTTCTTCTGAACACTGAGAACGTGTGTAACATTGAGCTCCTCCGAACTTCACCGGAAGAAAACACGCATCTGACCCTCGCAACCGATGGATCAAGTCTCATTAAGAGTACTCACCTTCGAATTGAAATCCTGACGGAAACCAAACCCGCTTCAGTGAAATATATTTTAGAGACCCCTACCAAAGAATGGCTCAAAGACAGACAAGAGTACGTAAAACTTCAAGGTATCGGTTTCACCTTGTGTCTGGTGGAATGTCTGGAACAACTACGCCGCCATTCCCTGGAAGATTATTGGAACGTGGTTGAATCCTGGAACGCTCATCCTAAGCAGCGCTCTTGGGAAGAAAGTAGTCTCATTAGCGACATCCGTGTGGCCGCGAGGAATCTCTTCACCCGCCGCTACCAAAACATCTGGACCTCAGAATTCATGACGGTGTCCCGCTGGAACCGATTCCTGTGGAAACTTCTGGTAAGATTCGAAGAAAGATTTGAGCGCCGGGAACAGGGCTATTTTTATATTTTAAGTAAGAAGATGGGCTCAGAAAAAGTGGGGCAATACACCTTCGGAACCCTTCACCGGATCAAGATCATTACCTATCGACTGATCATTTCGGGGCTTAAGACCTTGATTCGACGTTCAAGATTCGAGATGAACCTTCTACCCCTTACTACGGATGAGCTCATTTACCGCATGCTTCATGGGCTTCTTCGTCGCGGACTTCCACGAGTAGAAAGTACAAAATAGTCTTACAGCTTTTGACAGAGTCTTTCCAAAAAAGGCACAACTAAAGGATGTTGAAGTTTTTCATTTTGCTCGTTTTGAGTCAGTCCCTGGCCTTTGCCGGCTCTCGTGAAGAGGCCCAGGACATTTTATTGAGATTCAAAAATGAGACTTCAATCACCAAACGCCTAGACCTGATCTCAAAGATCTTCATGGGACTTCCCTACGGCCAGGGCGGACCTTTAGGTGAAGGCCCGGAAGGTCGCTACGATCAAGACCCTCTTTATCGTTTTGATACTTTTGATTGCACCACATACGTTGAAACCATCATGGCGCTGGCCCTGGCCCGTGACATAAATGAGTTTGAAGAGCATCTGGATAAAATCCGTTACGAGAACGGTGAAATTGATTACTTAAAACGCAATCACTTCACTGACCTTCAATGGATCCCCTTCAACATTGAAAATGGCCACATGACTGAGATCAACACCACAGTCACGAATCAAATTAAAGTCGCCGAGGCCCTGATTAATTTCCCGAATTGGATTCGTTCGATCAAGATCGCTGAAATCAAAATGCCAAACAGCACTCAAGAGGAAAAACAAGAGCGCCTGGAAGAGCTTCACGCTCTCGCTCCGAATTATACCAGCTCCATCGCCCGCGTGAATTATCTCGAGATCAACATGCTGGTGAAAAAACCGCAGCTATTAAACAAGATTCCTACTGGCTCAATCGTAAATTTTGTTCGCCCGAACTGGGACCTGACCGACCTCATCGGCACTCATCAGAATATTTCTCATCAGGGTTTTATTTTTAAGCGTAACAATGTGGTCTATCTTCGTCACGCCAGCACTACCGGCAAAGTGAAAGAAGAACCATTCCTGGATTATCTAAAGAAGTTCGTGAATCACCCGACGATGAAGGGCATTCATCTCATGCGCTTAAACTAGGCCTGATACAATCCATTTTGATCCGCACCTAAAAAACACGCCTCAATTAACTGATCCTTCACCTTAGGAAGTCTATCCAGCGTTCTTTTCCCCGCAATGGTGAAATGTGGAAGATCAGAAAAACTCATCCCCATCTCTTCCAGGTTCTCATCTGAGGTGCGCCAGTGCCAGTGATTGAAGCGATTCAGATTAATCGGGCCAGAGAAAGATTCCAGAGAAAGTTGCCCCTTAGTATTGAAGTAAAAAGGAAAGTAACTCATCACGAGTTCGCGAACTGATTTATGAAATGGCTCACGCCCACGTAGCAGGGTTGTATTGGACTTTGAAATACTTCCCCATCCCGTCTTCGTTTTATAGACCGTAATCACATGATGATCATCATTATGGGCCACCAGATCCACCATAAGAGGCGGATGGCCTTGAAGTTCCAGAGCGGCGGCCGCAAGCAAACCACCTTCCAGACAATGTCCATCTCCACTCATCATCACATAACGAGGAGAACAGGCCTCACTTACTGGATTATAAATAAGCTCATCCAGGTAGCGCTGAATTTTATAAGGAGTACTGAGAGATTTTAAAAACTTCCTCTCGGAGGTCGTCCACATTTCACACCACTTCAATAATCAAGTGATGAATGTTGAACTCTTTTTGAATAATGTCACGATACTCGGCCGAAGTTTTACCGCAGCTCTTAATCATGATCTCGCACCCCACTTGCCCGGGAGCAAGTTTCCAGAGGTGGATATCTAAAACCTTAGAACCATCTGCTTCTAGTGCTTTGATCAAATTATCGCGATCAATCGAGGCCTCGTGAGCATCTAGTAGATCCATCCCACTTTGACGAATAAGTCCGAGTGACCATTTGAAGACAACGATACCACCTAGCACACCCACCGCAGGGTCAAGCCAACTCAGTCCCTGCCATCTTCCCAGGAGAAGAGCACCAATGGCAAAAACCGAAGTTAAGGCATCAGTCAGAATATGAACATAGGCACCCTCACGGTTAAAATCTTCAGCGTGAGAATGACTGTGTGAATGCGAATGCGAGTGAGAATGGTTATGAGCACCGGCCGGAGCAAGCTTGCTCTTACCGTGTGAACAATTTGAGTGATCGTGCCCGTGAGAATGACCGTGTGAATGCGAGTGTCCATGGTCATCACCCTGATGAAGAATAAGCGCACAAACAATATTCACGACCAGACCGATCACTGCAACAACAATGGCCTCATCATATTTAATGGGCCTTGATTCATAAAAATGCATGATCGATTCAACGATCATCGAGCCCGCAATAAAAATCAGAAACAAGGCACTGGTATAACCACCAAGGGAAAGAATTTTTCCTCCGCCAAATGTAAATGAAGCTCTAAATTTTGGATGGCGATAAAGGTAATAAACGACTAAAGATAAAAAAAGCGCCAAAGTGTGCGAGGCCATGTGCCAGCCGTCTGCTAACAAGGCCATCGATCCAGTCCAATAACCAACAGCAATTTCCACAATCATGGTGACCAGTGTGATGATCGTTACCCATTTAGTTTTTTGTTCGTTGGCGAGAAAAACGCCAGTGTCTTTTTGCTCAATACTACAGTGCTGTTGCATATCTTACCTCTCGGCTATTTTAACCGTTTTGAGGGTAAAAAATCCAGCAGTCCTGCACTTGCTCCACCAATAATTAGCACAATCGCAACCACCGTACTAAAAACTAGCAACTCATTCGCAAAAATCACGAGTCCGATGGTCGAAAGAACCGGAGTAAGATAGGCAAGGGCCCCAATAATTCGTGAATCACCCATTTTAAGAGCAAGATCCCAAGTATAAAAGGCCAGTCCAAACGGGCCCAGCCCCATCACGATCAACTTCCACAGATCTTCCGATTGAAGCACAACTCTCGGTTCAAGCCACAGATGAGTGAGAAAACATAAAATGCCACTCACAAAACAAAGCCCACCGATGGCCCAAACGGTGGTGGCCTTAAGTTTCTTTTTACCAACGGAATAAATTGGCCAGGCGAAGGCGGCCCCAAGCGCCAGTAAATAACCAGTTAAGTATTCACTCTTTAACTCCCCACCTTTCCCAAAAACTAAAAACACTGAACCAATGACGGCCAGTGCAGCACCGGCAATGTGATACCAACGAAGTTTTTGCTCTGGAAAGAAAATGGGAGTGATCACAACCATGATCACGGGCCAGAGATAATTAATCAAATTGGCCTCAATGGCGGGAGCAAATCGAAAAGCATAGAACAACAAAAAATGGTAACCAAAGTACCCTGCAGTTCCCCACAGTAAGACTTTTAAATCAGGAAACATTTCTTTTGGCCTAGCAAACGCAGGGAGCGACCCAATGAGAAAGCACGCCCCTAAAACATAAAAGGGTGGTAGATGAATCAAAAGTTTTCCGAAAGTCGCAAGACTCCCCCAACAGAGGATAGTAATCAGTCCAAAGATGAGGGATTGAGTTTTCGGATTCATAGGGAAAACTGTAGCTTGAAAGACTAAAACGCGCTAGTCTTAAGCATGCTCGAAACCAAACGCCTCATTCTTCGTCCTGCAGTTCTAGAAGATGCTCCTCTTCTCTACGAACTCAACTCGGATTTTGAAGTGGTTCGGTACACCGGAGACCCTTCTCTTAAGAATATTCTCGAAGCAGAGACCCAAATCAAAGAACGTATGTTCCCTCAGTTCCAGAAATATAAAATGGGACGCTTTACAGTGACCCTTAAAGACGGAACATATCTCGGTTGGTGTGGTCTACGCTACTTTCCAGAATCAGATGAAGTGGATTTGGGTTATCGTTTTATGAAAAAGCATTGGGGCCAGGGTTACGCCACTGAAGCGTCCCTAGTTACTTTGAAGTACGGTTTCGAGACCCTTAACCTTAAACGTATCATCGCCAAGGCCATGCCCGACAATATCGGAAGCATTAAAGTCATGCAAAAAATGGGAATGACTTTTCGTGGTTATCAAAAAGACCCTTGTGAACCACAGTCTTGGATTGTTTATGATATGACAGCCAGTGAATTTAAATCCAAATGCGTCGAATCCTAGCCTTTCTTATTCTCTCAACTGTTAAATCTATCTCTTGGGTTTTGTTTCGTGCCAAATCATCTTGGCTGACAGATGTACCAAAAGATCATTGGAAAAAAGCACGTCTCTACGTATTTCTAAACCACACTTCACTTTATGAGCCGATCTTCATTCAGCTCCTGCCCTTTTCATACCTCTGGCATCTGGCTGATCACATGAATGTTCCGGGGGCCGATATTACCTTGAATCGCCCACTGGTTGGGCGCTTCTATAAACTCATGATCCCAAATATCGCTTCAGTCTCTCGTAAAAAAGATTCCACTTGGGACAATTACTTAAAATCCATTGATAAAGATTCGGTGATTATGATTGCGGCCGAAGGTCGCATGAAGCGTCCCAACGGTCTGGACAAATCTGGAAAACCTATGACAGTTCGTGGTGGTGTTGCTGACATTATTGAGAACATTGATGAGGGAGGAATGGTTCTCGCCTTCTCTGGTGGCCTTCATCACATTCAAGCACCCGGACAAACTCTTCCCAAAGTTTTTAAAACTATTCACATGAACCTGAGCTACTTTGATATCTCTGAATACAAAAAACAGTTTCCAGAGAACCCTCGCGAGCGAAAAATTAAAATGGTGCAGGATCTTCAGATCAGACTTATCCGCGATTGCCCGGATCCGTCATTGAATAAATAGAAAACTTCTCTTCTCGATGGATCGGATAAATGTCCGCAAGCCACGGATGCTCATGTTCAATAATACTTTGAACACCTTTTCCACGGGCAATCACAGTGAACGAATGATTGTCAGCGAGTGCTTCCAGCTCTTTTAAGGTCTGACGGATATGAGCGACCTTTCCATAGTCATAGATAAAATAATACTGGGCCACGGGGAGTTTAAAATTGTGAGTAAGGTCCGCTGTCATGAGCTTGCCTTTTTCATAACCCAGTTTCTCAAAGATTCGATTTCCTTCTTGAACTCGCTCTTCCACTAACTCATAGCCTAGAAATTGCACTTCCGGATAAAGATGGGCCAATACCACTCCTAGACGGCCATAACCAGCACCCAAATCCACCATGAGTTCATCAGATTTTGGTTTTAGTACATCACAAAGAAGCTTCAGCTCTGAATAAGGTGTATTGAGAGTTTGCGGATCGAGTCCCACCCAAGTTTGATGTCCACCATGAAGTACATGACCCAAGTTATTCTGATCACCATCAGGTCGAAGATCCCTGGCCTTTAAAAACAGATCATGTTCAATATCGTTGATTCTGAAACCTAAGTATTCATCCACTTCTTCAGACGGTGATATAAAAAGTTGGTTATTTGGCATGGACATGCTCGTAAGCTATCAGAGAATATTTTACAATTCCATAGGTTAAGGAATCTTTCCTCACTATAATGGAACTGAGGGAATCATGAAAACAACCTACATTTCCAAACAACCAAATGCAGAGGGACTGATCGACTGGACGCCGGCCGAAAACAATACTTGGCGCACGCTGATTACCCGTCAGTCTGAAATTGTAAAGACTCGTGCTTGTCCGGAGTTTTTAGAAGGTCTTCATCGCATTGGATTTTCCGTAGACCATGTTCCTCAGCACACTGAAATTAACAGTCGATTGAAAGACTTCACAGGTTGGGAAGTGGAAGTAGTCCCGGCCCTGATTCCGGCCAAAGAGTTCTTTACACTCCTTGCCAACAAAAAATTCCCGGCCGCAAGTTTCATTCGGATTCCGGAGGAACTTGATTACATTCAAGAGCCAGATATTTTTCACGAATTCTATGGCCACGTTCCTCTCTTAACGTTTCCAGACTACGCCAACTTCATGGAGGAGTTCGGAAAGATCGCTCTCTCGGTCAACGGAAAAGATCGTCGTCGCCTCTTCCGCTTATTCTGGTTTACGATTGAATTTGGACTTTTAAAGACACCAGAAGGCATTCGCGCTTACGGTGGTGGAATGCTTTCCTCTATTCACGAAACTGTCTGGTCAGTGGAAAGTCCTGTTCCTAAACGAGAACCATTTGATCCTCTTACGGCCCTAAGAACCCCTTATCGAATTGATATCCCTCAGCCACTTTATTACGTCTTAGATAAATTCACTGATCTCTATAAAATCTTGGATCAGGACTTAATCGCCCTGTTGGAAAAATCCAAAGAGTTAGGTGATTTTGAACCACTTTTTGAGCCGGCCGGCGAAGAGCTGTAGACTTCACGAGCTAACATTTCTACACTTAGAGACGTATGCGCGTGGAAATGAACATTTTAATTTTCCTCATTGGGACTACGGTCATTGGCTTTGCAATCGCATTGGCCGCCATCATTATAATCCGCCGCCGACAAGAATTTGAACGCAAGAACCTGGAGCTTACCATCGAAAAGCTCTCTGGGGCCCCACTCAATCGAAAACTAAACAGCGCAGAACTTTACCAAGAACTGGCCTATCAAGTGGGGATCAAAGAAGAACTCACTCGTGAGCTTCAAAACAGCAACAGTCACCTGGAAGAAGAGCGTGAGATGAATGAAATTCTCATCAAGACGGTTTCCCACGATCTGGCCAATCCACTCACTGTGATTAATGCCTATATTGATATGATCAACTCCGGCCGCATTCCCGAAGAAGATCGTAAGATGATCTGGGACCGCATTAAGATGAACACGAAGTCGGCCCTGGATATGATTGCTCGTATCCGAGACGCCATTGTGACACGAAATCAAGCAAGCATTGTGGCCATTAACGACGTTTCGATTGATCGCTCCTTAAAGCGTCTTATCACTCAATTTGAGTCCCGCCTGGAAGAAAAAAACATCAAGGTGAAGTATGAAAACGGCGCTCCCCTCGATACTCTCGTGGCCGCCGAAGAAAACACTCTGACTGAACACGTTTTCGCCAATGTCCTTTCTAACTCTTTGAAGTTTTCTCATGAAGGTTCTGAGATCATCATAAAAGTTTTTGATATAGGTCCCACGATTCGAGTGGAGTTCCAAGATTTCGGTGTCGGAATTGATCACGAGCGATTGGAAAAGCGCCTTCTCCACACGACTGAAGGGACCCGGGGAGAACTTGGGTCGGGCTTCGGGGTCATGGTCATGGGCTATTTCCTAAGGAAATTTGGGGCCTCTTACCTCATTCAATCCGATGGCCCAGGGACAGGAACCACCATCATTATCAACTTGCGTAGGGCCCATGGCGCCAAAGCTTAAGAAAAATTTCCATAAACGGGTGTTTCACCTACGTGAAAATAACTATTTAAAATTACATATAGTTTTTACAGATTTACTCTGATGCACCAGAACTGCTACATTAAGGTCGAATGAAAACCTTTAATTATGAGCAACTAGAGCTACGTTATTTTGATAATGACATCGACTCAAACGATGTAGTTATCTTTATTCACGGTAACTCTCATAGCCATAGAACTTTTAGATATCAACTTGAGGATAAGCGTTTTCAGCATCTAAGAATCCTCGCCCTGGATCTTCCGGGCCACGGTCTTTCTTCTCGTTCAACTAAATACAACATGGCCTTATTTGTAGGAATGCTTGAGGCCTTCGTAAAATCATTGAATCTTACTAACTACGTCTTAGTTGGCCACTCCCTTGGCGGACACATCGCCACTCAGTCTCTGACTTGTTTAAATCCAAAAGGGATTTTGATTTTCGGAACGCCACCTCTAAGAAATCCGCCGGACATGTCGGCCTTCAGAGACCATCCAGCAACTTCGTATCTCTTTAAAAATGAACTTAGCGACGCTGAACTCGATCTTCTTATGAAGTCTTTCTATAACGATTATCAAATCACCAATGCGGACATCGCTGAAGTCCGCCAAACCGATTCTTTGTTTCGAGAGAAATTCGCTCAATCAGTGGGCGAATTGAAATTTGCAGATGAGATTGAATTACTGAGACACTACGATGGCCATAAGGCCGTTCTTCACGCCACTCAAGATAAATTCATTAACAAGGAATACATCGAGAAGAACGTGGGCCCGGTGGTTGAAATTGAATCGTCTCACAATATGCATATCGAAAATGCTGAAGACTTTAACCAGGCCCTTTTAAGCTTTATTCAAACGAGCTTCAATTTACCTGTTCCATCATTTAGAACCGGTCACAATGAAGTTATTGTAAAACAATAAAGAGTCCTTACTTGTTAGCTCTTCCAGATAAGCATCAATAAATCTCTGCGCCATTTTTGGACTTCCAAAAACACTGTCCAATAGTGCGCGTCCAAAATTAAAACGCTCACGATAGTTCTCCACTTCCTTCAAAAGATCTTCACCATGAAAGGCCATTGGTCTTACTTGATAAGAGACATCTTTGAAGCCGGCACCTTTCATGTGAGCAAAAAGTTTTCTACCTGCATAGAAATCAAGATGGTGATCCTCGTAGGCCTTCTTCGTAAGAAGAATTAACATGTCCCGAAGCTCACTATTATTTGTATGAAGATTGGCAACAACTCCATCCAGATCAATCAGTCTCACCACTCCTCCCGGCTTACACAGACGATGAAGTTCTTGAGTCACTTTTAGAGGATTCGGAAGATACTCATAAACAAAACGACAAACGATCTTATCGTAAGAGTGATCGTTCTTAGGAATTCGTTCCAGATCACATTGGAAATAAGAAACATTCTCTCCGGCATTATTGTCGACTAAATACTTTTCAGCTTGTTTTAAGCGGATATCAGAAAAATCACATGATTCCAGGGAGTGCATCTCATAATTTTTCTTAAGAAATAGAGAGACAATTCCGGCCCCACAACCAGCATCTAAAACCTTGTCTTTAGATGTGATCTTCAAATCTTTAAGATCATGATTCAAGCTATAGACGCTAATGTCGTCTTGTAACTTCAGTCTTCTCGCCTCAGCTGTGTTTTCTAGAACATAAGCCATCTTGAATCCTTTGTTGTTAAAAAAGCGTGAGATTTATTTCGGAATAATTAATTAAAAAATTAAACATCCAGTTCCGTAAAGACTTTCACTCTCAAACGAATCATTCACAAAAGGTGGTTGCATGTTTAAGCAGCAAAATGATCAGGGGAAGTACAAGTTCAAAGTTGTCGTTGTAGAGTGTCCCTATGATATCTACACAGAAGATTCTTTCACAAGAAATTTCATGACCGATCTCTTTAAATTAAAGTTCGAAGGCTACATGAAACATTATCCGTATGGGATCATGCCTGTGAGTGATTATGACTTTATGGCCACGCACGTTTGTCTTTGTATCGAAGAAGGAAATAAGATTGTTCCACTTGCGGCCTTCAAATCCATCAGTAATGAAATCTGCAAAAAATTCCGCGCACCTTTCCCTGTGATCTCTCATAAATTTGGGATGTATAAAGAAAACTTTAAAGACTACGTGGATGCCATCACTCAGTGGCAAAACAACCTTGAGGCGAAAAGTAAAAAGTATGCTTACAACGCTTCATGGACCATGCGAACGGATCTCGACAAGGAATTAAGAAATCTTTGTAGAGAGATTTCTCAATCACTTTTCTTCTATCATTATCATGATCAAGATCTTTTAAACGTGATCAACTCCACCGCTTGTTCCCATGGTGTGAATACGTTCCAGGAATATATGGGACTAAAATACTTAAAGAGCGTACGGGGTGAATTCATGGAGCCGTTTAAATCTCCCGTCTTCTTTGAAGAGCCGTTTGCCATTATGTATTTAGAAGAGCCAGGGTTCTCAGAGCTTTTCGCCAAAGAATGTCAGAAGTATAAATCGGTGTGGGAAAATCGTTTGATTATCAATAAAGCGAGTCTTGCATCTACGCAGAAGAAAGCGGCCTAAGATTGCTGTAATCAATTCTAAACTGATCATAACTATCACCTCGGTGCTTCGACTTCGTAATAGAAGTCGTGGCACCTTCCAACCCAATGTACTTTGTTAAGTGGCAGGCCATGGCCGCACGAAACTTCGTGAAATTGTAAGATGAATAATCTGTGCGTTTATAAAGATCAGAGATATTTTCATTCGAGTATGAAGAAATAAGGATGCTCTTATCATCGGCCGCTTCAATCTTATATGACCAGTTCTTCTCTACATGGTGAACCACGCGGATCAAGTGCTCATAGATCTCAAGTGGAGTTCTACACTCTGAAAGGATCTTACCGAACTCGGTGTCGGCAAAGTGAAAGGCGTTTCCATAAGACATGAGGTCATAGTCCTCTTTAGTAAGAGGAACACGGATTGAAATTGAGTCCAGAAGATCTGAAGCAAGCTGAACAGAGACTTCGAAATCAATATTGCTATCAAAAGTCAGCTCATTCAAAGAAAAATTGGTTTGGATCTCTTTATAGAAGCCGTACTTTTTGGCGATTTTTAAAATGTTTCTTACGGTAAAAGACTTGGACCCTAGAGCGCGCTTATACTCGTCCGGCAATAAAGACTGAAAATAGCCCTTGAAATTATTTTGAAGATCATTTGTATTCAGCTCTTCGCAAAGAATAGAATCTAAATTGATGCCCAGTTTATCGGCGATTCTATTGACACTTGTGAAAGGCAGAATTGAAGTGTTGTTTTTAAGAAAGGCAAACTTCTGTGATGACAGCCCCATCTGGGTCGCCATGACATCGTCTTGAATACCGGTCACTTCCTGAATCGTGCCCAGATTATTCCACAAAAGATTGTCGATCTTACACTCGTTGCTGCTTCTCAAACAATTGCCTTTGTTGCTCCACCTGCGGAGGCCTGCTCATCCAATCGCTTAACAAATAAGTGTAGCGGTGTATGCGCGATAAAGCTCAAAGAAATTCCAATTTTTTCACAGACGCAAACTACATAGCTCCAGGAAATAGAATCCTGACTTGCTTCCGATGACAGAACAGTCTTCTCCTCAATGCGGAGATACTGAGCAAATTGTGATGTCGACATACCCAGATGATCTCTAATCGCACGAAGCTTTAGATGGATTTCATCGTTATTGGCATCTCGATGAATGAGATCTTCAACGAGAGAAATGAACTGATCAATTCTGAAGTCATGTTTCGATAGGTAAGTAAAATTCTTCAAAAGGCCCAGACTGTTAATTTTTGGGTCTTTTTGACTGGCCGTAAAAAGCAAGAACTGAGTTTGCATACCTGCTAACTGAAGATAGTGGAAAATATCAATCCCTTGAACGTCCCAGAACAGGGCCCCTGAAATGATAAGTGAAAAGTCATTGCTTTGCTTAAGCATCTCAATCGCTTTAAGTGGGTTATTAACACTAACTACCTCAATATCAGGCAGTTCCATCTTAAGGATGGTTGAAAGTTCATGAATATTCGACTGATCACACCACAAAATTTTTTTCATAATTATCCAGGAATGTATCCTTAAACTATACTAACCGGCATACGGATATACAATCGCGGATTGCTCCAATTACGTTCACATTAATGAATAGCAAAATCCTGAATTTTCGTCTGTCAGTTTTGAAAAAAATCCACTTTTATAGGCCCATTCTTAAGGATTTTTTAAGGTCTGCCCCTACACAGAATCTAATTCCGTGCAAGAAGTGTTGCGGCCAAGAAGGTACAGTAAAAACTTAAAAAGCCTTACAAGAAAAGACGTTTAATCGGCCACTTGCTATAAAAACCCTCTGATCAAAATCTTAGGAGGATCAATTGAAAACTTTTCTCGTTCTAGCATTGGCACTTGTAAGCTCGGCTGCCATGGCATTTCCGGTGGCCCCTTTCAATGCTCTTGAGCGTTCTAACCTAAAGTCTATTCAATCGTTCGAAGCTCGTGGTTATGACTTTGAAGGGATTGTGAAACTTTCTAACTGTTCAGGCTCACTTGTTGCCTTCAACGGTATGCCTCTTTCTGCCAAGGCGATCATGATGACTAACGGTCATTGCGTATCTGCTCCAGGTGGTTTTCTTAAGCCCGGTGAAGTATGGGTAAACCGTGCGGCCCCTCGTTCTCTAAAGCTTTATGATGTGAATTTCAAGCTTCACAACATCCAAGCGACTAAGATTCTTTTCGCTACAATGACAAACACAGACGTTGCTTTCTATGAGCTAACTGAGTCATACAACGAAATCTTCGCCCGTACGAAAGTTCGCCCTTTCCTACTTGATTCAGCTCGTCCACTTGAAGGTGTGAGCATTGATATCATTTCTGGTTACTGGGACCGCGGTTATAGCTGCGAAATCGACGGATTCGTGTTCCAAATCAGAGAGGCCGATTGGACATTCACTGATTCAATCCGTTACACAGCTGGTTGTGACACTATCGGTGGTACATCAGGTTCTCCCATCATCGCTCGCGGTGAAAGACGTGTGATCGGTATCAACAACACTTCAAACGAAAGCGGTCGTCGTTGTACTATGAACAACCCATGTGAAGTTGATCAGGCGGGCCAGGTTGAAGTGAGAAAAGGTGTTCGTTACGGTCAGCAGACTTACAACGTTTACACTTGTCTTACTCCAGACTTCCGTTTTGATCTAAACAGAAACGGCTGTCAGCTTCCTCGTTAATTTTCGTAAATTTCTAAGGGTTGATTGTCTGGATCGGCGAAGAAGAAAAACTTTTTCCCGGTCTGATGATCAACCCTGATCTCTTCCACCGCAATATTCTTCTCTTTTAACTCCGCGTGAAATGTCTCAATGTGATCCACCGAAAAGGCCAGATGCCTAAGTCCCATGGCCTCTGGATATGAAGGTCTTGCTGGAGCACCCGGAAAAGTAAACATCTCAAGCTGAATTCCATCGCGAATCAAATCCACTTTCCAGGAATTTCGCTCAGTACGGAATTCTTTTCGGAGAACCTGAAAGCCCAGTGCTTCCTGATAAAAATCAAGAGAGCGATCCAGTGAACTCACAATCAAGGCAACATGGTGTAGTTTCATCGTTCACAGCTTAAGCTTTTTCCTTTAAAAAGCCAAAAGGACGGGATAAAGTTCTGGGCCATGAAAGGAACTTTTTTTAATAAACCACTAGAGTGGAACATTGAGACCGTTGGAGAGAGCTGGCAGCAGGGCTCCAACATTACTGGAACGCTGAAGGTTAAAAACCACGGCACTGAAACCATTAATCTGGCCGATGCTGGTGTGGGTCTCGCTTATGCAGAAATCAAAAAAATTCATGCTCGCGCTGAAGGAGCTTTGAAACTTGATGCCACTACGGCCTTCGAGCAAAAAGAACTTAAGGCGGGCGAAGAAGCCCAGCTTTCTTTCTCATTCACAGTGGGACCAAATTCTCCTGTAACAGACAAAAAGGCCAGCTACTACCTTGCCTACGGCCGTCAGTTCAACGAGAACCATCTTCAACTTAAAATTGATCCAAAGGCCCTCTACACAAAGATCGTGGGTCTCTTGGATACTTTTCATCGCTTTAAGCAAAAAGAATTTAAGGCCTCAAAGAAAGGAGTGGAATTTAAACTTCTTCCCCCAACGTCACGTGACATGGCCAATATCGACTCACTCCTTCTTACGTTCTCAATGGATGAAGATAAACTTGTTATGAAGTATGACTTTCAGGTTAAAAAGTTGGATACTTCATCCGTCACGACAAAGATCAATAAAGAGAATCTTTCAATTGAAAAACTCCTCGCTCCTAAAGAGTACTCTTTAGGCAAGGACATGATTAACCAGGATACACTCCTGAAGTCAGTTGAGGCCGTTCTTTCTGAAGTTAAGCTAAAGAACGTGTACTAATTAACAATAAATTTTATTGTTAATCATTGTTTTAGTTAATGCCGGCTTAAAACTTCCGAAGAGAGTTTATGCAAATTAAAAGGATACCGGCCCTTCGCTGGTACTTCGCCATTTATAACTTTGTGTCTTATCACAGAGTGCGCTTGAACGACATCGACCGACGTCAGATTCACGCTCAGATTGTGACAGTTCTATGTACTGGCGTACTCATGTGGTCATATGCCATTCTGGCGAGCTTTACCATTGCCTCTCCTGTTCCGGGATTTGTGGGACTGGCCTGCTCACTCGTACATCTTCTTTCACCACTCATGTTTCGTTTCACCAATAATACGTACTTCATTTCAAACGTATTATTAGGTGCGGGAATCATTCATCAATCAACCTTCACTTATTTTACCGGTGGTTTTACCAGTAACATTTTAATCTGGTTTGGTGTTCTTCCTCTGATTGGTGGTGTGATCTGTGCTCAAAAAGGCGCCATTACCTGGAGCTTAACTTCGGCCATCGTGGCCCTGGGCTTTTTCATTCTTCATGTCAGTGGTTATGAATGTCCCAATCTTATTACTCAAACTGGATTTGTATGGAGCCACGCCCTCTTAGTGTTTGGCTGGATCTTTATCAGCACCACTCTTGTGGTGGTCTACGCAGGTCTAAGACAACATACGGAAGAGCTCCTTCAGCAACAAGGTCAGAAGATTGATGACCTATTCCGAGTTCTTTTCCACGATCTGGCCAATCCATTGGGACGAATCACCATTGGACTCTCCCTTGCCAAGAAGCAACTTCCTGCGACTGAAGGAAGCCGTGGACTTGAGATCGCTTCTCAGGCCTCGGAGGCAATGCTTGAGATCACTCAGAACATCCGCAAAATGTATGCTGTAAGTAAGGGCAAGGCCCATGTGGATCTCACGATGGTCTCGCTTAATAGCGCCGTCGAGTATGTCACCAGAGTTTTCTTTAACGAGCTTGAACGCAAGCAGCTCGCCATTGAGTATCACTATGATAAAAACGCGGGCCTAAACTTGTTAGTTGAGCCTGTGAGCTTTAACAATCAGGTGCTGGGAAACATTATCTCCAACGCCATTAAGTTCTCTCCTATTGGCAGTAAAATTGTGATTAATGTCTATCCGGTCAATCAAGGAACCTACGCAGTCGAGATTAAGGACTCCGGCATAGGTATGCCTGAGGTCCTGATTAAAAATCTCTTCGACATTAACAAGAAGACTTCTCGTCCTGGAACCATGGGCGAAATTGGTACCGGCTTTGGTATGCATATCATGAAGTCATTTGTTGAGATGTATGGCGGTCAGGTGGCAATCGAATCCCTTGAAGGCCAAAATGATATGCCTTCAGGAACAACAGTCAGACTCATTTTAAAAGGTGAATGGTCATAATAAAAAAGGCCCCGATTGGGGCCCTTTTTTTATTTTTGATGAACAACTGGTTTGTAGATGATCGAGAGACCGGCAAGAGGATACTTACCGTTAATAAACTTAGGTACCTTGGCCTTTGCCCAAAGCATGTCAGGACGAGTTTCAGAGATCCACTCACCACCGATGATCTGGCCCGCATTATCAAGCTCAAGAATATATTCATAGTTTCTTACTGAGTAAGTCTGGGCCGGAGTTCCAGTCACAGGGTCCTTTGAAACGAAACCAAGATAACCTTCGTCGGCGTACTTTTGCTTCCAAAACACAAGCTCTTCAGCATAAGTCATATCAGTTTTAACTTGGATTTTTTTATCCACACCGCTCTTAATGTCTTTGGCCGTAAGTGGAACCTCCCCTACGATTCTTGAATCGTAAGAGTAAACCGGCTGGTTCCATACATCATTAAAGCGATCCACTTCAGCGATGAAGCCCTGGGAGTTGATACCAATCATGTTCGTAACCACTACGTGGAAAGCACCAGCGTTTACGTCAGCGCACTCTTCTTTGTTAGCATCACGAGGTGATGGAGGATTTGGATATTGATCGGCCGGGAACGCTTCACCTGGAACCTTACCGTTCGCTTTACAACGGTCACCTACACGCACATACATACCGTTGGCGTTATAGGCCTCGTGCATAGAAAGAAGACCTTTCACATCTGAAGCGCCAAACGGAACTTTGACTCCGTCTTTATTTGTGACAACCGTTTTATCCGGCTCAGAGTAATGAGAAGCGGCCAGGGCCCATCCGTCACAAATTCCTTCCCACCACAAATCAGTCGGCTTGTAACTCTTAAGAGTTTTCTTAGTAAGAGTATAGTTATAGTCACCCATAGCAATGTCATAAAGCTCAGCAGGAGAAAGTTGAGAAAGTTCTTTCTCCGACATTCTTAGAATTTCTTCTTTCGTATGAAGAGTGAATTTAAATGGTTGAGGATTTGGATGGTTCCAACGATAAGCAATCCCGCCAAGACGAGAAGGCCAGAATGTTTCAGACCAGGCCATACTGTCATCTAACAAACGAGCAGAAAGCGGAAGATCCGTAAATGTCGTGTTAATCTTTGTCGCAGCAACAGGATTAAACAATGCAGGATTGTTACTTCTGTTCCATTTTGCGGCGTGAGCAGAACCAATCAAGGCCATAGAGGCCAGAACTAAGAGCTTATTCATTTTTCAGTCCTTTTGAAGGAATAGATGCCGCGGTTTATAGGACATACGAGGCACTTCCTCAAGTTTTAAGGGTATTTTTTACATTCATTGGTGATAAGATAAACCATGGAAATTAGAGGACTGGAAGGGACATCCTTAGACATAATTTTTCATGCCTTTAAAGAGGCCTTCAATAATTACGTGATCCCCTTGGATTTGGATCGGGATCTTCATTTAAAACGTTGGAAAACGGCCGGAGTTGATTTCTCACTTTCCTATGGGGTCTTTGATCAAGAAGAACTCGTGGCCTTTGTTCTTCATGTCCCGGTAGATCATGTTCTCTTTAATTTTGGAACCGGCGTGGTTCCGAGTCACCGCGGACAAAAACTTATCGAAAAAATTTATGATGTCGCGGTTCCACATCTTAAAAACTTTAAGGAAGTAAAACTGGAAGTGATTAAGGGAAACGATCGGGCCATCGCCCTTTATGAAAGGATGGGATTTCAGACAACAAGGGAGCTGCTCTCTTTTCAGGGAGAGCTTAATATCTGTTGTGGCCCCACCAATGCCTTTCACTATCATGTGAGACCTCTTGGCTACACTCAAGAAATGAAAGACATGCGACTTTTTGAACCGGCATCCGAGGCCAGTAAAACCGTTCTCATGAAAGCAAAAGAAAATCACGAGACCCATGAGCTTCGTTACGGAGACACTCTTGTGGCCTATGCGGTCTACACTCCCTATAACGGTTCCCTTCGTGAAATGGGTGCCATTGATCCCATTGATCGCCATCTCGATCAATTGCTTCTTCATATGAAACTCGGAGATCAAAGAATCCGTGTGATGAATGTTGAAGATCGGTCTCAAACGATGATTCATTTCTGGATGAATAAAGGACTGATTAATTTTGTGACCCAGTTTGAAATGAGGAAGGAATTATAAGTGGGAGTTCAGAAGAACTGATCGCATGCTATTTGGATCGTGAAAGACCGCCTCAATATTATTACCATCCGGATCTAAGACGTAGGCCGAATAGTAATTGGTGTGAAAATTTCTTTCACCGGGAGCACCATTACACATGCCACCGTTTTGAAGGGCAGTTTCGTAAAACATTTTAACCGCCGCTGGATGCGGGGCCATGAAGGCAAGATGAACGGCCTGAGTAGGGGCCTCAGATTCAATCACAAGGAACTCATCCACCGAAAAACTTTTTCCATTCTCAAAACTCATTGAGAGCCCAAGAGTTTCAATGACCGGCCGATAAAACTTTTTACTTTTATCAATGTCTTTCACTTTTAGTTCCACATGATCAAAAAGTCTTCCACGACGAATGCTGTTCATAAGACCGATCCTTTCTGATCTGCCTTGATGAAGACCTGTGAAAAGTAAGTAAAAAAGAAACCTACAAATATTGAAACGGGAACGTTGATAGAACTTCTTAAAGCATTAAACTGAACAAAGGTGATACCAATGAAAGATGTGAAAAAGAAAAAAGGTCCCAGATTTTCCATCAGGTCCCATTTTGAAGTCTCTTCTGCTCTGTCTTCTTTCGATAACGAACGAACAATCGAAAACACACTTCCGATAAATCCGATCACAAAAAAGAAGAAATAAATTTTACAAAGCATTTTACTTGCACCTTAAAAATTGGCCGGAGAATAGTCACATTCTCTTTCCATTGCAAGTAATTCATTCTTTAGAGAATCTAATTTTTATTGAGAGATTTTTTTGCAAGTTCCACGGTAACGTTCATAACCAGTTTTGCATTCCCACGTTTTTCCATCTTCCAACAAAACTGAGTGCGGTGGAAGTTTAATCTTCTCACACTTAAAACGTTTTTGAACAAAACCATCTTTGCATTTCCAACCCGGATTTAGATCAGAAGGAATAGAATGCGCTGGCATTTTCACACACTTTCCTTCGAAGAGATGAGACTTAGGCCCGCATTTCTTTACTGCGACTGAAGAAATTAAATTTGGATAATCCGTGATGATCCCATCCACGTTCATCGCAATGAGCTTCTCCATTTCAGGAACAGTGTTCACGGTCCATGGAATGACCTTGATGTTTAATGTATGAAAAGCGGCAACGTGTTCTTTCTTAAGAAGAGTAAAGTCTGGAGAAAAAACCTGTGGATGAAATCCAAGGTTTTTTAAATTTTCTTGAGGGTTCACTTCAGTTTCAATCAAGGCTGAAAGCTGAATCTGTGGATATTTCTCATGGAGGTAGCGCAGCACTCTCCAATCAAAACTCTGAATGAAGAACTTTTCATTCTTAAGTTGGGACTGAATGGTCTTCACCACAAGATCCGTAAAGGTTTTATAGTCTGGTTGAAAACCATCCTTCTCATCCTCTATCGTGGATTTAATTTCGATGTTGTATTGGACCTTTTCGCGATTCAATTTTTTTAACATTTGTTCAGACTCAGTTAAGAGCCTCTCGAGCAGGGGCTTCCCCTCTCTTACTTTCTTCTGTTGCGGGAAACGCGGATGCGGGATACTGCCACAATCAAAGCGCTGGATCTCTTCATAGCTAAGCTTGTAAAGATTGTATTCGCGTCCCTTAACTCTTTTCCCTTCCGGGTTCTGACAGAACTCCTCGCTCATCCATGGTTCATGACTCACAACGACTTTCATGTCTTTAGAAACCACGACATCGAGCTCCAAGGTCGTCACCGGATACTTCAAGGCCTCTTCCATAGCACCAATGGTGTTCTCAGGGTAAAGACCTCTTGCCCCTCGGTGTCCTTGCCAATCAAAGGCAAAAACTGAGGAAAGGGTAAGAATAAAAACCAATGAGAACTTAATCACAGACATACAACCGCCATAAGTGCTGCTAATGCAGGGAAAGCTTGAATGTAGAGGATTTTTTTATTGGCCGTGAAAGCGCCAACGATGCCGGCGACAATCACACAGGCGAGAAAAAAGACTTTTACATCATGGAGGTGGGAAATGACTCCCCAGATAAGTCCTGCGGCCAGAAAACCGTTATAGATCCCCTGGTTTTGGGCCATGACCTTGGTTGCTTCCGCAGACTCCTTGGTCAAACCAAATGCCTTGCGTCCTAGTGGTCTTGTCCAAAAATACATTTCAAGTATCATGAACCAAACGTGAAGTAGGGCCACCAGAAGAACAAGAGCATTTGAAATTATCATTCTAATCCTAGGAAATGGTCGTATGTACACTCCTCATCCCTGACCCCTTTGCCCTCAATCGAAATCACTCGGTTAGCAATGGTTTGGATGAATTCGTGGTCATGAGAAGTAAACAACAGAGTTCCCTTAAAATCAATGAGCCCTTCGTTAACCGCCGTAATGGTCTCTAGGTCAAGGTGGTTGGTTGGGTTGTCCATTACCAATACGTTTGAACCTGAAAGCATCATCTTTGAAAGCATACAGCGGACCTTCTCGCCCCCGGAAAGCACGTTACATTTCTTAAGTGCTTCTTCTCCAGAGAAAAGCATACGCCCTAAGAAGCCACGTAGGAAGGTCTCGGTCTGATCTTTTGAATACTGACGAAGCCAGTTAATAAGGTCTAAAGAGGCGTCCTTAAAGAACATTGAGTTATCGTTGGGAAGATAAGCACGAGTGGTTGTTACACCCCACTCAATTTTTCCCGCCTCCGGCGTAAGCTCACCCATCAGAACTTTAAAGAGAGCGGTTGTAATCACTTCAGATTTAGCAAGGAAGACGACCTTCTGGCCTTTCTTAATAGTGAAAGAGATGTTGTTGATGATCTTCTCGCCTTCAAGACTTACCGTCAGTCCATCTACTCTTAAGAGATTATCACCGGCCTCACGATCGGCCTTAAAGCCCACGTAAGGATATTTACGAGAAGAAGGTTGGATATCTTCAAGGGTCAGTTTATCGAGCATTTTCTTACGAGAAGTCGCCTGACTAGATTTAGAAGCGTTGGCAGAGAAGCGCTGAATGAACTCTTTAAGTTCTTTCATTTTCTCTTCAACTTTTTTGTTCTGGTCACTCATCATACGCTGAGCAAGTTGAGAAGACTTGTACCAGAAGTCGTAGTTACCCACATAAAGTTTGATTTTCGAGAAATCAATATCACAAATGTGAGTACACACTTTATTCAAGAAGTGACGGTCATGGGAAACGACCAGAACTGTCGTGTCTTGTTGGTCCATGATGAAGTTCTCAAGCCACTGGATCGCTTTTAGATCAAGATCGTTGGTCGGCTCATCCAGAAGAAGAATTTCCGGTTTACCAAACAGGGCCTGGGCAAGAAGGACCTTTACTTTCTCGCCACCGGTGAGTTCTTTCATTTTCTTGGCGTGAAGATCTTCTTTAATGCCAAGACCGGCCAGAAGTGAGGCCGCATTTGCTTCGGCCTCCCAGCCATTCATTTCGGCGAAGAGACCTTCTAGTTCAGCAGTTCTCTCACCGTCAGCATCAGTGAAGTCTTCTTTGGCGTAAAGAGCATCTTTCTCTTTCATGATCTCAACCAGCTTCGAGTGCCCGAGGATCACTGTACGAAGAACCTCTTCTTCCTCATAAGCAAAGTGGTTCTGCTTTAGAACCGCCAAACGCTCACCCGGAGTGATTTCAATACTTCCATTGGTGGGAGAAATTTCACCACTTAGAATTTTTAAGAAAGTTGATTTACCGGCACCATTGGCACCAATAATGCCGTAGCAGTTTCCCGGAGTGAATTTAAGGTTAACGTCATCAAATAAAGTTCTTCCACCAAACTGGAGGCGGACATTGTGGGCGGCCAACATAAGCTAAGGTCCTTAAGATTGAAAATGAAAGGCCAAAAGTACCATATTTTAGGGTCTATTTCACTCTCAATTTGATGCTTAGGACCGACTTTGACGCTCCCCTAAAGAATCTGGATTCGCATAAATGACCGTTTTAAGTTTCCTCCTAAGGCACGACGGCCATGGAGGAAGGTAAAATTATCGCAAATCAGAAGATCTCCTTTCTGCCAGGAATGCTCATACATAAATTCTGGGTCATAAAGTTTCTTTCGAAGTTCCTGATAAAAGATATCGGCGTTCGGGATTCCACTGATCTCCAAGGACACGGGGTTGAGGTGTGTTTCGACTTCTTCCGCCAGACGAAGAATAGTCGCACCATTTGATGGGTGTTTTTGGACCAAGGGAACTTTGATCTCACCACCGTAATGGGCCTTTTTCTCCGTTCGGTAAGTAAGAGTCACCTTGGTGCAGTCCTCTTTTTCTTTATCGGCCAAAGAGTTCCACAAGAGCTCCGTATTCACGAATAATGTTTCACCGCCATTTCCTTCACTCTCCTGGCAGAAAAAAAGAAGTTTCCTTGGTTCTCGGTAAAAGGCCCCGTCCCAATGAAAAGGCACCACTTCATCTGAGAACAAATAGTTTTGGGCCAATTGATCGAACTTCATTTCCATCACGGGCCCAAATTCCCAATGAAGAAGTTTGTCTTGGATCTCACCAGGCCTATCACTGAGATTCTCGGCAAAAGTCAGAAGTTCTTCTTTGGAGAAATGTTGATTCTTAAGAATCGCGATTCCATTAAGCTTCGAAGAAAACATACTTACCTCCGAACATTCTTTTTTCTGCTCCCATTCTTTCGGCCTCTACTAAATGCATAAGCTCAAATTTATCATTCATTTTTACTGTCACGTTATGCCAGGGAGTGGCCCACTTACTAGAAGACGAAACCAATTTCACGCCAAACTTTTCATGGGTATGGGGATAAGGATGAATCGAAAGTCTCAAAGCGCCCTTAAAGTAATGATTCAAAAGAGCGGACCAAGCATCTGAGCGCCTCATGAGTTCATAGGTCGCCACTTTTGTTTCTTTATGAAGTTGATTCTTGCTCTTCTCAGTCGGAATTCCCATCCGATCCTCCATCATGAACTTATGCATTCCATTGAAAAGCCCCTGGTAGTTCTGGTCAATAATCACTTGGTGGCGGACCTCATCCACCGACTTGGCAAATTGCCATAGGAGACGATCTCTTAACTCTGGTCCCGGAAGATTTGGGTATAAGTCTTCAAGAGAGAAAGTTGAAAGATGATTCAGATTAAATTCCCTAATAATGCTTTGAATACCTTCAGAGTAGGCATCAATTGTTTCATCAGAAACATTCACCACATCACTGAACACACGGCCATCAGAGCAAATCACCACCTGGGCACCAGGTTCGTAGACAGCAGAGATTTTCTGGCACATTTCATTCAGAGCTTTAAGGGCAATCACTTCACCGAAATCAGGAAGGGCCCCGGAAGTCTTCACTGGGCTTGGACTTTTTGCCGGGAAGGCCGGGAGAAGAAATTTTAAGGACCTCCCTTCCATCATAAGTGTCGCCATTTGCTTCATCAGGGGAACTTCCAGAAACTGATCAAAAGTGAGTTCATTACAGGATAGTTTTGAAACCGCTTCCAGGGCCTGTACCATTGATTGAGCAACCATAATTTCCTCCGTTCTTTTTCTTTAGACTTGATATCCGGAAGGAATAGATTTAAAAATTAAATGATATAAATATTCACCATAGGTAATCATCTATATGAGCTTGACCTTTAAAGACCTGGAAAACTTCATTACTGTCGCTAAATCCCGCACTTTATCTGAGGCATCAGAGAAGCTGGACATGGCCCAGCCCTCCCTTTCATTGGGAATAAAAAAAATGGAGAAGGAACTGGGACTACCGCTCTTTACCAGAGGTCGCGCTGGCATCAAGCTCACGCCACAGGGAAAGATGATTCTCCCTAAAGCTGAAGATGCTCTGAGGCTCATGTTCCAAATCAAAGGAGCACCAACAAATCTTTCATTTAAGATTGGTTGTCATCCTTCTGTTGGGATGTTTGTTCTGGGTGAATTCCTGCGATCCATGCACAGAACCGCACCTAAGCTTAACTTAGAAATCGTTAATGGTTCTTCTCATGACATCAATAAAAAGGTCGCTCAAGGTGAGGTGGATTTTGGTCTGGTCATGAATCCTCTTCCGATTCCGGGTCTTGTGACAAGATTCATTGGCGAAGATGAAGTACGTGTGTGGGAGTCAAAAGATCGTTACCAAGACAGTCTTATTCTTAATCCCGATATGATTCAGGCCAATAGTATTCTTTCTCGCTGGAAGGACGCTCCTGGTACTCGTGTAGAAGTTCCGAATTTGGAACTTATCGCAAGCCTGGTTGATTCAGGGGCGGGTTTTGGAATTCTTCCCTCTCAAGTCGTGAAGGCCCAAAGATTTAATCTTAAAAAAGTTCCTAACACTCCCACCTATAAAGACCGCCTGGCGGTTGTGTGTTATCCGGAGATCATCAAGTCAACGGAAGGAAAACTCATTTTTGAGGAACTAAAAAAGTCATTTAAAGCTTAACCGCCCGCTTATTTACAGACTCATGCAGGAGCGCTTTCATAGGCCTATGAAGTGGCAAGATCTCCATCGCTTCTGGTTTGGAGACATTAGTCTTACTCCAGAATATTTTGAGCGTCAGATAGGCCGTTGGTTTGAAAGAACATATCCTAAGTTTGATTGGGTCTGCGAACATGAATTTGCACCTTGGTTGTACGAATTAAAGGCCCTGCCGGAGAACCTATCTCCCCGCGATCATCTTGCCCTCATTCTGTTACTTGATCAAATTCCCCGTAATACCTTTCGAAACGATAAGCGTGCGGTGAGGTTTGATCATCTGGCGCAGAAACAGACATTAAAGGCCCTGGGAACTGATCTTGAATCCGCTCTAACATTGCCTGAAAAGTTATTTCTCTATCTCCCGCTAGAGCATTCGGAGAACCTAAAACTTCAGGAATTAAGTGTGGAGAAATTTTTTGAACTTCACAAAGAAGCGCCCAGAGAGATTCAGAGTTGGACCTGGGATTGTCTTGATTATGCTCTTGAACATCAAAAGATAATTAAAAAATTTGGTCGATTCCCTTATCGGGATTACTGGACAGATTCTTCTTCGACAACCGGAGAGCTATTTTCCATATAAGCATCGTACTGCTCTCTCACCGCCTCATAATGGGCACCGAAAATCTCTTTGATCTTCTCTTCATGTTTCTGTTCCATGCCAGAAATCATTTGCTCGATTTCCTGAATAGCATCTGGAGAGGTCTTCTGTTGCTTTTCATTGAGAAGATTTTCAATTTCAGAGAGGAAGGTCTCTCTTTCACTGATATAGGCCTTGTGCATATTTTCGCTTTCTTGAGGCTCTAAGCGATAAAGGATTTCTTTCAGTTCATTGTTCCAAACCGCCTCAGTTTCACTCCAGGCCACTTCTTCCACCTGCTCTAAAGCATCTTCTTCAGCAAGACTTACATCCAGGGCGGGAGAACGTTCTGTTTCTACGATAGCTTGCGTTTCGGCCGGGGCCACAGGCTCGGCCACTAATTGTTTTTTAGGTTCTGCCGTCAAAACTCTCTTGGCGGTACCACTCATGATCACATCAATCGAATCAACTTTTGTCAGACGAGGTTTAAATACTGTCTTTTCCTTCGGCCAGAAGTAGTAGAAAGAAGAGAAGAATAGAACTGCTAGAATTAGAATTCTCATAACTAAAAGTATAAACACTCTTAGTTTTGAAACAATGGCAGGCCATTTCCTGCCGGTTGTGCTCCAGTGGAGCAAACCGGTCAGAAAAGGTAAATATGCTAAATCCGGGAATTATCTTCTACGGTCCCCGCTCATTCTGAGAATGAAGAGGAAGAGGTTGATGAAATCGAGATACAACTTGAGAGCGCCAAGGACAGCACCCTTCTGAAATTGTTCAGAATCTCTCGCAGATGGGGCCATGTTCTTAATTGCTTGAGTATCATAGGCCGTTAGGCCAGCAAAAACGATGATCCCTACTAGACCATAAATCTTGCTTGCCGTTGTCCCCATCAAAGACGGAAAGAAAATGCTTAAGAGACCAAACCCAACAAGACCAAAAAGACCCATGGTGCAGAATGAACCAACAGGACCCAAATCACGTTTAGTCACAAAACCAAAAGCACTTAAACCCGCAAAGGCCACAGTGGTGGTGAAAAAAGCACTTTGAATACTCTCACTCGTATAGACCAAGGAGAAGATCGAAAGGGTGGCACCATTAATGGCAGCATATAAAAGAAACATGGCGGTAGCAGTAAGAGAATTCATCTTATTGATACCGGCCGATAAAAAGATCACGAGAGCAAATTCAGCAATGATCAGACCCCAGAAAAGAATCTTATTGGTCAGAATCATCGAAAGAATCTCTTCACTAGTACTCACACCGTAGGCCACAAAGCCCGTAAGTAAGATTCCCATCGTCATCCATAAGTAGACCTTAGACATATACTGACTAACGGCCAGCTGACGGGTTGGGCTTGAATAAACATCACGACTGAATGTTGGTTCCATTTGAGACCTCGCTTTTCCTAAATTTTAATGAAGGAAAAGTACTTAAGCACGAAAAAAAGGCAGAGGAACCCCCTCGTCCCTCTGCCAATGAGTTTAATGGAAACGCTTTCCAAACTTTTCCATCAACTCCACAGCTTCTTTCTTTTGTTCAGGCCTAAGTGACGCGTGGAAAACCTGAAGCTTTTCGAAAACCGGATCAAACCCCTCTCTCATCGCCGCTTGGCGATTCTCCATAAGTTTTCGGGCCGCTTCCTTATCAAGCTTCTCCGACAAGATCATGGCCTTAAGCTCATCATGCTGAGACTTACTTTGATCGAGATGTGCTTTACGTTGCTCTTGAACTGTTTTCACAAGATCGCGAAGTTTATTTTCCTGGTCCTTATCCAGATCCAATTTGTCCGTGACCTTCTCTGTGATCCAATTCAATCTTCCTTCAGGACCTTTTCCACCTGACTTACAACCAGTGGCCACACCCATGACCAATAGAGTTCCGGTAATAAGTGAAAATATTTGGTACTTCTTCATGTTGATACCCTCCGTGTCTAAGAGCTTAAGGGAAGGCCCAATTCAAATCTTTTCATAGAGGTATAAAATTGTAACAATTTGTAACACCCTCCCGAAGCCGGTGAAATCCTTGATATAATGACCCAGCATGAGAGCACTCTTAATTGATGATGATCAAAAACTTTCGGAACTTCTAAAACAATACTTCCATCAGTATGGGATTGATGTTGTGGCGGCCTTTCATCCTAAGAAAGGAATGGAACTTATGCGTTCGGAAAATCCAGACATCATTATTCTGGATGTGATGTTGCCAGATATGGATGGCTTCTCGGTGTGCAAAGAAATTAGAAAAGAAAGTGATATCCCCATTATTATGCTCACGGCCCGAGGAGACACTACAGATAAAATCGTAGGTCTTGAAATCGGAGCTGACGACTATTTAGCAAAACCATTTGAACCTAGAGAGCTGGTGGCTAGAATTCAGACCATCGTTCGTCGAAGTCAGACTCGAACTCCTAAGAAGTCCTTACTGATTGGAGAGCTCGAGATTAAATTGAATGAAAGAGACGCGCTCTTAAATGGTGAGTCCCTGCAACTTACCTCAAATGAATTTGAACTACTCTCTTACTTTGCCAGTCATCCTGGAAAGAAGATTGATAGAGATGAAATCATGAACCATCTTCGTGGTATTGATGCTAATTTTTATAGTCGCTCAGTTGATATTCTTGTGAGCCGACTCCGTCAAAAACTGGGAGACGATTCAAAGTCTCCCCGTTTTATTAAAACCATCTGGGGAGAAGGTTATGTCTTCCTGGGAGAGGCCCCATGAAGTTCGTTAAGAACTCTTTGTATCTAAAGCTCCTGGCGATTTACTCAGTGACCTTCCTTTTATTATTTGGACTGGTGTTGGTGGCGATTAAGTCTTCCCGCCTCATGAGTATCGAGAATTCGATTCGCTTTAATATCGAAAACTACGCTCAATATCTTGCTCACGATATTGGAGCTCCTCCTAATTTCGACCGAGCTCGAGAAATTCAAAATAAAACGAAACTTGATATCGTGATCCTGGGGAAAGACGTTGCATGGTCTAATAATGATAAGTTTCTAAAGTACTGCGAGAAGAGTAAAGAGAAGCGCCACTTCAGACGTCAGGTGCGGGTGGAGAATGGTGGCTACACTTATATCTTTGGTGGAAGAAATTTAAAGCAACCTGAGTTTGCCTGGGAAATTTTCCTTCCCTTCATTCTTATCTTTTCGTTAATTCTTTATGCTTCATATCGCTTAGTAAAACATGTGATGAAACCCATCATAGACATGAAGGCCACTGCCTCTGCTTTCGGTGAAGGTAAATGGGACGCGCGCGTGCCGCTTAAGTCGCAGGATGAGTTCGCAGATCTTGGAAACACCATGAACACCATGGCCGAGAAAATTGAGACCCATTTTAAAAACATGAAGGACCTGCTCCTGGCCATTAGTCATGAGCTTCGCTCGCCACTCACCAGAATGCGTGTGACCACCGAATTTATCCATGATGAGAACGTAAAGAAGTCTCTAAATGAAGAAATCAACCATCTGGATCGCATCACTGGAATGCTCCTTGAACGTGAACGTTTGAGTGCCAGACCTGAAATCTTAGAAAAGAAAATGGTGAGCGTTGGAGACATTATCCAAAACGTGGTAAAAAAATACCCTGAGACCACAGTGGCCATGCCAATTTATGAATCCATTCCGGTGGATCAAAATCGTTTCGAGTTGGCCCTAGGAACACTTCTGGATAATGCCTATAAGCACGGCAAACCGCCAGTTGAAATCTCACTGGGTGCTAATCATTCTCACATTTGGATTGAAGTGAAAGACCATGGAGATGGCCTTCCTGAAGAACATATTCAAAAGCTCGGAGAGCCGTTCTTTCCATCTTCTAAGAGTGCTGAAGGATTTGGTCTGGGCCTTAGTCTCGCCTATTCGATCTTTAAGGCCCACGGGTTTACGTTGAGTGCAAAGAAAAACAATGGGAGTGTTTTTAGAATTGAGATCCCTAGAGCTTAGCTTCTAGTTCTGCCCATTCATTAAAAAGCTCTTCCATCTTGGCCTCTGACTTAGCAAGCTGGGCCTGCATTTCATCGGCCTTCTTCTTATCAAACTTCGTGTAGTCAAAGTTTTCTAATTCAGATTTTTGAGTGCCAATCTTGGCCTCAAGCTTTTCAATTTCTTTCCCAAGCTGATCGTAACGGTTGCGCTCTTTATTGGTCATCTTAGATGCCGGGGCCTCTGCCTTAGGAGCGGCCTTTGTCTCGGCGGGGGCCTTTTTCTTTAACTCTTCTTCCAGGTGAATCGCTTCAAGGAAGAGTTCCGCTTGTGAGAAACCAGCTTCGAAGTTTTCAATCTTACCGTCATGAAGGACCCAACACTTATCAGTGGTATTATTAATGAATGAGCGATCGTGACCTACGATGATAAGGGCACCTTCATAGTTACGAAGCTCTTCTTCCAAAATCCCAATGGTCTCAAGATCGAGGTCGTTGGTCGGTTCATCGAAAATCCAGATATCGCGAGCATGCTTCATAAATTGAGCAAGCTGGAGACGGTTCTTCTCACCACCTGAGAACGTATGAATCGGACGTTTGATTTCATCCGAGCTGAATAAGAAGTTTTCAAGGTAACTTGCCACGTGGCGCTTCTCACCTGTGTTTGAGATCACGTAATCGATGCCTTCACCGATCATCTTCCATGGAGTCTCATCGTCTTTTAGGGCCTCACGTTTTTGCGAGAAGTAACCAACATCGAGACCAACCGCACGGTTCACCTTTCCAGACGTATGTTCTAACTCTCCTAGGAGAATTTTTAGAAGAGATGACTTACCCACACCATTACGTCCAAGAAGGGCAATCTTATCACCTTTAGCGATTGAGAAGTTCAACCCGCTAAAGAGTGTGCGTTCACCAAACTTCAATGTCAGGTCTTCGGCCGACATAAGAATCTTGGTTTTTCTACCAGACGACTGAAGGTTCAAGCTCACTGATTTGTGGGCCTGAGACTTAAGGTCTTGAATGGTTTTATTAAGAGTTCCGTAGTCCTCAATACGCTTCTTCGACTTCGTACGACGAGCTTGCACCCCTCGACGAATCCAAGCGGTTTCTCTTCTTTGAGCGTTGGTGAGTTTATCCAGCTCTTTTTCACGGCGCTTTTGATCTTCAACGAGGAATTGAAGGTAGGCTTCATAGGTTCCAGAGAAAGAACGAAGTTTCCCTTGTTGAATATGAATGATTCGGTCCACCACGTTGTTAAGTAGACTTCTATCGTGGGAGATGATCATGAAAGTTTTCTTGGAACCTTGAAGTTCGTCTTCAAAATCCTGAATGGTCTCAAGGTCCAAGTGGTTGGTTGGCTCATCCCAAAGGATCAGTTCTTGAGGAGCAGAAAGACCCAGAGAAAGAGCGACCTTTCTTTGCTCACCACCTGAAAGGGAGCTCATCATTCGGTCGATATTTTCCACACCGAAGAACTTTAAGTAACTCACGTACTGAGCATGAAGCTTGTCTTCGCCGAGTTTTGTGAGTTCTTCATAGATATGTGACTGCTCGTTAATGAGCTTATCGAAGTTCCCTTCACCCATTCCCAGTTGATCATTAATTTTATCCAGACGTTTCTTTAGCTTCCCCATCTCCGGATGAAACTCAAAGAAGTAGTTTTCAATGTTCCATTCAGAAAGATTGGGAAGTTCCTGAGGAACATAGAAGAACGTGAAGTCTTTGCTTTTATCGTAAATGAACGGCGGAGTCGTTGTATCTGGAGTCACGAGACCCGCGATCACTTTAAACAGTGATGACTTTCCGTGACCATTAAGTCCCAACACCCCAATTTTATCACCCTGATTGAGGGTAAAGGTCACATCTTTGAAGATGACTTTATGGGGATAGTGAAGACTAAGATTTTGCAGAGTGAGTAGTGTTGACATAGTGGGATAAGTTTACACCGAGAATCTTCATTTTCATAAGATTTACTGAGGAAATTTTTCATTCTAATATGCCCAGATGATAAGATGCATCTGGCCACTCTTATTCATGTTCACATTTCCCATCTGGGCGCAAACCAAGTTTCAACTTGAAAGACTAAACTTTTTCCCCACATCTAAGGCCTACGCTATTGTCAGTTACCAATATGAACTCACCGATGTAGACACTCCCAAGCAGACAACCCAGACAAATGAAATAAAAAATTATAGTAATTCGGGGCGCCTGGACTACGGTCATAAGCTTGCACGTGATAAAATTCTTGGCATCAGAGCGACCTATACTCAGACATCGGAAAATGCCTTGAGATATGGAATTCCCCTCCGGAGCAGATTCAACAGCCGAGGCATGAGCGAACCAGAATACTACTTCATATATCGTATGCGCAATCAGACGGAGAAAAATGGCAACATTGATCTCGTAGTTACATATTTAGACAACTGGGGATCTCGTGAAGTGGGAAACAATCAGGCCTATCAGGAATACCATGGAAGGAACATCATCAGTCTGGGGTTAAAGCACGGAAAAAAAGAAGAAGAATGGGAGTTTCAAACCAGTCTTGATTTTACATATTATGATGAAGGTGAAGAAGAAAACGCCTATACTGACAAAAGTTACCAACTTCAATCTCTACGAACCTATGGTCTTACCTTCGGGTCCCAGTATCAGGCGAGTGAATGGCTATACTTCCATGGCTCAATCGGGGTCATTTATCGGGAAACAGAAACCATTTCGGACAACGAAGGGGACGTAAGAGAAATTCAGGCAGGGTCCGGTAGTGTATTTTCATTAGGAATAAAGGTCCCTTTGAGTGACTGGAATCTTTTACATCTTCATGGGAATTATTCCCGAAACGAATATTTCGTGAAAGGGACCGGCTTTAATCTGGATGGGAGGATGCAGACAACACTGATTAATTTAAGTTTCATTCAGGCCTTTTAGAATCGACGCTTATACCCTAGTGCCAAAGATACATGATCAATGCTGTTCACTGTCCTTTGATTGGATAACCAATTTTCGAGCCAAACATCGTTCATCCCACTCTCAAAGTAAAAATAGTTTTTCTCTTGCTTATCAAGTTTAAAGGACAATCCTAAATTCAACAACATCCGGACAGAGCCAAGTGGATAATAGCCTTTGGGTGGCCTCCCGTAATTTGAACTTTCATATCTCACCCCCAAAACATGATAGACGTTAAGCCCTACATGAAAGTCCAATCTCCGCCAGGAATAAAGACCGTAGGTCTGCCTCAAGGCGACAGTTTCAATGTCACGCCCTCCTGAAAACGAACTGGGTACAAATCCATACATACCGGAAATGGAATAACGGGAAAAATCCTTTCCCAATCCTAGAGATGTCAATCCTAACTCACCTGCATACTGAGATAAAAAATGATCCACGTAGGTAACTGACCCACATGAGATAGGAAACAAACAAATTACGCTAAAAACGAATTTTCTGATATGTCACACTCCCCGATTGAAACGTCATTTCTAGATATTCGCCCTTGGAGGGGGCACCTATCGTAATTTGAATGGCCGTGCCAAAAGTTCCCATGGAAGGATTGTGATTATGCCCATTGATAAAATAGCCTACATTGTTGTTACTAACGATTTCTGTTAGCCGAGAAATTTGCCCATCGGTGAATCTCTCAGTGTCGGCCGGGGCCACATGAGCAATAATCAATTTTGTGGCCGCAGTAGAATTAGAAAGGACACTCGTTAGCCAGGTAAAATCCGGGACTTCCCCTCCCGACTCCCAATTATTGTTGTTCATCAAAGTAAAAAGAACTCCCTGATGCTCAAAAGAAAAGTTCTCAGAACCGAACATCTTATGAAAGATCTTATCTCCATTGGAGATAAGATCGTGATTCCCAGGAGCGATCAGATAAGGAGCATTTAATTTATTAAACAGTTGCCTCGACTCATCATATTCTGCCAAAAGACCAAGATTGGTTATGTCACCGGCCACAATCACGAACCGATATCCTCCTCTTGCATTAATCGTGGAAATCAGCTTATCCAGTTCGTCATAGTAGTTGTGAGTATCAGCAATGAAGGCAACCGAAAAATCAGGTCCTTCATTTGCTCTGGCCTGGACCTGCTCCAGATTTACCTGATTGATTCTTAATGTGGGGGTTTCGGCCGAATAAGGTGAGAGGACATATTTACATCCTACAAAAGTGATAAAAAAAATATAGGCGCAAAACTTCCACCACATTCAACTCTTATACATCTTTAAAGCGCGAATTGACTGTGCCGGGGCGACATGAAAATGTTAAAGGATGAAGATCTTCTCATCGTTGATGCTCATTTTATTGGCATCTTGCACAGAAAATTACACTATCACCCAAACTAACGTTCCGAAGAAATTTAAACTATGTTTCATTGGCGACACTGGTACTGGAAACTTAATTCAACAAGCAGTCGCAAAGAGATTGAGTCAAGAGCAATGCAACAGCATCCATTTTTTAGGAGATCTCATCTATCCAGCAGGCATCAAGACCGACCATGATACTAAAATTGAGACAAAATTTTTAAGTTTTTATGCACCACTTGGCCAACGCCTCTATCTGACCATGGGGAATCATGATTACCGAGGTTCAATTGAGGCCTGGTTAAGTTTATCTCGTAAAAACCAGCAAGTGATCTACCCTCATCACTACTATCTATTAAAGATCAACGACATTTGTATGGTGCATTTTGATACAAACGTCATTCGAATTTTTGCTGAAGCGCCCACCGCTTTTAAGCAGACGTTGTGGTTAGAGGCAATTAAATTCGAGTTAAGAGATTGCCACAAGACCTTTGCTCTCACTCATTATCCATACAAGAGCCGAGGTAAACACCATGGCCCGGCGACTGGTTTTATGAAGCTCTATCTCTGGTCCATGATCTTAGGTTCATTTGATTACCTCATCTCAGGACATGAGCATATTTTATCTGACGAAGGCGTCGAAGACGGAACAAGACTACTCATATCAGGCGGTGGTGGAGATCCCGAGAAGGGTGAGTCTCCAGGTTTTTTGGTCTTTGAAATTGAGTTTGATCAGAAAAAAACAAAATCTATTTCTTATTTTTTTAGAACTGTCCACAATAACACAGGGAACTGACCCGTATTTATGCTTAACCGAACAGATCTTTCATCGTATCGAACATCTTCGCTTTCGAGAGATAGTTCTTAATGAAGTTCTTGTTCTCTGGCTTATACCAGAAGAAGAACGTGCGCTGCTTAGTCTTATCATCCAGACTAATGGCGGTCTTCACCGGCTTAAGCGTGTACGGATGATAGCCTGAGTAATAGATCTCAGTGGCGACCGTCATCGGAGTTGGTGTGAAGTCCTGCACCTGCTCAAGCTTATAGCCCAGGGCCTTGGTCTTAGCGGCAAGCTTCGCCATATCTTCCGGCGTACAACCTGGGTGAGATGAAATGAAGTAAGGAATAATTTCCTGCTTGATACCTTTCTTACGAGACACCTCTTCAAAGCGCTGCTTGAACTTATGGAAGAACTCAAAGCTTGGCTTACGCATAAGCTTCAAGACTTCATCCTCAGTGTGCTCAGGAGCGACCTTCAAACGACCAGATACATGGTGAGTAATGAGCTGCTCAACATATCTCTCATCTTCTTTCGGGTGAGTTGAACGAGGATCAAACATCAAATCATAACGAAGGCCAGAACTCACGAAGGCCTTCTTTACACTCTTGTGCGCCGAAATCTCTTTATAAAGTTCCGTCATCTTTTGCGGATTAGTGTCTAGGTTTTTACAGATCTGAGGGAAAATACAAGAAGGTGCCGCACACTTATCACAAGTGTCCTGATCAATTCCCTTCATGCCATACATATTGGCAGAAGGGCCACCGATATCAGAGATGTAGCCCTTGAAGTCAGGCATCTTCACCACATGATCAAGTTCCTTCATGATGGATTTCTTAGAACGGTTGGCAATCATCTTCCCTTGGTGAGCAGAGATCGTACAGAAGCTACAGCCACCGAAACAACCTCGGTGAGTGTTGATTGAGAACTTAATCATCTCAAACGCCGCGATTTGGCCCCGATCCTTATATTTTGGATGCGGCAGACGCGTATAAGGAAGATCGAATGAAGCATCGATCTCTTTCTCTGTCATGGTCTGATAAGGAGGATTGATCACAAGAATCTTATCATCCACTCTTTGAATCAGGCGTTTTGCAAACTGCTTGTTACTCTCCACCTCAACATGCATGAAGTTTTTTGAGTAGGCCTTTTTATCTGCCAGACACTCTTCATGAGACGTTAACTCAAAAGTGTCCCACTGCTTGTTCTTAGGAAGTTCGGCCGAGGCCGGTTGTAAGAACGCAGTCTGAGGAATGGTTGTCAGTGAAGAGAACGGAGTTCCACGTGTGAGGTATTTCACCACATCGCGAATCGGCTGCTCACCCATTCCGTAAATCAGAAGATCTGCTCCTGAAGTCGAAAGAATGTTTGGCATCAAACGGTCTTCCCAAAAATCATAATGGGTCACGCGTCTGAGAGAGGCCTCGATACCACCGATGATGACCGGTGTATCTGGATAAAGCTGCTTTAGGATCTGAGTATAAACGGTGGTCGCATAATCCGGACGGAAATCCGGTGAACCACCTGGAGTATAAGCATCGTTTGAACGAAGACGTTTTCCCGCGGTGTATTTATTCACCATGGAGTCCATATTTCCAGAAGTCACACCGAAGAAATATTTCGGTTTGCCAAATTTTTTGAAGTCACGAAGATCATCACGCCAGTTTGGCTGAGCAATGATCGCCACTTTAAGCCCAAGTGATTCGAAGATACGTCCCATCACCGCCGCACCAAAGGCGGGGTGGTCCACATAAGCGTCACCAGTGATAAGCACTACATCGAGCTCATCCCAGCCACGTTTCTTGGCCTCTTTAGCGGTCGTAGGTAACCAGGCCGTAATCGGCAGTTCATTCGGATCAATTTTTTCCATGGGAGGGAATCTACAGGAGGGACCCCATGATGACAAACAACTTGAAGAGTTTACAGACCAAGAAAATCAGGCGGTTTCCTTGAGATTTTGACCCATGGTCCGCTCTAAAAGCTCTAAAAGTTCCTGGAATCCGCCGCTTCGGCGATTATGAACGTAGTCTCTTAGAACTTCCAAGGCATTAGTCCTCTCATCAGTCAGAATGTCATAGGCCAGATCCTGTGAAATCACGAGGATTTTAGACAGAGGAAGAAGCTCACTGGACTTCTGCTCGGGAAACCCAATTCCACTGAAACTTCCATGGTGCTGCCTGATCATCATACTCACCTCTTTAGGAGTATCTTTGTACGTGCTCACCAGCTCCGAGGCGCGAAGGGCATGAAAATTGATTTTGTTGTGCTCTTCCAGACCCAATTTTTCAGTCGCCTCTGGACGACGATAATGAATATAGGTCGGATTCGAGAGAGTCATATCGCAAAAATATGATGCGAACACCAGCTTCTTTACTTCATCTTTCTTATTTAAGAAATTCATGTCCTCAATTAACTGGGCCCCAATGAAACTCGAAAGTTCAATCAGGCGATAATGAAACTCCAATGAAGACTGCTCTTTCAAGCTTCGTACATAAGCACCGAATTGATTTTTTTCAGAATAAACGTCTTGGGTGATCCTCTCAATGGCCGCTTCACAAACATTGATGACTCGAGAAGCGATTCCTAGACTCTGAATGATCTCGCGGGTAGTGATAAAAACATCATTACTCGCCGTCATTTTTGTCTCAATGGAGTCATAGTCTTTATCAAGCTTATTAATCATATTGTTAATAAGCATGATGGAAAAATTACGATTGTGTTCTTTCTCACAATAAAGATCAGAGATCCCACGCTTCTTAAAATCTTGAATGAGAGCATCGTTAATTTCTTCGTAAGCGGGAATTCGTTTTACATATTTATCATCAGTGATCTTTACAAATAAATCGAAGGGCAAACGCTCAAAATGAGTGAAGGCCATAAGAGGAATGGCGGTCCACCCACTCCCTTTTTTTTCCTTCGGACCGTATGATTTTTTAATGGCCTCAAAGAGTTCTGTGATGAAAGTGCGTTGAAAAGATTTGACACCTTTCAGGTCTTTACAATTTTCACCTAGAATAAAAATGTGTTGAATATGGGAAGCATAATTTGTGATGATCTCACGCAGATCAAAAAGAGTTTTTTTATTCTCAGGTTCATTGATCACGAGAATATCAACAGTCTGAAGAAGATCCAGCATGCCCTTTAAATCTTCCACTTCAGTGTGAACTATAGGACGAAGACCTGTGATCTCTTTGCATTCAACTTCTAAGAGCGCATGAAACTCCGGACATTCTGTGAAGGCCAAAATTTGCGTGTTCATTAATGATCCCCAAGCTTTAGATAAGCTTCAGTTCGGAGGATCAACAGCTAAAGTTGAGCGCAAGATCGAATTAAAATGCTTTGGAATTATTAAAGCGGAATTAATGTTATTGATAGCGAGCATCCAATTTAAAATTTCCGGGGACCTTTCCCGTAATGTTTCGGTAGAAGTCCATGATTTGCTTCATGTCCTTCTCAAAATCCGTGGGATAGATCACGGGCCCCGTACCGGCAATCTTCTTAGGGAAGTCCGCATAACCTAAAACGATCGGAACCTTGGCCTTTTGAGCAATATAATAAAATCCGGTTTTCCAAGCGTCCGTGGCCTTACGGGTCCCCTCCGGAGCAATCATCAGAACCAGTTCCTTATAGTCCTTAAATAGTTGGGCCATTAAGTCGGTATTACTGGCATGTCCCGCTTCAGTGAGTTTCTTACGATCCAATCCAATAGCACCGGCCGGCCTCATAATGAGTCCGAAGGGAAATTTCACCCAATCATCTTTAATAATAAATCTCGTATTTCGGTTCATAAGAGTTGCCACGGCCATGGCCGGAACAAAGTCATGATTAGATGTATGAGGAGCACCTAGAAAAATAAAAGAGCGCAGATCCTTTGGAAGATCACTCTTAAAGGTCCAACCAGACGCTTTAAAAAGAAACGTGCAAATAGAGCGCATCATAACTTTACCTTCCTGGTAGTCACGAGATTTATTTTTTCTGCTCGACTGAGTTTTTTAACTAGCGCCTCAAACTTTGAAGCGAGAGACCTGTTGGCAAATTTCTTGGTAAAAACCATGTCTACAGGGGCACCTGTCCGAAAAAACTTCGCCCCTTTTTTGGAAGAGCTGTGCTCTTTCAAACGACGCTCTAAATCCGTGGTGATTCCGGTGTAGTAATGACCTTTTTCATTCTGGATGATGTAAACAAACCAAGGGGACGCTTTCATGCTATAATCATATCCTGTATGGATAAGATTAAAATACCTTTTTCTGAATTCAATTTCTCCTACGCGCGCTCAAGTGGCGCTGGCGGACAAAACGTTAATAAGGTGAACACCAAGGTCATCCTTTATTGGAAGGTCTTTGAAACCATTGCCTGCCGTCCTGATGTGATTGAACGCTTTAAAAACAAGTATGGTCAGTTTATTTTAGACAGTGGTGAAGTTCAGATCACTTGCCAGGAACACCGAAGTCAAAAAATGAATCAAGATGCGTGTGTGGAAAGAATTCACTTTATGATTAATGATGTGGCCCGCCCTCCAAAGATCAGGAAGGCGACCAAACCAAAACGCAGCGCTGTTTTAAAGAGATTAAATTCGAAGAAGAAAGATTCTGAGAAAAAACGCCTCCGAAGAGGCGATTACTAATAGACTAAACCACAGTCCGGACACTCTGAAGCTGTCGGAGCAAACTTCGCTCCACATGCCTGACAAATCACTTCTGATGCCGTGGGGTCAAACACCTGGTTCATATGCTCAAAGTTCGGCACATGGCCTTTTACGTGTTTTAGATAATCATTCTGAAAGTGCTTCTGCAAAACTTCCTGATCTTCACCTTTCCCCCACACCTCTACTGTCACTTTACAACCGGTCGTGCAGGTTTGAGGGTTGGTCTTAAGAAGCAGCTCAACACCCATCGCTTTCAAACGATACTGGTGGTTCTTAGCATCCTGAAGGTCCATGACACCTAAAAATAGATCTTCCACTTACACCTCAAACTTTTCAGTCAGATAATTCAGATAATCTTTCACATCCAGTTTACCCACAATGTCCTTGGCGTCCACTGAGCGTCCCTTCGAGTGAATATTTTCCTTTAAGTACTCGCCGATTTTCCCGAGCTTCCCGTTTCCAACGTCTTTCTTGAAGTTCGGCATATCTTTTTTCATCTTCTGATAGATCGTGCCTGAGATAAGATTTCCTAATGTATATGTCGGGAAATAACCAAAAGCACCACCGGCCCAGTGAGAGTCCTGCATAAGTCCTTCAGCGTAGGTCTTAGGTGTGAGGCCGAGATACTCTTTGTACTTCTCATTCCATATCGCTGGAATATCGGCCGCTTTGAGGCCTTGATTGAAAATCATTTCTTCAATTTCGTAACGGATGATGATGTGGAAGTTGTAATAAAGCTCACACTCCTCTACACGGATCATACCAGGAACTGATTTATTGAAGATGTGATAAAGTGCCTCTTCGCTCACCCCTTTCATGGCCGTCGGGAATAACTCTTTCATCTTCGGATGAATGAAGTGGCAGAAAGCACGTGAGCGCCCTACAACGTTTTCCCAGAAACGAGACTGAGACTCATGGACTGAAAGTGAAATCGCTTCCTGGAACGGAGTTCCGGCCCATTCACGTGGAAGGTTGTGCTCATAAAGGGCATGACCAACTTCGTGCATGGTTGAAGAAAGAGAATCCAGGTTCTCAGTCGTATAACGAGTGGTGATCCGCTGGTCCAGTGGAGAAATATTAATGCTGAACGGATGAACTGATTCATCCAAGCGTGAGTGAGAAGCAGGAAGGCCACAAAGCTGTACGGCATAGGCACTCAGCTTCTTTTGCGCATCAATATCAAATGGACCCTTAAGGCCTTTTACTTTTACAAAGGTCTTGTCTTTTTCAACTGCATGAGAAAGCTTTAGAAGCCCCTTCTTCAGGTCCCCGAAAAGCCTGTCAATTTCCGCTGAAGAAAATTCTTTGTCGTGAAGACGAATGAGGGCATCGTAAGGAGTCTTCGTTTTATAGAAAGTGGCCTCGCGTTTTTTTAGATCAATGAGTTTTTGAAGGTGCGGTTTGAAAGCACTCCAATCATTCTTCTTTCTAGCTTCTGCCCAAGCGTGAGTGGCCATGGTTTGTGCTTTAGAAAGCTCTACCACGTGTTTTTCAGGAAGAGCATGAAACAAGTCATAGTCCCACTTAAGCTCTTTCAAAAGCTTTTTCTCGCGCGGTTTTAGGCGCATGCCCTCCATCTCTTTTAAAAGCGAGGCATATTGCTTGGAAGTGATCTGAGAGTGAATTTTTGAACCAATGTAACTCAAGTGTTCCGCGCGATCTTCCACCGCCCCCTTTGGCATCATGGTTTCCATGTCCCAATGAAGGAGGGCCTGAATGCTCTTTAAATAAGAGACTTCTTTTAGATATTCCTGAACTTTTTTAGTACTCATTTTACAACTTCCTTGTAGCTGTCTTCATCAAAACCAAAGGCCAACACTTTCCCGTTCTTCTCCAGGATTGGTCTTTTAATCATTGAAGTATTTTCAATTAGAAATTTGATCTTGGCCTTCGGGGCCAGGGCCTCATATTCATCTTTAAATTTTTTGTAAGTAACACCCTTGGTGTTTACCGGAAGTCCACCAAAGACCTCGCTCCATCTTTCGATGTCTCCTGCCTCAGGTTTGATCTTTTTAAAATCAATGAACTCAACGTTCACTTTCTTCTTATCAAGATAAGTGCGCGCCTTTTTCACGGTATCACAATTAGGAATGCCAAATAGTTTGTACATAGGACCAACTTTGTTAAAAGAAATGTAACGAGGAAATTATAACTGAAGGGAACTAAGAAAATCGAGCGACAGTCTTAAGAATTGTGTCGAGTTCAACCGGCTTGCTGAGGAAAGCGGTGATATTGAAGTTTTTCATCTTTTCTTTGGCATTGGCCTCGGCCGACATGACCACGGTCGGAATGCTCGCCCAATTGGAGTTTTTCAATTGTTCAGTACGAAAAGAATAGCCGTCCATAACCGGCATCATCAGGTCTATCAGGATGAGATCAGGATTTCCTTGAGTCTGAAGGTATTTTAATCCTTCGAGACCATTGATAGCAGAAGACACTGCATAACCCTCACTTTCAAGAAGCTCAACAAGGAGTTCTCGAATCGAGGTATCATCTTCAACTACTAGAATACGCTTAGTCATTGGTTGAGAATTATCCCTTACCTTTAAAAAAGTCAATTTCGGGAAAAAGCCCAGCATAAATTGATGAGCACTTGGAATTATTACATATTTTTTGAAGAAAGGTGACAATTAAAAGGTGCAAAAAGATGCAAAAATCGTTCCCAACCTTAAGATTAGGTATAGGTTCTTAAGCTAACTTATTGTTCTAAACTTTAAGCGGTAATCGTTTAAAATAAAATTAAACTTTGGTTCGCCCCTATGAGTTTTCTCCCAGGCCTTATAATCCGGGTGCCAGGAGAGGCTTCTTACACTTTGGCCTGAAGGAGAAATCAGGGTTACTTTTTCTAAATCTGATGATTCTGGAAACAATTTATTAAACCAGCCCTCTACTTTCTTTGAGGTGAAGAAGATCTTCTTAATACCGTTATCTCGGATGATATCAATGAGTTCTTCATTCCATTTAATCTGATAGAGATCTGAGTCCGAGGCCCCACCATTCTTGCGTCTACAGGACTTAATCACGTCTCCTACAGCAATTCCTTGCTCCTCCAGAAGTTGAATCACATCTCGCTTGGTTTTAAGCTCACGATCAAAACAAAGACCCAAAAGTTTCCACAGAAGGTTTCTTTCACCACCGAAGAAAAAATCTAATTCGTGGGGCTTTATTTCAGAACGTTTCTTAGGATTGCTGAATTTTCCAATAGGAAAGCTCCCGACGATCATGGTGCGGGGATTTTTAGGAATAAACTCTCCGTAAGGGTGTAGCTCAACCATGATCCAATGGAAGTTCCATGATAAATGTTGAACCTCTCCCTATTTCGCTGGTCACAAACAAGGCGCCGTCATGAAGCTCAACAATCTGGCGCGAGATATAGAGCCCGAGACCCAGGCCACTGATCTCTCTTCCTGTGACTGCTCTTTCAAAGCGCTGGAAAATTCTCTCGAGATCTTTTGTATCAATTCCGGGGCCCTGATCATGGACCATGAGACTTACTTTCAGGTTATTGGAAGTCACTTCAATGTTAATCGGACGTCCGGCACCATACTTCATGGCATTGGTGAGCATATTCACCACCACCTGCTCAATTCGATATGAATCACAAACCACCGTCACGGACGGACAGAAATGTGCCGTAAGTTCGCAGCCCGCGGCCTGCATCTGAGGATTCAGCCGCTCAATCACATCTTTAACGAAGGCACAAAATTCAAACTGTTCTTTATGAATCGTTAGTTTCTCGGCACGGATGCGAGCAATATCGAGCATGTCATCAATGAGCCGGTTAATACGCCGAAGTTGTCGATCATCGGCCTCAATCATTTTTAGAATGGTCTTTTCATTCAGCACCTTTGACTTATCTTTTTCCAATTGGCGTTTTCTCATCTGGTTCTGAAGTGTCAGACTCGTGAGTGGAGTTTTAAGTTCATGGGAAGCAATGGAAAGAAACTCATCCCGAGACTTAATCGCCTCTTGAGAATGAAGATACAGAAGAGAGTTTTCAATCGACATGGAAGTTCGATAGGCCAATTCTTCTGCCAGCCATTTTGAACGAGCATCAAATTTATACTGCCCATTTCTGGTCGTAAAAAAGGTAATGGTTCCCAAAAGATTTTCTTTTCCTTTGAGACGAACCACAATCGCAGAGTAAAAACCCACACTATCTAATTCTGTAAAATAGGCCTCAGGGTACTTGCTCCAATAAGACTTTGAGTACTCTAACATATCTTCAATCACAACCGTTCGACCGGTAATGAGTGAAATAAATAAAGGATGCTCCTGGGTATAGCGCTGAGGATAGTGATTATGGATACTGAAAAGTTTTTCCTTCATCTCCTCACTTGTTCCACCCACCACGATTCTTTTAATCGTGCCATCCGGATGAAGCTGATCTATCAAACAGCCATCACAAAAGTACCTTGCCGCAAAATCGGCCATCTTCTGAAGGTTCTCCAGATAGTTAAAGGAACTTGAAAGGATCTCTGAGGTCTGGGAAAGAAAACTTTGATCGGCCACGGCCACTTTTTTATCCGTGATGTCCATCACTGTTCCCATGAGAAGAATCACTTTTCCAGTCTCATCTTTAAAGGCGGTGCCTGAACCTTGAATCCAACGGACCTGTCCGTCTAAGCGCCAAATCCGATGCTCGACCACATAAGGCTCACCGGTTTGAATCGCACGTTTAATTATTCTCTGAACCGCCGCATTGTCCTCAGAATGATTCCGTTTTTCATATTCTTCGAGACTTTTTGGATACTGTCCTTTTTCATAACCATAAATTTCCGACAACGTATGGTCCCAGTGAAGTTCATTTGTGGATGGTTTCCATTCCCAAATCCCGATCTTGCCAGCGTTAACGGCCATAGAGAGACGGTTTTCGGCCAGGTCTTTTTCCGCAATACTGCGCTCAAGTTTACTCTGCGTCTCCCTACTTTCAGTGACGTCTTTTAAAACGATGGCGATCTCAATGACTTTTTTATTTTCGTCGAAGATGGGAGAAAGCCAGGCCTCGATCCAACGGGATCGGCCTTTAGGAGAATATTTTGAAAGATCGGCCAAAAATGCGGGAGCATCCACTGCTTCTCCAGCGTAAGCGCGAAGAACATATGGATAAAGCCCCACTTCCTTGGCGGCAGAATCTTTTAAAATGTTGTTATGAAATTCATCAGGGCCAAGATTGAATAATTCGCACCAGGCCTTGTTAACAGCGATCCGATCTCCTTCAAGATTGTAAATCTCCATCGGAAGAATGGATTGCTCAAAGAAGGTCTTAAACCGGTTTCTCGTTCTTTCTTGTTCTTGTTCTTTTTGCTTTTCTTGAGAGATGTCCCGCTGAACGATGACAAAATTTTTCTCCCCATTGAGTGTGAGTGGAGTTACTCGACAGGCAGTGGTGACAATATCACCGTTTTTCTTTCGGTTAAGCCACTCACCCTTCCAGACACCTTTTTGTCTTATGGTATCCATCACGTCCCGAAGATGAAATTCACTTTCTTCAGAGGACCATGCATTTAAAGTCTGTAACGGTTTACCATTGAGTTCTTCTGGTTCGTAACCAAAAAGCATTTCTTCCGCGGTATTGGCATACGCAATGATTCCCGGCTTATTACAAATCAGAACGCCTTCAGAAATACTCTCAAGCACCATCGCCTGAAGATTGAGTTCTTGTTCAAACTGAATCTTGTCAGTGACATCTGTTCCAAGAGCATAGACTTTTCCACCGCTGGCGCGACCTCCCCAATTGATCCAATGATATCCCCCATCTTTACCTAAGCAGCGATTGGTAAAATTAATGAGAACATCTTTTGAGCCTTTTAAAAGTTCCTGAATGCTTTCGGATGTTTTTTGAATATCGTCAGGATGAATAAACTCTTTGAGGTTCATGCCCTGAATTTCGTGAGGTTCCCAACCAAGACTAGTATCGGCCACCGGACCCACATTTATCAAAGTTCCATCAGCAGCAATGATCGCCACCAAATGGGTTGGTAAATTAACAATCTCTTGTAGTTCTTCTTTGGTCCATGGCCGGGTGGTCTTACTCATGAGAGTAATAGAATCTCATAAGATGTTCTTTCTTTCAAAGATGGAGAATACTCTCGACCCTCTGAATTAGTCGCAGCTCCCCAAAATGGTCTTACCTTTCTGCTCAAGTTCAGCTTCGATATTTGTATTGGAATGCATTAGGACAGTTAGTTGCATGTCAGAAGCTTTGAAGACCAATGGCACAGGCCCATCTTCAACTTCCATATGAAAGGCCATACTTACTTTCGATTGGTTCAGATAATAAGTTCCGTCTTTGCAACTTAACTTCACCGCAGTTCTTTTAAATGCACAAGAAAGCGCCTGAGGACTATCGCTAATGCCATACACTTCACAGTCACGTGCAAAAACTCCTGACGAGAAAAAGCAAATTAAAATTAACGAAATAAAACGCATGACGTCCTCACTTAGGAAACTAAATCATATTTTCCCTCGCGCCACAATACTTCGTGAGTCTTGACGGAAAAGACCAGCAACGGGCCCGGTTAAGAGACTACTGCTTTAAGAGACTGAAGAATTCAGCACGAAGCTTAGAATCTTCTTTGAATTTACCATCCAGAGCAGAAGTCATCATCGAAGCATTTGCTTTCTTGGCCCCACGACAAGTTAAACAACCGTGAGAACCTTCGATCACGACCATTACACCCGCTGGTTTTAGTTCTTCTTTAATCGAGTTCATGATGCCGTAGCACATGCGCTCTTGAAGCTGAGGACGTTGAGCATGCATGTCCACGATGTGAGCAAGTTTAGAAAGACCTACCACGCGTGAATCCTGGCCATGGGTCGTGTCCGGAAGATATCCCACGTGCGCCTTACCAATGAATGGGAAGAAGTGGTGACTACAAAGAGATGTGTAGTCGATGTCTTTCAAGATAATAACTTCGTTATAGTTTTCGGCCGGGAAAGTTGTAGAGAAAATTTCTTTCTGACTAGTGCCTAGACCAGAGCAGATTTCCAGAAGAGCACGGGCCATACGATTCGGACTTCCAACTAAGTTTTTGTCATCAAGATCAAGATTAGGGAAGGCCATCTTTAGACCTTTAAGAACCTTGTCATAACCTTCGGCCATCATTTCACGGGCCGAATTAAGTTCAACTGCACGCGCACGAAAGTGTGCAAGTTCAAGGTCCAAAGTTTTTTCAGGGTTATTAGAAGAGGCCAGCTTACGGGCCAGGTCTTTATTAAATGATGCTTCAAAAGCCATAGATCAACCTCATAACAGACATTTTTCGGATGGCCCGACCATACACTATTTCAAAGGGTTTTGCCCTGTTAATGAAGCTATTACTCGGTTTTTTTGTAAAAAATCGCAGATTTTGGAGCGTTTTCCAGGGATTTAGATAAAAAAATCGAGACCGAACTTTCACTGCTGGACCTTTGTCAACCGCCGGTCTTGTCTGTGAAGGGTGACCGAGTGACAGTCTCCCGTCGGTCTCAAAAAAGGGAGCCACTACGAATAATGACTCCCATTTAATCCGGTATGTAATGATACAATATTACAGTGCCTTTCTGGTGTCAGAATCTACTCCTGTAAATTCATCTACGAAGTCTAGGCAAGTAACCCGGACACAATCAATTATAACACGGGCAAGTTCACTCTTGTCTAAAGTATGCAGCAAGAAGAATGAAGTAAAACACTTCACTCTTTTTTTTGACTCTGATATTTCTGCTAGAATCATTCTATGAGTGAAGTTGAAATAGGAATTTCAGGCTGGACTTATGAAGGATGGAGAGGAACTTTCTATCCCCAAAAACTCGCGCACAAAGATGAGCTAAAATTCGCAAGCCGTGAGCTTCCTACCATTGAAATCAACGGAACTTTCTATTCTCTTCAACGGCCAACCAGTTATCAGCATTGGTATGACTTGACCCCCGATCATTTTAAATTTTCGGTGAAGGCCAATCGTTTTATTTCTCACGTAAAAAGATTGAAAGATATCGAAATACCCATGGCCAATTTTTTTGCCAGTGGCCCTTTGTGTTTAAGGGAAAAGCTCGGGCCATTCTTGTGGCAATTCCCGCCGAGTATGGTTTTTGATCCTGAACGCTTTGAAACTTTTTTGTCTCTTCTTCCGCGGGACTTTGAAGAGGCCGCAAGCTTGGGTCGAAAAAATGAACTGGCCAAAGAAAGGACCGCCCTTGATATCGACATTAATTATCCCATGAGGCACGCAGTTGAAATCCGCAACCTGAGTTTCTTGAATCCATGGTTTGTGGAACTACTGCGAAAATATCAAGTGGCGATCGTTTTTGCGGACACGGCCGGGAAGTGGCCCTATATGGAAGACCTTACTAGTGACTTTGTGTATGTGAGACTTCATGGAGATGAAGAGCTCTATGTGAGTGGGTATGATGATCGGGCCCTCGACTTTTGGTCAGAAAGAATAAAACTTTGGAAAGAAGGTCTGGAACCAAAAGATCGACTCACCATCACCGATGATCCCGCTCCCAAGATTGAACGAGATGTGTTCGTCTATTTTGACAACGATGCCAAGGTCCGGGCACCAGTAGATGCAAAAAGTCTTATTCGGCGATTGGATGATCGCTCTGTAGCGTGAAGGAGGCACTATGTGGTTTTTTAAACTTATTCTTTTACTCGCAATGATTGCCAGCTGGATTCCAAGTGTTCGCTCTCAAGATGATTCTCATCACCACTACTACTCTTCAAATCAAGAGCCGGAGCCTGAAGAGGAAGAGGAGAACGAGGAACTGGCGGCGTGATCAACTCGCAGTTAGCTCTTCAACAATTTTTTTGATTTCTTCGTCACTGGCCGGAACTTTATAGAATTCCTCTCCGTTCTTCTTCATTTTCTCTAAATCAAGCACGGTTCCTTGCGCGTAATCTCCCCCACTCACAACTCCTTTCACCGCATAGATGACCCACTTTGGTCCCTCCATTGAAAGAACAAGATATGAAGCATCTGCGACTGCAAGAACAGTATGGGCCGAGAGATGCGAAAGAAGTCCATACGATAATGTGAGGCCACCACCCAAGACCTGGCCCGTAGGCACGGCCGTTGCCATTCCTACCTCATAGGCAACTTCGGCCGTGCCTTTAATGGTATAGGCCGTCACTCCACCAACTAAGGTCATTGTTGAAATTGTTTTTGGAAGGACCTCTGATGATACGGTCATCACTCCACTTCCGGCCATGCTGGCCCCAGCGAGAACTCCACCTCCAATGCCAAGTGCGGCACCACTCACTGATCCGGCAATAACAGTTCCACTGGCCGCAATCGGAGCACCGATATATTGAACGCTATTTCCAACGATTGAACCGGTGGTCTTTATCCCGGTGCCAATGATCGCCGCCAGTCCTGTCTGTAAACTAGGAGCAACCACTTCATAAAAATTTCCGGCAGAGTGACCAATGACCTCGACTGCATACTGGGTGGAAGTCGCTCCATTGGTTGAAAATAAAAGAACCGGATATGCAATTCCATTGGCGAAAGTATATCCAATAGCACCTGCGGAGATTTTTCCCACAGGCATGATAACACCATCAAAGACCACACCTTTTAAGACCCAAATGGCGGCCTTTAAAGATGCCAGAGTATGTCCCGTGGTAGGATCAGCATTGCTGAAATCCTCCTGGGAATTGTTAAAAGACTGTCGAATATTTTTTGAATAGTTTTGAACTGAATCACTAATCAGATAGGCCATCGGATCTGATAGCTTCTTTCGATACTCGTTGCTCTTTTCAAAGTTCTGGACAAAATCATTGAAAGAAACTCCTGGAGCATTATTAGTTTGTTTTTTGGGAATGATCACAAAGCTTTTTACAAACTCCTCACTCGCCTTTTGAAAATCTTTTTTAATGATTTTACCGACATCAACACTTTCTCGATAAATATCACGGGCCTCGTTCCAGCTTCCACCAATCAGGGAGCGACCGGTGGCAAAAGATTTAGAAAGAATGACCTTAGAAGATTTCCGCATGGAAGGGCCAATCTTACTAAGTTCTCGGTCCAGGTCTTCATCCAGCTTCTTGGAGAACTTATAACTTTTTTTAGTTCCGTCCCAAATCACAACTGATGCTTCACTTGCCTCTGAAATGTACTTTAAAAAAGAGGCCTTCGCCCGCGTTCCTGACAATTCCTTGGCGAGTTCTAAAGGTTCTGGTCCTGGAGGAACAAGTTTTATCTTCGTATAAGGAACTTTAAAGGCCCCATTTTGATAGAGAGAGGTATGTCCATCTTTTACGAGTTTCTTGGTATTTTTCAGAGGATCTTTGTCATGGCCTGAACAGGCCACAAGAAAAAGAAGAAGAAAACTAATTCGCATATTGTAAGACCTGTTTAAGGATTCGTGGATCTTCAGAAAGAGGTCGAAGTTCAATGCCTGCTTCCTTTAATTTTTTCATATCCATCACGGCACCCGAGGGCAGTTCCCAGATATTTTTACCGGCGAGAATCCCCGAAGCGCCCATCAACATTAACTTCGGTCCATCAACCACTAAAAAGACAGCAGAGTTTGCGGCAGACAAGAGTAATTGAGGAGGAAGCTGTGAAAGGGCACTGTAACCCAACACCACTCCACTCTCCATCGTTTCAAATAAAACTTCTCCCGCCCCTGCAGCACCATGAGAAAGATAAAGTGCTGAGTTTGTGGCCTTTGAGGCGATCTGAGAAATTACAATCTCTCCTCCTCCTACAACGGGGGCCACGGCATTGATTGCCACTTTATTTATAAGACCTGCGGATTTTAAGGTCAGAGATGCAGTTGGCGCGGCGGCGGCATTGATGAGGGCCATGGATGATAAGAGTCCCGCTTCAACACTAGGAGAAATCAACCGGTAACCAAGCTTCGAAGAATAGTAGAAATTGGCCCCGAGAGAATAAACTGTACTATGGGCGACAATGTAGGAACGAAGAACGGCACTCGTAGTGTAGTAACCAGAATTTTTAACTAAGTTTGACGTTCCATGGGCACTGGTTTTTATGACAGAAGAATAAAGAAATTTTCCGTACCCCACTAAAACGTCCCAAAGACCGGCCAGACTGTTCGAGCGGGTACCCGATTTTTGGTACTGCTCTTCGAAGGCATACTGACCTTCTTTAAAATACTTTTTCCAATTTACTTCCTGATATTCAAAAAAATATCCCAACACTGGCAAGGCGGCCTCGTCCATGGTTTTGAATTCTTGTTTTATATTGGGGAAAAACTCTCGGTTGACTTTGACTAAGTTCTCTAGATCTTCGCGATTAGAAGTTGAATACTGGAGATAACCTAGATTTAATTTTTTCCAGGCGGCCTTAAAGTCTTCTTCACTCTTTTGGGACAGCTTTTCGGAAAACGTCCTTCCTGAATCATTTAATCGGTTCGATTGTTCATGAGCATTATGTTTCATCGCCAACATTGTTTCTTGCGATCTTCGAATGCTCTCTTTTAACGTTAGTGAATCCGAATTTTTCTTCGCCAATTCCATGGCTTTTTCCCAGGCCTTTTTGGAGCTTTCACCATTCTTTAGAGCGTATTCATAGGCATCTATGGGTGAGACCACTACATACCAACCTTTCTCAAAAAGATTCTTTTGTCCTTGGAGATTGGCCATGGTGATAGGAATAACAGACTCCGCACAAGCGCCGCTCACAATGAAGAAAGTAAAAAATAATACAGAAATTCGCATGGAGTAATTCTCCTCTCAAGCTCTGATATTAGCAACCTCCCAGTAGAGGCTTAAGAATTCTTAAGCCTCTAAAAACTCGTGGGGGTTATGCCGATAAAGTGCCTATGAAGTTCATCATCACTTTGCTTCTTTTCATTTCTTATGGGGCACGTGCTGACTATCAAAAATGTTTGAAGGACAAGGACTGCGTGGTGGTGTTCTCACAAAAATGCGATATTCCTCATGTTGCCAATAAGCAAAAGGCGCAAGTTTATTTAGAGCAGATCAATGAACTCTACGAAAAAATGAATTGCGAAAAAATTCCGAATGTAGGAGTTTGGAAAGCGTCCTGTTTAAAGAATAAATGCCAGTTATCTCAAAAGTCTCCTGGAGCACATTGAAGAACCACCAGGCCCTCTGCCCGCCACATATCCACGACTTTTTGGCGATCATCTAAGACAAACAACACGGAAAACCTGTTTCTAATTTCCTTCTCAAAGATCTCAAGTTTAATGATATTGTCTGAACGAAAATCATTCCGCTTTCGCATAAAGAGGTGGTGATAAGTGATCTTATACTTTTTTAACCAGTCTTTGGTCTGGTCTTTCAGTTCATCCGTGCGGCCTGAAACGATGATGATTTTGTGATCGTGGGCAAAGCGATTGATGATCTCACGACACCATTCATGGAGTTCATCGGTTTCGATGCTTTTATTAAAACTTTTCCAGTCTTTCTTTCCGCCTTCCAGATGCTTTAAACGCACCCGAATATCAGCAAGTGTTCCATCTAGATCAACAATGAGAGCTTTTTCTTTCATAGACTAAATAATACGCGACTTCTTTAAAACCAGAAAGGCCCCACCCAAGGCCAGAGCCCCACTGGCCATCCAGCTTTTCTTGGAGGTCACAATATCTCGACTGTTTGGATGCTTTTGAAAGTAACTCTGAATTTTAGGAAGGAACTTCTCCATAAGAGGAAAGGTCCTCTTACTCATTCCACTGACGCCAATTTCGGCCACTGGCTTTTGAGCGCATTTAAGAATCGCCTGGGCCACGACATCTTGAGAGGTCAATGGAGTCGGTTCCTCCTTCTCCATATTGGTGGCAATAGGAGCAGGTATGACCAAAGAGACCGAGACCGGAATTTTTTCTTGAGAAAGTTCTTTGCGATACGTATCGGTGAATCCCTTAATCGCATGTCTTGAGGCGGAAGCAACACCCATGGTATTTAATTCTGCCTCCTCCACTGCACTTCCCACATTGATTAAAGCGCCACCCTTTTCTTTCAGGTAACGAGTGGCAAGTTTACAACCATTCACAAAGCCCCAGAAATTCTCTTCAAAGAGGGCCTTGGTTTCTTTTTTATTAAGTTTTAAATGGGCCGCTTGAGGAGTTGTGCCAATGTTGTTGATCCAGGTATCAATGGCACCAAAGGTCTTTAAACATTGATCAGCAGCAAATTCTAATTGCTCTGTTTCTTCGTCTGAAATGGCATAGGCAGTGTCATAACCTTTGGCCCGCATGTCATTCTGTATGCGTTGCAATTCTTCTTCCTTATCAATTCGATCAACCATGAAGACCTTTGCTCCTTGCTCAACCGCCATATGAACAGTGGCCACTCCAATCGTACTGGTTGCACCTGTCATGAAGATCACTTGCTTATAAAGAGGTTTGAGTTTAATTGCCATATGGCCTCCTATGCTTTCTCTCATTGTCAGGACGGCCCTCCGCAGGTGTAAAGAGAGAGGAGCATCAACTTTGTCGCACAGAGCTTGGTGAAACTCTTCCAACCTGCCATGATCAAAAACCGATTCCTTAAGGAAGGAGGAAAAATGTTTGGCCCGAAAGTAAGAAAGTCAGGAGCTGACTGGAAGTTAGAAGAAACTGAGTTTCGTCGTCGTTTCCAACAACAATTCCGACATCCCTATTACGAAAAACATCGAGAAGCGATTGAAGAAATCACTAATGTTGCTTGGGAAAATTACATAGAAGGAAAGAAAGCCCCCAATACAGTCACGGCCGGGCCACAGTATAAAAATCCTGATTATGAGTTAAGCATCGACTGGATCGCCTCAAAGGCAGCAGTTGATGAGGCCCGAAGACTTCACGAAGATCCTAGTGGGCCCTCAAGGGTGCTTGTGATCTGTGCCTCTGATCGAAATGATCTTACTTGTCCGGGTGAGATTTCTAAGAGCTATCGCCTTTCCCAGATTGCTCTTGAAACATTAAAAGAAGAAGGAATGGAAGTTGAGTTTTTAAATCTCTCTGAGATGAACTCCCAATACGGACAAATGATTTATCCTTGTAAGGGATGCGTCTCCACTTCTCAGGCCCTCTGCCATTGGCCCTGTTCCTGTTATCCAAACCATTATCTGGGACAGGTCCATGATTGGATGACTGATATTTATCCCATGTGGGTGAGGGCCCACGGAATTATGATAATCACTCCGGTATATTGGCACTCGGCCCCGAGTGCTTTAAAACTCATGATCGATCGTCTGGTATGTGCCGACGGAGGAAATCCTGATCCCACTTCTACTCTTGGAAAAGATGCCTTAATGGCCAAGAAACTGGAACTCAAAGGTTGGGACTATCCCCGTCATCTTCAAGGAAGAATTTATTCAGTGGTCGTTCACGGAGACACCCAAGGAGTTGATCAATTAAAGAATGCCCTCACCAACTGGTTGGATGAAATCATGCTCATCCCATCCAGTGTCTATGGAGCTGTGGGAAGATATATTGGCTATTACGGCACCTATGCTGAAAGCCATGAAGACCTTGATCGTGATCACGCCATCATGGAAGAAGTTCAAAACTCGGCCGTGGCCCTGGCCATGAATGTCACTGCCGAGAGAGCAAAGAAACTAGATACTCAAGTTCCAAACTTGCACGACCCTCGACCAAAATAAAAAGGAGTGAAGAATGAAAAAGGACATGAAGAAGATGATCTCAAAAGGAGCGGGTAAGCTCACAGATAAAATGGACATGGGATGGTTTAAAAAGAAAATGGTGAAGGCCTACTTGAAAAGCCCGCCTAAGGTCCAATACGCGCTGGCGAAGTTTGGTGTGAAACAAGTTGTGAATAAAAAGAAAATGGAACTAGAAGAACTCATCCGCCACTAATTCTCCATTGGTGCATTTCCCGAGTGAAATGCACCAGACCTTTTAACTTTTCTGAATCACATAATCTCCATCTCATTTAATCAGTCAGCTCTTGATTTTAATTAAATTTTTCATCCCTAACGGGTTGATGATGCCTTTCTTTTTTGATTACCATGGGCACACATCTAAAGAGTGTCTAAAGGATCGAAGAAGAATTTGATCCGCTAACAAACTAAGGAAGGTATTCATGACTCGAACATTCTCTCTCCTGTTCTTGTTTTTATTTCTCGCTTCATGTGGCGGCGGCGGCGGTGGTGGCAATGGTGCTTCATCATCTCAAATGGACGCCAATGAAGTGGACAATGCAACACAAGTAACTGATGAAGACGCGGCCACAGATCCCGCTCCAACTCTTGCCCAAACATTTGATGTGAATGCAAGACTTACTGGTTTTAGCGCTGCCAATGAAGACAAAGTCCAAAAGGCCATCGAACTTATTAAAAAAGTCGTGGCATCAGATAAATTCAAATCCCGTGTATTGAATTTTAAATACAACGGTAAAAAGCGTTTTGTGGACAACAATGGTCTGACCAATGCTCAGATCTATCAAAAAATCCTGGAAGGAGCTGAAAAGCTTTCTCCTGAAGCAAACAATACCATGGACGTGCAACTTCAGACTTATTATGTCGACGCTAATGTCATTGGCTATACGATGGCCAATATCAAGACCATTTATATGAACCGGAAATATCTTTCTTCGAGTAGTTTCCCTGCATATAAAGTTGCCATGAACATGACTCACGAATGGCTGCATAAGCTGGGCTTTGGGCACGACTCTGAAGCAACAGCAAGTAGACCTTACTCTGTTCCTTATGGTGTGGGTTACATTATGCGTGATCTTGCTAAGACGATTGATTCGTAGTTTTTCTATCAACATATCTCTCCATTCAGCAGAAAGTTTTGCCCCCATAGTAAACTTTTCTGCATATGCAAGAATGGAGAGATTTTTTAATCCAGGAAGGATTAAACCATGACGAAAACTTTCTCCGTTTTTTTCCTTTTTCTCGCCCTTGTTTCCTGTCACAAGACCCAGGAGCAGCGACAGAACTCAATCAATCACAAGCTATCCAAGAAGAAATCTGGCCAACTGATTCAGATGCAGGAAGATGTCCCAAAAGAAGCAAAAAGCTGGGACGCTGATGTGTATCTGGTGAATTTTAGCGAAGAGCAAGAAGCGAAGGTCATGAAGGCCGTGACCATCATAAAGAAAGTCATCTCTTCTGAAGAATTTAAAGAACGCGTTTTAAATTACACTTATGAAGGCAAGAAAGGTTTCTATGGTGAATCCATGAGCAATGAAGAGGTCTACCAAAAGATTCTTGAAGGCGCGGAGAAAATGGGAAACACCAGCAAGAATAATATCATGGACGTTGAGTTAGAACTTTACCATCAAAAGACGAACACTATTGGCTATACCTATCCAAATACCGTACGTATCTGGATGAATATGAAATACTTTACGAAATATACGCCAATCAAAGTGGCCGACAATTTAATGCATGAATGGATGCATAAACTTGGCTTCACCCATGCTGTGACATGGTCACAAAGCCGCGATCACTCAGTCCCCTATGCTATCGGTTACTTAGTGGAAGAACTGGCCGAAAAATATCAATAATAAGTCTGAGGGAAGCAATCGTTTCCCTTTCTTTCTTAGCATCTCCTCTCTCATTCTTTAGAGAAATTATATTCTAGACCTCAGTTGGCAATGTCAAAATCACAGTTGAGAACAAGGAGGTCACGATGCAAGTTTCAGAAGTTATGCACAAAGGAGTCAGTACAGTTCAAATTCATGACTCTATTAAAAAGGTCGCGGCCTTAATGAAACGTGAAGATATCGGATCAGTACCTGTATATAAAAATGAACGCCCTGTCGGTTTTGTCACGGACAGAGATATTGTCGTTAGTTGTGTGGCCCATGGACACGCGACAGATGATCCTATTTCTCACGCCATGACCCGAGACATTGTTTTTGTTCATGAGAGTGATGACATTATGATGGCAACGAGACTCATGCGCGAGAATCAAATATCCCGCCTTTTAGTCGTGAATGAAAGCGAACAACCAGTCGGAATGTTAACACTTCAGGATCTCACAAAATATAGTAATGATGAAAATCTTAAGGCCGAAACCATCACGGAAATCAAAAGATAAACCTTGGAGGTTTTTATGAAGAAGTTTATGACCGTCCCTCTCCTGGCAATGCTTGCCATTCCCGCTTATGCTGGAAACATGGGGGCCAGATCTAATGTGATTGAAGAAGAAGAGGCCGTTTACGAAGAAGGATATGGAAACGATCTGGATGATGAAATCGTAGAAGAAAGAATGGAAGAAAGATCGTCCATTGTTGAGGATGATGCGAGCGATGAAGTTAATTACAGTGAACGAACACGTACTAACCGCGAACGTCACGCCATTAATACTTCGGGTGATGCCAGCGACGACCAGTAAGCATGATGGAAGGTCCTGTTTAACAGGACCTTCTTTTTAATATGTAGTGGGCCAGTTAATAAGCAGTTTCTTGGCCAGATGAAGTCTCACATCATGAACGCCCGGCCCCACCTGTCTTACGATGTCTTTTAACTCATCTGCTCTGAGATTCAATTCATCACACCAATACATCACATCCCAGGCCTCCATGACATTGATCTTTCGGTCATCAATTACTCTTTGCTGGCCAGAATCTGTCATAAGAATCCTCCTTAGTCCGTTATTTTTATCTGTGACAATAAGCCGGTGTAAATTTAAGCCAAGCTAAAATTGATCACTTAAAATTCTCCGTGTCAGAATAAGTATAGGAGGAGCTATGAAATATTTATTTCCCGTTTTAGTTACAGCACTATTCGGAATGGCACTCACACCCGCGGCCGAGATAAAAAAAAATAGCGATGTCTCTAACCAAGTAGAAACGGTGAAGGATCAGCAAATATCAGATCAGGAAAATGTACAGCAGCGCGAGGAAGTGGACGAGAGTGAGATGATCAATGAATTTGGCCAAGTAATTGAGATGGACAATGGTAATGGGACGACAACCAACAGAAGAATTAACTGGCCGGAACCTTAGTCCCGGCCAATTAAAGAATTAGTGAGGAAGAAGGACAATCGATTCTTTCTTTAACACTTTACCCGCATAAACAACCGACAATTCCAAGGTGATGGTTTTCCCTTTGGCGGCATCTTTGAAGGTGTACGAGAAACGGACATCTTTTCCAGTATTTTGTGTGACCGCACCCGTACGAAGAGACGTTTCATTCTGATCAATAAGTGAAGCATTTTCTCCTACGGCCTTAAGGATCACTTCATAGCCTTCTTTGATCTCTTCAATCTTAGGCGTTACTTTGACCGTCATAAAATGAATGTTGCGGCGGAAGACTCCTTTAATGTCCGGAGTCTTATTATAATTTGTGCCAAGATCATGTGCCGGGTTAGCACTTAGTGTCTGAACAAGTTCAAACTTCTCCTGGCGAACAGCACGATATAAATCACCAGGAAGCTCAACCACTCCGCGTACAATCACTTTTTCGCCAGCGCGGGCCGAATCATTTACTTTTAGTTTCAAGGTCGGAAGATCAGTCAGAGACAATGGAGAGGCACTATTGAGAACGACTTCACTATCAATCTTCTGTCCGTTAATAACTTCAGTAACACGGACCATGACAGGAGCATTGAGGGCAACCGAACTCACGTTTTTGACTTTACCAACGAGAGATAATTCTTCTCCCCCACGGAAGTTATCAGCGGCCAGAGACGTAGAGGCCACTGTCAAAAGAGGTTTTACCTGCAAGTATTCTTGCAGTTCACGAGCAGCATCACCTTTCGATTTTTCTTTGGCCTTTACAATTTCTACTTCGTAAGAAGCTTTGTAAGTGGATTCATAAGTGCGCTGATAAATTTCAATCTTTCCAATACGTGTCCCTTCAGCGCGACCTATTTTGGTGGCCTCTGAAAGTTCCTGTGGAAAACTCGCCTCTCTTTGGGCCACATCTGCTGCATCAAACTCAGATTGAAACTGACGTTGGTAAGACTGACTGAACTCTTCGCGAGTGGCAGACACATAGTTATTGGTGAATGTATCTTTATAGGCCCCTTCACAGGCGGCCTTGTAGACCGCAAGGTTCTTATAGACCTGGGAGCATGCCACGGTTCCGAAAGGAATCTTAGTTGGTACCTGGAACGCAACTTCCGGTTCACTGATTCTCAGAGCGCGGGCCTCAACCGTTTTGACCTCTTCGGCCGCGGTCATAATTGAAGCATCAAGGGGCGTTTTTAATTCTTCACTGCGAGACAATTCCGCTGGAGTCAACGGAGCAACTCCTTCATGGAACTCTTCCGAAGTAAAATTCACATGGACCATTTTAAGTGCCTTTAGGGCAGAGTTCATTGGTTTCTTAAATTCGGCCTGAACAAATTCCTCGAAGAACACGGGTTTGAAGTTTCTTTGAGCGAATAATTCTGCGTCCTGAGCGGCACGTGCTCCAGCTTCTTGAATGGCACGAGTACGGTCTTCTACTGAAGCAAGTCCTTCTGAATATCCAAGGTCATGGCCTTGGATTTCGCCACGAACACTTCCCCAATAGCGTGCTTCCGCGCGACCCATCTCTTGTCCAACTGCCACGCCATTTTGTTTTGCAAGAGCAAGAGACAAACGTGCGCCTTCAGCACGACCAAGAGTTGTTCCTGTATCGGCCTGGCCCGCACCTAGTGTCTCCGCTTCTGTGAGGTATCTTTGATATAAATCACGACGGGTGCTCATTTCATTTTGAGCGGAATCACGAGAGCGAGTAAGGTCCGCAAGTTTTGCTTCGTCCTTCACCACGGCCAGAGTGAAAGTTCTCTCGTCCGTGCGGCCCCGAGCAAGATCCGACTCACCCTGAGTGATCTCTTGTTCATCAGCACGAATATTCTGTTGTAAACGAGGAATGGTCGCCTGATTGCTACGAATGCGCTCTGAAGCCTGGGCGATCTGAGAACTTAAATGACGACTATGTTGCGAGAGGCCCTCAATCTGAGAACGCACATTTTGAGCGTCACGAGCAATGCTGTCAGCGTACTGGCGTTGACGTTGAAGATCCGCCTGAAGATTACTTAGTTCCTGTTGAATGACGGCCATCATATTGGCATTCAGTGCCTGGGCAGAACGAACTTGAGCAAGTTGTCTTTCACTGCGATCAATTTCGTCCTTCACCTGACGACGTTCAACGGTGAGTTTATCAATGCGGCCTTGTGCCTGAGCAATTCTTCCAGGAAGAGCGGCCTGGTTGCGTCTCACTTCTTCGAGTTGAGATCTTTGAGTTCTCACCTGGGCTTGAGAACGGTTTAGTTCTCCTTCAATTCGTCTTACTTCATTGGCCGAGCTATTGCGGGCATTTGTGGCCGCTCCTAGTTTTCTTTCAGCGTCCTGAATTTCCGCAGCAGGAGCACCCGCCGAACGAAGGCGATTCACCTGTGCTTGATACTCTTGCACGCGACTCTCGAGGGATAAGAGTTTTCCGCGTTCAGAACCAAGACTGGCGTTTAAAGAATTCACCGTAGACTCTGTTCGAGAAATTTCCCCTTCTAGAGAGCTGATTCTTGATTGAGCATTGGCCAGTTCTTGCTCCATTTGTTTTTTCTTCTGGTATTCTTCATTTACCGCGCGATCAATCTGTTGGGCCTCAGAATTGGCCCTTCTTAAACGAGTTTGGGCCTCATTCTCCTGACGCTGAAGTTGTGTTCTGTCCGAGTGAAGTTCACGATAGCGCTGCTCTTTTCGAGCGATGGAATCTTCCAAGGGACGCATATCACGAAGGGCCCCTTGGTAACGAGATTCTAATTGGGACTGTTGATATTGGAGATTACGGATATCATTTTCTGCACGAGCACGTTCACTTTGTAGGATTGAAATTCGGCGCTCGAGTTCTGGAATTTCAATTTCAAGGGCGGCGATTTCCTCTTCTGCCGCTTGGATCTGGTCGCGAAGATCAGAAAGATGTTGAGACATCTCAGCGATAAACTTCTGGGCCTCTTGAAGGGAAGCACGAGAAGTGTTCAGTTGTGCTTGGGCGGCACTGACCTCTTTCTCTAAGATTCTATAGCGAGTCTCATAGGGGCCGTAGTTAATTTCATCTGGTAAGTTTTGAGCAAAGACCGGTGCAGAAAAAAGACAAGCCAGGACCAAGAGTGATTTGGACTTCATTGGATACTCCCTATCATTTGAAGACGTATCCTTAGGTATAGAACAATCGAATTAGTTTTTTAAGGGGTGACAGACTTTAATATGCTATTAAGGGAAAAGCAGGGTCACAGTGACACTTTTGGTGCCCTTTTGACTTCAGATCACTTTTACTTTTTCGCCTTGGAAATCTACCTCTTGTCCCGAGCGGATTTTGCAACGCTTGCGAAGCTCAACTTGTCCGTCCACTTTCACCTTGCCCTCAGCAATGAGGTGCTTCGCTTCTGCTCCAGAACCAGTTAGATCAGTGATCTTCATAAGATCGCATAGAGGAATAAACTCTGAACCATTTAAATTGAATTCTTTCATGGGGCGGATACTACAAGGACAGAGGCAGACTGACAATAAACTCAGACCCTTTATTTAGCTCACTCTCAACAAAAATCTTCCCATTATGCATTTTGAGAATCTCTTGGGCGATATAAAGGCCAAGTCCCAGGCCCGAAATATCCGCATTTGCCCTTTCAAAACGTTGAAAAATGCGTTCCTGATCGTCCTTGGCAATTCCCGCCCCATAATCTTTAACATGGATCTGGGCCTCATCTCCATTTCGATTGACCCAAACTTCCACGGGTTTCCCACTCCCGTAACGGCCAGCATTGGTGAGAAGATTTGTGACCACTTGTTCTAAACGGAACTTGTCCCATCTCCCATGAATAGCCCCGCTCGTTTTAAAAGTCACCGGACAATTCTTTTCCATCAAATGAGGTGTGAGTCCTTCAACTATGTCTTGAACCATAAGACTCAGGTCAAATTCTTCTAGGTTGAGTGTTAATTTGTTGGTTTGGATTCGAGAAATATCGAGCATGTCATCAACCAAACGTGAAAGCCTCTCTACACTGTGATCTGTCTGTCCCAACATCTTTTGAAGATAAAGGGAAACGTCCTGTTTCATACCTAGTTTTTCTATGTAGCGCATGAGGAGTTGAGTCTGAAGTTTAATGGATGTGAGCGGTGTTCTTAACTCATGAGAGGCCACGGATAAAAAGTTATCACGTGAAATGATGGCGCCTTCTAAAATTTCGTTCATGGCGATTCTTCTGTTCATGGCCCGATCAATCGCCGAGGCCCAAATCGCAATTCCCAGAACTAATGTGGTGGCGAGCAACACCGCCACTAAGAGTCCGTCCGATGCCAACAACTGATAAGAATTAACCGTCGCTTCTTCAACCGGAATGAAGTGCATGGCATGCATCCCCGAATAGTGCATACCTGAGATTCCAAATCCCATAAAGACGCCACCGCCTCCACGAAGGAGAAAACCTTTGCGAGTAAAATCATTTTTTAATTTAAAGGCAAGAAAGAGCGCAATGAAGGAAGAGACCACTGCAATGACAATCGAGATCAGCACCCAAAGCTTGTCCCAATGAACAATGGCCGACATGCGCATAGATGCAATACCGATGTAGTGCATTCCTGCAATGGCCACTCCCATGGCAAGTCCTCCACCAGCTTTTGTCAGAAGACTTGAGGTCTCAAGACTCACAATGTAGAGAGCAAGTGCTGAAGCGCCAATTGCCACCACAATAGAAAGGGCCATCAATGGAACATCATAGGATATTTCAATGCCGGGTAAACTGAAGGCCAGCATACCTACAAAGTGCATGCTCCAGATTCCGATTCCTAAAGCAAAAGAGCCGCCTAATAGCCACCCCCAGCGATGACGTTTTCTTGCATAAGCAAAAGAGTTCGCCAGATCAAGAGCGATATAGGAAGAAACAATGGCGATGATGACCGAGAGTATGACCAGAGCTTGATTGTGATGATGTTGATGCATATGAAAATCAAAGTTCCTTAGAATAATTGTAGAGGGAGAAAAGAAAGAGGCAACGAAGAGAATCTAAATATTTCTAAATTTCATCTCTCTAAGAAGAAGCTGAATGGCCTGATGAGAGTGAGAAAAAAGACCCCATCCTCCATGCCCGGGGAGGATCCACTCATAATTTTTCTTAAGAAGTTTTTCAACTGATTGGATTTGTTCATCCCAAGAATACCAACAAACACCTTTAGAAGCCTCCAGTATATGATGGGCCTGGTCGACAAAAAGGTGATCCCCCGTGAAAAGAAATTTGTCTCTATAGAGTAGACACATTGAGCCTTTAGTGTGACCCGGAGTCATGACCGCAACGAGGTCTTTTCCCAATGAAACATCTTCTTCTCCATGCAGAATGATTTCTACACTTTCAGTGTCACTGGTGATCTCCTCTTCATGAATTATTCTTTCACACTTAAAATGAGCGCAGAAAAGTTTGTGATCGGCCACATCATCTTGATGAGTAAGAAACATTTTTTGAACGCCACCCAGTTTTTCTAACTCTCCTATGAGCCAGGGATGGTACCGGGGAGAATCCACCAAGACATTCCCTTCAGGTCTTTTAATGAGGTAACTTGAGGCCCCAAAAGAATCTCGAGCGGTGTATCCGAGATAGTAAACTTCTTCTGCAATATGAATGGGAAGACCGGCACCTAATTGTTTAAAAATCTCAGGAGGGTTTTGCACTCCAATGGAATTGGTAGGACAGGAAAGGATCGACTGCTTGGCATTTTGCCATTCATTTTTATTCTCAGGTTGTTTCATGACCACTGATTTATCATCGTGGTTTTCGCGGAACAAAGTCGGTCCCAGGTGAAAGCAGGTCCCACAGTCAATACAACTTGTATCAACGAACAGTGAACCGGGAACATTATTAGGATGGGACTTTTTAAACACGGCCATGAAAATAGTGTAAAAAAAGTCTTACCATCCTGTACCTTAATTTTAGAACGCCTCCCAATATGCCCAATCGACTTCTGATTTTATGAATGATTTTTTCTCATAACCATTATTGTCCCGACTAACAATATCTCGTGGTTGCCAGAAGTACATACTCACCGGAATCAGGTAACAGTCTTCTTTCTCCTGATTGTTGCGATAATCGTTGTATTTTTGTACAACGGGACATTTTCGTCCGCTATAGATGAAGATATTCGTCCAAGAATTCACATAACGAGGTCCATTTGTATAACGACGATCAAGCACGCGCTCAACCGATGACCCATCTTCATTCACGAGAACCATGGGTGAAACATGAAACCACCACTGATAGCGATAATTTCGAATGTAGCGATTGGTGAAGAACAAAAAGAGCTTCATGGAATTCAGATTCGAGCGTTTGTTTTCTTCATAGGCCCAAATGTGGGCGCGATTGTAGCACTGAGATTCGTATTGATAATTTCTTCTCATGCGCGAGAAGATGCTACTCGCCTCCGAGTAACCACTCACGACAGTAGGGTCATAAGAGAAATTTGGAGATCGTTTGGTCTCTTCCGGAACAATAGAGTTTTCGTTTTCTACCGTTTCAGCGCTTACATAACTATTTGTTTCATCCACCACCACTTCCAGATAATCACCATTCCTTTGACTGTCCTCGAAATCTGTAATGAGCTCTCTTTCAGCACCGTCGAGAAAGACCACACGCCCATTCTCAAGTTTGATTAAGTGTGGTAAATTTCCATCACCTTCTTCAATGAGTTCGACTCGACTGGTGAATTCGTCAGCGAAGACGGAGAAAGAGAAGAAGATCAAAAGAGGCATGAGGATTTTCATCGTGACCCTCCTTGGTCAGATTGACCTTAACTGGATTGGTTTTGAGTGAAAAGATGCGCTCCTATAAACCCTAGAGAAATGCTTTAATTGGATAGAAGCTTTGAGATTTTTATTTTTTGTCGCGGCCATTCTGTCTCCTGCTTATTTGTATTTAGGTCTCCGTCTGGGAAACCATTGGTCTCACTGGCTTTTACTGGCGCTGCTTTTTCTTTTAATCATCAGCTTCCCTTTAAAAAAATTGTTTCCCCTTCAAATTCAATTGGCCTATGCAGGAATGGGGTTCCTTACCTATCTAGTGGTCTTTACCCTCGTGCGCGACGTCGCCTGGTTTCTGACCGGAGACCTGGCCCCCATTAGTTATGTTTTTATTCTCACTGTTGTGAGTCTTGTCATTGGTGTTATCAATGCATCCCGAGGACCTCGCATTAAACGAGTGCGAGTTCCTGTGAATGACCTTAATGAAAAATTGAACGGCCTTAAAATTGCCCAAATCAGCGACCTTCATGTGGGTGCCACGATCAGAAAACGGTATGTGGAAAAAGTGGTTAAAAAGGTCAATGCTCTCAAGAGCGATATTGTGGTTTTGACGGGTGATATTGGAGATGGAAATGTTCGAGAGTATCGTCAGGACATTGCCCCCATTGGAAATCTCAAATCAAGTTATGGTTCCTTCTTTGTTCCCGGGAATCACGAATATTACTGGAACGCCAATGAATGGCTGATCGTACTCAATAATCTTGGGACCATTAATCTTGTGAACCGTGGAAAAATCATTAAGCACAATGAAGCAAATGTTTTGGTGGCGGGGATTCCTGATCCCGTTTCAAGACTCGCTCCTAATCTCGACACCAAATACGCCGAGGACGCTTTTAAAATCCTTCTCTCCCACAGGCCAGGCATCGCCCCAGAGGCCGAAAAGAACGGCTTTCATCTTCTCCTGTCGGGCCACACTCACGGAGGACAGTTCTTCCCCTGGACCATTGTGGTGAAGTTTGTGCATAAACTTTCGCAGGGCCTTCATCGCGTAGGAAATATGTGGGTCTATGTAAATCCGGGAACCGGAAGTTGGGGCCCGCTTCTAAGATTAGGAACCACTCCAGAGATCACTCTGCTGGAGTTGGTTCGATCAAGTGAAATAAAACTAATTAACGAGTAGGAATTTTGTCCTGAATTTTACTAATTCTCTTTGATAAATCTTTCGAGAGAGTACGGTATGTCTTACCGGCATCTTTACCAAAACGTTTTAAAAATCTTTTTGCATCGACTTTGTTAAACATATATTCCTCCAGATGTACGGTTATCATCGTCTCGAGCATACTCAAATCTTTCTCTTAAGGGCCAAGGAAAAAAAACTTTAGTCAAACACCCTTTAGAGGAACTTTAGTTTCATCTTTATCGCAGGGCCGCTTCAATGATGTTATGCGAGGACAACCATGAAAATATTCGTAGTCTTTTGCTCACTTTTTTTGTTCATCTCTCAAGCTTGGGCATTGGGAAGCAGAGGCCCGGGCCTTGATCCCGCCAACTCGGAAGCGATGGGAAGTTCCGCGGCCACCCTAAATCAAGTCACACCTGAGTCAGATGTCGATCAGGCCACAGAGGAACAAGAAGAACAAAGAATGCAAGAGATGCAAGAGCAGCAAAATTCACCTGAGTTAGAAGAAGATATTGAAGAAAGTCGCTATGATGTGGTTCCGAAAAATTAAACCAGCTCGCTATCAGGAGGATTTATGCAAGAAACAATTTTAAATAAACTGAGACAAGAGCACAGAGAGCTGGATGCTCTACTTCAGGAAATCGAATTGGCCAAAACCAGTAAGCTTCGAGAAGAGCTGTTTACAAGATATAAAGAAGAAATGATTCCTCATATGGAGGGAGAAGAAATCACCCTTTACGCCAAACTCCGGGACGAAGTTCCTGGAGAATACACCTTAAGAATCGTCGAAGGAAACAATCAAGAGCATCATCAGATGAAAGAGCTTATTCAGAAATTAAACTTTTTGAACGTCGAATCTAAAGAATGGTTCGAAACTTTTTTAGAATTAAAACACCTTTGCAGTATGCATGTCGAACATGAAGAAGGTAAACTCTTCGCCGAGGCCAAAGAAGATTTTAGTCCCGATGAGCTTGAGCAATTTGCCTGCGATTTTGAAGAGGCCAAGCATCATCACATGAGTTCATGATGAAAAGAAAAATACTGATTGTTGAAGACGACTCCTCAATTCGAAGTTCGCTCAAAGAGATTCTTGAAGGTCAAGGATATGAACTTGATGTGGCCAAAAACGGTCTTGAGGCCTTTAGGGTCCTGACTGAAAAATCTTTTGTGCCTGATCTCATGATTTTGGATCTGATGATGCCTGAAATGAACGGATTCGAATTTAGGGAGCTTCAGATGGAAGATCCCCGCTTCTCACATATTCCCGTTATTCTTCTTACGGCCAATAATCGTTTTCAAGAGTATAAAGAACCTCTAAAGGCCTTTGAATTTCTCAATAAGCCCTTAGAGGTAGATGATTTGATCTTTGTGGTGCAGAACTGCTTTCGATTAATGAAGTAATTACTTCTTACGCTTAACACTCTTAATGACAACAGTGTCCATAGGAACATTCTGATGGCCGTGCATGTTTCCTGTGCGAACCATTTTAATTCTGTTAACCACGTGCATACCTGAGGTCACTTTACCGAAGACCGCATATCCCCAACCCATTGGAGTTTCTGAAGTATGGTTAAGGGGAGAATTATCATTTACGTTAATAAAAAACTGGGCCGTGGCCGAGTGTGGATCGTTCGTGCGGGCCATGGCAATGGTACCAGTATCATTGGTTAAACCATTGTTGGCCTCGTTCTTAATTGGGGCCTTGGTCTTCTTCTCAGTCATTTTCTCATCATAACCACCACCCTGGATCATGAAGCCGTCAATCACACGGTGAAAGATTGTACCGTCATAGAATTTATCATCAACGTAGCTCAGGAAGTTTTTTACGGTGTTAGGTGCCTTTTCCTGATTGAGTTCAATTTCAATTGTTCCCATGCTGGTTTCCATAACCACCATAGGACCTTTAGCGGCAAAAGCATTAAGAGAAACCAATAAAAGAGCGGACAAAAATAGTTTCATATTTTTCCTTGAAGAGATTTTTTAAATATTTTAAGGACGATTTGGGAATTTTGCCAGGCTTATCTTGGACCGAAGTGGAGAACACTGGCCGTTTCGGGATACGTTTCAAGGAGCCAGCCATAAACATCTAGAGTCAGCTTGGCCGATAAAAATAAAAGAATCAGTCCAGCACTTCCCATCATGATGCGCATCCGCTTAGGAGATTGAAAAAAAGGCATCATGACGCTGGCGCCGAGAGATAAAAGGAGAAACCAAATAAGAGAAAAAGTGGCGGCCCCCATTCCCAAGGTGAGGCGCAGATACATCTCGCTATACTTGGCCGAATAGCCTCCGATGAGTACGATTCCGTCCAGGTAAGCATGAGGATTAATGACACTAAAGGTAATGGATTTGAGGATTACACTTTTAAGTGATCCGGGTGCTTTCGAGGACCCAAAAACAAAACTCTCTTCAGGTGTTGTGATTTTTCCAAAGCCATAAAGTAAGAGAAAACCTACCCCTACTACACCGAAGAAAATTTTGATCTGAGGATAATGATTAAAAAATGTCGCCGCTCCGGCCACTCCCAACATAATAAGCGTCAGATCACAAATAAAGCAGACGAAGCTAACGGTGAGGTGATGATGCCGGCGAAGACCGGACTCAAGCACAAAAAGATTCTGGGGCCCTAATGCAAAGATGAGACTTGCTTGTAACAACAATCCCTCTAAAAACACCTCTTTCATAGGGCCCCCCAGTTGGAAGAACTTCTACAAAAGATTAAAGGAGTCGCGCTCCGGTTGTCGTTTCGCTGCTTGTTTCTCTTCTTGCATCATCGGCCGTGGTTGTGTCTTCGCTATGCACTTTAACCAGTTTCCCACAAGCAATCGGAACTAACTGATCAGCGGCCGCATCTCCTAACGTCGCCACTGTGGCCGGAAGATCCGAATTACGACTCACTCCATGAACTACCACGACTCGTGTAGAAAGAGTTAGGTTTTGTGATGAAGAAAGCTTTGCAATAAAGTCTTCAGTATCAGGATCGTCTGTGCCTAGATCTGCCATGAGCTGCGCAAATGAAGTACTCTTGCGATACACATAGGCCCCTGCTCCATTGGCAATCGGGCCAAAATCATTTCCTAGTAACTGATCACTGATATTGCTATCAAGTGGGATGAGGATTTTCCCAAAGCTCGCCGAACCTTCCATGATATCCACCACACCATCGCCGTTGGCATCACTGGCGTCAGTTGGACATTCGCTGGCAGTCATAATATTTTGGAGATGCTTTACTCCTGACGGCGCGCCAGCAACGGTCGATTCAACCACCACTTCATCACCATCAATACGTACTTCAATTGTTCCGGTTGTATTAGGGACTATTTTTGTGTTCACAGGGGACAGTACTGCCCTGTAAATACCTTGGTCATTATCTTCCTGAAGCTCTGCCGATTCATTTTGTTTTGAACTTCCACTTCCACTGCTTCCACCGTCACAGGCCGCAAGGACGAAAAGCGAAGCAGCAAGAATAAATGGGACCGATGATTTAAATTTCATGACTCACTCCTTAGAAAAAATGAACTTTGCCCTTAGAGCAAATGCTTTGCCAAAGTTAAGTCATTGATAGAAGTGCCAGCTCAGTGTGCAAACCTTGATCGAATGAGGCAATTTTTCTAATCGTGAGTGGCAAAGTTCCTGAGCACAGTGTCCCATCACTTTGCGAATGAAGAATTGCTAAGCTATGCCCGAGGAGATTACACATGGCCATACCGGGTAAATGTAAGACAATCCTAATCGTAGAAGACGATGATGATATTCGTAATGTGATGATAGATCTTCTCGAATCCGAAGGTTATACCACCAAGGCCGCGACCAATGGTAAAGAAGCACTGGACGCCCTAGGTTCCATGGCCAAACCTTGTTTGGTACTACTCGACATGATGATGCCCATCATGAATGGTCGCCAGTTTTTGGACACTATCATGTCCGATACTCTTCTTGCTCCAATTCCTGTTTTAATTGTTTCCGCGGTGGCCGATAAAACGAACACGGAAGGCTCAATTGGATTTTTGAAGAAGCCCATTGATATCGACGTGGTTTTAAACGTGGTCTCCCAGTACTGTAAATAGCTACAACTCGATCTGGCCCTCTTGGAGATTACTTAGATCAAGCTGAAGAGACTTCTCTCCGCAGCGGAGCTGAAGGGCCTTTGCAATCTTTTTGTAATCGTTTTGAAATCCCACATAGGGTACAAAAGTATAGTCTTCCCCTTCCACTCTAAGAAAAGTGTCCCCTTCATAATAAGCGAGTTTTCTCGTGTCCTGAGGATGGTTGCTGTCGATCAATTCCATTTCATAGCCATTCGCAATTTCTTGCATGCGAAGAACTAGAAACGAGTGAGAAGTCAGCCCTTTGATCTGGGCCATGATCCACATAGGTGCCGGCGTATACTTATAAAAAGTATATACATCTCTCATGCGCGCAAGCATGTCTCCCGCTGGAAGCGCAGATTGTCCGGAAATCCCTCGGATCCATTGGAAATTGAAAAAGCCATCAAACTTTTGCCATCCATCCAACACTTCCTGAATCTCTTTTTTGTAATCATGAGAAAACGTTAAAAAATCCTCATAACCAGGAATCACAACCACTGAGTCCATATTACGGAGCGAAAGCAAAATCTTTAACAACTCGGGACGAGTTGGGGGTGGTAATTGAGGTCTATAGCTAACGAGGTACGCAGATGAGCGCTGCATTCGATTGTGCCACCAACAAACTCCCTGATTAAACAATCCCCCATCATTCTTAAAAGATATTCTGGAGTGGGTTTGATCCAGAAAAATCCTTAAATCCTGCGAGCTTCGAGAGCAGATGTCAGAAGCTTTAAGATTTTGAGAAAGAATCAGGAGAAATCCAAGAGTAAGTAATTTATTCATTCTAAAAGTATAGAAGAATAAATTGTTCCTTGAAAAGTATCTCTGCTCTACTTTCGCTGGTGAAAGTGCTTTTTAATAATGAGAAGTCTCTAGGCGGCCCGGTTCTCCCTGATATTTCGAAGTTTGTCGGCCAGTCGTGGAGGCAACAAATTGACTACCATGTCCACTGTGTTCTTCACAAATCCTTCTTTCTCGATTTTGGGCTTTAACTGCAAGAAAGCTTCGGCCATACCTATCGCCTCTTCTTCGGTGAAGGCCTTCTTTGCTTCTGCAAAAATCTCGTTCTCTTCATCTTCGATGTGATGAAGAAATGACTCTTGAAGTTTTTTGGCAGTGGCCTTCCAATCGAGATTCATTCGATCCATCACCTGTAGGGTCCGCAGTAATGTTTCAGTTTCCAGATGTTCCTGAAAGCCATGAAAGACGACTTTCTTATCTGCATTCACTGCTCTTAATGTATTATAGAAAATAGACTCCTCAGCTCTTGAGTGAGGGACAAGCACATTTCTGATTTCTTCAATGAGAACATAACGATAATCATCATCGGCCCGAAGTGAAATAAGCTCCTCAAGAACTATCTTCAATTCATCATGGTCCTTTTTCAAAGCTTCATAAATATCCATAACCCTTCCTCCGTTAAAGCCTGCCTAAGACTAATTGCAAGATGGGTACCAGGCCCATGGCGAAAATGAATCAAGATGGCCCTTTTCCAGAGGTAAAATGTCCACATAACCGACTTATTCCGTGTTTTGACTTTAAGCTCTCTTTTAGTTTTCAGCTCTCTCTAGTCATGTTCAACTGTGAGGGCAAAACCGAGGAGGATTTTATGATCTTTAGGACTCTTACTCTGGTGGGCGGCATCAGCCGAAACTCATTGAACAAAAAATATTTTCGTTCGATTCAAGAACTCTCAATCCCTCATTTTGAGTTTGAGACTTTTGATATTTCGAAACTTCCCTTCTTCTCCCAAGATTTGGAAATGGACCCACCAGATATTGTGAGTGAATTTAAAGATCGAATCCGCGAGGCCCAAGCAGTTCTTTTTATCACTCCTGAATACAATCGCTCATTTCCAGGTGTTCTGAAAAACGCCATTGATTGGGGCTCAAGACCTTATGGACAAAATTTATGGAACCGTAAACCAACGGCACTTCTTGGTGCCTCTCCAGGCGCCATCGGTACATTTGGGGCCCAACACCACCTTCGTCAAGTGATGGCCTATCTCAATATGAGTGTACTCGGGCAACCTGAAATGTACTTCAATGCCTCTCATGCTTTTGATGATCAGGACAGATTGACAAATGAAAAGACCAAGGAACTACTGCTTCAGTATTTTGCGGCCTTTGAAGAATGGATCCGTCTGGTGGGCGAAAGAACGGAAGAGCGCGAGGACATCTTTCCTTCACAAGGACTTGAAGACTCACCTCTTACTCACTAAGCGGCCTCTTGTTCTCGATCAGGAACGCGGGTCTTAGGTAGCAATACATCATTGGGCCTGACTGTGGCGCCACTCCCAACGATGACGTCTCCAAACAGTGAGGCCTTAAGCCCGATGGTGGCCTTGTCTTTGATCACCAATTTATCAATGATCAGAATTCCTTTCATCCCATAGTGGGCCATCATGGTGGCCGAGCCACCGATGGTCACATAATCACCGATTTCAATTAAACACGGATCAGAAATATTGGAAGTATTAATCATGCTTCCCTTACCAATCTTCATGCCCATCATTTTAAAGAAGAGAATATTTAAAGGAGTCGGTGTAATAAAATCCAGGAAAGTATATCTCACTAAATAAGTAAGAGCGTTGTGATAGTACCAAGGGACGACACTCAGACTGTACCAACTTGCGCGATGAGGAGCGAGTTTCAACGGAAGAAGTTTATTCATGGTCGGCACGATGAAAATAATCGAAAGACCATACATCACCCAGCCCAGGGCCATAGATAGCCCCAGTGAAATTCCTTTTATGACGATGTGAGAGTGAGAAGTTGTCTCTTGCACCCATTGAAAAAGCATGACTCCAGGTGAGAAGGCCAGACCCATGCAAAGCACATAGATCAATGCAATGGGTGAAAGCAACAGGACGAAACCCAAGGTGCGAAATCGCCTGAGCTGAGACTCTAGCAATCCAGCAATCCCGGCCTTTTCAGATTTCGTAGACAAGACATCAAACTGCTCATTATTCTTCATGACTTCATTTTATCGCAATTTACTCTCTGAATATAACCTCCTGAAAGAGCGGTCTTCCCTCTCACAAAGTGACTCAGAATGTTGTCATTTCCTTGTGCGTACTCTCTACCAATGATGAATCGCAGACCCTTATGCTGTCCCTTAAATAAACAGGAGATCGACATGAAGCCGATGTTCAAAGTATTCATTTTAATTGCTGCCCTGGCGTCTTTTATCTCATGCTCATTCGCCCAGGAAATGGCCTATATCAATGAAGAAGCACTCTTGGACGAGGAAGGAACCCCTTCCGAATATTCTATGCCTTTAAACGAAACAGAGATGGAAAAGGCCGATTTGGAGCGGCAGGAAGATGTCCTGCAGCCAGATGATGAGCATACAGATTGGAACATGGATGATGTATCACCAGAGAGCGATTTCTAATTACTCTTCCGCATCATAGTCTTCAAAGATTTCGCCGCAAGCAATGGGAACTGTCATGCTATCGGAAGTTCCATAAATAACGATGACTCGTTCTTGTAATTTAATTTCGCCTCCTTCAGGAATCTTGCCATACTGATGATTGGGTATTCCTCTCAGATCCATCATCAATTCTCGAAAGGAAGCGGCCCTATAATAAACATAGGCCCCTTCTTCATCAGCGCGAGGGAATCCATCTGTGCCTCCGGCCTGAGTGGCCAGATCTCCATCGAGAGGAACTAGAATTCTTCCTGAGGATACCTGGACCTCATTAAAATCAATGATCCCATCTTGATTGATGTCACTCGTGCGATCCGGACATTTTGTTCCCATATGAATGTATTGAAGATGCTGAACATAAGGCATGCGGGTGGTGATACTTACGCGAGTATAAAACTGGTTGCCGCGTAACCATAAAATAGAATAGCCGCGGACCTTGCCGGCCCATTTTTTGTTAAGGACTTTAAATTCTGCCCGATAGTTTCCCTGCTCTTTCTCAAGCGTAATGACTTCTTTCTCTTTATACTGCGGAAACTCGTTATGACCGCAGGAGCTAGAGATCGCGAGAGCGACTACCACCAATGGCCAGACGATGAATTTCATCCAGGCCAAAAAGTGCAAACTCGGGGCCTTTAATAATCCACTCTAAACAGTTATTTCCTCTTCGTGACGTGGCAATTTGGGACCTTAATTCATTCCTGTAATATTGTCCTCAACAAGTCCCTTGGACTTTCTGGGCGGAGAAGAATCAGCTACCTCTAGCCGCAATTCATTATAGACATCATCAACTCCGGTCAGATCTTCAATGGCGGATTCTGCCATTTTTTTCTGACGACGATCTTTGACTGTCCCTTTTAGAGTGACCCGTCCATCCGCAACAAAAACTTCAATATCAGAGGCGTCCACTTCACTATTCCGATAGAGAGCTTCGCTTACGTCTTCTCTAATGATCTCATCTGAACGGCGATAACCTCGAGGCCCTCTACCACGATAATCAGGGCGTTCACGAAATGCAGGCGCATTCGCACGGGATCTCATGATCTCTCTTCCTCGAATCAGAGGAGAATTAAAATTATAATGTCGTTCAGTCAGGACCTCGTCCTGATCAAAAGGAACACTACTGTCACGGGAAAATTCAGACTCTCCTGTATTGTCATATTTACCGTCAGTATTTAAATTTTCCTGAGTGTCACGGTCTCGAGAATAATTGGTATTTGCCATAAATTTTCCTTTGCTAATGGCCCAAGGGTAAAAGAGCAAAACCAATACCAATGACAAAAATCGTCAAATGAGTTTTGGTCGATATTAAGTACCTTATTGTCTCCATGAGAGTTCTCATTAAATTAACCAAGGAGAAAGTTATGAAATCTATCATGGCCCTTCTCACTTTGTTGACTCTTGCCGGAGTTTCAAGCTGTAACCGTGCAGATGAAACCAGAAAGGCAGATGATACAGATATTCAACGAGAAGAAGAAATTAGACGGGACGATGTTATTGAACGACAAAGCCTTCCATCAGAAACAACCACTGACGATGAAATTCAAATTGATCGTAAGGTCATTGACGAAGATGAATTGGAATTGGATCAATAAGAAAGGCGGGCAGACCCGCCTTCGTTTAGTGTAACTCGCGCTCTTCATTTCCCAGATTCAGAAGATTCTGAACATCACGAACTCCTGAAATATTTTCAATCTCATACTCGGCCATTTTTTTCATCTGACGGTCATGAACTGAACCATTGAGAAAAACACACCCATCTTTGACGGTGACTTCTATGTCTTCAGCGTCCACATCGGGACTTCTGGCCAGCATATCGCAAACGTCCTGATAGATGCTTTCATCATTTCTGCGATAGCCTTTCGGTCCTTTCCCGCGATGTCCTTGATCATGGCCAATCAGACTTCCACCATGACTGCGATAACCTCGGTCATAACTTCGATCATAATAGCGGTCCCAGCCTGTACGACGGTTCCAGGAACTCATTTCACCATCTTCAAAAGGACTGCTTTCCCAATCATTGGACACGCCTTCCGCAGAACGACGACCTCTATTTTCATTATAAGGTCCGCTTAAAGAATTGCGGCCCGTACGATAATATCCTTCTTCTCTTCTGGGCCCCTGATCAATATCAAACCGGGAATGTCTCAAACGATCCATTTTTATCCCTGTAAGATCCCCATCATTAATTTTCCGTTTCATACTTGCTCCTTAAGTAATACCAAGGTCTTTTTTTGTGACGCCTTCAGGGCCCCCCATTCTTAGATCTCCGCGAATCACTGCCAGTTCATTCGTCACATCTTTGACCCCAGGAATATTCTCTATAATGGATTCGGCCAGCTTTTTAATTCCTCTGTTTTCAATCTTCCCTGAGAGATTCACAGTCCCTGAAGAAACTTTCACAATGATGTTGCTGGCATCAATCGCCCGATGCCTCATAAGGGCCTCACAAACATCTTCGTAAATTTTTTCATCTGAACGCTTGTAGCCCTTGGGTCCTATACCGGAAAAATTCGGATGAGACCCGGTCTCTTCCGTCTCGCCACTAAGACCGGAATTTTCTAATCGTTCTGCATCTGAATTCAAATAGTGAACATTGTCTTCAAGATGACTTTCTAAATAATCAGGGGCCGAAAAACGGGAATAGTCATCACTATCAAATTTTTCAACTAAACGCAGATTGCGTTTTTTATCTTGTTTTTCCTTGTCCATAATGACCTCTCTTCATAGTCCTGGAATCCAGCCCTCTGTTTGTTGCTTCACCTTCAGGCGATTCTGTACATCCACAACACCGGTAATATCTTCGATCAACTCCTCCGCTAATCGCTTATCATGTCGACTGATCACTTCACCTTCCAACGTGATCACTTGGTCTTTAACTTTAACTTCAATTTCACTGGCATCGACCTCAGGATTGTCCAGGAGAATCTCACAGGCGTCTTCGAAGATACGTCCATCAGAACGCTGATATCCTTTAGGTCCTTTGCCGTAATGGTTTTCACGTGAGGCCTCTGATCGAATATCGTCCGACCATCGGTTACGTCTTCCGCCGTGTTCATAGGGATGTCTCATGCCGTATTCATCTTCATAGGTCGGATCGTAATCATTCCGAAACTGATCATCCTGGTAGGAATCGTGATGGACCCGTTGTTCGCCAAACCGATTGAGGCCCGAGAATCTTCCTCGTTTCTCATGGCCCCTTTCATCGAAGCTAAAATTTGAGTGAGTAAATGAGCCGTCTGTATCGAAACGTGGCCCGTCAAAATAATCTGAGTCTTGTGAACGTGAAAACTCGCGTTGATCTTTGCCAGACTGAGTGCGGCCCATATCTCCTCCTTGAGAAAGTTAATCCTCCTCTAAGAGTGCAAAGCCCCTGCCGAAACGAAATCCTTGTAATTATGAAGAAAAGGGGCAATTTGAAACATTCCCTAGGCGCATCTTTTGGTCTCTTGCCAAGAATTGTACGCAAAATGAGCTAAGTGAGGTTTTTTATGGTCAGTGGTGGCAGGATAAATACGAGAAAGTTCGTAAGAAATTTCTCAGAGACGTTTTCCACTTATAATCAGCACATCCCGGACATTCAACTTGGATAAAGGAGGAACGTTTTTTATGAGATTATCCAAACTTTATGAAGGTCGTGCTTGGAAGTTTCACCGTCAAGATTTCAGTCCAGGCCATTAAACGTTTCTCACAAATATAAACATTGAAGAAGGCCACTCGAATGAGTGGCCTGTCTTTTTATACGATACTTCTTTTAATCTCAGCAATAAATTCTCTCTCATCAAATGGCTTCAGGAGACACCTTTCTCCATCAACGTAACCGTGGCCTGTCATGAACATGACAGGAATATCGGATATCTCATCGAGCTGAAGTTGCTCGCGTCGGAATTCCAAACCACTTTTCACAGGCATCATCAAATCCACCAAGATCAAGTCAGGTAAATCTGGCTGGTGGATCAGACTATTTAGACCTGTCTCACCATCTTTTGCGGTTGTAACACTGAATCCTTCATCAACCAGAAGTTCACACACAGAGAGTCTAAAATCCTGATCATCATCAATCACCATGATTTTTTTGCGTCTTTGTGGAAACAGCTCCGACTGGAGTTCTTTGAAGGAAGGATGATGATTCATATCCTGGTATTGATAATTTTCTAACATAGCGTCCTCCTTGCCATCCAAGCATGATGAACCAATGTCGCTTGGCCCGTACAGAAAAAATGAAATTCAGTCATGAAATGAAGTGTTGAATTCCACTAAAGTTAAGCAGGTCCGGTCCTTCTCTCTGCTCTAACTTTATTACTATGTTTATGAGCGTTGTACCTAATGCAGGTGCAGTAACTGTGTGAGCTTTGGTTAGGCTTTAGATGACAGGGCCGCTCTTTTTCAGACAATATTGCTCCTGATTTTTCGCATAACCATGGGAGGTTTTATGCGCTTTCTGTTTCTGCTTCTCCTCATCATCTCGTTTCCCATCATGGCCAATACTCAACTATCAACCCAGATACATGATATAGATATGGGCGTTCAAGGTAATGAAGAGCCCCTGATTTTTCTTACCAGTGGTGACGTGGTGAGATTTAAGACCTGGGACAAGAATATTCTCCTTCAGGTGCGAGAGGCCATCAAGAAAAAGACCTGGTTCCTTATTACACTGAACGAAAAAAGAGAAATTCTGACACTGGAAGAAATTCCGGCACCCACTACGACTTCAGAAGTTAAGATGCTGCCATTTGCAGACGCTCCTTATCAACCCTCATATTTAAAGTCGATGGATCAGGCCCGCGTCTTCTTCTATGAAGCACGCACCAATCCAAAAGAATCACAGTGCTTCAATCGTGCTCACGTGTGGGCCTATGACTGGAGAATTAAGCATCAGCTTTATTCGTCCAAGGCCTGGTTATTTTTTACCCGTAAATACATTCGTAAATATAAATTTCAGTGGTGGTTTCACGTTTCGCCGATGGTCCACGTCAATATCAACGGTGACGTGAAAGAGCGAATCATGGATGTGAAATACGCTCGTGGGCCAATTAAGCTTAAAACTTGGACGGACATTTTCATGCGAGATTATGCAGATTGTCCTGTGGTGGAAAAGTATTCCGATCACGCCAATTTTCCCGAAAGTGCGACCTGTTTTGTGATGAAGTCCAGCATGTACTACTACCAACCGGTTGATCTTGAGCAAAGAGATTTGACCGGAATTGAAAAAAGCTCTTGGATAGAACCAGAAGTTAAACAGGCCTTTTCTGAGGCCATGGACATTACTCTCTAGGAGGGGCCATGAATCGTAAAGCAATTTCTCACTTACTTCTTCTGTCTTCACTCATCTCTTGTACCGGCGGCGGTGGAGGAAGTGATTCTAACCAAGCAGAGCAGCTTCCTACTCCCAATCCCCTGGAGAGCGAAATGATGGGGACCTATCAGGCCCTTCTAAAACCAGTGAATCCGACTCTCGCAAAAGATCTTAATGGCTCGCTCACGATCGTGAGAGAGAGAAATGAGTTTATTGCGGATGTACGTTTTTCTGCGGGACCTTCTTCCATTCTCCATGTGCAGAACATTCACGTGGGAAAAAGATGTCCAACGATAGAAGATGATCTCAATCGTGACGGGTATATTGATGCGGTTGAAGGCGCTGAAGTTTATAAAGAAATCATTGTGCCATTGGATGAAGATCTAAACTCTCAACGCATGGGATGGGGAACTTTTCCTGTGGCCGATGAATATGGATATTATTTTTATTCACAAGTGGCGAATTTTGAAAAACTCATGAGTGATTTAAAAGATGAGGACATTAATCTTCAAGACGATTTCGCCAAACTTGCTCCCACTGAGACACTTCAACTCACAGGCAATGTAGTGATCATCACTGGAGTATCAAAGGACATCCCGCTTCCTGAGACGGTCGCTCCTCGTGGAAGGCTGACAAATTTTCAGGCCATCCCTGTCGCTTGCGGAGTGATTCAAAAGCTCACTTCTGTTCCGGGTAGGATTGATAATGATCAAACGGGAATCCGATACCCCGGTGGAGAGACCATCGGAGGATCAAGTGGGTCAGATGATGGAGCAGACTTCGCTTCCTCTTCTACTACCACCACCACCGGTGGAAACTACGGGGAAGATGATAATGAGGTTGAACCAACCGAGACGGGACATATCTAACGGGTGGCCATTCCACCTACAATCGCGACTCCGACAAAGACCAGGCCCACACCAAGGGCCTGAATGGAATTGAATGGTTCTTTATCAACAAACACACCAATCATAGTTCCCCAGACGAAAGTCAAAGCGTAAACTGGAAAGGTCACCGAGATTCTTCCACCAAGGCGGAAAGCGACCATAAACAAACCCATGACAATGACAAAGGAAAACATTCCACCCAAGAAGGGAAGATTCTTATAGATGGGAACTTCTTTAAGGTCCTTCGCTCCGAGTTTATACAACCACTGCCCGACGGCACCTAATAATGAAGCAATAAAATTTAAAATGATGGGCCAGGTTTGATTACTCATATTTCCTTCAAACGTAATACTTCATCTTGAATAAATGCGGTGAGTTCCATCACAGGACGATTTCGGGTCGTCTCATCAATGGATGACTTGCCGATTCTGATCTCACATTCCGAGGGAATAGGAAGTCCCCCTTTGGGCATTGCTTTACCCATTCCAATCATAAAGACCGGAACAAGCTTCACATGGGGATTTCTTTGTAAAAGAACAGCGGCCCCGCACTTAAAGTCTGTGATTTGCTCTGGAAGCCCTCTCGTCCCCTCGGGAAAAAGAATGAGTGATTTCCCTGCCTTCACATGCATATCAAGTTCATCAAGTGGTTTTAAAATTTGTCCACCCTCGCCTTTTCTTCTGACAAATACCGTATTCAAAAAGAACTCACATAGCGTGGCCATGACCTTGTTACGGGCAAAGTAATCGGCCGCCGCCGCCGGATGAACATCTCCCAAACGATTCACGGGAAGTGAGCACAAAAGGGAAACCGTATCAAGATGGGAATTATGATTGGAAACCAGAATAAATTGTCCTTCAGGGAATGAAGAAGCTTTGGGAAATTTCACTCCAATGATAAGCGAAAGAAAGGGTCTAAGAATCAGACGATAAAGAACAAATCGTGCAAAAATTCTCATAGATAACTCCAGTATCTAATTAAGTGGAAACAAATTAATGCGTTAAAGGCCAATGAATCAATTCGATCCATAATGCCTCCATGACCGGGTATGGTAGATCCCATGTCTTTAATTCCAAGATCGCGCTTAATCGCAGAGACAGTGACATCTCCCATGAATCCAGCGAATGCAAGAATAAGAGAAAGAATCGCGGCCTTCATTGAATCAATTGGTAATAGAAAAGAAAGAGCATATCCCAGGGCAACTGTGGAGATCACTCCACCCAGAAATCCTTCAACGGTTTTATTCGGACTCACACTAGGAAGAATTTTATGTTTTCCGAAGAGTTTTCCCCAAGTAAACTGAAAGATGTCGTTACATTCAGTGATGAGGACCAGCCACAAGATCATCCCGCCATTGCCGGCGGTATAGCCTGTCTTCTCAGGAAGTGAAAGCATATAGGCCAGATGCGAGAGCGAGAAAATTGTCAGCATCGCCGACCAGTGAATGATCCCAAGGGAGGCGGTAATTCCTTTGACGTCTCCATGAGCAACACTTCTCATGGCAAGACCCACAAACATAATCACTGGAATAAAGATAATGAACATTCCATACCACTCAATGTAAGCAGTAAAGAATTGAAAAGGGATCGCGAGATAACACCACAAAAGGGTTCTGCGGTCAGACATGCGAAGATTCAAACGGCTGGTAAGCTCCCTGAAGGCCACGAAGGCAAGAAAGCCAAGGGCAATGGTCGCAAAAAAACGAGAGAAGAAAATCGTCACGGTGAATCCAACCAGGATCATCCACCACGATAAAGTTCTTTCAATTAATTCTTTAATCAGCTTGGTTGGACCTTTCATCGCTCTTGCCAAGTAAAAGGCCAGAGTCACTACAATCAAGACCGCAAAGATACCACCCAGAACCATATTCACTGGTGGTGTTAAAAACTCAGCAAAGGACAAAAGGTTATCTAAATTCATTTGTTTTCCAAATCAACAGCGATGCGGTTTAAACGGCGAACACAGGTAATCACTTGCCCCACTAACATAATAATCAGAGCGCCGTAGAGAAGAGTTCCTCCAGGATAAATCGCTTCTCCGATAAAAGCGGCGGTAAGGATGGCCATACGATGTGGTTTGGCCATAGGTCCAATGTAATAATGAGGAGAGGCCAGGGAAGCACCAAGGACCCGAAGATAGGCGGTCATAACAGCAAGGGTTCCATTGGCCCATGCAAGTTCCACCGCGAATGGATACTGCTGAGACAAGTACCCTGCTCCTAAAATAATGGCCACGTCCGCAAAGCGGTCAGGCACATCATTCCACAGATCACCGGTCTTGGATTTTTTTCCGAACTCCACCGCCACCATTCCATCCATAAGGTTACAAATGAGCCTCATCTGAATGAAAAGAGCGGCAAATATCGGATGCCCTAAGAGTGCCGAACCAAGAGAAAGTGCGGCGAACACCATACTCATAAAAGAGATCATGTTAGGTGAAATGCCCGCTTGAGCGATCATTCTAGAAAGAGCTTTTGCCCATGCGGTTTGACGACTCTTTAGAGGACGTCTTGCTGTTTGTTTTTCCATGGTCTGAATTATGGCAAAAGTTTGTTAAGCAATGATTTAAAAAGGCCAAAACATGTGAAATTTTCCAGTGTCTAAACTTTTGACACCTTATTGAAAGAAGTTCAACCATACTAACGAAAACTCAAGATCGGGTGAATAATCCGGACTATGAAAAAGACAAAAAAATTATTACCCCTAGTAGTTCTTATTACTCTTTCCCAGGCTGCTTCGGCCCTCGACCTTCCGGTCGTGAGCAAGTACGCTGAGGCCGAACAAGCACAAGTTTGGGTCAAGGCCAAGGCCGATCAGGTTCCCGCCGCCCTTATGGGCCTAGAATCTGTCAGTAACCCAACTGATTCCTACTCAAAGACCTTTCCTAAAAACTTCCTACAAGAAAACTTGTTCGTCGTTTGTTATCAGGACTGTAATAACAAAGATTCCATCAAGCTCAAGAACGGGGAAATCTCCAATAAAGATGACTGGAACGCAGTTGAACAAGCAAACGTTTACTTCTGGCTAAATCGTTATTTTAACTTTGTTGAATCTAAGTTGAACTTCCGACTGGATAAATATCTTCGTGTTATGACAAACAGAGATATGCAAGATGATGGCAGAAAGCTCACAAACAATGCTTTCTTTATGCCCGGGGACACAACGCTTTCATTCTTGCCGGCCAATAAGAACCTTTTATTTAAGCTCATGGCAGGGAAAATCAACCGAAGCGGTTTCGACCCCTCGGTTATCGCCCACGAGGCCTCTCACTACTTGTTCCAACATTTATATCCAAATGCTGTGAACGACGAAATCACTGGTCTTAACGAAGGATTTGCTGACTATATCGCCCATGTCTTCTTGGATAATCCAAAAATCGGTATGGTGATGCTGCAAGGTAAGGCCATTCGTGATGCTTCAAGCATGGTGGCCAGTAATAAAAAGCCAAAAGTTTATGAGCCTCTTCTCGAGGTCCATGAACTAGGAGAACGCGTCTCTTATGCTTTATGGGAAACCAGAAAGCTGACTCAAGACAAAGAAGAATTCGATCGTCTTGTGATTGATGCAGTTCTTGACTTGAATAAAAATCCTTATCACGCCGTTCACGACTTTAAGGAGAGAATGCTTGCTCGAGCAGCGACAGTCCTTGACTCAAGTTCGATGGCACTTGCACAAGCGAAATGGGAATATGCCCTTGCGGGTAAGGCGATTAAAATCGACAATACAAATTTCTTGAAAAAATCTTCTCCTTCTAAGGCCTACATTGGCTTTAATGTGAAAGAGACTTTGCCGGAAAAAGTGGCAAAGACCTATGGAGTTCCAAGAGTTCATGAAACGAGTTTTAGTCTGCTTAAAATAGAAAAAATCTCGGACAAACAAGTGGCCATTCTGGCGGCCGAAGAAAACGACAAACTGACAACTCCATACTGGATCGCCCTGGATGCTGAACGTGGAAATAAACTTGGTTTTTATACGCTCGATGGAAAACTCATTAAAGACTCTAACGAGATCAAAGAGGTTTCTAAACTTGCTCTAATGGCAACTCAGACCATGTCTTTAGAAAAAGATTTTAAAGCAAAACTTGAAAACTTCTCACAGCTGATTGATAACAAAGGCCAGCTGACTATGGCCTACAAGGTGAAGAATGTTTCAGAGAATGACGTGGACCTTGTTTTTAATGGTGAGCAGTTTAATGGTAAGGCGATTGAAGTTGAATTAAAGCGTAAATTACTAGTGGCCGTTTTAGGAGTGCCTTCTATTGATAAATTGACTCTCTATACTATCCCCGCAAAGATCAAAGGTCTTCCGGAGCGAGATGGACAATCCATCATTGGTTACAAGCTTCTATTACCAGATGGTACAGAATCAGAATTGATTCTTAGTAAGTACGCCTTAGAAAAATAATTTCACCTCTTCGGGCCGCAAGAAACACCTTGCAGCCCGACTTTTTCTCTCCACTCCATTATCCAATTTTTCCCTCTAATGATGGCCTGCTCTGCCACAGTCGCAGATATAACCGATAAATTGCATTATACAAATTTCCAGACACTTATGCTTGGCCTTGAACTTGCTTTTTATTGATCCGTCAATTTGTGCCGGAGCACATTTTTAATGAAAAGGAGTTCTCCATGAAAAGAAAATCCAAGCTGGAAAAAATCACGCCTCTAGTACTAGGTACCTGTATGCTTACTTTCGTTGCCGCTTGCGGAAGTGATGATGACGATAGCAGCTCAGATTCACAACAACAGCAACAGCAGCAACAGGAAGGAAGTTATCGTGCCGTGCTTACTCCCGTAAACGCAACGATTGCGGGAACAATCGCTGGTACCGCTGATTTCACTATCGCGGGTGATGAACTTTCTGCAACAATTGATATGAATGGTGCGCCGGCCGGCACTCACTATCAATTCATCACTACCGGTTCAGCATGTCCGACGGCCGCGGCCGATGCAAACTCTGATACATTCATTGATGCACCTGAGGCCTTTGCGGTTACGGGCCCTGTGCTAGTTCCACTTGATTCAGATCTTTCATCTCAAGCAGGTGGATTCCCTAACTTCCCATCAGGCTCAAGCTATAACTATAATGAGACGACCTCATACTCTCAGATGTTAGCGGACCTAAGACTTCCTGATACAACGACTGATGATATCATCACGAAGTTACCGGCCGATTCAGAGCTAAATCTAGAAGGGAAAGTGGTCATCGTACACGGTGTTCCACGCGCTATCCCTCTTCCTTCAACAGTTGCCTCTGCTGATAATCTACCGGTCAATACTTCATTCCCAATTGCCTGCGGTGTGATTGAGCGTGTTGCTGATGGTGGAACAACAGGTGGTACAACTGGTGGAACTACCGGTGGCACAACTGGCGGAACTACAGGTGGTACAACTGGTGGCACTACAGGTGGTACAACTGGTGGCACTACAGGTGGCACAACTGGTGGTACTACAGGTGGTACGACTGGCGGAACTACAGGTGGCACGACTGGCGGAACAACAGGTGGTACAACTGGCGGAACGACAGGCGGTACGACTGGAACAACGGCCGGTTCACCAGCTCCTTAATTTGAAATCAGGGGCAGTGCTACTGCACTGTCCCTGTTCTTAGAATTGTTTGAGATTCTTTTCTGCGCTCTTCTCCTGCAATCTCTAGATGAACAAGTTCTTGCTCCATCCATCTCTTGGCAGAAACAAACCCAGACTGATCATTGTTTTTAAGTCCCCACTCCGCGTGTTCTATCATCAGTGAAGCGTTATAGGTGCGAGAAAGTCCCATGGCCAGAGAACGGGCCTTGGTATTCAAATCTTCCTCAGTGAGCTTGGAGGCGTCGGCGAACACTTTTTGGATATGACCCAAGGCCTTCATGACTTTTTCTTTCATGCCTTGAAGCTCCGGATGTTTCACATTTCCAAGACGAAGTTCAATATCTTTTAAGAAGGCCGGTGCTGCATTTTCTTTTTTTATCGCTCGAAGAGCATCAAGAGAGAGGACATTGGTTGTTCCTTCCCAGATAGAAAGCACCTGAGCATTTCTTAAAAGTTGTGGAAGACCTGTGTCTTCAACATAACCTGCTCCACCAAATGACTCGATCACTTCACTGGAAATGGCCACACCTTCCTTGGCCGTAAATAACTTCACCAAAGGAATAAGAAGACGAAGTGTTCCACTTTCAATCTCAGTGGTCTTGCCCATTTCTTCTTTTCCTAACAGCACCGCCGCATGGAAAGTCATTTGCAGACAGGCCTCAAAACGAACTTGTAAATCGGCCATGGTCTCTAAGTGTAAACCATGATCAATAATCATTTTGCCAAAGGCCTTTCTCTTCTTGGCATAGTCTAACGAAAGAGAAATTCCTCGGTGCATATACCCTACCGAACAGCAGGCATTGTAGAGACGTGTAATATTAAATAAGGTCGCAATAGTTTTGACACCTTTACCAGGCTCCCCCACTAAGAGCGCTGGTGTTCCATCCAAAGTCAACTCGGCCGTTGGAAGTGCCTTCGTGCCTAATTTATCTTTTAAACGGTTAATACGAATGTTCTGGAGTTCACCCTGAGCATTTCTTAGCTCAACGTAGAACATACTGAGTTTCTCTTCACCTTCAATGCGAGCAAGAGTCATCGCCATCTGAGAGGTGGTTGCCGAAGTAAACCATTTCACACCATGAAGCTCGTAATGATCTCCCACTTTCTTAGCAACAGTCGAAGTCCCACTTACATCAGAACCACCGGTTCGCTCTGTCATCCATTGGCCCGACGTCCAGAAAGTTTTCGGATCTCGCGAAAGCAAATTAACATAGGCCTTCTTCTTCATTTCCGGAGAGCCATAAAGCTCAATCACTCTCGCCGCTCCATCAGTCATGGCAAGTGGACAAGAGTAAATCGCCGATGAAGGGTGATAAAGATATAATTTTGCAAATTGATGGAGACGTGAGTACTCTCCATTTTTTCTTTCATAACCAGTGGCAACGATTCCTTCTTCCGACGCAATTTCATGTAAGCGGTCCCAGGCCTTCGTGACTTTAATATGATCAATTCTTTTTCCCCATGGATCGTAGGGCACATGCACGGGAGGATTGGCCTCAGCTTCCTGAGCTAGAGGCTCCAGTTCCGTTATGACTCTTTCACCAAACCTTTTTAATTCTGGTTCGATTTCTTTGAAGACTTTTTCTGGAAGCTGTCTTTTTAGAATGGCCTGAAGAACATGGTCTTCAGAATATTGATTTCCGATACTCGGTGGAACTTGGTAAAAATCCATTTTAACCTCGCCAAAAAAGTATGCTCTTATTATGGACCTCTTTTAAAAAATTCACTAGCTTTTCAAAGATTGTTAAAAGGAAGTTAATACACTCCCTTCTGGAATATTCCTTAAGAATTCTTGCGTTTCCGACGAAAGGTTACCTCGAGGAATGGTATGAAAATACTTGGAATGACATTATTGAGTCTTATGGTCTGGAATACGACCTATGCTCTTCCTTTCCTCACTAATCCCTTCTGCGACAAGGTCATTGAGACATTAAAAACTCAGCAGAAAGATGATCAATATGAGCAGTGTTTTTATATGGCCGCGGACTTTCCCAAGTACGCTGGCTCATCACTGACTTTCATCTGTATGGATACGAACATTCGTATCCATAATCCGATTGAGGCGAAAAAATATTGTGAAAGCGAAACGGCGAAGCTCGATAAGGTGGACACCAGTAAAGAAGAAATGGCCGTAGAGAAAGTCTACACCCAGGTGGCCCCTGGTAGCATGAGCGAGCATGTCCCGACAGAAACGATCATCAGCAGTAAAGAACTCGATCAGTGTCAGAGCAAAGACTTCTTGAGCAAGTACAATGAATGTAACTTGGCAAACATCCCTCAGATTATGTCACTCGAATCAATCTCTGATATCCTCAATCATCCTATCATTGGTGGAAGAAGTGTTCTTATGGCCTCTGCTCCTGTCTATGGAGAAAGTGACTGTAAATGTCTTGAGCAAAAAGTAAAACAAGACTACAAGTTCATGGGCCAAGGGGTCTTCTCTCAGGAGATGCAAAAAGAAAGAAATCGTATCAACGGTCTTATCTTCAATGCCGTTGGTAAAAAATTTCTAAACTCCTATGCTTCAAATATGGAGGACGTTAGATACTATCTTACAAATAAGGTAAAGGCCCTTGGCACTTCTCCTGAAGAGGCCTCGAATCTTCAATGTAATAATGCACGGGCCTTTCAATCCGTCATCGAAACAGAATGCGCGGCCAATAAGGTTCCTAAAGAGATCTATGAGAAAAGAACCAAGGACCTCTTAAGTTCCTTTGGTGATGATATGAGTGATCCAACTCTCGATGGAAAAATTAAAAGAATTGATGAGTTCATCCTGAACATCACTCCCGACAAAAAATCTATGGACGTTGGACCTCAAAGAATGTTCACCCGTACAGAGTACGATATGATTCGAAATGGAGCTTCTAAAAAGGCCCCTGAGATTGGTTTTATGAACACTCTTCTAAATGGTGTTTTAAATCATCCAACACTTAAAACTCAATTCGAATCGAATCTAAAAGAAGGTCTGAACCCGGGCCATGCTTTAAGCAGAATCATGAACGAAGAATACTCTCCCGATGTTCAGAATCTCCTGCAGCAATTAATTAGTGAGAATAAAAATCAACCTCTTTATAAAAGGCTTCAAGGAACACTTAAAACCGACACCACAGATGACTATCCAGACTTCATTCGAAATACATATAAAATTGCCGTAGGTGCTCACCCAGGACTCAAGGCCCTCCTTACTGACCGAAACTTATTTAATGAACTCCTTGTGAAACGCCAAAACTCTTACGACAACAAGAGGACGAATTTCATTGATCTGCTTGAACATGATCCAAAACTTTTGAATAAGCACTTCTCTACTCGCTGTGAAAAGCTTCGTCAGAATCTTGCCCAAGCGGTCTGCACTCCAGATGAAGATCACGTTAAACGAGTTAAGAGAGATGATATCAATAAACTCATGACTCAAATCATTGGTAAGTCAAATCTCCCATTGAAAGATCTTTTATTATGTCAGATGCCAGATTCCCAACCGAAAGGGATTTTTAATAAGCTCTCCTTCGGCTTTAATGACTGGCTCAATCGCTCCGATTACTTTAACCGTAAACTCAATCCTATTTCTCAGCAGGACAACGGGTTTAGCGGGGCCTATCGTGCTCTTAACGGTAATAATGGTCGTGGACAAGTGAGCGAAATTGTTTCGGCCCTGACTAGTTTCTCAAGAGAGAAGCGTGAGTCTGCCCCTGAAATTGCCAGCGAGATTTCTCGCCGGGAAAACTTTACGATTCCTCAGCAAACAAAACCCGGGGCCACTCCCGAGATAAATCATTTTTCCAAAAATATCGCCGAGGCCGTTTCTACTCCGAGCGAAACACCAAGGATTCCAGAGTCCTTCGCTTCTGCTTCAAGTGTTGTACCGTTAGCGGTGGCCACTCCACTTGCCACGAGTGAATCAAAAACCATGCGCAGTCAGCTCAAAGATTATCTTTCTGATAAAGAAAATGAGAAGACCGTTGATAAGCTCCTTTCTAATGCTCAGGACGAAGACGTTAAAGAACTTCTTCGCTTAAAAGATGAGCTCGCACAAGACAATGAAAAGATCATAAACCTCATGCGAGAGAACGATCGCTCGAAGCTTAAGTCCCTGGAAGAAAGTTATCAGGCCTTGGAAAAACAATACCAGGAGGCCCTGAAGAATAAATCAGCACCTACCACCTCATCAGTCGCAACCACTGCTGAAACGGAAGAAGATCTTAGAGATTACTCTCGCGGTAGCACAACTGGAACATACAATACAGGTGGCACGGAGGGAGTCTATAATGGGTCACGCTTTAGTGATTCCACTCCATCTCACACATCATCAACTGGCGGGGTCAGTGCTGGTCGTGCAGTTGCCAGTACTTCTTCAGCAGGAAGAAACACTTCTCAGGCCGTGGCCTCGACTCCAAGAGAGAGCTCACGTGGAGACATTATTGTTGAAACGAACAGCATACACTCAGCGGATCAACAGACCGACAGTCAGGAGATCAATCAAGAAATTATTAGTTTTGTGAATAAACATGAAACTGATGTGAGCACACTTCAAAAATTAAAAGACCAAGGTTTCATTTTAAAATTCAAGGTCCTACAAAATGGCGTTGAAATAGAAAAAGAAATGAAGGTTGAATATTCGGCCATGTCCCCTGAGGCCAAACAAATTTTAGATAAGAAAATTGCCCATCAAAATATCCGATCGGACCAATTTGGTAAGCTTGAACATGACTATCTAAAGGCTCGCAGGGCCTATTCCTATTCGGCTTTAAAGATGATTTTGGGAATTCAGGCCCAAAAAACGAAGTAAATCTTTAACTAAACATAAGCTCTTGAAATGCTGAAGTTTTTTCCCAATTGTTTTAAGGCCGCTCATATTTAAAGATTCTTCTAATAAAAACCGATTTAACTAATCATGAGCGTGTTGAAACAATATCTTATACCGGGCACCTTAATTGCCATCATCGGCACTGGTGGATATTTATTTTTAAATCGCGCAAAACCCATCTCCGTTTCAAACGATGAGGTTGAGTACGAGTACTCACTCAAAGTTGCGGGCCAAACCATCAAAACCTATCGCAGTCCCGCTGCTAGAAAACGTGAAGCAGAAATTAAAGCAAAGAAAGCACTTCCTCGTTCGAGCGCTCCAACCATTGAACGCAACAATCGAACGGTCGTAGATAAAGAAGAGAAAGATGATACTGAAATCGCCGCTAAAGATATGAGAAGCGGAGTCACCATCAGTGAATCAACGAGAGCTCCTTCTTACCCAACTTCTTCTTCACCTTCTTCTTCACTAAGAAGTCGAAGCGAAAGTAAAACAACAACGAGTAACACTTCGGCCGGAACTGGTCTTCCTGGAATGTCTTTTTCTAATGTGGGTTATCCTTCTGCCCCTAAGAATACGAATTCGAATTCTGGCAACACCACTACTGAAACAGCGGGTGATATTCCAAAAACTGTTTCACCATATCTAAAAGGTAAAGTGATTCCACTGGTGGGAATCATCGCTTACCGCTCGCCTCTTGCTCTTATTGATGAGGCCTATGCTAATGCATGTACCAATCCTCGAGTTCTCCTCCTGGATCTTACAGATATGTCTGTTTTAAGAGACAGACCGCTTAAAGAATCAAACTTAAGTGATTCAACTCTCTTTGATTTTGATCCGATTGATCTGAAGCTCGACCTTAAAACTCCTAATCGTTATATGCTGGAGACCCGAGGGTGTGAAATTAACTATCAAAGAATTATCTCGAGCTTTTATAAAGATCAAAACCTAGATCAAACCACAACTCTGGTTTCAAAAGTTGTGAATACTAGAATTGCTGGGGCCCTTTCCACCACAACCGGAGACTCAATTCAAAGTCTCTATGAAGAGATTGCTAAACGCTCACTTCCGGCCGATGATTTTCAACGTGTCTACGATATCATCATAAATGAGAACTCGTTAAAATCCGATTTCCAATCGACTTTCCAAGGTGGCGCGGTCAATGAATTGACCGAGGCGGCCCCTGATGTTAACGACATCACATTAGTTTCAAGCCTGACTGAAATGGCACCGGCCAATTTCGACGTTAAGGCCTTCCACTGGAGTTCCGGTTATACCATCGCCTATGAATGGCAGGTGGATGGCGAAGTTTTTTCAACGTCACCCAATTGGACCTATACTCCAAGCGCGAACAGCCGCTCCAATCAAGAGATTACACTGATCATTGGGGCCAAAAACTCTTCTGATGATCTAGTTGATCGTTCAATGCTTTATCACGAAGTAAAGTTTAATGTTTCAGTGGCCGATGGTCGCCCAACACTTTCTCCTATGCTGGCCCTGAATTCAGCTTCAACCAACCCTACAGATACTCGTTCTCTTGTTGTGGATATGACGACTGGATCCCTCATTGACGGCGTTTATTCTGCTTGTGAAACGTTCAGCACCCTCGCCCTAACAGAAAATGATGAAGTTCCAAGTGACAGCGACTTCACCCTTACTTGTCAAAGTGGCCCGGTTCAATTGGTGAATCACACTCTTGCAGCACCTGGTGATGGTATCATCACTCTCAAACTTTGGAGTAAGGACGCCGCTGATCGTGTTTCTCCTGTTCCAAGCACACTGACAGTGGAACTTGATACCACCGCACCTGCCATTGAATTTGTAGACATGCAGCTCGGATTCATTTCAGATGAGGACACAGATTTCAAATGGAAGTTAACAGAAAGAAACTCAGCAAGCTCTCAGTTCTTTAATGTGCAGTTTTTCGATGGTTCAACCTGGGCCAATCTTCCATCAGTCCCAGTCACAAATGGACCTCATGATGGAACTGAGTTTACGACCAATTTCCATATTCCTAATATTAATACGAGTGCGGCAAAGTTAAAAATTACCTACACGGACACTTTGGGCCACCAGACAGTGGTGGAGTCTCCCGCCTTTGAAATTCAAAGACCGATTCTCGGATCTGATCCTCTGAATGTGGATTTCGGGCAAGTCTTAAATAAGTCTATTAGTAATGAATTCACTTTAGAGTTCACCAACACGGGCGCAGTTAATACCAAACTTTGCGGCCCGGTGACTCTAGTTGGAACCAACGCTTCAGAATTTGAAATCACATATGATAATTGTAATGGTAAAACCATTGGCAGCACTGGTTGTACAGTTGGTCTTAAGGCCAAGCCTGCTTTAAAGGGAACCAGAACCGCCACCGCCACGATTACCTGTAACAATGACTCATTCTCAACTCCACTTACAGTTCAATCAACTAATAATCCTCCAGTTGTAACAGCGACTCAAACCAAAACGACCCTTGAAGACAATGCTGTTCAAATTAACTTTGGTCCAATCAGTGATTTTGATAGCGACTTTCTTACTTATTCAGTAGTAAGCGCACCTCTTCACGGAACTATTTCTAGTTGTCAGACAGTGACTTCAGATTACGTTTGTACTTATACGCCCAACGCCAACTATGCGGGGAATGATTCTTTCACCATTAAGTCTAATGACGGTACCGCTGATTCTAATATTGGAACTGTGAATATCAGCGTTCTTGCGATGAATGATGCTCCCACTCTGGCAGGACCACAAAATATCAGCACCAATGAAGACACGGCCCTTACTTTTAATCTTCAGGCCGGTTCAGATACTGAAAACGATACGCTTACTTACAGTGTGGTTGATTCTCCGGCCCACGGAACCATTTCCTGTGTGGGAACGACCACCTCTTGTACTTATACTCCGGCCCTAAATTACAATGGCCCTGATTCTTTCACTTATAAAGTAAGTGATGCTTCTCTTTCATCAGCTCCGGAAACTGTTACCATTACGGTAAACCCAGTAAACGATCCTCCTGTTCCGGGTGCCAATCAGACCTTGGCCACTAACGAAGATACTGTTCTGAATTTCACTATTAATTCAGGTTCAGATATTGATGTTCCGGCCCAGTCCCTTTCTTACAAAATCGTGACCTCTCCAACGAAGGGTGCTCTTTCAAATTGTATTACGGCCGGAAGTTATGGAACGGATCTTTCTTGTACTTATACTCCAACCTTAAATGCCACAGGGGCCGATAGCTTTACTTATAAGGTCTATGATTCAGTCACAGACTCCCTGACTAATGGAACAATCACGATCAATATCGCTCCGGTAAACGATGCTCCAACACTTGCGGCCACTCAAAGTGTTTCGACTCCAGAAGATACTGTTCTGAACTTTAATCTCAATCCAGGAGTGGATGTTGAAGGAAGTTCATTAAGCTATACTATTGTCAGCACACCGGCCAACGGAACTCTTACTTGTACCGGTGGCACAAGCACTGCTTGTACATTTACTCCGGACTTAAACTTTGATGGGAATACGACTTTTACCTATAAAGTAAATGACGGCTCTCTTGACTCAACTGTTGCGACAGTGACCATCACAGTGGCGGGAGATAACGACCCTCCAGTGATTGGGGCGAATCAAACAATTACGACCAATGAAGATACCGCAGTCAACTTTACTATCAACACTGCAACAGACGTAGATGTTCCGGCCCAAACATTAGGTTATAAAATCATCTCGAATCCAACCAAGGGAACTCTGTCAGGTTGTATTACGGATGCAGCTTATGGAACAGTTCGAAACTGTACATATACACCAAACTTAAACGCAACGGGCACTGATACTTTCACTTATCGCGCGAATGACGGTCTGGTGGATTCAACTGGACTTGCAACAATCACGATCAACATTACTCCGGTGAACGATGCTCCTACTCTGGCCGCCACTCAAAGTGTTTCAACTAATGAAGACACGGCCCTGAATATCACCCTTAACGCTGGATCAGACATTGAAGGCAGCACCCTCACCTATGTGAAGCTCACAAACCCGGCCAACGGGACGCTTACCTGTACTGGTGGAACTAGTCGCGCTTGTACTTACACACCAAACGCCAACTTCACTGGAACAGATACATTTACTTATAACGTGAGCGACGGGGCCTTATCTTCAACAACGGCCACCGTGACAATTACAGTAAATCCAGTGAACGATCCTCCAGTTCCTGGTGCTAACCAATCTGTGGCAGTGACTGAAGACACACTTGCTTCATTCACGATCAATGCGGGTACAGATATTGATGTTCCGGCCCAGACCCTTTCTTATATCCTGATTACCGCACCTACTAAGGGGACTCTTTCTAATTGTATTGTGACAGGTTCATATTCAACCGACAGAATTTGTGATTACACACCAAACGCTAACGCAACTGGTACAGATACTATCACCTATAAGGTCTATGACTCACTCTTAGAATCAACCACAACCGCCACAGTGACTTTTAACATTGCGGCCGTGAACGATGCTCCAACCGTGGCCGCCACTCAAAGTGTTTCGACTCCAGAAGATACTCCTCTCTCAATTACCTTAAACATGGGTTCAGACATTGAGGGTAGCACACTTACTTACGTGAAGTTAACCGATACCACAAACGGAACTATTACTTGTACTGGTGGAACGAGCCGTGCCTGTACTTATACGCCGAACGCAAACTTTAATGGAACTGATACCTTCACCTATCGCGTGAACGACGGTGCGGCCAACTCTAATACGGCGACAGTGACCATCACAGTGACTCCAGTGAACGATCCACCGGTCATGGCGGCCAACCAGACTTATACCACTAACGATAATACAAACCTGGCCATTACTCTTTCACCGGCCACTGATATTGATGGTGGTGCTCTGACTTATAAAATTGTAACGGGCCCCGCGAACGGAACTCTTTCCGGCTGTATCACCACTGGCGTTTACGGAACTGATCTTACTTGTAACTATATCTCAGACGCTAACTTCAACGGCACCGACTCGTTTACTTTTGTGGCCTATGACACCATCGCCAATGCGCTCACTCCTGCCACAGTAACTATTACGGTGAACGATAAGACAGCGGCACCTGCTCCACTTCTGACTCTTACTTCACCTCAGTATACAAATGCCACTGGTGTGACTTTCACCGCGACTTCTTGTACTGATACACCGTCACTCTTTGTTAACGAAGGAGCTGCTCCAACTGCTGGTGCGGCCGGATGGCAGACTTGTAGTACTACCGCCAACGCCATTACTTACACCATGGGAACAACTCAAGGTGCTCACACGGTAAAAGTTTGGGCGAAAGACAGTTATGGTAACGTTTCACTCACTTCAAGAGACTTTACGATCTATTATGATACGGTCCTTCCAACCATGAGCTTAACTCTTCCACCGACGCAAAAAGGTGGAGCGACTTATTCTCTTGCTTGGACGGCCACAGAAACTTATACCACATCATCATTAAATTTTACGGTTGAGGCCTTTAATGGTTCAACTTGGTCGACCGTTGGAACGACTCCTTCAACTGCGGGCCCTTCCCTAAGTGCCACCGCCTTTACTCGTTCTTGGACAGTTCCTACAGTGACAACTGCAAGTGCGCGGTTTAGAGTGACCTTTACGGACCGTGCCGGTAATACGGCAACAGTGACTTCAGGAACTTTCATCATTGACTCGACACCACCGCCACTGACTATCACATCCCCGGCGGTAAACTCTTATCACAAAACACAGGCCACCATTACTGGTAACTGTGAAATTGGAAGAAGCATCACTTTCAGTGGAAGTATTCAGGCCGACTTCAGCATCACCTGTGCCAGCGGTACTTATTCACAAACAGTAAACTTCTCAGATGGAGACGGTAACAAAACCATTACAGTGTCTCAGGCCGATGGTGTTGGAAACGTTACCACACTAAGCCGAAATCTCATTCGTGATGAAGTCGCCCCAATTATCACTAAGACCACTGGTAACTCGCCAGACTTCACGAAAAACAATGTGCCTAATACCTGGGGCGGTACGTGTGAAGGTAACTACACCATCTCTGTAACAGGCGCTCAAACCACATCTTTTGCTTGTACAAGCGGAACTTGGACATGGACCCCAGGCTCTAAAACAGTAGACGGAACATACACTTATAACCTGGTTCAAACCGATGCGGCCGGAAACGTTTCCGCTCCTCCACTGGCCCTTGCCTGGACCCGAGATGCGACTCCACCGAACTTTACAACCACAAATCCAGTTGCGGCCAGTACCGGTCAAACCAAGGCCCTTACTAATAACTTGAGCGCTCTCACTTTTACCGGAACCTGCGAAGGCACTAACGCCATTGTGATTACCGGAGCGGCAAGTGACACGATTTCTTGTTCGGCCTCAAGCTGGTCATGGACCACACCTACTGTCTCAACTGATGGCCTTCGTTCTTATACTTTTAAACAAAACGATTCGGCCGGTAACACCGCCCAAATCGTCTTCAACTGGACCCGCGACACGACTGGTCCTGCTTTAAAGATCAATACGGCCCTACTTAAAACAAATACGAACACCGTGACCTTCACGGGTACTTGTGAAAATGGTTACACCATCGATATTACCGGTGCTCAAACCACCACGGCCTCTTGTACTGCGGGGAACTGGTCATGGACAACGGCATCTAATGCCACAGACGCTACTCGTGCTTATACCTTCAAGCAGACTTTCACTGTTTCACCTTTCAACTCTACAACTGTCGTTGGTACATGGATTCGTGAAACTAATGTTCCGACTGTAAGTGCTTTCACCACGACCGCTGCGGATCCATCGCGCTCAAGTTACATTCCTGTGAATATCTCTGCCACTTCACAGAACGTGGATGTTTATATTTCTCATGTCTGTGTGAAATCAGATCTTTCAATTCAACCTGCGGCCAATGATTCATGTTTCATAGCTGTGAATGGTCCAGTGATTGGAAAAGTTCCGGCACAAACATTGAGTCTTTCTAATTATTCAATCCTTATGGGTTGGACACCTAAGACCTACGATATCTTTGTTTGGGTAAAAGATGAGGCCGACAACATTTCGAACGTCTCGAATGCTGGTGCAGGTACTGAATCCGTAGATAAGATCAATCACTCTTACGATCCAGGAATTCCACCGACTGTTTGGGACGTGGCCGCGGCCAATATTCCAAACTCTCCTATTCCGCCTACTCGCGCTCAATCGGAAGTTCCAGCTGGTACTGACGTTTATATCCGTTGGAAGGCCACAGATAATATTGCACTTCCGGCCGGGGCCATTTCTCTTTCTTATACACCGGATGAAATTAACTTCACTCAGTTTGCTTCAGGATTAAATAACACCAACTATGGTTGTACTGGAATTACTCTCGGGGCCAATGAAGGATGTTACAAATGGGTCGGTGGTTCGCCACTCAATACTTCATACAAAATCCGCGTGAAAGTGACTGATGCAGGGGATGTATCAAATCAATTGATTTCAAACCCTATGAACGCAGGACTGATTAAGATCATCGCAGGTAACTCTGAATCTGGTCTTGGAGGATCAGCTCAAACGGCCATGTTCTTTACTCGTCGAGCAGGTGATATAAGCGACCCGGGAACCTTGGTCGTAACTGATGATGGACAATTTTTCTTTGCGGATTATAAACGCGGAATTCTCACTATTGACCAGGCCGATGGTAAGCAGAAGATTTTTATTCCTAATACGGGAGTAAGTTCAGGTGATGGTGGTCCGGCCGTCAACGCCACATTGAAGTATGCCGTGAAAATCACTCTCGATTATCAGGGACGCCTTCTTATTCTAGACAGGGACCGCATTCGTCGCGTGGATTTGAATCTTTCTACTCCTACCATTGAGACCATTATTGGTGGTGGTGCCCTTACTACTGATATTGTGGCAAATCCAGCTGACCTTAACATTTATTCCCACGGAACGACCGGAGGCTGGGAATACTCGCCTGTCTTCTTCGCAACTCCTAATGGCGATATCTATTTCCAATCAGAACTTCCATACAAACCAAATACGACTCCTACATATAGAATCAGAATTTACAAGGCCGGTACTGGACAGATCATCTCAAAATACTTCACGGGTAATGGTGACTTCTATGTTCCGACACAAGACCTTTCGAAGTGTCGTATGCTACACCCAGGTATTGAATTTGATCCTTCAAACTCTCAATTAACCGGTGTTACAGTCACCACCCATCACGATTTAAGTTATCCTGGATGTGATCAATTAGATGATCGCTATTCACGTGCCTATTTTGATCCAAATACTTTTGAAACAATTGCTCCAAAAGATGAGTCTCTCCGTACCTACACTTATATGAGCCATACAGGGATGAACGGAAAAGTTTATCTCATGGCAAACAGAACATACGTGAGCAGCATTAACTTTGACGGAACATATACACGTATTATTGGTAACGGAACACGTGGTGAATGTGCCGATGGAACACTTGCCACGGCCTGTGCGGTGGACCTGCAAAACTTCTTTATTTCTTCGACCGGTAAGATCTATTTCACAGACCGGGGTGTGATCAGAACTGTTGATGATGAAGGAAAAGTGAAGACCCTCTTTGGTCAACGACTTACCTACGGTCATGGTGTCAATGCTCTCAATGCCCGATTCTCCGATGTGGGCCATGTTATCCGCCTCAACAACGGAAAAATTATCGCCAACGATATTGGTGGTTACTTTATTAAAGAGTTCACAATTGAGGGCAATATCAACATCCTTGCGGGTAACGGCTCTTCCGGAACTTCTCTTACTACAGTTGATCCAACCACAACAAGTATTTCGGACTCTAACTATGTTGTGGGTAACAAGGCCACTGGTGAAATCTTCATGCATCAGCACGGTTCAGGATATGGTTATTATCTAAAACTCAATCGTGTGACTAATCGCTGGGAGCAGATCATTGGTAATACCAGTGGAACACATTACAGTTCTGCAGACGGAGAACTCGGTCTCAATGTTGGGGGTACGACCACCACGAACTATCTAAACCGTGGTCTCATCCTCGGCTTTGGTAATAACCAACTCATCATTTCAAGAATGCGCCATTACTCGGCCTTGAACCGTTATGAAGATTTCATGATGAAGGCCTATGACTCTCTTGATGGATACAGACAATCTCATATCGCCGGTGTGCTTGGTTATCCGGCCGATGATAATATTCGCAGAACCTGTGATGCCACGACCGCAGTTTCGGCCGCATCTTGTGAAATGCCTTATTGGGACACGTTCTTAAAGTGGCAATACGACGACGAGAACGCTCGTTGGATCACGGCCATTGTGAACGGTGGGACTCAAAAAGATATCTATGAGTTCACAAATGCCGGCATGATTAAAAAGATTGGTTCGACTACTAACAATATTGATGATTCATTCCTCTATGTGAAACTCGATGGCGTGGAGAACTTCTACTACTGTAACTCTGGAAGAATCCGTCGCTACAATCTGACGACCCAAACAGACATGGGTAACCTTGCTTGGAGTATGACGAACCTGAACTGTCGCGGTCGTTCGATGGACTTCAACCCAACCAACCGTTCAATCATCTTCCCATTCGAGCAGAACGGTCTAGGTGGTGTGGCGGAATACTTTATCCCTTAGGGTAATTTCTAAACCGAGTAGACCGATCCAGGTTGAAACGGAAACCACTAAAACGAGAATGGTGAAAGTCTCTTGAGAGATGAGTCCTCCAGCAACGGAGGCCGATGCAAAGGCAAAGCCCGGAATCCCTCGCGGAACCATTCCCCAGGAGATGACCTTTGGACTAAGGTCCTCCCTCTTTCTCATCAAGTAGTAAGTACAAACATACTTAGAAATCACCGCCACCACAATCAGTGATAGGGACATGATGAGCGCACGTGAATTTAAAAGAATTTCCGGAGAAAGTTTCATCCCGATAAAAATCATATAGAAAGGCAGAAGTGGCTTTAGCATATTATCCAAAGGTTCTTCCGTAATATCCACTCTCTCACCTAAAACCTGCGACAATAAGAATCCCGAAAACAATCCTCCCATCACGGCCGAAACATGATGCCCTTCTAAAAACTTCGCCACACATATTGAGAAGAGTAAAAATAAGATGGAAAGTCCCCACCGGTTTTTCACGAAATAGATAAGGCCAAAACTGATGACCGCACCTGCGATGAGATACAACTCAATCCCTGAACTTGCTGCAACAACTTCAGTTTTGTTCTGAAACAACAAGTAGGCCATAAACATCGTGGCCGGAATATCATCCAAGGCAGAAACGAGAGTTAAAAATTGTCCCGCTCTTGAATGAAGCATGCCGAGATTTAAAAGAGTTTGAATCGTTACTCCGGTACCAGTCGTCGTGAGAACCACTGCCACCGTAAGTGACCCCAGATGATCCAGATTAAAACCGAGGCCCATGTAATAAAAAAACACCATCGGAATCAGTGTCGTCACCAACACCAGTATCATACACAGGCCCAGGTCCTTGGCGAATTTCTTCAAGTGAATCTGAAGTCCCACCATCAGGAATAAACCAATCACGGTATAGGTACTCCAGTTCAGCATTCCTTCAAGTCCCCAGGATACCGGAGCAAAGGCCTTCAAAATGGCCCCCACAATGAGTTGCAACAGGGTCGATCCAAGAATTTGTTTCATAGCCCTTATTATAATGCTAAGGTATGGCCATGGGAAAAAATTGTGGACATGAACATTTAACTGAAGCGGCCGCTAAGGACCTATTGACCGAGAAGGGTCTCAATAGGACCAAAGTTAAGATCAAGATCCTGCAGGTTCTTTCTGAATCGCAGAAGCCCCTGTCTGTTCCGGAAATTCATGGAAAATTGGATGAGGCCTGTGACCTATCGACAGTTTTCCGTAGCATCACTCAGTACAAAGAAAAGCATTTAGTTCATGAAGTGAATTTAGACGAAGGTTTCTTTCGTTATGAATTGGTTCAGGACAGACATGATCACCACGATCATCATCACCATCACCACCACCATGTTCGTTGCCGCGTTTGCGGTGACATTCAGTCCATCGAACACTGCGATCTGGGCCCTTTTGAAAAGGCCATCGCCAAGCTTGGTTTCAAAGATATGGAACACCGGCTTGAATTCACCGGTGTTTGTTCGAAGTGTTCTAAGAATTAAAACTGAAGCTGTGCCCCTGCAATGAAATTGCGCCCTGGAAGTGGAGCAATATCTTTCAGCGTCGATACATGATTGCGTGCTTCAACATCAAATAGGTTTCTCACACGCGCGAAGAGATTAAGCGACGTAAGATTGCCTACGATATTATAGCTGTAGCCAATATTTGTAAGAGTGTAGTCGGCCGTTCTGGTTTCATTTGGAGCTGTCTTGGTTTGCTCGGCCACGTATTGAACTTCTCCGTCTACCGTCCATTTATCAGTGGCGTACTCAAGTCCCGCGGTCACTCTTGGAGGAGAAATACGCGGAAGGTTCTTCCCTGAATCAGTGTCTTTGGCGCGAACGAAATCAAATTTACCAATGAGATTAATGGCACCCTTATCGGTCTTTTTAAGTTCGCTCTTATTATCTAAATCTAAACCGTAGAATAAAGCATCTACTTGATCGTATTGAGAGATAAAGAGACCACTATCTACATCCACTACCCCGGTTGGATTAAGAGCGATGTAGTTCTTAAAGACTTGAGTATAAACACTGGCCGTAAATTGATTTTTGTCTGTACGGTTTTTATAAGTCACTTCTACTGCAGTTGCCTTCTCTTTAGTTAACTGAGAATCCCCTTGCTCAAAGATTCCTGTCGCAAGGTGGGCACCATTAGCATAAAGCTCCTGGAAGTTTGGTGCTCTCTCAGTATAGGAAAGAGACGTCTCAAGAGTGTTGTTCTTTGAGAAATCATAACAGTGACCGAGAGAAGCGTTCATTCCGAGGTAGCTCTTCTCATCACTTGGCCCAAAATTATCCGAGGCCTTCTTTTTAATATCAGAGTTCTCTAAACGAGCACCAAAACGAAGGGCATTTTTCCCGTAATCAATTTCCTGGAAAGTGAAGAGAGAGAGTTTTTTATTATCCGAAGTCGGAAGGAAGGCCTCCTCACCTTTTGCGCTAAAATCAAAAATTTGAGTCTGAATTCCTGAAACACCTCTGATGTTACCAGACTTGTTGATTCCTTCTAAGCGAGTCTCATTTCCTTTATTACGGAAGATGGTACCTGTCTCAGAACCTTCAAGCTCTTTATGGAAATAATCAGACTGAGCAGACTTCAACTTAATCTTACGAATGGAAGAAGACTCTGGACGGTATTCACCATGGAACTCAAAACGATTTTGAGTCATATCAATGCTGACTTCCGGATCAGCTACTGAACCGTAGAAAGTATTGAAGTGATTAAATGAAACTCCGGCATATCCGCGATCAAAAATCTTTGAAACACCAACTGCAACGTTGTCTTGTTGGTTAAAGCTGTTGGGAAGTTTGTCTTTCGCCTCATCCGGTTGAGGATCAGTTTGACGAAGTTTACTTGAACGAGCGTAACCCGGGATTCTTGTGTCACCGAGATTTCTAGTTGAACCATCAACGTGGAACATCCATTTATTTTTACCGTAGTTCAAATGGGCAGCAGAACTTAGACCATTGTTAACCGTTTCACCTTGAACAAGAAACTTCGAGAAGAAACCTTCTTCATAATCACGGTGAATACGATTGGTCACAAGATTCACCACACCACCAACCGCAGAAGCTCCATAAAGAAGACTCATCGGTCCGCGCACAATTTCCATCTGATCAATGGTCAGAACGTCCACTGGAATGGCGTGATCTAAACTCTGAGTTGAAGCATCAAGAGTGCCTAAGCTATTTTGAAGAATACGAACGCGATCTCCATCAAGACCACGAATCACAGGACGGCTGGCGTTCGGACCAAACTGTGTACTTTGAATTCCCGCCTCAGAGGCAAGCGTATCTCCAATACTTGGCTGACGTTTTTTTGTGAGTTCCTGGCCCGTGAGTTTCGTCACACTTGGGACAAAATCAACCAGACCTTGGGTCTCCTCATGTTCGATAACTTCAATTTCTTCAAGTTTTGTTTCATGAGCGAGTGAGTAAGAGGCATAAAGAGCGAGTGGTAAAATTACGGTGGCTTTCATCGGTATCCCTAATTTGCAAGTCATTTGCAATTATCCTATAAACTTCCTATCCCATTGTAAAGACCTGATTTTTATTGCGGGTCGTGTTAAAAATACAGCGTAAGGCCCTTAAATCATCTCTCATGGTAGAGTCCGGCCCATGCAAAAACTTGAACGTCTTCAAAACATTCTTATTAACCGCGGGATCATCATTCTTTTAATTGGTATCTCCCTTGCCCAGTACTTCTGGACCCCAACCGGTGCCTGGTGGATCCTGGATATCCTGATTCGTACCTATTTTTTATTTCTCTGTGGAGTCATGGGGCATGAGGCCTCTCACGGAGTTTTAGGTGATACCAAACTTCAAAACATCTGGTGGGGCCGATTAAGTTTCATTCCTATTGCTGTACCGAATGCGCAGTTTCGTATTACTCATCGCTATCACCATTCATTTACAAATGAAGAAGGAAAAGATCCTGATCTTCTTTTAAAAATGGATCATTGGTGGCAGTTTCCAGGGCGCGCATTAGCGATGCCTCACCACTGGATCATGTGGCTCAAAAATAATTCTCTTCTTTCTCGCGCCGTGGTTCTGGAAATTCTTCTAAGCTATGTGGTGTATATCGCTATTTTCGGAACGATTGCTTACTTCGTTGGATGGGAACGAGTTTTATTCGGACTTCTTCCTGCGCAAATTTTGAACTCGTTTCTTCTTTGGTACCCTTTCGCAGTCAAGACCCATGAAGGTCATGAAGTGGGGCCCCAGGAAATTCGCTCTCATGATTACCATGGGTCACTGATGTATTGGTTTACTTTGGGTCTCTCTATGCACAGGGCCCACCATATGAAACCACACTTAGGTTGGCTCCAACTTCGTCCTTATATTAAGAAAGGACCTCTTTTTAAGCGCGATATTATTCGTCTATGAGATCCCAGCTTTTAGGTGACCTTATTGAACTTGGAGCTGGTTCCATTCGTCGAATGGACTGTCTCATCTCTTTGGAGTTAAATTCACTTCCTGTTAAAACACTCCTAGAAGAAAGAATTGAACTTGCTCAGAAACTTTACCCTCAGACCGCCAAGCATGCTCTTAAAATTGAGTCCCATAATTCTTTAGAAAGTTTTGCAAATGCTCCCCTCCCTCATAAAACACAATTAGAACTGGCGATCATTCAAGAGAAGACACTCGCCTTAAAAATGTCTCACTACCTTGGTGACGCTCTTTCTATGCTGCTTTTTTTAGAAGTGCTGCTTACCGGTCAGGGAATTGAAGGAGAGATCGCCTATCGGGTTCTTCCTCCGAAAAAAGATTCTCCTTATCGAAATCTTATGCCCGTCAGAGGGTGGATGAATCATTTAAAGGTCACTAATGAAAGAGAGTTTTTGACTCTTCAAATGAATCATTCTGAACTTCCAGAGGGCCATGTCTTAAATGATATTCTTAGTCTTGCCCTCCTTCGAAGTTTACCCGATCGCTTGAGGGCCCTGTGGATACCGGTGAATGTGAGAAAGATCTTTTGGCAAGGTTTCGGAAATGGTCTTTCCCGTATGAGACTTTATCCGGCCCGTACAAAAGTTTCCACAAGAGATGAGTTAAAACATATCAGACGTCAGAAGATTGAGGCCTTCCATAGTGGAGAAATTTTTCTTCCTCCACGAAACTTTAAACCAAATAAGACTCTATTTAAGCTTTGGCTCAATAGGCCCTGGGCCGACTGGGGAAGTCTTTCATTTTCTCACCTGGAAGACCGTCTAGGGAGATTTCAAGGGATCAAGTCTCTTTATGGGATCACAAATCTTCATGAAAAACATCACGCCGGAATTTTTGCGTTTACCAAAGATGGAACGACCTTTGTCACTTTGACCTTTGATAAAACTGTTCCGACTCAAGAGGCACAGAATTTATTAACGAATTTCCATTCTCAATTTCAGGGCATCTTAGATGAACTCCGTTCGTAATGCCTGTTTAAGAGAGTTCCTTCGTTTTGCCTTTTTTGTTCTGGCAAAAATTGTTCAGATTGAAAATTGGTTTATCAGAAAGAAAAAGATTCAATTCTTTTCGAACGCTGCTCCTCAGGGATTTGATCAGCAAAAAGAGCGTCTTCTTCGCAAGGCCCGCCAAAGTGGCGAGAAAATTTTTATTGCCCAGACTTCCGGGACCAGAAATATTCCTAAAACGGTTCCCTATACTGCTTCTCGCATGAAGCTGGTTCAGAAAACTTTTTTAAAGAGTATGATGACGCTGACTGCTCCTTATAAAGGGCGAAAGACCTTCTTTGTTTTTTCATCTGTTGAAGACGATTCCTCTTTGACCTCCGGGATGCTTCAAGACAGGGCCCCAAATCTCATAGAACTTCTACAGGCCCCTTATCGTTTTTTAACGACTCCTGCGGGCCATAGATTACGAGAAGAGATTGGCCTACTTTCTGCACGTGTGGCCCTGATTGCAGTAAGTTCTCCTCGTTATTTTTATGCCACCAATCCTTCAACACTCACCCATTTTCTGGATGAAGTGGATTTGCATTGGGAACTTATTAAAAAAAATCTCAAAAAATGCCTTCATAATCCTGATCTTTTAAATCTCATTGATGGTAAAGATCGTCTGGAAAAACTTATTCTGAGGGAGAAGTTCTCGCTCGAGTTTCTGGCCCCTGACCTTGTCGGAATCATCACTTGGGACGGCGGTTATGTGGCCCCGTTTCTTGAGCGCCTGAAAGAAAAATACCCTAAGCTCGTTTATCTTCCGATGTACTCCATGAGTACGGAAAGCATTGAGACTCTTCCTCATCGAGTGAATGGGAAGTTGCACTTTCTTCCAACCATGAAAGGTGTCGTGCCGGAGTTTTTAAAAGATGGTGAGATTGTTCGTGATTTAAAGGTAAATGAAACTTATACCCTTTTGATCAGTGATGTCTGGGGCCTTGAGCGCTACGATACTCAGGATGAATTTTTAGTGGTGGATCTGGTGGATGGACTTCCCGATCTAAGGTTTCAGCGCCGAAGAAACATCACGGCCTCCATGACCGGTGAAAAAATTTCGGAAGAGCAATGCCTCCTCCTCTATCAAGAACTTCGAAAACGGTTTGAATTGGAAGGAATCTATTTGTCCCTCTATGGACGAATGCAGGGAGAGCAAGGCCAGTACGTGCTGAACCTGATTGGACCTAAAAAAGAGTTTTCTTCCTTAGACACCACGGCCGAAGAAATTTTGGGGACACTCAATCAGGAATACCATTCAAAAATTCAGTCCGGGCGACTACTTCCTTTGAAGGTTGAGACCCTGAGTGTTTCTGCATTTGCAGAACTCATGGGACAAAAAGTAAAATGGGAATCACAATTTAAGATCATGCCACTTTATGAAAAACCTCTCCGATAGATTAAAAGAAATCAGTTCTTTTATCGAAGAACACCAAATTCGCTCGCTTTCCCTCGATATAGACGGGACGGTTTATTCATTAGGAAAAGTTGAAAACCGCTGGAGGAGAAATTTCTTTCACTCTCCGATTAAGTCCCTGCGTTTTCTTTCCATCCGCAAGAAATGGGAGAAACGCCGAAAAGGAGAGGCCATTCAAATTCTTCCCGAAGACGTGGTGGAGTTTGAGACCTATCTCGAGTCCCTTCTCGATGAGAGTCTCGTTCCGAAGGAAATTCGAGATTGGCTTCGTTCATTAGAGCTTGATATCTATTTTCTCACGGACCACGGTGGAACGGTTAAACTCAGAAAACTAAACCTCCAGGGAGTCGTCATCGACTGCCTTCATGAGACCGGTGAGCTTAAGCCCCACTTCCGCATTTCCCAGGTTCTTAAAGAAAAGTTCTTCATTGTTCCGGAGAAACACCTTCATCTCGGTGACCGCTGGACGGATGAGGCCCAGGCAAAGCTTTTAGGTTCCTACTTTCAGTATCTTAAACCGTGAAATTTTTGCAAATCTCAAGATTTTAAGTTCTGAAAGCCCTTCGCCATTTGCTAGAACCACGACCTATGAAAAAGTCACTTTTAGTTTTGATCATGTTGGTCTCTGGACAAGTTTATGCCGAGGACATCCCCGGTAAGGATCTTCTCACTTATTTCTCGGCCAACTGTCGAACTCAAGGTGAATGGACCCGTGCCGCTCTAGCGGATTCAACCGCTTTGATCGAGGCCCTGAAAAGTATTTCTCAAGACCCTGACTGTAGAAGCGTTGGTGGGGCGGTTGCTCAACTTGGACTTCTGACTCAACAACTTCAAAATCTAGAAAAGACCAACGAAACTCAGTCTAAGATCGCTGAACTTAATTCTCAGGAGCAAGAATTACTTCTCCAGATTTCTCAGATCACTGATTCAGCAACTCTGTCAGAAATCAATAAGACCCTCCGTGAACTTCAAGTCACTCGCGCAGGCCTCCTTGGCCGCGACAGGGCCCAGTATGAACTTCTTAGCCAAGATAAGGTCACAGCTCTTAGTAACGTGGTTCTGACTGCTAACGCCACCTTTGCTCAAATTAGCGGAAACCAAAAATGTATAGCGAAACACCCAAGCGTTCTTAATACCGCCACCTCTGTCGTTTCTGCCATCGGCGCCACTGTTTCTGTGGTCAACCCAGTTCTCGGAATTGGTCTTACCGCCGGAGCTGCCTTCATGGGTGAGACCATCGAAGGTGTAAGACGCTACCGCACGAGTCGCGAAATCCGAAATATCTCAGACAACTCTATTGCCATTGAGGCCTATAAGTGTGCTCTCGAAACCATGTCGGATCGTTGGTGCCAGATGCGAGACGCAGAGTCTTTCCTGGTCTTTAAGGCCAATCAAAGACAGTACCCAATTATGGGTTCAGGTCTTGGCGTTGCCATCCGTTTAAATGATCGCGAAATTCCTGTTCTGATTGAATGGCTGAATAAAATCCGCAGCGGTGTCACTCCAACCACAACGGCCGATGCCAGCCGCCAAAGTAACGTATTTACCCGCGAGAACTTTGTACGCTCTCTTGAGGCCTACGGACTTGGTCTGATTGAAGAAAACCGTCAGATTTATCAAGGCTATTCTGATCTTAACGAACGATGGAACTTCCTTCGTAGTATTATTAAATCACTCATTCCTCCTACTGAGACTAGTTTTAGAAACCCTTTCTATGATGTTCTCTCTTCCGGCTATGCTCCTTACTTCCTCATTGGTTTGGAAGATAACCGCGACATCCGTGACACCGTGGGTGCCTATTACAGTATCGACGCCTGGGTAAAACCTCCTGGCTTTAATCCAACTTTAGACGACGTTCTTAAAAACTATATCGAGTGGATCGCCCGCGCCCGCAATCGCGTGAACCAAGAGCTTAACCAGGTTCTTCAACCTGATGCCCTTCAAACTCTTTCAAGCGCCTATGACCGCACTGGAAACCGTTGGAAAATCTCTCCAATGGATTCTCTAAAACGTCTTACTGACTTTTTAGAGGCCAATCCTCCTCGCGAGCGTGATGTTGCTTTTAGAAAACTTTATGCCAGCACTCTAGAGAAGCTTAAAGAGATCTATACCATCACAGAGAACGCCATCATTTTCAGTGACAAAATTCACGGCAATACTCCCGTAGAGCAGATTTATGATCTGGCCCAACTGCGATACGGATCTGTGGTAATTCAGTCCCGTATGGATATGATTGTTCGTCTGGCCCTCTTAGAGCTATTGGAAAACAGCCCTCCTGAAGACCAGGTGGTTGTCGCCCAACTTCTCGCGGCTGAACGCTTTACCGAAACTATTACCAAAATGAGCGGCACAGACAATCTTGCCCTGATTCGCGCTGATATTAACCGCGCGCAGCCAGTGACGATCAGTAACCTCAACTCATTTGCTGATATTTTCGGAAAAAATATTAATCGTATTCTCAATAAGCTCGAGTTCGAAGAGCGCATCTCTACCGGCACTGTGGCACGGGCCAAGCGCTATGCTCGTACTGAACTTTGTTTTCTCCTTTTATCCGTGCCGAACGCTCAGTATTACGTGAACACGAATCTTTGTGTTGGTTTAAAACTCAACTCAATGGTCAACGGCGGACCGGAAAGCCTCACTATTTCTCAGGACACTTTCAAGCTCGACCTAAATGACCGGGCCTGTGTTTACCGAGAATTCTTCCGTTCGAGCAAAATTTTCGAGACCTGGGGAATCAAATAGTCCAAAATAGATTCATGAAAAAATCTACTTGGCAGTTTCTCGAAAAAAACGACATCGTCGACATTATCGCTCCCGCTTCAAATTCTCCTCTGGAGAAAATGGACAATGGAATCGAATGGGTCCGCTCCGTGGGACTTATTCCTCGTGTTCAACCTGGCATGATTAACACTGACGTGTTTTTTGCCGCTCCTTTAAAGACGCAACTTGAGCATCTTAAGAACGCCATCTACTCTGACTCCAAGGCCATCTGGTGCCTGCGTGGTGGTTATGGAAGCATGCGCTTAATTCCCCACCTCATGAAACTTCGTCCTCCAAAAAGGGCAAAGCTCTTCGTAGGGTTTAGTGACATCACTTCCCTTCACATGTTTTTTAACAAACACTGGAACTGGCCCACCATTCATGGGCGCACCATTAGCCAGCTCTCACCTGAGAACAAAAATACCGTGGACCGAAAGTTTCTGACCCAAATGATCTACGGTGAGCGCCAAGAGCGCGTGTTTAAAAATTTAAAACCTTTGAACGATCTTGCTCGCAATACCAAACTTGTAAAAGGTTCCATCGTGGGTGGAAATCTTCGTATTATTCAGTCCTCTCTCGGTACCGCCTGGGAATTGGATGCCAAAGGCAAAATCCTTTTCATCGAAGACGTGGCCGAACGTGGCTACTCCATTGATCGCATGCTGGAGCAAATGATCCAGGCCAAGCTCATCGATCGAGGCCTTAAGGCCGTGGTCTTCGGCGACTTCACAGAAGGTCTTGAGAAAGACGGTCGCGATCTTTCGCTAGTGGCGATGAAACGATTTGCCGCACGTGTGCCTTACCCTGTTTTAAAAGGGCTTCCATGCGGTCATGGCCATAAGCTAAATTACCCGCTTCCGTTTAATACAAACTCGATTCTAAAATTGGGTGATAAACCTGAACTAACGTGTTTTTACGGTGGCTCGATCTGATTCCTGCCTTGAAAGCATGAATAGAATGAACGCAAAGAATGAAGTGGCCCCCACGACTTGAAAAATCGTTAGGCCTTCAAACGTATAAACGGCCGAAAATATCATTCCAAAGGCCGGGAAAGAAAGTTCTAAAAATGAAACTTTTCCGGCCGGAAGATTTTTAAGCCCCGAATAGTAAAAGTACATCGACGCAATTCCAGCAATCGCTCCAATAAAGAGGAATCTAATCCCCACTTCCCATTGGAAAAGAATATCAAAAGCTGGTCGTTCTTTTTCTGCTACCAAAATCACTACCGCAAATAAAAAAGCAAAGGCCCATCTAACGGAAACAAGTGCTTCCGGGCCGTGTTTTTTCAAAAATCTTTTAGCAGCTATCGTACAAAGTCCCCAAATCAGCATCGTCGAAAGAGCAATCAGAAAATCACCTATAATGATTTCCTGACTGGTAAACATAAGCTCCAGATCCTGAGAAAAGATCAGAACCGCACTTATTAATACCCACATTCCCCAATAGAGATAAAGGTTATCGAGTTTTTCCTTCAACAAAATTCCGGCCATAAAAATCACGAAGAATGGCTGAAAAATTTGAAAGAAAGAAAATGTCCCAGGTGAAGCTTTTTGAATGCAGGCCGTGGATAAATATCCGGCCACACTCATTCCTACGCCTCCTAAAAAGACGGCCAACAACCAGTCAGTCTTAGTAAATTTCGCAAGTTCTTTACGGCCATTTTTAATAAGCCACGGAGTAACTAGGAATAAACCAATAAAACTCTCAATGAACACAATGCTCACATATCCCATCTTTAACGAGATGGGATAACGAACCAGTAGGTCCAAGGCCCAAAGCAAACAGGCCACTAAAATGTAGAGCGAGCTCTTGCGTTCCAAATTCATGGACGCTGATATAGTTCAATTCTATTCAGATAGCTACTTACACCTCTGAAATTACATGGAGCCACTTTGTCACCAGCAATAGGATTATTCTTCTAACATATCGCTATTACCTACCGAGGCCATAATAGTTGCCCCACTTTTTACTTTCTCCAGAGAAAGTGATTTCAAACCTCCCTTTTTTTACACTTGACTAATCCGTATCTTTTACGTAAGGTTTTTACATGAAACTGAACCACGTTGCAAATAAAATTTTACTGAGTGATATAAAAAAGTTGGTGGCAGATGAACGATCTGCTCTCACTAAACTGCTTCATCATTTAAAAGAAATAGATAAGAGGAAGCTTTATTGCGACTTAAAGTATTCGTCGTTGTTTGCTTATTGCGTTCATGAATTAGGTTATGATGGAGCTTCCGCTCAAAGACGGATCGTCGCCGCGAGGGCACTAGCGGAGATGCCAGAAATTGAGCAAAAAATCGAAGATGGAAGATTGAATCTCACAAATATTTCATTAGTGAATCAATTTATTGATGATCCCATCCAAAAGCGCGAAGTCTTTAAAGAAGTTGAAAATTTAACCAAGAAAGAATGCGAACAAAAGTTATTCGAAATCACTGGTAAAGAAGAGAAACCGAAAGATAAAACCAAGCGCATTTCAAAAGATAAAATCCAAGTCGCCTTTGTTTTGTCAGACGAAACCATGGCAGTGGTTGATCAGTTAAAAAATCTTTTGGGTAAAGAAATGGAGATGGATCAGCTAGTTCAGTTCATGGCGAAAGAAGCCATCAAGTCTGTGGAAAAGACGAAGTTCAAACAAACAAAACCCCGAACCTCACTTTCTCCAGCGAAAGTAGGACGTGCAATCCCGGCTTCTGTGAAACGGGATGTGTATGCGCGAGATAAAAAATGCATAAATTGCGGATCCACTCGAAATCTCAACTACGATCACATCCTTCCCTATTCCATGGGAGGGCCGAATACAAAAGAGAATTTGAGATTATTGTGCTCACCATGCAATCAGCGGGCGAGGATAAGGGCGGGATTGTCCCGCCCTGAAATTAAACATGGACTTCGCGGTTAAAATAACCTTCTCGAACGAGAGGTCTTCTAAAATTGGCCACTGATCCCAGTGCCCCACCAAGAATAGAAGCGATCGCGCCGAGTGCGACTAACAAGAATAGCGACCAGCCAGTAGATTTAAGCGCAGTAGCTGCGCCTTCTCTAGCATCGCTAACGGCCTTATCAATTTGAGACTTCATCAGAGCGATTCTGGTGTCGGCCTCAGTTGGAGTAATACCGGCCTCCCGAGCAAGCAAGTTTTTCGCACCTTCAGTATCGCCACGGATAAGGCGACCACCGAGGGACTGAGCAAGTTCGGCGGGAGAAGAACGAAGATTTAAATCACCAAGGGCGTCTTGAGTAATTCCGCGAAGAGTACCTGTAACGGCCTCATTCTCGGAGATCATTGAAGCGCTCTGGCCTAGGGCACCTGCAGTTTTACCAATAGCAGAGCCAGCGAGACTTCCAGCGGAACTAATCGCGGCCACAGTTTGATAAAGGAAGAAGCCTAAAAACAAGGCCGCAATAACGAGACCTTGAGCAGAGCCAATGCGGCCCAAGCGAAACTTAGAAACTCGAGCAGCAAAATAACTGCCGACAAAAATGGAGATTAATGCAGAAACTAAAAACCAAACACCAGTGAAAACTCCGGCGCTTTTAGCGGAGACACCATCTTCAAGACCAATGCCTCCAAAAGCAAGGCCCAGGCCGAGAAGACCTGTCATAGTGAAAAAGCTGATTACGAGTCCTGCGCCAATAGCGCGTAAACTGATTAATGCGTGGGATGATTCAGAGTCGACTTCGAGCGGAGAATCACTTGAATAAAATCTGGCCATATCGTGCTCCTTTGCAAAAGTTGAGACGTATGACCACAATTGTAGAACGAGGCCGCGGTAAGCCAATGCGCTGAGTTTCTATCCGCAGTTAATGGGGATGATTAACGAAGACGTCTTCTGGTACGAGATTTGAGGAATGACCAATCTAGTTCCATTGAGATTTTTTTATCTCCGCGAACTTCGATTTCTGGGAGATTCTTGACTTCTTTGTCTTCACGATCGTAATCACGGCCACCAAGTACATAAGTGCGACCGAAAAAGTATTCGCTCATGTCAAAAGTGTGTGGTGTTTTAAATCGTTCTTTCATGCTCTCTCCGTGGCTGTGGAAGATAATGGTTAATATCGTCTTTTGCAAAGAGAAAATAAGACTGTAAAAAAATAATTATGGTTGTCTTATGGCCCTCTCTCCTAGGATTTTCATTGGGCGAATCTTGAGCTGAAACCGATCTGTGGCAATTGCCTGGATAAACTCTGCGGCCTCTAAAGGTGAATCGGTAAAGAAGATCGTTTTAGTATCTTCAGGATTAATAGTTTTGGATTCAACCAAACGCTCTTCGATCAATTTTCGAAGCGGATTCCAGAATTCCGTGCCGACTAAGACCACTGGGAAGTTCTCAATTTTCTTGGTTTGAATTAGAGTGAGAACGCCAAAAAGCTCATCTAAGGTTCCAAATCCTCCAGGCATGGCCACAAAACCATAGGAGTATTTGGCCAGCATGAACTTTCTCACCATAAAATATTTAAACTCCATCCAGACGTCCAAATAGACGTTGGGTTTCTGCTCGCGCGGAAGAGTAATATTGCAACCGACGGAGCAACCGCCGAGCTTTTTGGCCCCTCGATTGGCCGCCTCCATAATTCCCGGGCCGCCGCCGGTCATGACAGTAAAGCCCTTACGGACCAGCTCCTCACCCATATCCATGGCGAGCTGATAATACTCATGCTTTTCATCAAACCGGGCCGAGCCAAAAACCGTCACACAGGGTCCTACAAACTGAAACGTCCGGAACCCTTGGATCATTTCCGAGAACACCTGAAAAGCGTGATAAAACTCATTTGAACGAGTTTTAGGACCTTCTAAAAAGACCCGTTCTTCCTTATCTCGTGAAGGGACTTTACCCCATTCGGACCTGTTGGAGGCCTTGGTTTCTTCCCGCATCCGATCATTTTAATTTTTGGGCATGAATCAAAGAAAGACAGAGGGCAAAAGAACTAAATTAGGCGGACAAGCAAATTTCGACGAAGAAATTACCACCCGTGCTCTCAAATGGCACAACGATCACTGGGCCCTTGGTGATTCCCTGCAAAGAGTGATCTTTACCAGAAATAACAGAAGGAATGGCGGTTTTAATGCCGTAGCCCTTCTCATTCAGCACCACTTTCGCCTGACCGAAAATCATGTTGGTGATTTCACCGGCGCCGTCGAGAATGTCTTTGGTGATTTCAGTGTATTCTTCTCCCAGCATCCCGGACATGATATTTAAAAATGTCTTTTCAGGAAAACTAATCACCACCGAACCGTTAAAAGCATCACTCACAATTCCAATCACACCAGAAACATCTCCATAAAAAGAATCTGTCGGTTTCTTTTTATAAATAGGTCCTGCCTTCGCAGTGATCTGTGCTTGCACACTCAATACATGCAAAGTTGCAGTCAGAAATGGATTAATGAATTCAGTGTCGAGAGTTCTTTTAGGAGGAGCTCCTGACTCATCCATGGCGTCCTTCAGAGTCGACGCGATTTTGAAGGTGGAATCTATCCCCTCTTTTTTGAGAAGAGTCATCAACCCCGGACTCACATGGATGAGCTTCAGAGACTTTTCATTACTTTTTAAATTAATCTGTAATCTAAGGAAGATTCTTATCCAGTCCTTAGAAAAAGACGTAAGATGCTCACAATCAAGGAAGATGTGACCATCGGCATTGTTAGAGATTCCATCAATTTCTCCTTCGAAACTCTTCGCATGGGGAAACTCCAAGTTTCCAGAAAGTTTCACTACCGTGTAACCTTCTTCCTTTTCAATTAAAAAACCTGGAGTATTCACCATTTGGATTAGGCCGCTTTAGCTTGATATTTTTTATAAGCTAGTTCTAGCTTGGCCTTAAGACCTTCTTTAGAGAATGGCTTCACCACATATTGGTCTACACCACTCTTAATTGCTTCGGCCACCTGGTGACCTTCAGCTTCTGCTGTCACTAGTAAGAAAGGTGTTTTACCAAGTCTTTGATCAGCGCGAACACGCTTCAAGAAATCAAGACCTGTGCAATTTGGCATGTTCCAGTCTGAAATGATCAGACCAACTGTACCGTCTTTAGTTTTTTCCCAGGCCTCAAGACCATCCGCTGCTTCAACGATGTCTGTAAAGCCCAGTTCTCTTAGAATTTTTGTTACGATTTTTCTCATTGTAAGCATATCGTCTACAACTAGAACTTTGGTTTTTGGATCAAACATATTTCCACCCCTTCTTGTGATGAAGTCTTATCGGAAAATCAGGTACAAGATTTAGGGAATTTTAAGTATTTTTAACTAGGGATTTTTACAAGCACTAGGGTCTTTACGACAAATAATATTGAGCAGTTGTTTGTTCTGCTCTTCGAGTGTCTTCACGCGTTTTTCAAGCTCAACCTGTTTTTTCTCATAAGAAGCAATTGAGCGTTTGGTGCCTTGAAATTCTTGGTAAAAAGATTTGAACGCTTCGATCAATGGAGAAATAAGTGAAGCATAATCCACTCGCTTGTAACCGGTCTTTTCATCTGTCGTCACCGCCAGTGGAAATTCTTTCTCAACTTTCTGAGCGATCACACCCATACCAGGTTTTCCAGGAGTGTTGGCCTTCTCGTTCCAAGTAAAGAACACCCCTTCAAGATTTAAAAACTTTCTAAGTGCGTCTGGAATTGCATGAACTTCATCTTTCAAGCGTGCATCTGATGTACAACTGGTAGAAGCAGTACCGTTACCAATCACGCAGGTCGTGGCCGTACCATTGATGGTAAGATTATTTTTATATCCAGAGACTCCAATGTAAACATCAGAAGACTGCTGGTTGGTAATGGTCATAATATTTGTACCAGCGGTCGCATAGCCAATAAAACCTGTGCGAGTATTCGTTGCATCTGAATCTGTATAGAACGAAAGATAACCGTGATCAGTTGAAGCATCGGCCTGAAGGGCCAGAAGATTCGCTCCCCCTCTCACATGAAGTTGGGCCAGAGTTGGAGTTGTTCCAATTCCGGTTGTTCCACCGAAATAATTGGCACCATCTACTGAATAGATACCATATTTGTTTCCGGCCGCGGCCAATACAGAACCAATATAAAGCCCATAGTAGTTTGTCACTGTTCCTGATGGGTTTGATAGAGGGTCAATATGAACACCGTAAGCATTGGTGATAGCGCCGGCGGCCCCGTTAATTACCGCCACTGAAACACCACGTGCGTTGCTAATCGTTCCTGTTGAAGCATTATTAACCACACCTCGGTAACCGAGACCTACTGTCATGGTTCCGGTCGAAGCATTCTTGGTCTCAGTATACTGACCGTAAACGTTTGCAATAGTTCCTGTGTTCGAGTTGTCTACGATAACACGATTACCGTGCACATGACCTGTCAGATCCTGAGCACCGGAAGGTCTGGTTGTATTGAGTGATCCGAAATAATTGGCGGTACTCGCGGCCGCAGGAGTGACATTAAATACATTCGCCATCTGTGCAGTGGTTCCGGCGGTTACTGTACTCGTATGATCCAAATTGAATGGGTAACTCGGAGATGTCGTACCTAAACCAAAATAACCATTATCAGTGAAGGTCGCAACTTCGGTTCCTGCAAAATTTAAAAAGTGTAAAGGAGCATTGGTGTTTTTTCCAATTGCCACACTTCCATTGAATCCCGAACCATAGAGGACAATACCGCGTTTTGCTCCACCAGATGCAGCTGTGGCAGTGGCACTGAATTCTGCAACAGGAGCTCTTGAACCATCCGCGATAGGAGTCGGATCAATGACGACAAGTTTTTTATCAGGAGCAGTTGTACCAATCCCCACATTACCTGCACCAGTGATGCGCACTCTTTCAGCATATGTACCATTGTTTCGAGTCCAAAATTGCAGGTAGCCTGTCATCGATGTTGCGATGTCAGTTTCAGCTGATCCTTGAACTCGCGCCATTTCAACATAAGTACTTGGTGCAACTGTGAGAGCACGGAAACCTAAGAATCCGAGTCTATCATTTGTAAGTGGAGGTGTCGGTGCCGCAGCTGTTCCACGGGCCCGTCTTAACATAATGGCGGATTCCGCAGTATCACTGAAGGAATCAATCATCATGTCATCATCACCACCGCCTGTTCCGATGGCATGAAAAAACGTGCTTGGAGTGCTATTGTTTCCAAATCCAACATACTTATCAGTATAAAGTGCAGAACCGTTCTTGTTCCATTGCCCGAACGAACCTACATAGTTTTGAACATACTGAACGTTCGTCGCCTCAGTCAGATCAGCACCAGTGGCCGTGTTGGAAATTTTCAGCACACCCGCCGGAGCAATGGTCATTGTTCCTGTAACCGAATCTATTCCCGTCTTATTTAACGAAGTGGAAACAAGATTATTAATCTGCCCCTGAGTTTTATTCACCACTGTTTGTAATGAATCTCCGTTGGCAATCGCTGTATTCGACGGAGTGACAGTCGCAAAAGTTGAAGCAAGTACATCAGTGATGAAGGTGCCCCAAGTTTTGTCTCCTTTAAGATACTTTGTCGCATCTGAGCTACCAGCAAGTTTAGCGAGAGGAATATCACCGTTAGCGAGATTTAACTTGGCATATCCAATTGAACCATCCGCAATAGCACCTGATGAGACAGTGGACCAAGAAAGATTTCCCGCACCATCAGTAACAAGTGCCTGACCTGAAGAACCAGCGGTGCCTGGAAGATTAAAGGCAATCGTTCCGGCGAGACCTGCTGGAGCTCTTAATTCAACGAAATTTGCATTATCAGATTTAAAACGAACTTTTCCATCGACTGCAATGTTCCCTACTACATCCAATTTCTCAGTTGGATCAGCTTTATTCAGACCAAGATTGCCTTCTAAATAATGCTTCTTATGTGAGCCGCTAAAGTGGAGTCCATAAAAATTTGTGACGGTTCCGCCAGGTGATCCAGGGTGTGCATAAATATCATAAAGATTCGTGATGGTACCTTTCTTATAATAAGGCGAAAGATAAAGGCCCATGACTTCAGTCGTGATCGGAGTCGAGGCAGCTTCGGAATCGTAATGACCATACTGCAGATAACTCCCTCGTAATGAAGCAAGGGTGCCGTTATCAATTGTTCCTGTCAGATTATTTCTGAACCCCACACTCCATGAACCAGATACAGACCCAGAGTTAACCACTCCTGCATCTACAGTTGCTTGCGCCTTAAATACTCCACCCAAAGCACTGTAGCTACCATTGACTGATGAATGCTGTCTTGTGTCCGCATTAAGTGCTCGTCCAGCATCATTCGTTAATCGCTGTTCAATCTGAAGCTTCATATCAGGAAAGAAAGAAGCAACTCCTACCCCCACCTGACCAGTTGTATAGTTAATATCAGAACCAACTTTGGTCCAATAGGAATTATTGCTTAATTGAGTATCAACGTAATTTTTATTAGCAGCATCAGTGGCAACCGTTGGGTCAGCGAGATTGGTGATCTTATTTCCACCCATCGCCAGCGGACCACTCATGCTGTCGCCGCCTTTTAAAACGTAATTACTTTGAGAAGCTGTCGCAAGACCAATATTCCCACTCAATTTATTAATCGCTGAAAGAATCGTATCTGCTGCTGTGACAGCACCCGCAGAAGCTGAATAGCCAGTAAGAGTTGAACCAATCACCGCCGGATTTAAATTCTGCCAAGTCTTCGTCCCGCTCCAGTATTGAGCGGCAGTTCCGGCCGTAATTTTTGGTTCTTTATTACCTAAGTCTGTGGTGAGGTTACTGATTTTCGTTTGATCAATCGCCGCACCTGCCGCGATATCAGCATTAGTAATTGACCCATCCACAATCTTCGATGAATCAACCGCACCACTGGCAATTTGTGTATTGGTAACGGATCCCGCAGGAATTGAGACCGAAGGCTGTGGGCCACTCTCCCACTTCGAAGTTGAATTGTTCCAAATAAGAATGTCACCGTCTTGAATACCAGTCACATCAACATCAGCAATTTCTTGAAGCTTAGAACCTGTGAGTTTTCCGGCCGCTTTAGTGAGCATACTCCATGAGTAATCACCCGATAACGGAACGACGGCACCCTTTCTTCCATTGAAGTTTGAAACCGTATTTGTTCCTACGGCCACCTTACTCCAGTTAGTTCCATCAGAGATCACCCAGTCACCAACATCAAAACTCATGACTCCAGAACCTAGATCCTGGGACCCAGCAGTTGTCACAATATAATAAGTACCTGCGGCCGCGACTCCCGCGGATAAAACAGGAGTATCAGTTGCTGCATTATAAGTACCAACATAGACCTGATTCGTAGAAATAGATGCTGGTCCCCAAGTTGTTCCATCAAATTGAAGGAAGTCACCGGTTGAAGCATTCATGTGATGAAGCTTCGAGGCCGTGACTTGTCCATTTTGTAATTCAAAATTTAGCGGAAAAGTTGCCGATGCTTCTGAATTAGAAACCACCAAGTTTAGCGCGCTTCCTACAAAGAAACTCAGAGCACTCTTGGCATTTAAAACTAATTTATCTGATGTCTTAGATTCAATTTGAAAATCATGTGCCCCAACTTTGGCGAGAACCACGCGATCTAAATTTCTGCCACTCACGACTAATTGATCATTCTGAACTTTTACTTGTTCAATGTATGGTGGCCTATCTTTGTCTTTAATATTCACGACAATATTTCCACCAAAAATATTTCCCGCCCCATTGCAACTGCAAAGGAAAAGCAGGATTAAGATTGGTAATACAGCGGTCTTCATCATTTCCAAGTAACTCTTGAGATTTACTGACATATGTCCTATCGTCTCTTTAAGGTGTTAAATTAAGATTTAAAGATTAGTTCAAATTTTTTTCACCCTAACGATTTTACTAAGGTAATCCCATGAAGAAGAACATTGCCCTCATTGCCCACGATAACTTGAAAAATAATATGGTTACTTGGTCGAAGCTTCACCAACTAGAACTTGAGAAATTTAATCTCTTTGCTACCGGAACTACGGGTAAGCGGGTTGAAGAGGCCACAGGTATGAGTGTGACCAAATTTAAAAGTGGTCCCTTAGGTGGTGATCAGCAGATTGGTGCGGGAATTGCGGAAGGGAAAATAGATGCGGTGATATTCTTTTGGGATCCTCTGGCCCCACACCCTCACGATGTTGACGTAAAAGCTCTCCTAAGGATTGCCGTGGTTTACGACATACCGATGGCCTGTAATCAGAAGACGGCCGATCTGATTATACAAGGCCTGGCAAACTCTTAAGCGAGAGTTCCGGGCAATACTCACCTTTGTATGTTCTCTTCCAAATATTTTTCTCACCACTTTCCGTGAAGTGGTATTGATAAAACTTTGCCCTCACCCACACCGGAGGTCTATCCGGAAAAGGATTGTGGCGAAGTAATTTTAATAGGGCCCGGTCGTTTCGAAGAAGTTTCAACATAAAACGCACAAACCACAGATCATGTCCTTGCACGTAAATATCATCGTCCCCGACTAAAACTCCAAATGGTAAAAACCAAATCATCCAATCAAGACGAAGATGATAAGGGGCCACCACAGGAGGAGTGCGATTCAGTTCCACTGGTTTCCCGCGAAAGCCATACTCTTTCCAAACACTCTTCTCATCGGGAAATTCATCATCCGTGCCTTCAATCACAATCTCATAACGTTCTTTGGTGACACTTCCGAAAGCTCCATAAGCACCAACTAAGTGCCAACGGTTCCAGCAATAATTCATGTACTGACGCTTCTGGAAGAAATTTAACAACGGTCGATAGCTTAAAAAGATCGCCAGAACGCCGATCCCGATTTGAATGATTTGAAACCAAAGAGGTGCTGGTGTTGTTGCTATTCCTGAATCGCTAAAAGCAAGAAATCCTAAAACAATGGTGAGCCAGTTAAGCCAGGAGTAATTTCCACTCACCACCAGTATCATCTGGTGAAAGATCAAAAAGAATCCGGCCACACTCGCCACCGGTTGAGGAAAGAATAAACCAAAAGGTGCCACCAGCTGACAGAAGTGACTAAATACCACACCAAAACGATGGAACCATTTTGGCAGATGATGAAAGTAACGACTTAAAGGATTAGGTAATGGCTGCGTCTCATGGTGATAATACAAACAGGTGAGGTCTCGCCAACATCGGTCTCCGCGAAGTTTAATCAGCCCTGCTCCCATCTCTGTTCGAAAAAGCATCCAGCGCAAAATCAAAATCGGAATCCAGGAAGGTGTCACCCAATAGGGTCCCATGAAGGCCGCAAAAAAACCTGCCTCCAAGAGCATGGTCTCCCAACCAAATCCATAGAAGTCTTGTCCCACACTCACCAGCGACAAATACATCCCATACAAAGTGAGCCACGAGAGCATATGAACAACAATCGGTGCCTGATCAAAGGCCCCAAATGTGAGTAAGAGTCCTAAGAGCATTCCTATCCAGCACATGACTCTCAACATGTGATCGGAATACTTCCAATGAAACAACGTTGGGAATTGCTTGAATTTCACGCGTTTTACGAAGTCAGGCACCGGTAACAGCCCATGTTCCCCCAAGAGTGCAGGAAACTGGTTATAGGCGCTTAAAAAGGCAATAAAGTAGATCGCCCCTAGAGCGCGGTCAAAGCATAAACGGGCCAATACGTAGTTATCTGCGGATAGGAAATCCATGGCTTATCATAGTCACCCAACCCCTCGAAACTCAATGAACCACTGGCCAAAAGACAGGCAGTGCCTAAAGGCTGCCCAAACCTTCCTCTCAATTTCCATCAGTTAGACCAAATCAGTTGGCATAAACCTTGCTCTTTAGTCAGGTATGAAAACACTATTTACACTTATGATCCTGATCTCTGGTATGGCCTTTGCTTCTACTCATCCCACTCGCGAAATTGCGAGTGTTCGTAGAGTAGAACACGCTCGTGAACTCATGGGTGCAAGCTATAAGAGAAGTATTGTCTCTCGATTTGAGAAACGCAGAGATATTGAAAAAAACATTCACGAAGTGGTTCAGAAGCGTTTACCAAAGGCCTTTAAATACCGTGCTTATACGATTGCAAAAACCATTATCGAAGAAGCGGCCAAGAACTCACTCGATCCTTATTTTGTGATGGCCGTGATTTCAGGTGAATCAAGCTTTAATCCACTTGCTATTGGCCCAGTGGGTGAAATCGGTATGATGCAAATCCGTCCTACAACAGGACAGTGGATGTCTGAACTTCTAAAAACAAAATGGCAGGGAGAGAAGACTCTGCGCGATCCAGTGGCCAATATTAAACTTGGTGTTGCTTACCTTTCTTGGTTACGTAATAAGTTTGAAGGTCATGGCCAACTTTATCTTGCAGCTTACAACATGGGCCCGAAATCAGTAAAAAACGCTGTTTCTCGTAACGTTTACCCTAAGGACTACCCTATTCACGTAATGAAGCGCTACATCGCTTTCTACAAGGACATGGGGAAAAAATCAGGCAGATTATAAGCTTGCCGATCAAATTGAATCCTAGTTACCATTTTGGGTATGAAATACTTAATGCTCATACCCCTCACTCTCCTCATCACGTCTTGTGGTAAACAAAGCAAGACCAAACTCTATAAAGTTGAGGAATCGGCACTCACGAAATCCGTGAACCAGAAAAGTCTTCCACAAGATCCCAATCTGACCTTAGATAAATCCATTGTGAACAATAGCTACCCGATTGAGATCGCTCTTTATGAGGACAATCGCTTTTATTACAACCTTCCTAATCTTGGTGACGGAAAAGGCACCTGGAAGCTCAATAATGGAGTGATTGAACTTAAGGCCAAGCGCACCCTTTTCGATATGTATATTGAAGTTCAAGGAAGCGATGAAGCGTCTCAGAATCTTACGATTCAATTTATAGATCGCTTCGGGCCTAACACTTTGAAAATGATGAACGTTAATATTTAACGCAAAACTTCGGCTTTTTTTCGTAAACGCTCCCTGATATAGAAGCGCTCATGAATGATCGTCCTTGGCAGAACGGAAAATTCATTATTACCGCCGGGCTAAAGCCTCTTGAGGCAAAACCCATCTTCTTACCTGAACCTGAACTCTCCCACTACATCAAAAATAAAATCAAGGCCCGTTCAGAAGGGATTGATAAACACTATCCGGACTCAGTGGGGCTTACCTCTACCGAACTGGAAATCATTGCCAATAAACTAAGAGCACTGATTCCCCAAACAGTCTATGAAGGAACTTTCAAAGATGAGATTGATTTCTTGATCTCACAAGTGCCGGAAGACTTCTCGGTATGGAAAATGGAGGACGGAAAAGAGTGGCTGGCACTCATTCATCTCATGTCACCTAATCACTGGGACGCCCATCAAAAAATCGGTAAGAGCTTTTTTGATTCTCATGCTCCTATTCCGCATATTGATGCCATTTCAAAAGCGGCCCCTAAAATGTTTGAGCAGATTCAAAAGCGCGGGGCCATGGAGCGCTTTGCCTGGGGTGTGGCCACTGACAATCGCCTGAACCACCATCCTGTTCCTCCAGTCGGAATTTCAGTGGAAGAATGGCAAGGACGCTCCTTTGATCCCGAGAGTCCTAAACTTTTTATTCGGATGGAAAGGCAAACGCTTTTCCCGATTTCCGAGAAGCTTATTGGTTTCACCATCAAAACATCTTTCACCGATGTAAGCATTCTTCCGGGAGAAGATCTAAAACTCATCATTCAATGTATCGAAAGCATGGACGAGGCCATTCTTAAATACAAAGGTCTCATTCGAGATAAAAAAAACATTCTTCAGTGGTTATTCACACTCACCCAGGAGCGGCACATCTCTTGCACCTCATAAAGTGTCAGGAGGTGTTCATGAAAAAAGTGATATTATCGGTTGCGATGATTCTCCTCGCAGCACAGCTTGGCGCCCAAACGGCGACCGGAGTGCCAGGAGCAAGCAACATAGATACTTCAAACAATCCTTCTGGAGTTGGTTTCGGTGGGGCATTGGGTGGGGCAAATTCAACCACTGCGCCAACAAATATTCCTAGTAATACAATTCCAAGAGGAAATAATTTCGATCAGACTCTAGAACAACAAAGAATGGAAGAACCAAGTACGAATCCAATGGGAGGAAGTTATTCAGGAGACATTCCCAGGGGACCAACTGCAACCACGCCAACCTCGAATTATGATACCGTAACTCCTCGAGCTCCAGCGAACACTCCTAGCTCAACTCCTGAAAATAGACCTTTTGTTCCAGCAGCGACTGGTGTGGGTCCAAGCGCCCCAACCTCATACTAAAATTAGGGCCACCACTCGGTGGTCCTAATTTTTACAAAGTTTATTTTCTTTGATTTCTTTTTTCTTACAGGCCTCAGCAATGATTTTATTTTCGGCCTCTGAGATGAAGTTCGTCACATCATCAGATTTCATGATGGCGGTTTTTTTCTGACCTTCTCGTAAGAACTCAATTTTCACCTGGCGGGACTGATCATTAAACATGTGAATGAGCTCATACACTCGATCAATTCTGGCGCCATTGGCCCTTAAAATAATATCATCGTCATCCAAAACCGTTCGGTTTGGTGAGTCGGCCACGACCTTCTCAACTTGAAGTCCGCCCTTAAGGTCCTTCACTAAATGCTTCATTTCTTCCGCCGGTACTTCACGGAACATCACCTTTGGCCGATAGACCTTGGTCTCACAGGTGTAAAAGACGTCGATATTGGGATAAACCAGGGTCTCATTCCAGGTATCAGTTGAAATGGTATTAAAACTCGCACCCACGCCGAAACTCGAATAACGACTATAATAAGGATACATGCCATAACCACCATAATAAGTGGGCCCAAAAGCACTTCCTGTTGTACGAGTGATTTCTTTTGCTTCCGTACGATCAAAAATATCTAAGATATTGGCATATCTTCCCGCTTCGGTTCTACAATTCTCGATGGCATGAAATTCAGCATAGAGTCTCGCTTCAGGAATTTTGGTATAGGAGTTGGCACGAAAATTTGAAATGCGGATATCATCTTCTTTTCGATCGTCATATCCGCGGCCTTTTTTGGCCTTTTGATAGGGAGTTGGATCGTTACTTGAACAAGCAATGGCAAAGACCAGGATTAACCACTTCCAATTCATGGTAACCTCCAAAATAAATGGCCATCTTGCGATGGCCATTTCGTCCAAGATGTATTTCTACACTGTGCTTTTCAAATGATGCTTTTCAACTTCTCTTGATCCACACCCCTGGACTTCCTTAAACGTTACACCCATGACTATTGAATGAGAAATTTCTCCTCCCAAATTTTGCATAAAGATGGCCGACTTTTATGGAACTTCAGCAGACGTGATGCGCGTGAGATTTAAAATATGAGTTAACCAAGGAGGAAAGGATGAAATTCTTTCTATCAGGCATTCTAACTCTTCTGCTTTCACCTATGGTCTTTGCAGTAGGAGAATATACTCCCGATGAAAACCATATGACTCCAGATACGATTCAGAAAGAAGAGGCCGAAATCGAAGAACAAGAAGAGGCACTGGACGCCCGTAAAAAACAATTAGAACAGGAAAAGAAACACCAAGATGTTCCTCTTTCAGATCCTAAACTTCTTCCGAATGAGCGGAAGACCATGGATCAGCCTTAGTTGACCGCCTTAGGTAAGGCCACTTTATAGACCTTGAATGTCATGTCATCCACTGACTTCCCGGCCGGTGCGTCCTGAAGAAGTGAGTCCGTAAAAATGAGATTGTTATGAGCATCAATGGTGAAAGTGTCGGGCCACTTGATGCGTTCATCTTGAATCAGGATTTTCATTTCTCCACCCGGAGTTCGATAGGCCACGGCATTTCTCTCCAAGTCGGCCATATAAAGATTGCCATTTTTATCAAAGATCATTCCATCCGGTGCCGGTGTCACACCTAATTTTTCAACATTCTTTACCACTTGGGTCTCATCTCGAGCGGAAGTGGCCAGAGCATTCACCGGCACTCGATATAGTGTGTACCCTGTTAAAGCGTGATAATAGAGTTTATTATCGACCGGAGAGAGTGCGATCCCATCAGAATGGATTTGAGGTTTTTCTCCGTCTTGATTAAGAAATTCTTTTTTCTCCACCGTAAGAGTCACATTCTCTGATTTTGTAGAAGGATGTTTATCCAAGAAACGACGAGCGTCCCCGCTCTTCATGTCCACTACGACAATACCACCCAGACCTGAATCAGTGATAAAGATCTTCTTTGTGTCATCATCAATGCGTAGGTCGTTTAAGTAGGAATTTTTCGGCGCAATGGTTTCATCAAATTCGAAAGTGCGCTTAAGCTTATTTGTATTGAGGTCAAATTCGTAGAGCTTTGCCTTCCCTACGACTTCTTTCATTTCAGGACTACTTGGATCAAGAACATATAATGAGTTTTTATGAACGTAGACCGATTGAACGCAAGTAAAATGGTTCTTTTCCGGCTTCCCACTCCATTGGTTCCACGTCTCGTTAGGATACGGTCTATGAGTTCCATCTGGCATGATCTCTACCACAGAAAAAGGAACGTCTGTTCTCCAGCGAGGAAAGCTTGCGAACATTCGACCGTCTTTTGCCACCGCGATACCTGTTACTTGCACTCCTCGAAACTGAGCGACCTCGACCAGCTCAGGTTGCTCTTCAGTGGGAAGAGTTCCAATGATTTTTTTGTCCACGGGTTGTTCTTTACTCGTAAACTCTTTGATCTCTTTTTTTGAAGCACACCCAACCAGTATCAACCCCGTGACCAACAAAGAAGCGACCTTTCTCATAAGACTCCTCCCGAGTTGGAGTTATCCTAGGAAAATGGTCGCAATAGTCCAATGTGCAGCGAGACTATTCGTAATGCAGCCAATTACGGAAATACAGAATCGGGTGATGCCAGTCAAAATGACGCACAACTGGTTTAGCGCGTGCTTTGTATTCTGACGTCGAATACTGCTCGTGATGCTCCAATCGAATGATCTGATCTGTGTTTTTGTCTACTCGACTCACTGAAAGAAACATACCGATAGGAAAAAGAATCCAGAAACTCATCGCAATGATGGTCAAAATAATTTCGAGAGTGTTTCCCATAAACATCCTCCTGATATCAATTATGCTAGCACAGGGACCCCGTGCGGAAATCTTAATTGCTCCTTGGGTAATGACAGACTTAGTGGGTCTTCAAATTTTGAGAGACATTAAAGTTTAATAACTTTAAGCAGGTCGTTTAGAGTGAATAATGCTTTAACCAAGGAGCGGTTTATGAAAACAGTAATGTTAATTTTGTCTCTTATCTCTCTCATGGTTTTCTCTATTAGTTGTAACCGTAGTGAAAACAAAAGCACCACAGGAAGTGACATTCAAAGAGAAGAATCTCGTGCGGACGACTTCTCAGACCAAACAAATGAAGACATCCGTGAAGAACAAGAGGATGTAAAAGAAGAAATGCAAGACGTTCGTGACGAACAAAAAGACGTTGAGAAAGAAGAGTTAGATGTGAAACAGGAATACGAAGACGCCAAAGGAAAAGCAAAAGACCAAATGAACATTGAAGATTAAGATCTATCGGGCCTGGATTTTACGTCCAGGCCCTGTATTTTGGTTCCGTCTGGAAATAATTCATTAAATCTAAATCCCCTTCAAAACCAAAATTTCCTAAAAAGATAGTACGGTGCTTTTGCAGAAAGTTTTTCTGGCCCGTTTTATAAAGTTCAACTGAGTGGTTGTAACAAAGTGGGAGCGTCTTAGTATTGCCCTTGCCATCAAAGATCTGGTCATGAGTGGAGCTTTCCGTTTGCTCTTGATGATACTTACATACGAAACAACGATTATCTTTCATATGAGTGGTATCGGGTCGATTTTATAGCGGCCTTAACAATTCAAGAAATCTTAAGTGGCCCCTTAAGGTTGCCTATAAGAAGTCGAAATAAAAGCTTTTAGTCAGAATCCCCATGATGTCCCAATCGACTTCATACTGATTAGGATTCTCATAGTGAATGGCCTCTGCAATACCGGCCTCAAAATGTGCCGTCAGTTGCTCAGAAAGCTTCCTATCAAAGATCACGGCCACATTCTCAGCATCAAAGCGAAGAGATCTTGGGTGTAAGTTGAAACTTCCAATCATGCTGATCTTTTTATCAACAATCATGTATTTGGAATGGAGGGTCTCTTTCCCACCTTTGAGATAAATATAGGCCCCCATATCAGCGGCCCCGCGAGCACTGTGCATGATGGACATTCTTACGAGTCCCTCGTCCACACTGGTCTTGGAATTGGTATAAATTCGGACCTTCACACCTCGTTTAATCAGGCCCTCAAGTTCTTTTTTAATAATGGGGTCCATGATGAAATAAGCATTTTCAATGTCCACACTTTCCTGGGCATCACGAAGAAGCTTCACTACCCCAGTATGAATGTTGTGGTAGGCATTTTTAATCGCCGAGCCAGGGTGTTGATCCACAAAGACCACTGGAACATTGCCCTCTTTAACTTCAACAGTATCCGGTTGCATGTAATCAAAGTTTCTACGATATTTTTTAAACTCATCCAACTGTTTGTTCCATACATCAACGAAACGATTATTGGCCGACTGCCCGGCGGCCTCCCCTCTGATATAGAGGTCAAGGTCTCTCCATTCAGCTTCGTCGCCCAGATGAGAATAATTATTTCCAATATTCATCCCACCTACGATGACGTGTTTTCTATCCACGATCATGAGTTTCCGATGGTTCCCATTGGCGCGATACTTCTTACTTTTCCAACGGATGATTTTAATTTTTCCCTTGGTAGTTTTCTCCATGCGCTTCAGGACTTTTTTGCCTTTCAGATTGGCGATGTTCCCATCCACTACAATTCGAATATCAAGATGTGGTTTTTCGTCTAAGGCCTCATAAAGCATCCTTTCAAACTCGTGGCCAGTCTCATCATCATAGATGGCCCACACCAGGACATGAATGCTCGATTGGGCATTGGCAATCAACTCTCTTCTTAATTCGAAAGAGCGTTTATTTTCAAGGATCTCAAAATGCTCGGCCGAAGACATATCTGAATTCGTAATAAAGGAAAAATCCGTTTCATAAAAACCACAATGAACAGAATTGCAGACCTGGTTTTTTAGGGCATCGTCGATATTTTTCCCAATGGAAGACCAAGTCGATACGTTCGGTTGAAAGAAGGTATCAAGTGTCAGCCCGCGACTGTCTAAACTCCCTTTCACCATAGAATCCGCAAGCATCGTATAGCGAGCGAACTTCTCCCAAAGAGAATCTTTCTCCTGGGCCCAGGCAGGTAGATTTAAAGTCATCAGCAGTAATAAAGGGAATAAGAATTTCATATGGGCCTATTATAGGAATTAAGGCTCTTCGGAGGAGGAAAATTGAACATTCTTCCGGAATTGTCAAAATGTTAGACACTCCTAAATCCTTGATTACTATTAAAAATAAATAATCATGTAACTTTTTCCAAAATTCCTGTCTTGATCCTAAATTTAGGTATGATCGCACCGCCTCATAAAAACATTGGAGTATGTGTGAAGAAAATGAAATCCTCTCTTATTGCCGTTTCTGCGTTGGCCCTTCTGGCATCTGCCTGTAATGTAGACAGTGTTTTCCAGGCCAAATCTAAAAAAAATAAATCAAATCGCGTGACCAATGAATCTCAAAAAGTAAATGAAATCATCGGTGACGAAAACGTTGAACTTCAAGTCATCAATGAAGCACAATTAAAAGAGATGGCCCTTAGTAAGTCGATTCTTTCCATCTCAAATCCTAAGACTCTTACAGTACTTAATAATCTACCGGATGCTCCGAAGTCTGCAGAAAGTATCGCCAAGTCTCGCAAGATGATGAAGGGCCTCAGCGAGAACACCCTTTATGTTGGTTTCCCGATCGGCATGATTGGCGAACAAAACGTCTTTGGTGGTGTCATCACAAAAGTAACAGATAAAGAAAACGAAAACCTTGGTGGACTGAAACTGACTGACCTTTCACCACTTCACGTTCGTTCACTAATATCTCGTATGCCGGATGGTAACCCGGCCCTGACTCTGGTTGGTTGTGCGGTCAAGTGTACCGAAGACTCTGAACAAAACCCACTTCTAAGTATTCCTATCGTTGGCTTCAACCAAGAGGCCGGCATGCTGATTCTGGATCTTGCGGCCATCGGTCGAGAGCTCGATTTTATTTCCATGATTGATCCAAAAGGCGAATACACTCAGCTAAAGGCCATTTCTTCAGAGACAACTGAAGTTGATTACGATCTTAAGACCCTGGTTTTCGACATCAAAACCAAGATGATTCCAGTCAAGGCCGATCCTAATGATCCTTCAATCCAGACCACTGACTTCACAACTCGCTGGTACCTAAAACTTGGTTCTGGTTTTAACCCTGCCTTCGTTTCACGCTCAGCGACTGAAGGTGTGGGCTTCTTCGGAACTTCAAGAAGCGCTGATGAAAAGATCACGCGTTTTTCTACCACTTCAAATGGGACCGATGCTGCTCCAGTTAAGTACTACATTAAGAACGTTCCGAATGAATTCAAAAAGGCATTTGCTCGCGCCATGGATTCATGGAACGTAGAATTTAAAAAGACCCTGGGCAAAGACCTCATTAGCTACGAGTTCGTTGATAAAGATGATGCCCGTTCAGCTCAACTGGTTCCAGGGGACATTCGCTATAACATCATCGAATGGGACCTTGAGAACAAGGCGGGTTACGGAGGTCTCGGTCCATCAATTGCGAACCAGCACACAGGTGAAACATTGTCGGCCAACGTTCTGGTACAGGGCCCAACAATTGTTGAGCTTTATTCAAAATGGTTTGAAGAGTCTAAGAAGATTAATACGCTTCTTGCACAAGGTGAAACTCAAAAGGCCAATGAGCTTTCTCGAGCTTTCAACGTTGCCGCTCAAAAAGAACTGAGTAAGCGCAATCAGACTCAATTCAAAGTTAAACTTGGTAAGTCTCTTGATATGACTGTTCATTCGCAACGTGAACACCTTGAAGATCCTATCATCAAAGGGCACTTTGAAGTGGTTCCGGCCGGCATGACTTATGAGACTTATATGGAAGGCTATATGCTTGAGATCGTGGCCCACGAAGTTGGCCACAACCTGGGCCTTCGTCACAACTTTAAAGGTAACTTGGGTGCAGTTGAAAACGGTGAAGAAGGTTCAGTATCACGTTCTGTGATGGAGTACCTTGGCCGTGGTTTCCGTTACCTCAATACGATTGGTTCATATGACCGTATGGCGATTGCTTACGGTTATAAAGGCGCAACACCGAAACATAAGAACTGGTTCTGTACTGATGAAGATCAAGGTTACGATAAACTGTCTCTGCAATTTAAGTCTCCTGAGTGTTCTAAGTCAGACGCCACAAGTGACCCGTTCTCTTTCTGGGAATCTCGTCTTAACCGCGTGATTGAGCTAGTGCTTGAGACAAAATCAAACTCTGCTCCTGTTTGGAAAGTGGACGAAGTAGCATCTCAGCTTGATGAGGCCATTACTGGTATCACTGCTTACGCTCTAAGTGCTGAAAGAACGGCCGATTCATGGACAAACTTCTTCGGTAAGTTTGATCGTCCTGAAACGAAAGAAGAAGTGAAAGAGTATGTTCTTATGAGAATCAAAAAGAAGCTTTGTAGCTCTAAGCTTCAAGATGTGATCAACTCAAAAGAATCGGCCGAGGCCCAAAAACTTGCTCAGGAAAACCTGGACGCAGTTCTTAAGGCCGTTGCAGCAAAGGCCGCAAGCTTCGAACTTTACACCGCTGAACAGCTAAACTGTAAAATCTAAGAAATAAATCTTCAGGCCATCCTTCGGGATGGCCTACTTATTTGAATCAAGTGTGGTAAAAGCTCCACATGGATTCACTCCTCGCCGCTCGTCTGCAGATGGCCTTCTCCCTTGGCTTCCATATCATCTTTGCTTGCATAGGTATGGTGATGCCGTTTCTCATGAGTGCCAGTTATTGGCATCACTTAAAAAAATCTGATCCTGAATCTCTCGAACTCACAAAACTCTGGATGAAAGGTGTCGCGATCTTTTTTGCCGTCGGTGCAGTCTCGGGAACTTTACTAAGTTTTGAATTGGGTCTTCTCTGGCCCGAGTTTATGAAACACGCGGGCCCTATTGTTGGAATGCCCTTCTCCTGGGAAGGAACCGCCTTCTTCCTTGAGGCGATTGCCCTGGGAATCTTCCTCTATGGATTTGGTCGACTCTCTCCCTGGAAGCATTGGTTCTCTTCCTTAATCGTGGGAATTTCCGGTGTTCTCTCGGGGATCTTTGTGGTGGCAGTGAACGCCTGGATGAATGCTCCTCAAGGATTTACTCAAGTGAATGGGACCTTTAAAGACATTGATCCTTGGAAGGCGATGTTTAACCCGGCCTGGTTCTCTCAGGCCCATCACATGACAATCGCCTCTTTTAGTAGTGTCTCGGCGGCGGTCTTGGCGGTTCACTCTTTGCTTTACCTCATGGGACGCAGGAAGAAGATGAATCTTCTCGCCATTAAAATCACAGCTCCCTTTTTTATTGTCGCTGCTCTTCTACAACCATTAAGTGGAGACTTTGCGGCCAAAGACGTGGCCAAACGGCAACCTTTAAAGCTCGCGGCCATGGAGTCTCTTTTTCATACCACCACCCATGCGCCTCTCCTTTTGGGTGGAATTCCCAATCAGGAACGTCAGACCATTCAATATGGAATTGAACTTCCGTCTCTTTTGAGTGTTCTTGCTTTTGGTGATCCAGGGGCCAAAGTTCAAGGTTTGAATGATTTTCCGAAGGAGAATTGGCCCCCGGTTTTAATTGTTCACGGGGCCTTTCAGATCATGGTGGCCTGTGGAAGTGCCATGGCCCTGACTGCCCTTCTCGCGCTCTTTATCTACTTTAAGAAAAAAACCTTCACTGAAACGCCCTGGCTACTCGTACTCTTTGTTTTAATCGGCCCATTGGGTTTTATTGCCATTGAAGCTGGATGGACAGTGACTGAAGTGGGACGCCAGCCTTGGATCATTTATGGCATCATGAAGACCAGGGACGCCGTCTCTAATGCTCCCGCATTGCAACTCACTTTCTTTACCTATCTCTTCCTCTACCTTTTCCTTTCAGGAGTGATCACCTGGCTCTTCTATCGTTTGATCCTGGTGCATTTTTTGAAAAAGGACGAGCATGATTGACTTCATCGTCTTGGTTCTCGCCATCGCACTTTTTTTATATGCGTTTCTCGCCGGTGCTGATTTTGGTGCAGGAATTTTAGAGATCACTCCTTTTGGATTACCTCGAAAAGAAAGATCCAGCGTCATCGGCAAGGCGATGGGGCCAGTGTGGGAGGCCAATCACATCTGGCTAATTCTCGCTCTTGTGATTACCTTCAATGCCTTTCCCGTTATCTTCTGGTTTCTCTCAGAATGGTTTCACTTTCCTCTGGGTGCCCTGGCAATTGGGATCATCTTCCGGGGAGCAAGTTTCACTTTTCTTCACTATGACCCTATCATTGATAAATCTCAACGAGTGTATCACTGGATTTTTGGACTCTCTTCTCTTTGGTGTACCATGTGTCTTGGAGTCATTATTGGCTCTCTCATGTTAGGAGATTTTTCTCCCAATGATATGGGAATCTATGAACGCTATTTTGCTCACTGGTTAAATCCCTTCTGCTTTTCCATGGGAGTCTTTATGACTCTTCTTATGGTCTTTAATGCGTCGTTATTTTTATTAATGGAATCCAAGACCAACCGATCACAGTGGCGGAACCTTACTCTGAAAGTCTTTGCCTTGCTTGTAATTTCAGGAATGATCGCTCATGGGATTTTTATTCTGACCAATCCGACGAGATGGAAGATCTTTTTTTACAACATCCCAAGTCTCATTTTTGTCACAGTTTCTTTTTTATTACTTTTTCCTCAGCTCTACACCATCAGAAGAAACTTTAAGAACCGATCTCGTATCATTGCGGGCATGCAGCTCTTTTGCATTATGTGCGCGGGCTTTGCGCCGCTTTATCCGAAAATCATTCTCTTTAGGGACCTTAATTACTACACATTTAATCAGACGGCGGCGGAAGCAGAGGTTTTAAAATACCTCTGCTGGGCCCTAATTTTTGGTTTATTGTTTATTTTGCCTGGCTACTGGTACCTGATGAAGATCTTCAAAACTCAAAAGGATTAAAGCTCAATCACCGAACCAATCTCAACCACTCGTCCACGAGGAAGCTGGAAGAAGCGAGTTGCCGGTTGAGCATTTCGAGACATCACGGCGAAAAGCCTTTCCCGCCACAACATCATGCCTTTTCTCTCCGTTGCAATCAGGTGCTCACGCCCTAAGAAGTACGTGGACTCAAATGGGTTCAACGTCAAGTTATGGGCGAGCACAAGATTTTGTAGATCATGAGGCACGTTGGGAAGATCCATAAAGCCGTATTCAATCGCGATACGATAAATATTCGGCCCGATGTCCTGAAGCTTCACGCGGTTTGAAACCGGTACGTGAGGAATATCTGAAGTATGTACTGACAAGAACACCAGGTGTTCATGAATACAATTAAAGTGACGATAGCTTTGATAAAGTGTCGGCGGTACATACTGAGGGTGACCCGACATATAGATCGCCACACCCGGGACACGCACGGGCTTCTTCGTGCGAATCTCATTTAAAAAATCCGGAAGCGGCATAATGTATTCAAGCATACGTTCTGCCAGAATCTGACGTCCGCGGTTCCAGGTGGTCATGAGTGTATACAGAATAATACCCACGAGCAGCGGGAACCACCCTCCATGAAGGACCTTTAAAAGGTTGGCACCAAAGAATGAGCCTTCAATTACGAGGAAGAACAAACAAAGTGGAAGTGCCACGAGAGGATGCCAGTTCCAAGAATAACGGGCCACAAAGTAAAAAAGAATGGTTGTAATTACCATCGTGGTCGTCACGGCGATACCGTAAGCGGCCGCAAGATTACTGGATGATCTGAATGTAACAACTAATGCGATACAAGCAATCATCAGAAGGAAGTTAACTGTTCTTACATAAATCTGACCGAACTCTTCTTCTGAAGTGTGGTCAATCGTTACACGCGGAACATACTGGAGTTGAACCGCTTGCATTGTAAGCGAGAACACACCTGTAATAAGGGCCTGGGAGGCAATACAAGTTGAAAGTGTAGCTAGCGCAACCAGAGGAATCAATGCCCATTCAGGTGCCATGAGATAAAATGGGTTTTTCACTGCTTCAGGGTTTTGAAGAATTAGAGCTCCTTGCCCAAAGTAACAAAGGATCAGACAAGGAAGAACCACGGCAAACCAGGCCAAACGAATGGGACCTTTACCAAAGTGACCCAGATCAGAATAGAGGGCCTCACCACCGGTCACACATAGAAACACTGAACCCAGAACCGTAAATCCTTTGAAGGCATTCACGTGGAAAAACTTAATCGCATAGTATGGATTCACCGCCGCTAAAATAGAAGGTCCCTGGGCGATTTGATAGATTCCAAGAATACCAATGACAATGAACCAAGTCAGAGTCACTGGACCAAACACCTTGCCCACCACGGCCGTACCGTGACGCTGAATCGAGAACAGAGCGATCAAGATCGCAATGGTAATCGGAATAATATAAGAATGCAGGGCCGGGGTAATGAACTCAAGACCCTCTACGGCCGACAGAACCGAAATGGCCGGCGTAATCATACCGTCACCATAAAGCAGAGCGGTCCCAAAAATCCCAAACAATGTGAGAACACCGAGGAGTCGTCTTGATTTAATGGAAAGATTTTGAAGCAGGGCCGTCAGGGCCAGAACTCCACCCTCACCTTGGTTGTCCGCACGAACAATGAACACCAGATACTTAATTGATACGACTGAAATCAATGACCAAAAGATCAGGGAAAGAATCCCGTAAACGTTGGTGGTATTCACCAAAAGATCATGCGTGTGGTGAAATGATTCCTTAAAGGCATAGAGAGGACTTGTTCCGATATCACCGTACACCACGCCAAGAGCGGCCAGACCCGTGGCCAAATTCAATTTCGATTCGTCATTTGATTTCATAGTTTGCAGTTTTTGGTGATACGAAATTCTTCAACTTCGTCGATACGAGGAAGTTGAATGTTGCGAGCTTGAGCATACTGAATGAAAAGTTCAAGGCCTTTAATTGAAGGCTCTTGAATGTCATGCTGAAGAATCACTCCTCCGGCCGGAGGATTTTTTAACTGCACAGGGTTTTTCACATAGACCCCGTTTACACGTTTGAAATCAATATAGGTGCCGCCCTCATTATGGGCGATGATATTTTGGGCCACTTCCGGGCCAGTCATGCCTGGAACCCAGTCACTGGTGTCCACGTCCCAGAAGGCCATATGAATACAGTTTTCACCCATTAGCTCTTGAGAGACTTCTTTCAGAGCATTGATGTGGTGATAGTCACTGCGGGTGCCATAGTCCCCGTAAGGAAAACGGTAATAGAACTTGGTAAATTCATGGCCCGCTAGTTTGTACCACTTAGCAAGATCCACAAATGACTGCTTCGTTTGTCTTTTCCATTCTTCTTTCTTGAGATCAGCGGAACGGTCGTGAGTTGGGCCATGAGAGGCCACAATATGACCTTCATCCAACATACGTTTAATGAGTGGAAAAGTTTCGTTATTCACTTTCGACGTCAAAACAAAGAACGTTGCTTTAACATCGTATTGCTTAAGAACATCGAGAATTAATTTTGTACGCGTGGGATGTGGGCCATCATCGAAAGTAAGCACAAAAGTGTTACTTTTATAAAGCGAAAGCGCACGATAAGGCATCATTCCGCGGTCAGCGGAGGTATACACTCTGTCTTCTGGATATTGGAATTCCTGAAGGAAAGAAGCTTGAGCTTGGAGAGCGAACAACAATAAAAAGCAGAGGTATTTCATACGCAAAACATACTACTTAGGCATACTTAAGTTAAGATTCAAGGCGTTAAGTTTGTACGATTTGTAACTTTTTCTGACAAGCTTGAATTTTCGACCCAAGCTGATTATTTTCCGCTCCATGGAAAAAGTATTAAATAGATTCTCCAATCCTAATTGGTTGTTAAAAGTTATCTTTCTTATTATGGGCGTTTTAGGCGTTCATATTAAGTTTCTTTCATCTTTCATGGGCAATCACTTAATCGCGCCCTAGATCATTGGGAAGAATTCCGCCGTGGGTCTTCACAATGATCTCTGACTTAACGTCACCTACCCCATGCACTAGTTTTACCACTCCAATTGCATAGTCCCGTTCTTTTTGAGATTTCATCGTACCGCTTAATTTAACCATTGAATCATTGACCGTTACAGTAACATCACTGGCGTCCATATTTTTACTATTGCGCAGAAGTTCTTTCACCACCTGTTCAATTTCTTCGTCTCGATAAACGCGAGACAAATGATCGGGCCTGCTCGCCTCTTCAGGAGAGAGATCCAGATCTTCCTCAGAATCGTCTTCAAAAAACCGTTCACCATTTGCATAGTCCCTGCGGTCCCATCTCCCCTGATCCGTGTGAAAGTTGGAATGATCTCTATTTGGATACATAGGTACCTCCTAGTAAAAAATCATAATTATCCAGTTGGAAGAAAACTGAAAGGTCCTCTGTGTCCGACCAATAAGTCAGGATCTCTTTGATTCCCACAATCCCAAAAACACGAGAACGGTTTGCCACCAGAAATAATCGGTTAACATTTTTGTGCGCCAAATCCGTCATGAGAAAATGCTGATCATTTTTCTTAAGCAGCAAACGCTGGATCTTTCTTTCACCTGTGATGCCATTAAATAAATAAGTCAGTTTAATTGTTCCTCCGGTCTCAAGAGAAAATCTCTCGACGCCTAACCGAACCGCCTCCATCCCATTGCGCTCCTCCAACACAACTCCATCATCTAAAATGTCCTCCGCTAGAATGATCCTGTCTTCAACAATTCCACCTGGAGGACGAGTGGTCACATAGCGGATGCCTTCGATCACGTGCTGATCGTCCGTCATGAGATAAAAGGTCTTAATGTCCTCATCAAACTCTGAAGTGATCAAGGCCATTTTTTGTTCACCGGCGAAACTGAATGTCGAGAAAAGCAAAAAGAGAATAAAAGTTTTCATGTTGTTGCGTTCCCTAAAAATATTGGTATTTCGACTGTAAATGTTGATCCTTTTCCGACTTCACTTGTGACACTAATTTTTCCCGCATGGGCCTCGACAATTTCTCGGGAGATATAAAGACCAAGCCCTAGACCAGAAATATTGCTGCCATCCACTGCCCTCTCAAATCGATTAAATACTTTTTCTAATTTATCTTCCGGAATTCCCATTCCTTGGTCAGTGACTTCCAGACAGGCCACATTTTGTTTCTTTTTAAGACTCACGGTCACAGGTCTTTGTCCGCCGTATTTGGCGGCATTGGTAAGAAGGTTGATGATCACTTGTTCCATTCGCATCCGATCACCCAAAATAGTAAGCTCCTTCTCAATATGGCACTCCATCTCACAGTGAAAGGTCTTTAAATGCTCGCGATATCGGTCACACATCTCAGTCACGAGCCTAGAGAAATCCATCGGGAGAAACTTATAAACTATTTTTCCCATTTCGATTCGCGAGACATCCAGAAGATCTTCAATGAGGGTGGTCAATCGGTTGACCTGATCAGTGGCCAGATCAAGAGTCTGAGCAAGTTTTGAAGGAACAGGCACTCCTCCCTTTTCTTGATTGATGGACTTCCTTGTCATCTGAAGCAGAAGTTTGATCGACGTTACTGGCGTTTTTAATTCATGGGAAGCAATGGAAAGAAACTCATCTCGAGCGGCGATCGCTTTTTGAGCGGTCCGATAAAGAAGAGAGTTTTCAATGGCCAGCCCTGCCTTCCTCCCAACTTCTTCCGCGATCAAAAGATGTTCCTGATCGTAGTTTCTGTTTTTATCTGAGAGGTTCAAAGAAATGGCACCATAAATCTTGTCGCCATAAACCATGGGGACGGCCATTGCAGAATGAGTACCAAGATGCTGGAGGATTTTTACATGTTCTTTGTCCAGGGCCAGCAGATCCATTTCTTCGTCCGAGATTTTCGGCAAGAGATGAGATTTGCCGGTTTTAAGGGTCTCGTGAAAATGAGGTGAATTTAAAATTGTGCGAAGACCGGGATACTGAGAAAGTTTATCCAGCCACACTTGCATTTCAGGGTCCCAGTGATGGAGCGCCACTCTTTCAATGGTTCCATCTTCTTTAATAAAGAGAATCGAACACCAGTCCCCTAAGAAAGGAACCATGGTCTTAGATAATTTATCCAAGGTCTCTCGAAATTCTAACGACGAGGCCAGGGCAGAGCTTACATTGGCCAGGAAGACCGCCTTTTCTCGAGAACGTTCTCTCTCTTTACTAAGGGTCTGCTCACGGGCCATTTCTAATCGCATTTTCTCGCCGGTCTTCCAATCCGTGATGTCTTCAGAAAAGCCCAATAGGTAGATGGGCTCGCCCTTTTCATTCAAGAGCGGGACCTTTTTGGTTCTTAAAAACTTCTTGCCACTTTTGGTATTGATTTCTTCTTCTGAGATATGAACTAGTTTTTTACTTAGTAAAACTTCCCGATCTTTTTGGGTAAAAAAATCGGCCTGCTCTTTTGGGAAAAAGTCATAATCGTTTTTCCCTAGCATGTCGTCCTTGCTGTACCCCAATAGCTCTTCACCCGCCCTATTAAAATGGACGAACCGTAACTCTTTAGCGTCTTTTATAAACATCATGTGAGGCACATTCTCGATGACGAGATTTAAAAACTCCCTTGACTTCACAAGTTCACTGGAGGTCTCCTTAATCAAATCTTCCAGGGCCATGACCGCCCGTTTTTTCTCAGATATGTCGCGAGCAATGGAATAAACAAGATCGGTTCCAGGAATAGGATGGCCCATCCATGACAACCAAACATAGCTTCCGTCTTTTTTTCTGTAACGGTTTTCAAAATCCTTAATCACGACTCCTTCATCCAGGGCCTTCAACACTTCCAATGTTGGTGCAACATCATCAGGATGAATGAAATCCAGAAACCTTCGACTCAAAAGTTCATGCTCGGAATAACCCAATGTCTTCTCGAAGGCCGGATTGATTTCTCTAAAAGTTCCATCCACTCCTGCAATACAGATAAGGTCCGTTGAGAACTGGAAAATTCCTCGCAGTTTGTCTCTTTCTCCTGGGACATTGGCACTGCCAAAACCACTTTTAACCTCACTAATGTCTTGAGAAAGCCCCACTATTTCATGGTCTTTTTCATTGAAACTCAGTTCCGTCTGAAACCAAACACTTTGTCCGTCTTTTTTAAAAAATCGGTGCTGCATCACCAACTGATGTACTTCCTGTACACGTTGAAAACATTTTTTCACCTGCTGATGATCGACGGAATGAATATAATCCAGGATATTGTGACCTTGAACAAGGCCAATGATCGCCAAAGCATTCGGACTGAAATCTTTAAGACGATGGTTCGTTAGATCCACAGACCATAGAATGGTATGCTCCATCCTTTTGAATAGGGCCTCTGAGTTGAGAGCTGATTCAGTCTTCTTCACTCCGCCTATTTCGCATTGAGGGAGTGAAGAAGCACCTTAATTTGAATTGAATTGCTTTGCGCTAATTGACTCGACCCAATGAACGAATGTTCTTTCTTTTGAAAAGAAAAAACACAGGGACTCCAGAAAGAATGAAAGCAAGACCGATAAGAGATTCTCTCGGGCTGGTCCAAACAGTGTTCACCAAAAGTAAAAGAGCGAGAACGATAAAGATAATCGGAACAACAGGATAGCCCAAGGTCTTATATGAACGGTGTGCATCAGGTCTACGTTTTCTAAGCACAAACACCACCCCTGTCACCATGGCATAAAAGATCCATGAAGAGAAAACCACATAGTTGGTGAGCTGATCGAATGTTCCCGACAACGCGAGAAGCATAGAGACAATTCCTTGAATGATGATGGAAACAACTGGAACGAGCGTCACATCATTTACATTGGCCAGTTGCTTAAAGAAGAGACCGTCCTTTGCCATGGCATAAGGAACTCGTGCTCCGGCAAGGATAGAGCCATTCATGGCACCCAGAGCAGAAAAAACGAAGGCCGCAGAAAGAATAGTGATCCCTGAAGTCCCAAGGAAAGTCATGGCCGCTTTAGTGGCCACTGGATAGGCGTTCGGAAAGGCGTCTGAGTTGGAACTCAGCACCTCAGTGAAAGGAAGCGCATAGAAGTAGGCCACGTTCGCCACACAATAAATGGCGAGAATCACCAACATTCCTAGCCCTAATGATAAGGGAATATTTTTTTGCGGATTTTTTATTTCACCGGCCACCATCGGCAGGTTGTTCCATCCATCATAGGCCCAAAGAGCAGCAAGAGTTGCGGCACCAAAGGCCGACCAACCAGTGAATCCAGAAATGGCAGGTGTCGTTTCAGTAAAATGAGAAAAGCTTCCACCACTTGAGAACAAGAAAATCCCCGCGGACAGTCCGACAATGATGAGAATTTTAAGTCCAGTCATGATCGCCTGCAGGCGACCACCAAAGGCAACACTTAAACAGTTTAAAGATGAAAAGAGAATAATCACAATCACCGAGGCAGAGGCCCTGCCACCGACGATGGAGAGATCAACCGCCCCACTTAAAAAAGTCATGCCACCTACAGCATAGGCGGCAATTGAACCGGGAGAACCAATCCAAAATCTCATCCATCCATAGAGGAAGGCCCAGATATCACCATAGCCCTCTTTAAGATAGATATACTCTCCACCGGCATCCGGCATGAGAGTACCAAGTTCAGAATAGGCCAAAGCACCCGCGAGAGACAAAAGCCCGGCAACCACCCAAATAACCAGAACCATTCCAGGACTACCGACTAAGCTCGACATCGTGGCCGTCTTCAAAAAAACACCGGTTCCAATAATACTTCCTACGACAATAGAGGCGGCATCAACGAGGGTCAGACCTCGAACCAGTTCTTTCGACATTGTTCTCTCTTTGTTTTATGGGGGCACAGATAATTCTAGAAATTTCTTTTGGCGATTGGCAAGAAAACCTGATCATTAAACCTCTTTGTCAGAAGATTTCAATTTTTTTTGGCCTCGACGCTGACTAGCGAAGAAGGAATCGGAGCATTTAATGGCTTGCATGTGCTCATCCGCAAAATCCTCCATCAACTGAAAATCAAAACGATTAAAAAACTTGGTGCATATTTTCCAGATTCAGGAACTCCATCTTTGCGCCCATCTTTCAGAATCTAAAGAGAGAGCTTAAGTAGACAAGAAAAGGTCATCTTCACATGATACATGGGCTGTTCGTACGTAGAAAACAATGGAGGGTTCTATGCGTGTTTTCGGACTATTGTTTTGTTTCCTGAGCTTGCCTCTCTTCGCTGGTACTCAACTTACGACTCAAATTTACGACATTGATTACGGTAAAACTTCTCAAGATGAAATTCTGGTCTTTCTCACCAGCGGCCACGTGGTGAAAGTGAGAAGAGATGATCAGGCCCTTCTAAAGAAATTCGCCGCGGAAAAATCAGTGAGACGCTGGTTTAATCTCAAGATGGATGATGATCGCTTCATTACGGAGATGAAGGTGACAGAGTCCCCCATCCCTGAATCTCAAGAAGAAGAAAAGTTTTTCACACCAATGAATGTGAACAATGAGAATGAGTATGTTCCGACCACCATTAAGGACATGGCAACGGCCAAGAAGTATTTCAAAGAAGCACGCTATAATCCAAAAGATTCTCAATGTTTTAACCGTGCCATGATTTGGTCTTACGAATGGTGGAAAAAACACAGTCTAAAATCAAACAAGATCCTGATCTTCTTCACTCGTACTTACATTCGTCGTTACAACTTTGAATGGTGGTTCCACATTGCTCCTTATGTGCACGTGAAAGAAGGAGACAAAGTGGTTGAACGTGTGATGGACGTAAAATACACCCGCGGACCGATTGAATTCACAAAATGGACAAACATCTTCATGCGCAACGATGCTCCTTGTCCGATCATCACAAAGTATAGCGAGTATGCAGATTTCCCTTACTCAGGCGAGTGCTACATCATTCGCACTCACATGTACACATATCAGCCGGCGGATCTTCAGATGTACGATGCCTGGGGATATCGAAAAGATAAATTCAACATGGATGAAGTCAGAGGTGCTTACTTAGAGGCCTTCGACGAAAGAATTTAAGGAGAGAATGTCATGAAAAAATTTAGTAAAAAGTTTCTTCCTGCACTCGCCGTTCTTTCTCTCCTCGCTGTTTCCTGCGGAGAAAATGACTCTTCTTCGTCCAGTAAGGCACCTACAGGGGGAGACATTGTAGAAAGACAAGAAGAGGCCGCAGTTGATGGATCCAACATTGATGGATTCTACCAGGCAAACTTCCAGACGATGAACTCACATCTGGTCGGAACCATTCCCGGTTCTGCTTCTTTTACACGAAAAGAGGACAGGCTCTTCGTTTATCTCAGACTCTTTGCCGGAGCTCCAAAGGCCTGGCATATGCAAGGGGTTTATACCGGCGACAGATGTCCAACGATGCAAGATGATACTAACGGAGACGGCTTTATTGATATCAATGAGGCCTATGCCGTGGTTGGAAAACTTCTTATTCCTCTGGACTCTGATCCAAGCACACAGTCTGGTGGTCGCGCCTTCTATCCACTGGGTGACCTCTCAGGGAGTTATCACTATGAACGTGTGATAAGTTTCAGACGATTCCTTTCAGATCTACAAAGTGAGGACCGTGAACCGGCCGATCACATTGCCAAACTTGGGCCGGATCAAGGACTTCAACTTGAAGGCAGAGTCATGATGATCCAAGGGATCAGTGAAGAAACAGCTCTACCGGACACAGTTGGAACATTTGGAAAATGGCGTGCTTTCCAAACTCTCCCAATTGTCTGTGCCACTTACAAAAAAGTCACAGAGACTCCAGGTAATCCTTATGTCACCGATGACATTCCGGGCCCAATAGCCGAAGTAGATGAAGACCAGGACCGTCCAGCACCAGATTCTTCAGGAGAAGTTGATCCTTCAACCGGAACAACAACAAGTGGAGGCACCAACGAATCCGATGATGGACAAGGACCAGTGTCCGATGGCCATGATGGTACTGTTTCAGGTGGCTCGTCTGGTGGTTCTTCAACTGGCAGAACTTCTGGCGGGACCTCGGGTGGTCACTCCGAAGAAAGCACCACAGGTGGAACAACAGGTGGTTCGTCTGGCGGTAGAACGAGTGGCTGGACAGGTGGAGGCTTTGTCGGTGGCTTCGTGGGTGGATTCGTAGGAGGATCTTCAGGGGGAAGAACCAGTGGCGGCGGAAGTGGCTCGACAACTGGTGGGCGTAGTGACGGCGCCTCTACTTCTTCTTCGTCATCTTCAACATCATCATCAAGTGAAACAACTACCACTACTGGAAGTTCGTCCTCAGGTAGTGGAAGCTCTTCTTCCACCGGGACATCAACCGGAGACAGTTTAGATTCTAGCTCAGGAGTCTGAAACCGCAGGGAGCATGAATAAAATCATGCTCCCCATTTTTTTTCTTAAAACTTAGCAACAATAGATGTGGTCTGAGTGTAGTCGTAGTTCTTGAATCCAAGAAACGCCGGACGATTATCATACATCCCAAGATAAGCCACCTTCAAAGAAAAGACCGAATTAAGAATCGACGTCAGAGAGGCCTCACCGTTAATCATGTAGTCTCGTGAGTCAGTGAAGTTTGGAATGTACTCAAGCCAGAACTTGTACTGAACCGTGGCAGAGATTTTATGGTTCCACTCGTTGTAGAAACGGCCCTTGTTATCATAAGTGTTTTCAATCGGAGCATAACGATCTTCAATCGTGTATCGGTAACCCAATTCAGAGAAGAAGGTCTTCATGTCTGTTTTGATGTAATAATACTTGGCACCAACATCGGAGTTGTAACGAGTCTTGATTCCAGTGAATCTGTTACCTTCAATCACTTCACCCAACGTGAGTGATAGATGGTCACTTAAGGATTTTTCGACTCTACCATTTGCGTCCCAGTTTCTGGCAGAAACACCATTATTGGTCTCACCATAAATGTAGTGACCACCAAAAGTGAATTTGTGAAGAGGCCAGTTGTAAATGTTAACGGTCTTTGCGTTGGCAGTTTGAACGTCGGAGTTACCACCAGTTTGAACGTAAGCAAGCTCTGATTCATTTGTCAGTTGCGCGAATGCCTGCGAGCTTAGCAGCAGCGCCAATAGAACGAAAAATCGCATAAATGTTCTCCTATAAGGAGCACAACGCTACAACATTTATGCTTAGAAGTACAGCATTAGACCCAAGCGATGCTCCGTGCGTCGCTTGTTGTAACCAAGTAAATTTTCGCCATATCCTTCGAATCGCTGAAAATAAATGGAGGGGTTAAAGTTATCACTTCCCACTCGATAAACGAGACCGATCTGATAAGCACCTTGATCAAGGTCATAGATTTTTTTACCAGCATAGGCCCTTACTTCAAGATCCATTCGCTGCTTTTCTATACGAACAATATCAGAGAGGTAAAAAAGAGCGTCCCAATATCCATAATGATCAACGATGTCTTCATTGGTCGCGTCTTCATTATAAATATTATAAAGCATAATCACGGCACCAAAATGATGACGGTGAAATTTCGTGGCGATATTAGAACGAACAAAGACCCGATCTAGTGAACGAGAGTCCTCTTCATCTTGCCCATTGGACGTATGAAGCCAACCAATATCGAAGCTTTGAAAAATTCCTGTTTTTGTCTCAAGCAAACGATAAAAAAGTTCCGGCCTATAATTCACGTCCTCAAAGGGCCTTGACTCTTTCCAGATGTCCCAGAACATAACTTGTGAGTAGGCAAAATAGAGATTAAAAGTTTTGGCCAATCGGTATTTAAAACTAAATTGAAGCTTTAAATCATCATTACCAAAGATAAAGTACGTCGGTTGGTGGAACGAGAATTTTTGATTGCGATCAATGCCAAAAAGCGACTCGATGTTCTTTTCCGTTTCAATCTCTTCGGGATCAGGTTCCCCCTGGGCCCAAACAACCCCTGCCCAGAGAGTAAGAATGATCATTAATAATTTCATAAACTTACCCTTTTAAGACTAAAGCTTTAAAGAGGAGTATCCGACAAGAGAGCTATGACAAAGTTCCTTATTTTTTCCCTATTTGTGGCATTGAATGTCTTGGCCGAGACATCCTGGAAAACACAGGTCCAAAACTTATTACCACCTCCCTTAAGTCAGCTGCAACCACAGAAAACAACTCTTACTGAAATTGAAAAGCTTCTCGGCAAAGCGCATTTGGTCGAAGGAAAAGATTATTACTGGGAAAGAGAAGGATTAAAATATGCGCTTAAACTGAGCGTAAATGAAAAGAAGATCCTCACGACTCTCCACTATACATTTCCGAATGAAAAACCGGCATTAGATAAGCTAAAAACAAAAATCCCTGTCTCAAAAATGAGGCCTTATCCAACTCACGGCAAAGCGGCAGGTCGTTTTCTGCTTTATAAAGAGAACAACGCCGAACTCATTATAGATCCGGTTTCAAAAACGATTCATTCGGTGCAACTACCATGAAGCACGTTTTGATTCTGTTCGTATTCATAAATCTAAATGCCTTCGCTCACAGCGATCCTAATTGTGTTCCCAATCACGGACTGGATATTGCTGACATTCAAAAATTACTCGAGTGGAGCGGGGCCCAGGAAAGTCAGATCCGAAATGCTCCTTGTAAGACCAAGGAAGTGCCACCTGACGAAGAGATGTTGGATTTCATCTCAAAAAAGACCGGCAAAAAATCGCAAGGCTCAGTTCATGGAGTAAAGTTTAAGAATGAAAGTCCTGTTCTGATTGAGGCCTTCAAAGATTTTACGACCGCCATGGACGGATTTGGTTTCTCACCAGATTCAAAGAACCAGAAAAAAATCCAGAACGAGTATAAGATCAATCCTGAGTGTGACAAAGTTCTTTGTGCCATGGAGAAAATCTGGGGCAGAGAGAACGCAATCAAGATGCTCTATATAAAGTTAAAGCATAACTACAACACCTCTGATCTCGCCTTCGCTAATTCATCTCCCTTCACTCCGGAAGAATTAAATCACGTGCTAATTGGTTTAGAAGATATTCCGGCCAAGCTGGTTCCTATCGGCAGACCCAATCAACGACTGACTCATTTTAAGCGTGGTTACACTCTTAAAGATTATAGTGAAAACACCCTCGCCAATGCCGTGGTCATGTTGTTTGATTCCTGGGGCAATCAGAGCTCGGATGAAAAGCAGTACACCATCTATCACGAGGTGGCCCATAATATTGCTTCTCGTAATAAGAACATGGATGAGTCCCCTGCATGGTTAAAGCTCAGTGGCTGGATCAAAAAAGGTGATAACTGGAAGGCCCAGGACAATGCCTGTTTTATTTCTAATTATGGAACGACCAATCCATGGGAGGACTTTTCAGAAGTGGTTTCCGCCTATCGCTACAATGGCCCAGGACTAAAAAAAGCGTGTCCTGAAAAGTACGCCTTTGTGAAAGATAGGGTCTATCAGGGAATGGAATTTTTAGATTCAAAACTATGCTCACCTATTCCCCAGGAAAAGCTCGAGCAAGTTCAGAAAGACGTTGCCTCAGAGTTGGCGCAATCTATCGAAGATAAATCCTTCTCTCCAGAAGATATCACCAGACTTTGCCGCGGAATGATTCAGCATTATCCAATTGCAGACGCGGAAGTCGCTCTTTGTGGTATTAAGCTTCAAGCAGAAAACTCCAAGGCCATGAGTCTTATCAATCAGGCGCTAAAAAAGGCAGGAGCCGAGGCCACAAGTGCTAATCGCAATATGGTTCTCGAGGGCCTGGTTGATGAGCTTTTAATCAACGATCCTCTTCAACAACAAATCAGTCAGAAGATGAGCAAATTAAATCAGACCATTTCTGGAATGATTGAAAAATCATTTCAAGACGCCAACAAAACCACCCGTCCACTAACAGCAACTGATTACAATTGGAGACTTGAATTCGAAAAATGTGCGGGACCTCTATTCGAAGGAAAGGCCGATGAAACGCTTCGCTGTCAGGCCCAACAAATCATCACAAAAGATCGCAGCATGCAAAAATGGAACGCGGGAACTTTTGTCACCTATCAGCGTCCGGAAATTGTGGCCAGTTCGGCAAGCGATCAATTTGCCAAGGCCCGAGAAGAAAAACTGCTTGAATATTTCATGAAGCAACCTTCCAGTGTTGAGGCCAAAAAGATCATGGTGAAAGACTTTCAGGAGCAGATGAAGCAGCACGCTTATTATGTGGGCCAAAAACTCTCCCGGATGAAAGATTGGAAAAAAATGGAGCCAGAAGCGTTTTGTGCAGAAACTTATGGGAAAGGTTCGGCCATTACGGAAATCTTTTATGGGCAAAAAACTGACACCTCCATACCGTCCTTTACTCACTTGTGTATAGAACGCCAGAAACAAAAATCAAAAAGGTTCGAATTTAAAGAATCTGAATGGAATGAATTGCTCCTTCATCTCTTTGAAAGCTAAGATTAACTCGTTGAAATTTAAGGGCACAGGAGTCTTTTTTATGCAAGACAAAAATTTCACCTTTTAGCCTCCTACCAACCTTGTTCATTGCCTTTTCTCTCTTATTTTAGAAGTTGTCTATCGCCTCCAAATGGCGATAATTGAATGAATTATTTTTCCCTCTTCGTTTTCAAATAAAAAGGATCGAATTTATGTCAATGATGGAACTGTTTCACCAGGGTGGATTTATCATGTATCCCCTCCTGGTTTTCTCAATTCTTGCCTGGACGGTGGCGACTCATAAGATTTTTTATCTACGTGCTTTTATCAGAGAATCTGAAAAGCTGAATGCCGAAATTAATCAGGCCATTTCTTCTAAACGCTTTGATGATTTAAAGCTGACCCTGACTAGATTCCCTGAGGCCATCAGCCGTCCATACGCAGTGGTTATGGAAGAAATTCATACATCAAAAGAAGACATGGCAGACAAACTTTCACGTCGCCTGTCAGAAACGAACTCAAGTCTTAAAGAAAATCTTTGGATTCTTGGTACCATCGCCTCATCTGCACCGTTCGTAGGTCTATTTGGAACGGTTCTCGGGATTATGGCATCATTCAAGGCCATCGGCGCCACAGGTAAAAGTGGTTTCTCGGTTGTAGCGGCCGGGATTTCAGAATCGTTGATTGCAACAGCGGCCGGGATCATCGTGGCGGTTATTGCGGTTCTTTTCTATAACTACTTCCAAACCAAAGTGAATAAAACGGCCCAGTCTTTCAGACATCAAGTTGAAGATTCGGCAGAGTTAGTTCTTTTGGCGAGAAAGACCAAGTAGGTTCACATGGCCTTTAGTAATAAAAACGGTAACGACGAAGAGCAAATCGTTTCAGACATTAACATGACTCCACTGATTGATATCATGCTGGTGCTTCTCATCATCTTCATGGTGAGTTCATCCGCAGCGATCGAGTCAGGTCTGGATGTTGATCTGCCTGAAATGAACGCCGTCAGCGACAAGAACAGCGAAACACTGGTTGTTTCTCTTTCTAAGAATGGTGGAATTGCCGTTCAAGGTGAAGAGGTCAAGCTAGAAGAACTACAAGAGCGCATTAAGGCCAAGCTTGTAAGTCTCAAGACCGAGTCTGTGATCCTTGAAGGTGATGCTGAGTCACAACTTGATAAAGTCATGACCATCATGGACACCGCAAGAAGTGCCGGTGCCAAAAACTTTTCTATCGCTGCGAGACTTAAAACCGCTCAATAATTTTGGCCCTGCCTGATTCGAGGCAGGGTTCTTCCTCAAAATAAATTAAACTTCCCTTTAGATTGAACATTTTGATTTTGTCCTCCGGCCGTTCTACTTTTCTCTTCTTATTCTTCTTAACCCGGAGACAAAATGAAAACATTGCTTCTGATTTTAAGTTTATTGATATCTCAGTCGATCCTGGCCGCCAGCAAAGTTCCTATCAAAAAAGGTGATTTAAGTATCTCTCAAGCAAAAGGTGAGATCCTTTCGGTAAAAGAAATTTGTCCAAGGATCCCGGGCCGTGTCACCTGTATGGCCATCGGTTCTGTTGTAGAAGTTGAAGTGGCCCTACAAGGTTGCATGGATCGTCTAGGCGGTTACTTCACTCACTTTGAAGTGGTCGACGGTAAGGGAAAACTCTATTTATCGGCCGTGAATATTTCAAACGAAGTTTCAAGACGTGTGATGTGTGTAAAAGCTCCTACAGAAAACATCACAGTTCATGTTCCATTTGAAGGTGAAATTGAATTAGTGAATATGAAATTTAGTGGAAACTCTCTATTTCAGTTGTAGGTCTAGCATTGAGAGGCAGTGTGAAATAAAAAGCACTGCCTTCACCCACGATACTTTTCACCCAGACCTGACCATCATGTGCCTGGATGATCCCTTTCACGATAGCAAGCCCAAGTCCCGTTCCCCTGGTTGCGGTCTTACTGGCCTGCCAATAACGATCAAAAACACGCTCTAAATCCGCCTCTACAATTCCCGGACCTGAGTCTTTGACCATGAACAGGATTGAATCTTCTTTCTTCTTCACTTCAATCCATATTTTTCCACCCTTCGGCGTAAATTTGACGGCGTTACTTAAAAGATTTGAAAGCACTCTGTTCACACAGAGATTGTCACAGTTAAGAAGAGGCAGATTAGTTTCGATGTTAATGATCAAATCAATTTTTTTGTCTCGGGCGGAGGGTTCAAATAGTTGCGTCACCTCTTTAACAATGTCTGCTACATTTTCCGGATTTTTATCGACGACAAAACATTTTGCCTCAAGCTTACTAAAATCAAGAAGGTTCTGAACCAGGGAAGTCATCTGAGCTGTGGCCCGTTGAAGTCCATGCAAAATTTTTTCCAGCTTAGGATCCGGTTTATCGTTTCTATTATTGTATTTAGTCAGTATGGACACGTTTCCCACGATGCTAGAAAGAGGATTTTTTAAGTCATGAGAGACAGTTGCAATAATGTCCTCTCTGGCGTGAATGGATTCTTCCATTAATCTTTTTGTTTCACTAATGTCTCTAATAATGGCAGTGATCCAGAGTCCTTCAGGGGTCAATAGTGGACTCATGGTCACACTAATGGGAAATTCAGTTCCATTTTTATGGAGTCCACACAGTTCAACCTGTCTTTCACCCATATATTTTGGTATTGGGTCGTCAAAATATGTGAGACGGAAGGCCAGATGTGATTTTTTTAATCGTTCAGGAACGAGTAACTCAACATCTTTGTGGATCAGCTCCTCGGCCGTGTAACCAAATTGATGTATGGTTTGCTGATTGACGAACTTAATTTTCCCCCACTTATCTAAGACCACAATGGCGTCCTGGGCCGATTCAAAAAGACCGCGGTACTTCGCCTCGGCACTTCGAAGTTTTTCATTCACTTCCTGAATCTCGCGAGCACGAATGTAGACCTCTGTTTCCATTCGTTCGAGTTTTTCATTCACTTGTTTTGTGAGAATGAGTTCGGTGACATCTTCGCTCTGATTCACAAGATAGAGAATATTTCCTTCTTCATCCAGGATCGGATAGTTAATGGGGTTCCAGTATCTTTCTTCAAATACACCTTGCTCATTCGTAACGTCATAGCGCTGAATCGCCATGGTATGAGTCGTGCCAGTTTCTAAAACCACAAGAAGTGAGCGAGTAAGGTTTTTTACACCACTCGCTTTAGGGTCCTTAGGATTATCAGGGAAAGCAGTAAATAATGATTTCCCTACTACATCTTCACGTTTACGTTTGGTGAGTCGCAATAAATCATCATTACAATCAACAATCGTAAAGTGCGGTGGATCAGGTAGCATTAACATGTACATACCAGGCAAACTCGCAATCAACCTGTGATAATCAAGATTTAAATTTAGAGGATGGTGATGTGCGTTTAACATATGCACTCCAGATGTCTCATCTTATGACTTTCATTAAGAAAAGTTATTTTAAAATCTCCTTAAAAAATTAGGCAAACTTGACATTAACGGATATGTCACCATCTTGTGTTTTAAGAGTGAGGCACCTATGGAATATAGACTTACCAAAACTTTTCTTTCAAAGAAGCCTGCTTATAAGAGCTTCGTCATCGGTGCCATAAGCTTAGGCGTTCTCATGCTTTTCTTCGGCGCCGATCCGGAGAAATTCTCGGCCACAAAACGTCTGGTGTTCGAACAAGGAGAATACTGGCGTGCCTTCACAGCTGCCCTCCTCCATGCTGACCTCACTCACCTGGCACACAATGCATTTTTCTTCGCAGGTCTAGCGGCACTGTTGACCAATTATTTTGGATTCTGGGTGTTTCCCGTTTTAAGTATTATCGCTGGTGGACTCATTAACCTGGGCACCATTGCTTTTTATCCACCGGACGTTTCTCTCGTGGGAGTTTCTGGTGTGGTTTATTTCATGGCCTCGTTCTGGCTCACACTTTATGTTTTGATTGAAAGACGACAAACGGTAACAACACGACTGGTTCACGCAGTGGCAGTGTCACTTATCTTTTTATTTCCTGAAACATTCCAACCACAAACAAGTTATCTCGCCCATGGACTGGGATTTCTCCTGGGTGTTCCTCTTGCCCTGATTTACTTTGCCCTGAACTTCAAAAAGATCCGTGCCGCTGAAGTCTGGGTACCGATTGAAAAACATCTGGATGAGATGGAGAACATTATTCTCCTTGAAGAAAGCTCTTACCGTCAGGTGCCACTTGAAGAAGACGGGCCCGCGCCGCGCGCTTCGGGCTGCGTTCAATGCCAACAGCATTAAGGCCCACGAAATTCGCCACGGCCATCATGCTGCCTTCACCACAAAACGGATGAACCACAGTTCTGGTATTGGTTTGTTTTAAAATGAACTTACTTGCAAGAAGTGATGCCTCAAGTCCCATTCCTCTTTCCCAAGTCTTCTCACCTAGATCAGGAATGACGTCGGCGGTGGATTTTGAAACATCGGCCCTAACATTTTTAGAAAAACACAGCATATGTGAATAGGCCGGGCGACCAAAGGTCGTCATACCCGCCGGTGCCCGACAGAAAATTTTGTGCCAGAGAAGTTCTAGACCAATTTTCTCGGCCGCTTTTTGAACTATAAAGGCCTTGTCCACCCAGGTGCCTTCGACCTTAATATCCGACTGAAAGAAAATCGCCACTCCGTCATCCGGCGTTTTGGACATGACTAACTCAGCAGTGGTTTGAAACCATTCCTTCCACTGAGATAGCGTGTATTGCGGAAACTCTGAAATATCAGGCATGGACGCTATCAGGGAGCAGCCTTCAAGTGAGGGTGTTTCTCTAAGCCAAACCAGGGCGTCTTCACAGTGTACAATTCGAGTTGGTTCCATCCGGAAATTATCGCAGGAACAATTGCCCATTGTCATCCTTCCGACTGGGCACTTACAATAAATTCATGTGCCAATTATTAGGAATGAATTGTAACGTCCCAACGGACATCTGCTTCTCTTTTACGGGTTTTCAGGCCCGCGGAGGACTCACTGATCATCATACCGATGGGTGGGGAATTACTTTTTTTGAAGGGAAAGGTGTTAGACAATTTCTTGATCCTAATGCTTCGGCCCATTCACCGGTGGCGGACTTTATTCGCACCTATCCGATAAAATCCAAAAACGTGATTGCCCATATCCGTAAGGCCACCCAGGGTGAGACCAAATTGGAAAACACTCACCCATTCGTGCGTGAACTGTGGGGACGTTATTGGTCCTTTGCTCATAATGGAGATCTAAAAAACTTTGCGCCAAACTTTGATGGTCGTTATCGACCGGTGGGAAACACGGACAGCGAAAAAGCCTTCTGTTTCATCTTGCAAGAACTTCAGAAATCCTTTGGAGATCAAGCACCTTCACTGGAAGAGCTGGGAAATAAACTTCACGAACTGACACTCGCCTTGGCGACCTTTGGGGTCTTTAATTTTCTTTTGTCCAATGGCGAATTCATGCTTGCACACTGTTCAACCAAACTCGCCTCGATTATTCGCAAGGCCCCTTTCCATGTTGCTCAATTAAAAGATCAGGACGTGAAAATTGATTTTAGTGCGGTCACCACAACCAAAGATCAAGTGGCCGTCATCGCCACCAACCCTCTCACAGATAATGAGGTCTGGAGCATTCATGATCCAGGAACTCTGCTTCTCTTCTCAGAGGGCGAAATCGTTTCTCAATTCAAAACAGTTCCAGGTCCTATTACAAATTGCATTTCTAATGCTTGAGGTCTCATGAAATATCTTTTGCTTCTTCTCCTCGTCTGTTCTTGTTCATCGGCCAAAAAGAAGGCCATCGAATTAAGCGAAAAAGGGCTCCATGAAGAGGCCGTTTCTTACTGGGCAGAGGCCCTCAAGAAAGATCCGGATGATGAAGAAGTTAAAAATGGGCTTCAAAGTTCATTAGAAATTGTTTCCAACGATAAACTGACAAATATTCGCGATAAACGCCTCGCCAATCAGTATCAGGTCGCCATAGATGAATTGAAGGCCCTGACTGACCTTCAAAAAAAATACAAGCTAAAATTAGATTTTAACTCTTCTACCTTTCAGGGAAAAGAGATCCACTATCTCTGGCCCCACTACCAAGAAAGCATCAATACTAAAGTTAAAAATGATCTTCCCTTATCGGCCGAGGCAGACCAGAGACATTATCAAGATGTCTTTTCATCAATGTCTGACTGGCACAAGGTCCAGGCAAAAGTGACAAAGAAAGGTGTAAAAAAATGCAACACTCTTAAATTGACCGGTGAAGATAGACCCTTCTACAGAAGCTTTGTGACTCAGTTTTGTAAATATTGGGGACCTGAACGAGGTCTTAGTCAAACCACTGTCAGTTCAAAACTTTTTTCAAAAATTGAGACCACTACCAGTATCAAAAATCTGGATGATACCAGTGTTGTGGCCCTGGAGAATGCTTTAAATAAATCATTAAAAGAGTCTCCTTGGTACCATCCTGAATCTCATCGCGCGATCAAAATGAAAATCGCGGGCCAATATATTTCGAACCCTCAGTCCCAGACGGTAAAACAGGTCCATAACTATAAAGTCAATGTGCCTTATACTGATTATCAAATGGTTCAAAGAAGTCGCCAGATTCCCTATTCAGCGGTTGAAAATGGTGTCATGGTCACGAAATACCGTACAGAGTATTATCAAAATAAAGAGCCGGTGACTCGTTATCGTACAGAGCCACGAATTTATGAATACCTTGCCACAAAGAAGACCCAGACACTTTCCTTGAATGTGAAAGGTTCCATTCTGTTTGATAAAAACAATGAATCATTCTCTTTCATGAAGGAAGAAACAGAAGAAAGATTTCTTCACGACATCAATATTCCGGACATTGGATTGTATCCGGCGAAGACAGATATTAGTTCTCCCCTGGTTAAATTTAATTCCTATTCTCTAGATGCCGCTCAAAAATTTAAAGCAGACATGAATAGCATCTGGCAAAAACTCTTTTGTACATTACCAAACGATCGAAGCATGGCCTCAGTTGGAGAAAATGTCATTCGATGCCAAAGATTGGAATCTTATCCCGAAGAATTTGTGAACAGTTGGTTTAAAAACCATTTTGGTGTCACAGCAATGAAGGCGCGTAAGATGATTGGTCAATTTTAAGACCTTCTCAAATTGCACGAGGACAAAAGAATTGTTAACGTCTAATTAACACTTGGGACAAGGATAAAAATGAAAAGTGTTTTACTTTTAGATGATGACAAGGATCTCTGCGTTTTGATGGCATCCATCTTCAATGAATTGGAAATTAAAGGAACCTGCGTCCATTCCTTTGATGAATTACAAAAAATTGATTTGAAAAAAGAGAATTTTGACTTGGTCTTTCTTGATATCAATTTGGGAGCAGGAGTTAAGAACGGAATTGATGCTTATGACTGGGTCAAATCAAAAAAATTCGATAAGAAGATCGTCTTTTTTACTGGTCACGCTCGTAACTATCCTCTTCTACAGGCCAAACTTGGAGAGCCCAATGTGTCCGTTTTAGAGAAACCGGCGGAACTTGAGACCATTGAAAAAATCCTCCAGGCCATATAGAAATTCTTAAGTTGAAGCGATTTTCTTCGATTGCTAATCTCCCACGATGCTTCAATATTTAAAAAATTTAAGGCCCCATAACTCATCTTCCTGGAACGTTGTTCTAACTCTCGCCGTCGTCATCATCTTGGTTCAAACGATTGCCATCTGGCGTTTTTTAAGTCTGGAAGTTTTTCCAAAACAAGTGATAGAGCGAACCATTCATCTAGTCATGGCCATTATTGTGCTCATGGCCCTTTTCATAAAAAAGAACATTTGGAACAAACGAAACTGCGTTTTAGTCTACGTTATTCTGTTTCTACCCTATGTCTATTTCAATTGGTCGGTCCAAATAGATTATCTTTTAAGCGGCCGAGAATGGATTCCATTTGTCTCTGGAAAAATTCAAATACTTCTCCTCGCCTTTTTGGTCCCTGGCCCGTATTGGGTAAATCTCGTTCTTATGCTTTTTGTTTGCGCACAGAATATCTTTATTTGGTATCACCTGGATCTGGCAAATTCTCCTAATGTGGTTCTCTCTAGTGAGCCCCAAGTCAGTTTTATTTATATCTCCATTGCCATTGCACTTATTGCCTTTCGCTATCGGGACCAGAAACTGATTGAGAAGCTAACAAGAGAAAAAGCGGTCTATGAAGTCCACGAAAAACTGGCACAGATTTTTTTAAGTATGAGAGATCGAACCAATAGTCCTTTGCAGTCGCAGAAACTCGCGGTCGCCATTTTAAAAAGAGAGTGTCCGGAAAAAATTCATCTCGTTCAACCCCTGGAAAATTCCATTGAGACCATAGAACGGATTAATCGAGTGCTGGGCAAACTAGAAACACAGTTCCCTGTCTTCTCTAAAGAGCTGATGACTGAAGAAGACACCATGGCCTATCTTGAGAAAATCGAAAAGAGCCAAAAACTCTTTAACGATTAAGTTCCTGATTAAGCTTTTCTACGTCCAATTCCTTCTCCCATCGAGAAATCACAATCGTCGCAACCCCATTTCCAATTGTGTTCGTAAGGGCACGGGCCTCAGACATAAAGCGATCAATACCAAAGATCAGGGCAAGGCCCGCCACCGGAACTGACGGAACCACGGCCAGTGTCGCAGCGAGAGTAATAAAGCCCGCACCTGTAACTCCGGAAGCTCCTTGCGAAGTTACCGTGGCCACGAGAAGAAGACTTAGTTGCTGGCCAATGGTGAGATCAATATTTAAGGCCTGGGCCACAAACACCGCGGCCATAGTGAGATAAATATTTGTTCCATCAAGATTAAAAGAATAGCCCGTAGGTATGACCAGTCCCACCACTGACTTTGAACATCCTAAACGCTCAGACTTTTCCATCATGGGAGCAAGAACACTTTCGGAAGAAGAAGTTCCCAGCACCGTAAAAAGTTCCTCGCGAATGTACTTAACGTATTTAAAGATGCTGAAGCCACAGTATCTGGCAATGGGACCAAGGACAATCACAATGAAGACGATACATGTGAGATAAAAAACTCCCATAAGTGAGGCCAAGGGGGCCAGTGACTCCACACCGTATTTTCCAATGGTAAAGGCCATGGCACCAAAAGCACCGATAGGAGCAAAGAGCATGAGAAAGTGAACGATCTTAAATAAGATCTGGGAAAGTCCCTCGAAAAATTCTCTTACGACCTTGCCCTTCTCTCCCACATGAGTAAGTCCATAACCAAAAAGAAGAGCAATAAAAAGAATCTGTAGGACATTTCCGTTACTGGTAAAGGCATCAGTAAAGGTCTTAGGAATGATACTGAAGAGAAAGTCCCACATAGAAGAAGTCTCGGCCTTCTTCGCATACTCAGCAATCGGACCAGAGTCCAAAGTAGCAGGACCCACATTGAAGCCTTTGCCCGGTTTAAACACATTCACCGCCACAAGACCTAAGGCGAGTGCAATATTTGAGATGGTCTCAAAATATAAAATGGCCTTACCGCCTACTCTTCCTACTTTTTTCATATCACCAGAATGAGAAATTCCCAAAACCACAGTTGTAAAAATGATTGGGCCAATCAGCATTTTTAACAACGCAATGAAACTGTCTCCGAGGATCTTCATTTTCACCGCGTGATCCGGTGATACAAGACCCAGTGTTATGCCTAGAGCAATCCCAAATAAAACCTGAAGATAAAGACTTTTAAAAAATTTCATAAATTTATAATCCCAAAGAGCTCAACTTTTTACAACATTTGTTCAGGGCATGAATAAATATTAAGAAGGACAAACTAAAATATGAATCAGAATGCGAGGTGACGAATGCTGAAGGCCCTCATGTCTGAGAGATCTCATCATTATCGTAAAGGTGAAACCATCTTTCATGAAGGGACGTCTTCCTTCGGAATCTATCTGATTAAACAGGGCCATGTCAAAGTCTTCACTAACGGCCTTGAAGGTAAAGAGCACATTCTAAGGCTCGCCACGACCGGTGACCTATTAGGGCATCGAAGTCTTTTTAAAAATAAAATGAATCTCGAAAGCGCCAAGGCCCTGGAAGACACTGAATGCTATTTCATTGAACATAAAACGATTGAAGATCTTTTCGTCAAAAATCCAGAGATCGCCATTGATACTCTCCTTCGCCTTTCCCATGAACTCGACGATGCCTTAAATCGCAACTCTGTTCTGGTTAAAAAGAACGTGAAAGAGAGATTGGCGGAATACTTTTTAATGATGAATAAAATCTACGGTGAAGACCATTGCATTCGCCTTCATTTGTCCCGGGAAGAAATCGCTTCCATGATTGGAACTGCCAACGAGACGGCCATCAGAGTTATTAGTGATTTTAAAGAGCAAGGTCTTATCACTGAGATTGATAAGACCTTTTATATTAAGGACGAAAAAACCCTCAGGCAGATTGCCGGTCTTTTAGAATGAGAAGACTTTTATCTGAGTGCTTGAGCATATATTGAGCAAATGAGCTTTCAAAGATCCCATGACGTTTTCTGGCCGCAAGAATCACCACATCCGCCTTTATCTCCTGGGCCACCTCACAAAGCTTTTCTTTCTGATTCTCACTAAACACACAATGAGTGTGGACCTTTACGTCTTTGGGTAGGACCTCTTTACCTAACTTCTTTAAAGCATCATTGACGGATTTTTCAATCGCGAGCCTGTCATCGGCCAGGGGATAGGCCATGCTATAGGCATCTATCGCAAAATTAAAACCGATTTCCTGAAAGACATAGACCAGATGAACATCTGATCCTGGAGAAAAATGAATTTCTTTCAATTCATCAAAACGACCTCTCGCTTCTTTGGCGATATCTACGGCAACCACGACACTTTTTCCGAATTCCATAAACAGTCTCCTGATAGGAATATCATGACAGAAACAGATGAAATCTCCCCTGATGCTGATCAGGTCAGAAAATGATGAATGTCATAGATAAACTTGAGAGAAGTAAATGATTCCGGAAAAACCTTGTGCGTTGAGGTTTTGCACTGTTCTCAAAAGACATTTATCTCTAGGAAAATAGAACATGAAGTTAAAAAGTCGAGGTCCTATGAAACTGAAAATCATTCATAAATTAAAGGCCGCTGTGAGCTCAATCCTTGGTCGCTTCACATCAGTTCTTAATCAACTCCCAGATCGCAACACCAAAGTGAGACATTCGCCCTTATTTCACCATCACCATTATGCTTACGCGTTAGTGAGAAAACCCCACGTGGATCGTTCGCCAATTCACAACCATCCACGAGATAGAAAACAAAAAGGGCCACGTCACTCTTCAACTAAGATTTATAATCATCCGAGGGGTGATATTCGTCGCGGTTAAGGACAAAGAATTGGCTTCCAGTACGAAATTCAGTGGTGATCCCCATGTTCTTCATGCCGGCCTTCATGAGAACTTTTTGTGATACAAGGTTTTTAGGATCAGTGGTTCCGCAAATTTCTTTTAGTCCTAATTCATAAAACCCGTACTGCAGAAGACGATGCGTCAGTTCTGTGGCGTATCCTTTTCCCCAGGAAGTTTGGTCAAAGCGGTATCCAACTTCATAACGTCCTGTCTCTGGCTTCATCTCAATATGAAACAGAACACCTAATCCAATCTGATTTTGTGTTTCTTTCTCAAAGACCGCGAACATCCCTAGTTTAGGGTGGGCACTCATATAAGAAAGATAATCATTGAATTTTTTTCGGGCAGCTTCCCTGTCCTCCGAGGCAGCTCGAATATATTTCATCACCTCAGGATCACTTTCCTGGCGACAAAAGCCCTCGAAATGTTTTTCTTCCAAATGCTCGTAGTACAATCTTTTTGACTCAAGTCGAATCGTCATTCATTACTCCACTGAAATTTTATTCACGGCCACAAAAGGAGATTTCTGTCTGAATTTTGTGAGCCAATTCTCTGTCAGGCAAGAGTAACCGCCGGCCCCCCACCCTTTGCCCCAACTGTTGGCCACTACGATACAGTAGTTTCCTTCGGTCGCTTTTAGTTTTTCCGGAAGCTCAATGACTCCCACTCCCACAAAGGCATGTCCCATAGAATGAGCATCAAGTTTTGCCACTCCACCTTGAGCATCATTCAAAGTCACGAGACCCTGGTTCTTATAAAAATTTTCCGAAAGTTTTGCGGCCATGACAACCGGAATGTTCTTTTTAAGACTTTCCACTGTTTCAGCAAGAGTTTTAAGTTCCGAGTAATTTAAAATTTTAGTCACACCACTTTTACAAGTGGCCTTAAGCGGAAGTTGGGTCTCATTATTTTCCACTGGTTGACCATTATAACCGCACTCCGACTCCTGAGGGATATCTACCGTCATTTGCTCTTGTGAGTGTTTATAAGCGGGAGTGATCCATGAACCTTTCTCTGAGCATGGAGAGCTGTAGCACTTGGGCTTACTTGCCCAATAGAGATATTGTTCAGAGAGATCTCTGGTGACACTGTTTTGAGCGAGAAGAATTTCCACCACACGAACACCAGCAAAGGCCGAACAAGTCGGGCGGTTCCACTGATCGCGCACTGGAACAGCAAAAGCTGAATGGACAATGTGTACATCTGGAAGAACTTCCACAGGGACTTTCTTCTCTACGATTTTTTCTTGTTTAACTGGTAGCTCAAAAGTGTTTTCTTTATAGACCTTGATTCGTCCCAGGAAGATTTCCTGTTCGCGTTTCCAGGCATTGAGCTGATCCCGGGACTCTTTCTTCCAGGCCTCTAAGGTTTTCTTTTCTTCCAGCTTCCACTTTTGAAGCTCGGTCATGTCACGGTTCTTATCTACCGCTTCTTTTTCTGCCTTGGTTTGGGCCGCGATAATGGCGCGATTTCGGGCCTTTGCTTCTTCAACTGCCTGCTCCCCTTTTGAGAGAGTTTTCGCAGGAGCTGGTGCTGGAGCGGGCCCTTCTTTTTTAGTGAAGTCACCAAACTCTTTGAGCTTAGTCATGATCGCCTGATATTCGGGAGCATTCTGGTAGTCGTAATCTGTATTTACGGGTTCAAGGGTAGTGGCAAAAGAGGAAAATGAAATGAGAACGAGAGGAATGATAATCTTCATAGGAATCTCCTATGAAGATTATAAGGGTTATCCAATAATTTTTAAAAGCTTTGCTTTATAAGAATCAAAATACTCGTAGTAATCGTCCAGGTCCTTCACGATGGAATGGGCATGGTGCTTAGATGGTTCTACGAACTCATCGTGCATGGGTTTTACCTGCTTTAAGAACTGGGCCTCAACACCCTCCGGAGTCCGTCCACGCTCTTTTACGTCCCTTTCCAGGCGTCGGGCGTAACGTAGCGACTCTGGGGTATCAAAAAAGATCATTTCATCGAACTGCGCTCGCAAATAGTCCGGGTGGAAAATAAGAATACCATCCACAATCACGATTTTTGCGGGTCCGACTTTTAATTGTTCTTTTTTGCGGGAATGAGTAACGAAATCATAGATGGGAATATTGGTAACAGATCCGGTTTTAAGCTCGCCCAAACACTGGGCCAGAAGCTTTAAGTCCAGACTCTCCGGGTGATCGAAGTTCACCGATCCTCCATCATGATCAAAGCGATGAGACTGATCAATATAGAAATTGTCTTGATAGACAATCGTCGCTTGATCACCCAAGGCCCGGTGAAGAGCTTTGGCGAAATAGGTTTTGCCGGAGCCTGAGCCGCCGGCAACACCTAGAATAAATGTTTTACTTGGTTTGGTAGAGTCGGTCACCTGCATCTCCTAGACCTGGAACAAGGTATCCGTTCTCAGTCATTTCCTTCTCGACATTTAGAGCGAAGACTTTAACATCCGGATGAAAATGCTCAAGTCTTTTTAGAGCATGTTCAGATGTCAAAATTGAGAGCACTTTTATGGGTCCCACGTGATAACTTTTTAGACGATCAATGGCCGCAATCATGGTGTCCGCAGTGGCGATCAGAGGGTCACACAATAGAATTTCTCGACCCTTCACGTCCGCTGGAAGCTTAAAGTAGTACTCTACAGTATTCTGAATGAACTTATCGCGGTAGATCCCGATGAAGCCCGCAGAAGCGATAGGAATCATCGAAAGGACCCCATCCAGCATCCCGTTACCAGCGCGAAGAATCGCCACCGCCACCGGAGGGTTGATAATGCGATCAACTTTTGTAGGAGCAATCGGTGTCTCCACACGAACCGCATCCATATCTTTCCAGTCTCTCATCGCTTCATAGGCCAGAAGCTTTGAAACTTCAGTGATGAGATTTCTAAATTCATTTGAGTACGTGGTTTTATCACGTAGGTAACCAAGCTTGTGTAAGAGTAACGGATGATTCAATTCAATGAGATTCTTATGCATACTTTATCCCCTAGAATACGGTTCCATCAGATTTAATATTAAGCGGAGGTGTGCCACCAGCGCGGTTTTGAGCGGCGATCTTTCTTCCCGCCCACCAAGTTCCACCTTCCAGCACTTTCGCCAAAGGAAAGTCGGCCGGAGTTTTACCAAGGCGGTTCTGAACTTCAGCGCCGATTTTATCTAGCAAGAACACTGTTAGTGCTCGCCACTCGATAATAAGATCACTCTCTGGTCCCCAAGTGGCCTCACCATCTTTTGAGTTTTTGAAAGTGAGAACACCTGTATCAAGCAGAAGGCCACCATTTCTGTATTCTGGAAGACCAGTGAGTCCCTCGATTCCAGTTACAGTAATTCCCGCTTCCAGAAGTGGTTCAACTAATGAGTAAGTCATCCACTGTGAAAGTTTATGGAAAGCAACCAGACCGAACTTCGTGTGCTTCCAGGCGTCTCCAAGGTTCACACCATTAAGCGTCTCGCGACCTGGCCAAATTGGGCCCAGACCATCAAGTACTCCTCTTAAAAGTGCCAAGGCCGGAATGGTTTTGCCGTGTTTAGCGACAAGATAATCAATAAGATTTCCTGGGCGGCCATCTTTGAAGAGAGTTTTGTTTTCTAATGCGCGACCAAGGTTTTTAAGAAGATTAGTACGACCTTCAACGCCGACGAGTGGATTGTTAGGAGTGACTTGAAAGTATTCTTCAATCAGCTTCGGAGTAACTTTTGAAAGTCCCGTTGCATCTGAACGAAGAGATTTTCCGTCTGAAGAAAAAGCTCCTGACATGAATAAGTGATAGCTCGCAACTCCCAGGCCCTCTGAACGGGCGTAGTCACGAGAAGTTTCTTTCTCATGATACTTCCACGTAGGTCCTGCACCAGCATCAAGCAGAACTGATGGAATCACGAGGTCCCACTTAATACGAGCTTGCTCCATCGGATCAAGATCTTTGATTTTTGCTTTCAACCAAAGTGAACGATCAACGTTCCCAGGACGAAAGTGTCCCCAACGAGAGTGAAACGGAATGTTCATATCCGGATAGTTTTCACGAATCGTTTGCATCACAAAATCAACCGTCGGACCCATTTTCTCTTCATGATAATGAAAATGAGTGTTCCCTTTTAATGTCTCATCAAAAATCTTTTTAGCACCATCACGTACACAAACCGGTGATAGGATATAATCTAAATCGCTCACGTAATATCTCTCCCTTTAACTTTCTGTAGGTCCTCGCCTTTTTTCACTTCACCCTCCGTGAAGTAACCAGCGGCCTTTTTTGCTTCCATCTCAACATTGGCGTCCGCCGGAATAAGTTCGGCCGGAATTGAAATACGATTCACCACTTCGATACCTGAACCAACAATCGCGTTGTATTTCATGTTCGACATCGAGTGAAGATTATGAATTTTTGTGATTCCGAAAAGATGTAGCACATCCGGCATGAATTCCTGGAAGCGAGCATCTTCAACACCCGCCACGCATTCAGTGCGCTTAAAGTATGTTGCCGCTGAATCTCCGCCTTCCTGACGTTTACGAGCGTTGTACACCAGGAACTTTGTTACTTCTCCGAGAGCACGACCTTCCTTACGGTAGTAAGCGATGATACCTACGCCGCCCTTCTGAGCAGTTTCGGCCGCGTGTTCAATTCCGTACATAAGATACGGACGACAAGTACAGATATCAGATCCAAATACGTCTGAACCGTTACACTCATCGTGAACACGGCAAGAAAGTTCGATATTTGGATTTGAGAGATCTTCCGGATTACCGAAGATATACACCGTGGTTGAACCGATAGGTGGTAACCAGACTTTTAGATCGGGACGCGTGATAAGCTCTGGGTACATCCCTCCTGATTCCGTGAAAAGAATACGACGAAGAACACCCTCTTCAACGTTGAGACGTTTTGCCATACCTGGGAGGAACCAAACTGGCTCAATGGCAACTTTGGTGATCTTAATGTCCATATTCTCTTTGATGATCTTGCCATCGCACTTAAGGCGACCAGCACGAATAGCATCGTGGATTTCAGGAATTTGTAAGTGAGCTTGAGTCACTGCAATTGAAGGACGAATGTCATAACCTTTTTCAAAGTGACCTTTGAAATGGTTTTGAGGATCCAGACCCCACGGATCAAGTGAAACAATTTTTGTTTCATCAAACCATGATGGGAAGGGCCCGATCTTCACTGGTGAGTGAGTATTGTGTAAGTCCGGTCTGTGGGCCGGAGAAAATTTTCCGCTCGCAATCGAGAGCGCGCGGTAAACCGTATAAGAACCCGAGTGAGTTCCGATGGCGTTTCTCGCTTTTGGATTTGTTTGTGATGCCACTACCGGTCCGCGTTTCATGGGGTCTTTATTTCCCCAATCAAGTGTCAGCGACTCCGGGTAACGGAGATTTGAGTGAGTAGCGAGTACAACGTGTTCCTTACGTACATCGTGATTCGTCGACATAAGACTCCTTATGACATCCAGTTATTGTCGTTTTGTTTTTCCCACTTAGTTGTCACTTTCTTCACATCTGACCAGAAGTTTAGAGAGTGTTCACCAGTGATGTCTCCTGAACCAAATTTCGAAGCGGCGATACCGCCGAAAGAGAATGGTTCACGTGGCACAGGCACACCAACGTTCACACCCACCATTCCCGCCTTTGCTTCACGAACGACTCGATCAGCAAGGGCACCTGAGTTGGTAAATACTGAACAAGCGTTTCCGTATTCACTTGAGTTTTGAATTTGCATAGCGTGCGAGATGTCCTTACAACGAACGATTGAAAGAATTGGCCCGAATAATTCAACGGTTGCGGCCTCTGTGCCCGGTTGAATATTGTCGAGGATCGTAGGCCCAATCCAGTTTCCTTCTTCCATTCCGGCCGGTGCTTTTGCAGTACGACCATCGAGCACCACCTTCGCTCCTGCTTTTTCTGCACGAGTGATGGCCTCAAGAAGGAAATCACGTTGAGCACGAGTAATGATCGCACCCATATCTGTACCAAGCTTTAACGACTCAGCACGATTTTTAATTTTAGTAATGTGTTGATCCACGTCACCTACAGCAAGAAGCACTGAGGCCGCCATACAACGCTGGCCCGCGCATCCGGTGAATGAATCCGAGATACCTACACCTGCGATTTCCGGAGTAGCATCTGGTAAAAGTACGATGTGGTTCTTCGCTCCACCCATACAAAGGGCGCGTTTCCCGAGTGAAGTGGCTTTTGTGTAAACGAGTTTTGCGATTTTCGTCGAGCCCACGAAACCAACTGCCTTAACTTCTGGTGCTTCAATGATCGCGTCCACAGTTTCTGCTCCACCGTGAAGAACGGTGAAAAGACCATTTGGAAGTCCCGCTTCTTTAAGAGCGTTCGCGATCTTGATTGATGTTAGCGGAGTTTTATCAGACGGCTTCCACACATAAGCGTTACCTAATCCAAGCGCGATAGGAATCGTCCACATCGGAACCATCGCCGGGAAATTAAAAGGAGTAATGTTCGCCACCACTCCTAAAGGAGCACGACGGTATTCACAAGAAACTCCACGTGACACTTCCATACGTCCACCCACGTCCATATTTTGAAGCGAGAGAGCGAATTCCAGAACTTCAATCCCTTTCATCAAACCGGCCATGCCTTCATTGAAGGTCTTTCCAGATTCAGCAGACTTCAGGTGAGAAATTTCTTCTAGATCACGCATCAGAATATTTCTGAAATTAAACAGCACACGGGCACGTTCTTTGTGCGGAGTTTTCCCCCACTCAACTTGTGCTTCATTGGCAATTTTAAGCGCGTTTTTAATTTGGTTCAGAGATGGGATTGAAACCTCTCCGATTTTTTTTCCATGATAAGGCGAAGTAATGTTTTGAGTGCCGGCCTCGCCTTTTACCCACTCACCATTGATAAAATTCAAGCATTGAACCACTTCAAGTGGCATTTTAAGTGTTGTCATAGTTATTCCTCGTGAAAAACCTAAAGAATAACGCTAATACACTTTGATGGGCCTAGGCTACTGTGCCAAGCTAAATTATGTCAGACTAAAGGTGTCGGTCATGATGCAAAAAAGAGCTTTGCGTTAACTTTTAATCAAAAATTAGGGGGTAAACATTACAAATCCCGCTCTCTGTCTTCAAGGGTTATACCGGTTATGATAGATAGCCTCGCAATGAAACTCTTTCTTCTGACATCACTTTTCCTTTTAACTTCTTGCCTGCCTGACAAATCGTCCCTGCATTTTGAAGACAGAAGCATAGAAGTGAAGCCGCAGGCCCGCGAAACCGAAATTCCGGAGACTGTAGATTTCGCATTTCTCTCAAAAGAAATCCTCGTTCCAAAATGTATCGGCTGCCACAAAGGTTTCGTAGACGAGGCCAAGGTTCTTAAGCACGTTAAAGAAAACGATCCTGAGATCAGTCCCCTTTTCCAAAGTGTGAAGACCGGCAAAATGCCGAAGAAAGGCGCACCTCTCGATTCCCGTGAACTTGAAATTGTTCGCATGTATGTGGAAAGCGTTCGTATTGAACGTCTTGTGACTTACGATGAACTCAAAGAAAAAATCCTGGTCCCAAAGTGTATTGAATGTCACAAGAAGTCCGGCGAAGAGGCCAACATCATGAGATGGATCAATCAAGAGAATCCGTCTGAATCAAAACTCATCAAGGCCACTGAGAGTGGTCGCATGCCGAAAAATAATCCGAAACTTTCTGCTCACGAGTTGAATCTCATTCGTAATTACCTGAACAACTTCAGAAAATAATTAAATCATACAGTTACCTCTCTTTTACTTTCTCCAGCGAAAGTGATTTTTTATTGTCCAAATTTATCAATTGACAAATCCGTACATTTTCCGTATTTTTATAATCAGAAGAATTAGTTGGCAAGTGAATTTTACTTTCTCCAGAGAAAGTGAAGGGCAAAAAAAAAGGGGCCCGAAGGCCCCTTTAAGTTGGAAGACTATTTGTTAAAAGCTTCTTCGAAACATAGGGCCATAAGTTCGCGGCCTTGTAGTTTTGATTTCTCACATTGAGAAAGACGTGATGGAGCTTTTGGTCTCCACTGGATTTCTACGCCAGTGTAGGCCTTACCAGCGTGGTCACGACCGAACTGAGGGATGATAAGGAAACCAGAACCATCTTCTCTTTCAGGGTTAAGAACAGTTCTCATAAGGATTTTAGTTACTAAGTGAGCAGCAACTGCACCGGCAAGAACGTCTGAGCCCCAGTGTTTGTTGTCATGCATACGAGCGTACACTGTAAGAGTTGCTAGACCGTAAGCGATGTAAGGAACGGCCGGTTTATCTTTATAAACTTCAGCGATTACAGTTGCTAGAGAGAAGGCACCGGCCGCGTGGCCAGAGATAAATGAGTTGTTACCTTCTTCAAAGAAATCGTAGGGAGAATCACCATCGTGTGGACGAACACGGTGGAAAGTCTTCTTGAAACCTTCAGCTACGATCTGAGAAGCAAGACCAGCAGCTACAGTGAAGATACCAACATTTTTAAGTTTACCGTTATCAAGGATAGCACCCATGAAGTAAGCACCAGCAGCAACCGGAAGAATCGCCTCACGGCCAAGAAGGTTACCAACAGTAGCAACTTGTTGACTGAATTCACCTTTGTTGTCTTGAACGAAATCCATGATCTCGCGGTCATTGGCAAAAACCACTGTACCAAGTGAAAGAGCACCGGCAAGGATCATAAGATCAGATTTTGTAACATCTAGTGGGATGAAGTACTGAGTACCACCTTCACCTACTAAACGTTGAAATTCTTTTCGAGAAAACTCAGGAGTGCGAGCGAATTCAATATTCTTCATTGAACAGTTTTCAATGAGAGGATCACAGTTTTTAGCTTTATCCATAAGCTTGTCTGTACCCGTACGAAGGTCAATGAGCTGGCCGTTGTACTCCATACAAGTGTTATCGATTAAACATGAAGGCTTCGCCTGGGCGCCGGCGATGTAGAATGCCGTCAGTAACGCTAATAGCTTGTGCATGTGATCTCTCCCTTTAAATTTTTTAATATTCTAGGGGGGATTAAGAAACCGCGCCTGTGCATTGGTAAAAAGAACAGTGATGTCAAAAAGATAGACAGTCTTTTCAGACCTATGATTGGATGAGGATATGAAAGCTAAACTCTTAATTTTTAAGCTCGTTTTCCTCTTATCCCTCTCTGCCGAGGCCAAGGTCCTGGATATTATAAAGATCGGTGATCCGGTCCTTCGCGCCCAGGCCCAGGAACTCTCGATGGCGGAAATTGAGTCTCCAGAGATTCAGACTCTGGCCGATGATATGACCCAGACCATGAAATCTGCCGGTGGGATTGGTTTAGCGGCCCCACAAATCAACCGCTCCATTAGAATGTTTGTGATGGGCATGAAACCACGAGTACCTCTTACGGTTGTGATTAATCCGAAAATTGAGTATCTCGAACAATATGGACAGACTCAATCTCAGGAAGGGTGTCTTTCGATTCCTGGCAAAACCGCCATTGTGAAGCGCTACAAGCGCATTCATTTGAGCTATCTTGATCGCAAGGGACAATATGTGTCCAAAGAACTTTCAGGAATGGCCGCGATTATTGCGCAACATGAGTATGATCATCTTAATGGTGTGCTGATTGTGGATCTGGTTGAAACAATGAAGAGCACCATCAACTTTGGCTCATATGCCACAGCTCCACTAATGTAATGCTTCTTAAAGATAAGCTTAATTTGCATGGCCCCTAAGTAGACAACAAAACCAGTTTTGTGAATGATTACCTCCGCTAACGGAGGGACCATGAAAGTATACCTACCTTTACTGCCTCTAGCTTTCCTCGCTCTTGTATCTTCCTGTGGAAAAAGCAATTCCGATGCGGGCATTCCGCTGGATTCCGTCGGCATTAGGTCTATCGCAGCGACGAGTGGCTTTTTTATGGCCAATCTCACGACTCTGAATCCAGAGATCAATGGCACTGTTCCCGGAACCGCAGTCATTATTCGGGAGGGAGAAAAATTTCAAGTGTTCGTAAAGGCCAGCCCCGGAGGTGCCGGAGTTTGGCACCAGCAGAACGTGCACGTAGGTAGTCGTTGTCCAACCAAGGCCGATGATAAAAACGGTGACGGCATCATTGATATTGAAGAAGGTCAGAAAGTTTGGGGCAATGTGCTTATTCCATTAGATGCAGAGTTGAGTTCCCAGGACGCAGGAAAAGGTCGTTATCCAATCGGAGATGAGGCGGGAAATTATTTCTACGAACGTTTCACAAACTACGATGCTTTCTATCGAGATCTCATCTCCGAAGATAGAAATACCAACGACCATGTTTCAAAACTAGTGGGACCGCTGAACCTGAATAATCTTGTTATCGTGGTCCTCGGCGCCAATAAAGATGTGACGATTCCAGGAACCGTGGCCGCGCGCTCACCGCATTCTGCAGAACAGTCTTTCCCAATTGCTTGTGGCGTGTTTTCTCAAGTCACACAGATTCCGGGAGGCATTGATAGCGGTAACTCTGGTCCAGTACGTTCAGGAGATGGCAATGCGAGCGAACCGACTCCAACACCTGTACCAACACCAACTCCAGAACCGGAACCTGAGCCGGAAGTGGGGCCAACACCTGAACCACGTCCAAATCCAACCCCTACTCCAACTCCTGAACCGGAAGAGGAAGATGATGAGGATGATGATGACAACGTTTTAGATCGAGTTTCTGACTGGTGGAGAAGACGTTGGGAAGACATCGGTGGACGCCGTCGTCCCGTTCGTTTTGGTCGCACCGACATGAACCATTAAAGATCAGTATACTTTTTAGAATTACCCCGTGCTTTATCCACGGGGTATTTCTCAATGTTCTTCTGCATTTTATTCAAGACCGCTTTTTCCAAATCCATGTCGGTCTTACCCACAATCCGAAGCAGATAAATAAACACATCCGCCACTTCATCTTCGATCTTGGTTTTAAGTTTCGGATCAAGATGCGCGCGATTGGATTCTTCTTCCGTGAGCCACTGAAAAATCTCCATGAGTTCAGAACTCTCAACCGTCAGGGCCATAGAGAGATTCTTCACGGAATGGAATTTGTCCCAGTCACGTTCCTCGGCAAATTGTTTCACGATTTGTTGGATTTTAGGCAGATCGATGGTTTTCATACCTTGATTATGGCCAATAAGAAGCGAAGCGCCTACTCTAGATTTATGCATCCACGTAACCGTCATCAGTCCCGCTATGATTTAGAGGCCTTAAAGAAGAGTCATCCAGCTCTTGCGCCTTTTATTATCATTAATAAGTTCGGAGACGAGTCGGTGGATTTTGCCAACCCGGATGCGGTTAAAACGCTCAATCAGGCGATCTTAAAACACTTCTATAACGTTGACTGGGACATCCCAAAAAATTTTCTCACTCCACCCATTCCAGGTCGCGCGGACTATATTCATTTTATGGCGGACGTGATTGGAACCGGTCCAAAAAAGGTCCTGGACATTGGTGTAGGTGCCAACTGTGTTTATCCCATTATTGGAAATTCGGAATACGGTTGGGAGTTTGTGGGATCAGATATTAATCCTGAGGCATTGAAGGCCGCCCAGAAAATTTTAGATAAGAACCCTTCTTTGAAGGTGCAGCTCAGACTTCAAAAGTCTTCTGGGATTTTTAAAGGCATCATCGGAGAAAAAGATTTTTTCCATCTCACCATTTGTAATCCTCCCTTTCATTCTTCCAAAGAAGAAGCGGAAGCAGGCACCACACGCAAATGGAAAAATCTCGGGAAACACAAAGCACCTGTTTTAAATTTTGGCGGACAAAGTGCTGAGCTTTGGACCAAGGGTGGAGAGATCGCTTTCATTAAACAAATGATTCTTGAAAGTGTGGAGTTTAAATCTCAAGTTGAATGGTTTTCTACTCTGGTGTCTAAGAGCGAAAATCTGAATCAGATTTATCGGACTTTAGAAAAAGTTAAGGCCCGAAACATTCAAACAATTGAAATGTCCCAAGGTCAGAAAAAAAGCCGGGCCGTGGTGTGGCAGTTTTAACTCGTCACAAATGACATCACTCTAAGCGCACAACTATAACTCCTGTAACAAGGAGTTCTTCATGAAAATCACAGAAATAAAAAGCGAACTCGAAAAAGTTTCGAAACTTATTCCTGAACTTCGTAAAGATCTGGATGAGGCCTATACTCTGGACGCGGGTAAGAAGAGCCGAATTAAACTCCTGTGGCGTGAATACGAAGGTCGTTATAAGGAAATCCGCAACTCAAAACTATGGAGCACTCTCCAATAGGAGGCCTTATGGACTTTACACTCACCTCAAGTTCTCTGACTCCTGGCCAATCAGTTCCCAATCACTTCATCTTTGATGGTTTAGGTTGTCACGGTGATAATGTTTCTCCAGCTCTTGAATGGTCAGGGGCCCCGGATGAAACAAAAAGTTTTGCTGTCACAGTGTTTGATCCAGATGCTCCCACTGATCACGGTTGGTGGCATTGGGCAGTGGTAAATATTCCGGTGACAGTGACGTCCCTCGAAGAAGGAGCATCCAATAATCGCACTCTCCCCAAGGAGGCGATTGAAGTCATGACTGACTTTAATAAGACCGGTTATGGTGGGCCCTGCCCTCCTCGAGGTGACAAACCTCATCGTTATATTTTTACCGTTCACGCTTTAAGAAAAGAACTGGATGTGAAACCCAACACCAACGGCGTCTCAATTGAGAAGAAAATTGAGGCCAATAGTTTGGCACGGGCGAGCTTCACGGTTCAATATGGACGATAATATGAAGTACATTATTTTTATTCTCTTCATTTTCATGGTGGTCGCTTGCGACCGTCATGGAAGTGGTGACAGAGAAATTATGACCACCGAACAGCGGGCGGAAGACATGTTCCGAAAACCCGCATCCGAGGAACAGGGTAAAATTCCCGACAAGTTTCAGCCCATCGATCATGAAATAAAGAAGGACGAACCATGAAGTTTCTTCTTTTATTTTTTGTGAGTTCGGGGGCCTTTGCGGCCTTGGACATGAAACCAGGTCTTTGGTCAGTGGACATGAAAATCCATGACGATAATAAGACCATAGATATCACTGAAGAAATGAAGAAGAATTTGTCCCAGTTGAGAGATCGGATGGGGAAACACGCCTCCATTGGTGATGATGGAAAACTTCAGGTGTGCTACTCCCAGAAGCTCATCAATAGTCCGGAAATTCTTGCGGGAAACCAACAATCCAATTGCAAAACGGACGTGGTAAAAGACACTCCTACCCGTGTCGTCACCCGTTTTAAATGTGAAGACGGAACTTCCGGGAACTCTAATTGGACGGTCAAAAATGCCAAAAACTACAAGGGAAGGCTTCACATGGTGACCCCTAAGGGCGAACCTACTGATATTAAGTACACGGGGACCTTCATTTCTTCGGACTGCGGGAAAATTACACCGGTCCTCTAATGACGAAGGGCCTTCACCCATGGTAACAAGATGCAATGAAGTCTTCTTTTTACCAATACACTTTGCCTGAACTGCAGGAGCTCTTTGCTCTTAATGGCCTGCCCTCATCAGGGCCAGGGCTTATGTTCAATTGGCATTATAAAAAAAGAAAGACCGAACCTTGTGTGATTGATCTGGCCAAAAAAAGCATCGCCTTTGTGGACCAGAATTTTTCTTTTGATCTTCCACAGCTTGATACGGTTCATGAGTCTCAGGACAAAACGGTAAAATTTCTTTTTAAATTTAAAGACGATCAGAAAGTAGAAACTGTTCTTATTCCCTTTAACGGGAAATACACCATCTGTATTTCTTCGCAAGTGGGCTGTGCCATGAAGTGCAGCTTCTGTCACACCGGCACCCAAGGTCTCAAACGCCATCTTTCAACGGAAGAAATTATCGGGCAATTTCTAGAGGCCCAAAGATGGCTCACAAAAAATCGTCCGGATGATGATCGTATTTTAAATATTGTGTTCATGGGTCAAGGTGAACCTCTTCACAACTTCGATGCGGTTAAAAAGGCCTGTGAGATTTTTCTGACTCAACATGGACTCTCCCTTGCTCCTCATAAGATCACCATTTCAACTGCGGGATACCTTCCAGGACTTCAGCGTTGGAAAGCAGAAATGCCGAAGGTGAATATCGCGGTTTCTCTACATTCGGTGATTAAAGAAAAACGCGATAAACTTATTCCCATTAATCAGCGCTACCCGGTTGAAGATGTGATGAAGTTCGCGGAAGAAATTCCGGAAGGTCGCACGCGTTTTGTGACCTACGAATACCTCATGATTAAGAACTTCAATGATTCCGATGAAGACGCTCACATCACTGGTCGTGCGCTTCAAGGTAAGAACGTTTACATTAGCCTCATTCCGTTTAATCCGTTTCCTGGTACTGAATACGAGCGTCCAGAGATGCATGAGGTGGATCACTTTAAGAGCATTCTTGATACTTACAAAATCCCAACTCTGATTCGTAAAACCAAGGGCGACGAGATTCTAGCAGCTTGCGGGCAACTCCATTCAGGTAAGAAAGCCTAGTATATTCGTCTTCGCATAAACAAAATAATATTTAATTTTTTCCCTCAGCATGGTCGACAAGTCCCCGACTCAATTTGGGAGAAATCATGCAAAGTAAAAGTCTTCGAACCAGACTCCTGGCCGCTTTCTTGGGAGTTTCATCCTTTCTTGTCATTACCGCCACAGTGGCCCATTTCTCATCGAAAAAGGTCTTTAACGACTTTCATTTTGTGAGCACCGAGATCATGCAAACCGTGATCCTCGTGGGAAAAATCAACGAGGCGATGCTGACCGGAAATAGAAACTTGTTCCGCGCCTATCTCGCGGCCGATCTTAAGGCCATGAAAGAATCAAAGGACGCTTACATTCATGAACGTGATGCCCTTAATGAATATGTAAAACAATATCTTCAAGTGGAATTCATGCCCGGTGAAAAAGAAATTCTTCAGAAGTTCATTGATAACTTTAAAATCTATGATGAGAAGTCTCTCGCCTATCTAAACAAACTGGAAAACGGCTGGGACGTCCAATTAGTAAAAGACGAGGCCTATGTGACTCTCTATATTGATCTCCCCAATTATAGAAAGAGCATGACGGCAACTTTGAAAGAACTCATTCAGTTTAATGAGAATCTGGCCACGACGAAGACCAAGGAGGCCATTTCTGTCTATAAATCTTCAAGTATCATCACGATGGTGATTTCAGCTTTAGGCGTGCTCTTTGCGACATGCCTGGGACTTTTTATTTCTTCACGAATCAGTAAGACCTTAAATGGAATTTCCCAGGAAATTTCAACTTCATCGGATCAAACATCTCAGACGAGCCAGGAACTCTCCTCTTCTTCGGCCCAGCTTTCTCAGGGGGCCACTGAATCGGCCGCCTCACTGGAAGAAACTGTTTCTTCTCTGGAAGAGCTTTCTTCTATGGTGAAGTTAAACTCTGATCACGCTAAAGAGGCGAGCTCTCTTTCTCAATGCTCTCTTGCTTCTGCCGAACAAGGTGATAAGGAACTTACTCGTCTCATTACATCCATGGAAAGCATGGGAAAATCCTCTAAAAAAATCGAAGAGATCATTAATGTGATTGATGACATTGCTTTTCAAACCAATCTTCTGGCCCTCAATGCGGCGGTTGAGGCGGCCCGTGCCGGAGACCAAGGAAGAGGTTTTGCAGTAGTGGCAGATGCGGTAAGAAACCTCGCTGGCCGTTCAGCGGCCGCTGCGAAAGACATTAACGTCTTAATCAAAGAGAACGTTGAAAAGACGAATGAGAGTTCAAAAATGGCCAACTCTTCAGGTGTGGCCCTAAAGGAAATCGTGACTTCCGCCAAGAAAGTGGCCGATCTTAACTCTGAAATTTCCGCCGCCTCTCAAGAACAGGCCAATGGCATTGAGCAGATCTCCAAGGCCATGCATCATCTTGATTCAGCGATTCAATCCAATGCTTCTTCCTCGGAAGAAGTGGCAAGCTCTGCAGAAGAAATGTCCTCTCAGGCAAAATGCCTTTCACAACTTGTTTCTGACCTTCAGGTCTTCGTTGATGGTGGAAAGGCCCAAGTTAAAAAAGTTTCTAGGCCCGTTCAGAATCATGAGGACAAAAAACTCAAGCTCGTCAGTCATTACATAAGTAGTAAAAAACCGGCCAAATCAGTTCTTCCTTTTGAGACTGAAGAAAACATCCCGATTAAAAAAGCCGAAGGTTTTTAATCAGACTGCTCATCGTCAGGTCCATCTGCCCTTCTTGTGTCATGCTAGTCATGATTCAGGAGGGGCCATATGCATACTCAGGTTCTGATAGTTGGTGGTGGACCCACAGGTCTTATGATGGGTTCGCTCCTTCGTCGCTGGAATGTGAACTGTCGCTTAATTGATGAAGGCGAGGCCATCACCCGGGAATCCAAGGCCATCGGTATTCAGGCCCGTTCTTTGGAACTTTTTCAGAATTTAGGAATCGTTGATCACTTCTTAGAAAGAGGTCAGATTGGTTCCGGGGCCAAGGTCTTTTTAAACGGCAAGGAACGAGTCACAGTTAACTTTGGAGACATTGGCCGGGAAGACACGCCCTATCCCTTTGTGTTCTTTTTATCGCAGACAGAGACAGAAAAAATCCTGGTCGAGGACCTCAAGAAACTTCATCTTAATATAGAACGACAAACCACCCTGGAAGACTTTTATCAAGACGATCAAAAAGTCACGGCCACAATCAAAAGGCCTGATGGAAAGCAAGAGACTCTCACGGCCGATTACATCGTGGGATGTGATGGTTCCCACAGTAAAGTCAGAAAAATTTTGGATCTGCCCTTTGACGGGGCCGCCTATGATAGTGAATTTATCATGGCCGACACTCAGATAGATTGGGATTTGGACAATAGTCGCTTGATGGTCTTTGTTGATCCGGGCCATATCGGCGTTCACTTCCCTATGAAAGACCGAAGTCGGGTGCTGACGATCAGAGAAAATCACGATATGCCCGAGACTTCCGAGACCACTTCTTTTCCGGCCACTCTGCCTGAGATTGAAGAGAATTTTAAAGAGGCCGCTCATCGCGAAGTGAAACTTCACGACGCTGAGTGGGTCACTCGTTTTCATGTTCATCATCGTTGTGTGCGACAACTCAAAGTGAGACGTGCATTTTTAGTGGGAGACGCGGCCCATATTCATAGTCCTGTAGGTGCTCAAGGCATGAACACGGGTCTGCAAGATGCGGCCAATCTCGCATGGAAACTGGCCCTGGTGGTGAAGAAGAAATCCAAGGCCGACATCTTAGAGACCTATCATTCTGAGAGATGGCCCGTGGCCCAGAAACTTCTAAAATTTACGGATCGGATTTTTAGTATTGTGACCACCAAGAAAAAGACCTCTATTGCACTTCGAAGCATGTTCTTCCCTCTCGCTGCCAAAGTTCTCATGATGGGAAAGAGGGGCCGGGACTTTTTATTCGGGTTTATTTCTCAACTCAATATCCACTACTCTCCTAGTGTCGTGGTAGGAACAGGTGCCGGACAACGGATGCCAAATTTTGAGACCATCGGGGGAAAAGAGATCTTTGATTTACTGACGGGCTATAAGTTTCATCTTTTGGTCTTTGGGGACCATCCCTACAACGAACGCCTTATCAATGTGGAGGTCCATCATCTTCCATCCTGTAGCTTTAAAACGAATGGACTGGTTTTGGTTAGACCCGACGGATACATCGCCTTTCAGGCCAATGATCTGAGTGAAAAATCTTTGATCGAACTGGAGAAGTTTTTGGAGATTTCAGGGATTGAACACGAATTTTAGGCCGCTTTATTTTTAAGCTTGTCGTAGGCCTGATTGATCTCTTTCGTGTTTTGTTCTGCGAGCTTTTTAAAATCAGCTCCCATACTTGCCACTTTATCCGGATGATTCTGGCGAAGAAGATCGTAATAGTTCTTTTTTAAATCTGCTTTGGTAAAGCCCGGTTTAAGATTCAAAATCTCTTCTGGAGTTTTTGTAGGGGCCGGTTTTTTTGGAGGGGCCTCAGGTCTTTTCTGTTCCTGCTTAGGGCGCTCTTGCTTTGGACGTTCTTGTTTCGGCTGTTCTTTCTTCTTGGGTTCTTCTTTCTTAGGTTCAGGGGCCTTCATGAGTTTCATGCGGCGCTGGAAGTCTTCATAGTTTTTCACGGAATAATCTTTGGGAAGAAGATCAGTTGGAGGTTGATTATCAAACTCCTTCTTCGTGATATTCATATTTCTAAGAAGGAACAAGAATGGCAATTTAAAGAAGATAAAGTATCCGCCAATGAGAAACGCCAGAATGGGCCCCAGTTTAGTGGCCGCATTTATAAGGGTCGTGGTGTAATATTGAACGGGATCCATAGATAGCTTATCGTCTAGGTCTTCTATTTTCTTTAGAAGAAAAGACCACGAATTATCTATTGCTTAGAGGCCTTCTTAAGGGTCGATGAAGGGGTTCTTTTACTGTGATTCACTTCTTTTAAGCTCTCGCGTCCAGAGTTGTTGACCGCTCTGAAATTAAGACCTACTTTCTCTTCCAGATCAGCAATACAGATCTTCATTTCTTTACAGGCCTTCACAATCACCGGCCACTGATCATTGCCTTCAACACAAAGGCGATTTTTATCCAGATCTTTTCTAGCGACATGAACTTCCCGGGAAGTCAGCGAATCTGATAGCTGGAGTTCTTCACAGGTACGATTCAAAGTTTGGGCCACGTAATGGGCATGAGTGAGAGATAGAGCAATCGCCGCCACCACTCCTCCAACCACCACCAATTCACCAACAGCATGGGCCTCAGGAAGTATGAAACTGGTATAAGTAAAATTCTTTTCTCTCCAGATTCGTTCAAGCTCTTCGTGGGCCTTAAAAAGTTTACCGGGACCAAAATCAAGCTCCTTCCCATTGATCATGAGCTTGTATTCATCCAGGGCCTTGCCTATGAACTTTTTCCCGCGCAGATTAAAACTTATTTCTCCCTGATGAAAAGTCAGTTGTGGGAGATTCAATTTTCCGATGCCACCTAAGGTCTCTTCAAAATACCGCTGATCTTCTACCGGACGAAGATCAACCATGGCCTTCACCGAGTAAGTATGAGTTGCCCAAGCAGTATTTTGGATAAGAAAAATCAGAACGAAAAGGTACTTCATGTGACCTCCGTGGATACAAACTTATCGGCCGTGCGAAGAAAAATTCTTAATTTTCGCCTTCCATGCGAATGGTAGATTCCACTAGTTCTTTTAGGCCTTCATAGCCAAAGCGCTCAAGGGGTCTACCGTTAACAAAAAATGTTGGTGTCGCCTGTACATTCAAGGCCCTGCCATCGGCAATTTCTTGTTCAATCATTGATTGAATCGCCGGATCTTCCATGTCTTTTTTAATTTGTTCAACATTCACTCCGGCCTCTGGGAGGTAATTCCACACTAACTCAGGACGCGGGTGGTGATGATTCCCCCACTCTGGCTGGTAACGGAAAAGCGTTTCCAGGGTCTCCCAATAGCGGTTCTGTTTACGTGCGGCCTCTAGAATTTTGATGATGAAAACTGAGTTCCCATGAAAAGGAGCATAACGAACAACCAGTTGGATTTTTCCCTCGTACTCTTCTAGGAGCATTTTGGTAGAAGGATAAAATTCGCGACAGCTTTCACATTCCGGATCGAGAAATTCGACCACATAAACTTTGGCATCTGCGCGACCTAAACGTGGAGAATAATCTCTCACGAATGTTGAGAAATCTTCCTTGGCCATAAAACTCAAACGTTCTTGCTCCTTACCTTTATAAAGTTTTGTTCCCACCATAAACACAATGGCAAGAGACATGAGAGCAATAAGAACGATCATGATTTTATTTTTCATGGGAGATCCTCTTCATTAAAAGTAGTGAAACAACAATAAACGAGAACGCAACAAACGACATAAACGGAATGGTCACAAAACCAAACCATTGAATCTGAACCGTTGTACAGGAAATGCCCTGAACACAAGGGGCCGCACTCTCAGGGAGAATATGATAGTAAAGAAGGTTATGATAGAGAGCGATGATCCAGCCCACTATCGCCAGCGGCAGCGCGAATTTGGTGACTTTCTTTTCGTAGGGAAAAAGCCCCATGAAAAGAACCAGCACGAGTGGATACATGCAAATGCGTTGATACCAACAAAGAACACATGGCGGGAACTTCATGACCTCACTGAAGAACAAGCTCCCCAGTGTGGCCACCGCTGACATAAACCAAGAAAGAAAAAGAATCGTCCAGCCCATCATACGTTAATGAATACTAAGAAATAAATGACGGCCAGAACCATACGGTAAATACCGCAAACGATGAACGTCTTGTGATTAAGAATTTTCAGGAAAAACTTCACACTCAAGAAACCAAATACAAATGAAGTAAGAAGTCCCAAAAGTAAATAAATGTACTCCGCTTCCACCATCTGGGTCTTAACCTTTAATAGTGAATAGGCCGAAGCCGAAAGGATCGTCGGAATCGCCAGTAAGAAAGAAAACTTCACCGCTTCTTCACGAGAGGCCCCTAAAAGTCTTGCACCTAAAATGGAAGCGGCCGAACGAGAAACACCTGGAATAAAGGCCAAACACTGACTGAGACCAATCAGGAAGTAATGAACGTAAGTCAGTTTCTTCGGTTTAATTTTGGCCGTGAGGTTTTCTAAGAAAAGAAGAACAATCCCGCCAATAAAAAGTGATGAACAAACAACAACTGGTGTGAAGAGATACTTTTTCACAATCCCGTGAAGAAGAAGACCAAGGATGGCCGTAGGAATAAAGGCCACACCAATTTTTAAAATATAGGCATGGTCTTTGATCAGGTCCTTCCAATAAATATAAATCACAGCGAGAATCGCACCTGTTTGAATCACAATCTCAAACACTTTTAAGAAGTCATCATTGGGAACTCCGAGAGCATTTGACGCAAGGATTAAATGTCCTGTCGATGACACAGGGAGAAACTCAGTGAGTCCTTCAACGATACCTAAAATGAGCGAGGTAATGTAATTCATAAATAATAAGCCTTTAACGCAATCACAGATTAAAAATTTTTATTAGTTTCACTTCATCTTAACATAAGTAGTAGTTGACCATCTAGATTAACCTTCACTACGATTTTTCAAACAAAAACAAGAAGGTTTTATTTGAAAACTCTAATCGCTCTTCTCGCTCTCGGCCTTGCCCTTGGAGCTCAGGCAAAGACTTCAGTCTCTGTCATGAACTACAACGCTGAGAACTTCTTCGATACCAGGCACGATGCAGGTACTGAGGACTACACTTACATTTCTCTAGCTGAAAAAAAGAAAATCCCAGGTCACGCAGAAATCTGTCAGCAAATGGGTTCTTCTTTCTACATCAAAGAATGTCTAAACCTCGACTGGAACGAAGCTCGTTTCATGAAGAAGGTTGAAAACGTCTCTCGTGTTGTTCGCTCATATGATAGCACAGGTGCTGGCCCTGACATTCTAATTCTTCAAGAAGTTGAAAACTTAAACGTCCTTAATGCATTGGCCGCGAAAGGCCTTCGTAACCTTGGTTACACTTACCAAGTTCTCATCGACGGCGATGATTCTCGCGGCATTGATATCGGAATCATGTCAAAGTATCCGGTTATCAGAGCTCAGCACCACTCTATTTTTGTTAACGGTCAAAAACTTGATACTCGCGGTATCACCGAAGTGGCCATCAACGTTGAAGGCCGCACTGTTGTTGTTTTCGGTAACCACTGGCCAAGTCAGAGCAATCCAGCCGAAGACCGTATCGCTGCTGCTCAACTTCTTACTAACCTTGCAGCTTCAAGAAATGCGGACCTAATCATCGCAACTGGTGACTTCAATACAGTTGACTCAGATCGCCCATATCCGTTCAATTACCTGAATGGTTTTATCAATGCAGAAGCCGAAGCTCGTAAGATCAACCGTAATCTTAACCCTGGCACTCACTTCTATAAAGGCAGTTGGACTTCTCTAGATAGAATGTGGATTCACCGGAACTCTCGCCTAGCTCCAAACTTCGCAACTTTCCAAATCATGGTTCGCGATTTCCTCATGAAGCGCGAAGGTCAGTTTATGGTTCCGATGCGCTTTAATCACGCATCTGCCACAGGTTTTTCTGACCACCTTGGTATCGCCATGGAATTCAAATTATAATGACCTTGGGCGGGGTCCTAAGCCCCGCTCTTATTCTTCCTCTCTGATTACACTCCCTACATAATAGTCTTAAATTTTCTACCGAACTTGGTCCTCCCATTGAATAGGGAATAATGTGGTCATAATTTAAGTTACGAGTCGTTCCGCAATTAGTGCACTTTTTATCTCGTGCGTATACTTCTTGTTTCACAGATGCTGGAATGGCACGTCCCACTTTCGCTGGAGAAAGTGATTGGCGTGGCTTGGTCTGCTTAAACTTAGTTTTCTCCACAGACTTGATCGCTTCTTTCGCCATGAACTGAACCAATTGGTCCATCTCCATATCTTTCCCCAGAAGATTTTTAAGCTGATCAACCACTGCCATGGTTTCGTCTGATAAAACAAACGCCACTTGAACTTTGTCTTTTGAAATGCGTTTGGTTTTATCTTTTGTTTTCTCTTTTTTACCGGTGATTTCGAATAATTTCTGTTCGCATTCTTTCTTAGTAAGATTTTCAACTTCTTTAAAGACTTCACGTTTTTGAACAGGATCATCAATAAATTGATTCACTAATGAAATATTTGTGAGATTTAATTTTCCATCTTCGATTTTTTGCTCGATTTCTGGCATTTCCGCGAGAGCGCGGGCGGCGACGATTCGTCTTTGAGCTGAAGCTCCATCATAACCTAATTCATGAACGCAATAAGCGAATAAAGAAGAATATTTTAGATCGCAATAGAGCTTTCTTCGCTCTATTTCTATTAAGTGATGAAGCAACCTCGTGGTTGCACTCCTCTCAACACCCACCAACTTTTTTGTATCACTCAGTAAAATTTTATTTGCAACGTGGTTCAGTTTCATGTAGAACTTTTTACGGAAAAGATACGGAATAGTCAAGTATTAAAAAAGTCACTTTCTCCAGAGAAAGTAACAGACAAGTTCAGATGGTGGCCCAAATAAAGGAGGAACCTTATAATGAAGACATGAGCAAAGTAATTAAGGCAAAAGTCATTGCTGGAAGATACCTGGGAGAAATTGTCCGAATCACCAACATCAGCCAAGATGAGATGGGCCGAAAGAATGCGGCCTGTATGCTGGCCAAATGGTACACGTGCCAATCTTCGGGTCTCAGATCTTGAAATGATTCAAGAGGCTCCTGAGCCAGAAATTAAAAAGGCCAAAACTGCGTCGATGCCCTTCATTAGTGGTTCAACCAGTAGCCGTACAATGACTCACACTAAGAACATGGCAAAAAACAAAGTCGAAGTGAAAAATCACGTTCCTTCTGAAAAATATACTGCTGCCGTTTGTGAGACCTGCGGAGTTGAATACAATTTAGAAGATCGAAAAGGACAGGCCGGAAAAATTACCCAGTGTGAAAACTGTGCGGAAGAAACTGAGAGCAAGATGGAAGGTCAGATGATCTTTTCTCATAAAACCGGTGGCACGATTGAAATCAAGAAAGACGGAGAGCTTCGTCACGAGGCCCCGATTTTTGATCCTAAGAACAAGACTTAACGTAAAGCCTGTGAGTGATGTTGAACCACTGAAAGTCTCTGAGATAAGTGAACCCTACTTTCTCAATCACTTTAAGTGAAGCCGGATTCTGATAGACTGCGAAGGCATGAACTTGTGGAATTTTGAGTTTTTTAAAAAGGTAATCAAGAACGGCATTCGCGGATTCGGTGGCATACCCCTTGTTCCAATGATTAAGCATGAAACGATAGCCAAGTTCATACTCTGATTTTCCTTCAAGCTCGAACTTGTCGGCCCCACAAGTGCCGATAAATTCGCCGGTGGCCTTTAAGAAGATCGGAAACTTTCCAATGCCAAAGTTAGAAAAGTTTTGCATGCGAGCACGGACTTTTTCCAAGGCCTCTGCCTGGTCTTTTACAAGATACACTCCAGGAGGAGTAAAGCAGTTGTATCCCACATCCACGGACATCGCGAGGTAGTGTTTTACGTCCTCGTCTCTCCATGGACGAATGATAAGGCGATCGGTTTTAAGTTCCATAAATGAGCTTCTCTAATTCTTCGTCTGTATAATGACGAAGATTTAAGATGTCTTCATAAGAATCACCTTTGAGCTTTAGTCTTTGCGCAAAGGCCGGCTCGGTTTTTAGGCCCGATTTTCGAAGTTCAAGGAGTTCTTGATAAAAAGGAAGTCCACCTAATTTTAAAAGTCGCTCTTCGACCTGAAAATGAATCGAGGCCTTTTGTTTTACAGCGGGAAGAGAATCACAATAGATCTCAAAAGGAACACCCTCGAAGGTGAAGGTAATGACGTTGCCAGAAATTTTCCCGTCAGGGAATAAAGATTTAATTTCATCCACCTGAGCAGAAACGAGAATATCGAGATCAGAATCAGGGCGATGTAAATTCAATGGGAAAGTTCCTGTAACAAGAGGGCCGTAAGCTTTGAGTTTCTCTAGCACCTTGGAACCTACCAGAGCGCGGTAGACTCTTTCATTCCCTTCTAGATTCACCACACTCTCAAGTGAAAGATGGTGAAACTTTACGGCGCCATTTTTAAGTTCAATTTCTAACTCTCGGTTAAAGAGTTTAGAGAGCCCACCGGTGGAAAAGTTTTTTCCCACGTAACGGCGAGTAATGTCTTCGAATGGCACATCAATCACAACTTCAATATGCTCAAAACCTTCTTTTGTGATCTTCCCTTTCTTAGGAGCAGGAAGTTCAACCAGATCAATGAACCAGTGTTTGTAGCGAAAGGGCTCAAACAACTTATAAGTCGCAATTAAACGCCCATTCACTGGACTTTCAATCAGCATTTTACCAAAGTCAGCAAACAGGGTTTTAAAGTGCTCATAGCTCTCATCTGAGCCGGTACGAAAACACAGGTGATCAATCGACCAGTGTTTTTCAAGAGCAATCTCTTCTTCCGCAAATTCCACGAAGAGCTTCTCTAAAAATTCATAACCACTTTGATAAAATTGTTCTTTATTCATTGTTCACTTTATCTAAAAGTTCAGTAAACACTTCAACCGGTTGTGCTCCAGAGACGCCGTACTTCTTGTTAAAAACAAAAAACGGCACTCCTCTTATTCCGAGTTCCGTCGCCACTTCTTCATCTTCTCTCACATCCGTCACAAAACGGTTGCCGGAATAAAGCTCATCCAGTTCTTTTTGATCAAGACCTAGTTCAATTCCTAAAAGCTTTAAGACCTCAATGTCGCCGATGTCTTTGCCTTCACTGAATTTGGCCCTTAAGAGACGCTCTTTCATCTGGCCCTGAAGATGGTTCTGTTTTGCGAGATGAATTAAACGATGAGCATTGAACGAATTGGCCGGGACCTGCTTTTCCATATGAAAATCCAGTCCCGCTTTCTTGGCCATATCAGTGAGATTTTTATCCATCTCTTTTGCCCACGCTACATCTTTGCCATATTTCTTGGCCAGTAGCTCATGATGATTGGCCCCTTTCTGAGGGTTGGCCATAGGATCAAGCTCAAAGCTTTTCCATTCCACTTCTACATCATCTTTGTCAGAGAATTTTTCTAATGCTGCCTCGAGATGGCGCTTACCGATATAACAAAAAGGGCAATTGATATCTGACCAAACTTCAATCTTAATCATAGGGGCCTCCCTAGTTAAGTAAGTCTTGCAACACTGATTTAAACTCATCAATGCCGCCATAAACTCGAATAGACTTACTTTTGTATAATTTCCAAATACGTTCAAACTCGCGATCATCGGCCAGCATGCGACGTGTGATAATAGTGAGCTCTGTTTCGCTCAACTTATACTCTTCTCTAATCATTTTTATAAATAAACTAACCTGGCCAGAATCCATGACCTCATTCTAGTCCGTCTTGCATGACTCATAAAGCCCTCATTAGCATTTATTCGAGATAACAAGGAAGGAAACATGATTGATTTATATTATTGGACCACTCCCAATGGACATAAAATCCGGATCTTCCTGGAAGAGTCTGGAACACCGTATCGTCTTCATACCGTGGACATTGGAAAAGGCGAGCAATTCAAGCCTGAGTTTCTGGCCATCTCACCCAATAATCGAATCCCGGCCATTGTGGACCAGGAGCCAGATGATCAATATGGGCCTCTTCCCATTTTCGAGTCAGGGGCAATTCTTTGGTATCTAGCAGAAAAAAGACGTCAGTTTATTCCTACCAATGTTCGCGCCAAGGTCGATGTGGCCCAATGGTTATACTGGCAGGTAGCGGGTCTTGGCCCCATGGCCGGCCAGAATCATCACTTCCGAAATTACGCTCCTGAAAAAATCCCCTACGCCATTGAAAGATACGTTAAAGAAACCTCCCGTCTTTATAGTGTCCTGGATAAACATTTGGCCGACAGAGATTGGGTCGCGGCCAATCAGTACACAATTGCAGATATGGCGATTTATCCGTGGATTGTTCCTTACAAGCACCAAGGACAATCACTTGAGGATTTTCCCAATCTCAAACGTTGGTTTCGTAAAATTTCTGAACGAGAGGCCGTCCGCAGAGTCTACGAGATGGCGAAAGAGATTACCAGTCCAGATGCTCCCATGACTGATGAAGCTAAGAAGATATTGTTCGGACAAGGACCCAGACCATAAAATATTTTAAGAACGCAATCTTTGGTGCTGTGGTGGGAGGGATCGCAGCACTAGTGGCGGGATACTCCTATTCCGGAACGATCAAAGGAGCACTTAAGGCCTGGTTCATCGCCCTTGTTCTCTCCATTCTAGAAATCTCACTTTCCTTTGATAATGCTGTTGTGAACGCCATCATTCTAAAAAAAATGATTCCCAAGTGGCAGCACCGTTTTCTGACCTGGGGGATACTTATTGCGGTGTTTGGGATGCGTTTAATTTTTCCTCTCATGTTGGTGGGAGTTCTGGCCCACACAAATCCCATCGAGGCCTTGAAGCTCGCCATTGTATCCCCCCAAGAATATGCCCAGATTATGATAAAATCCCGCGTCAGTATTTCGGCCTTTGGAGGCGCCTTTCTGCTCCTCGTGGCAATGAAATATTTTTTTGAACATCGAAAGAAGGTCTATTGGATTGGTCTCATCGAAAAACCATTGAGCGCCATGGGTAGACTGGATGCTGCAGAAATTGCAGTCACGCTGTTTATCATTTATTTCTTTTCTCAGGTTCAAGCTCCTACTGAGCAAATGAATTTCATCGCGGCCGGTATTGGTGGAGTGATTACATTCATTCTAGTGGATGGATTAAGTGAGTTTTTAAACTCGAGCGGGCAAGGAAAGCATATCGACCTTAATCGCACGAGTATGAGCTTATTTCTCTATCTTGAAGTACTGGACGCTTCCTTTTCTTTTGATGGTGTTGTGGGAGCCTTTGCGATCACCAATAATCTATTTATCATTATGATAGGTCTCGGTGTGGGGGCCTTTTTTGTTCGATCCATTACGATCATGCTGGTGGAAAAAAACACCCTACATCAGTATCGCTATCTGGAACATGGTGCCTTTTATGCCATTGGAATTCTCGCCCTCATCATGTTCACTGGAACCGTTAAAGACATTCCAGAAGTCTTTACCGGACTGATAGGAATTTTGGTGATTGGATCGGCCATCATTTCTTCCATTCGATACAATGTGAGGAACTCATGAAACCCGCAGAGAAAGATCTTCATAAATATCGTCTTAAGTCATTCATAAAAAATGAGTCTATGGCCTTCACTCCACTGGCCGAGAAAACCGGCCAGCAACCTAAAAGAAAACGCGTTCATGATCTCAGAGTTTCCATTCGTAAAATGAGAAGCATCGTGGATGAAGACTTTCTCAAAAAACTTGGCAAGACCCTTGGAGATGTTCGAGACCTGGATGTGGCCATCCGGAACGCCAAGGCCTATCACTTGGACAACAGTGACCTCAAAAAAGAAAGAAAGTATCTTCGAAAAAAAATAAAGAAGTCTTTAAGGCCATCAAAACTTCACAAGCTCAACATCAAACTCAAATCCATCGTTAACAAAGTTAATCAAAAACCAGATGTTCCTGCCCGCGCCCAAGAGATGATAAAAAAGCTTCATACATGGGAGCATCCCATGAAGAGAGAAGAGCTCCATCCCTTTCGAAAAACCATAAAAGAAGTTCGTTACCTTTTAGAGGCGACCGGTCAGAAGACAGACTATTTAATAAATTTGCAGGATCATCTGGGCAAAGTTCATGATCTCGAGGTCTTTGCAAGATTTTATAAGAAAAATCCAACTATCGAAAAAGAAAGAGAAGTTCAGATTAAAGAGTCAAAAAAGCTCTCCCAACAGGCGATTAAGCGGGCCATCGCTGATCTTCGTGCTTTGACTTAAGCGTCAGTTGTCCTAGCATGGGGTATGAAAATTTTTATCCTTCTTCTAGCTTTATCAACTCATGCTTTTGCCAATAACGTCACTCCTTTTATCGAGGGCCTTAAAGCCGACATTCTCCTTTTAAGAACCACTCGGGCGCAGGAACTTCATCATCACATTCGTATAAAAGCATTCGGTCTTTTGGGCCAGGTCATGAGTCCTGATGCGGTGGCGACCTATAATGGGAACCTCAATCTCATCAACTTAGATAAAACTCTTCTCAATGGATCAAGCATCCGAGATGCTCGTGAAATTCGAGGTCCGATGTTTGCGACTTATAAGAACTCGACGATCTTTCACGAACTGGGCCACGCCGAACTAGATGTGTTTGTGGAAGAGAAAGAAACTTCTGTGGATGAAGCTCTCATGAGCTTCTATGAATCAACTTTAAAACCATTTTATAAAAAGAATTTCCCGGGTTTTAATCCGCATACAGTGTTCCATGAACACTTCTCTTACTACCGCTCGGACCTGATTGATTTTTTATACAATGAAGTTGATAAAGTCTTTATGAGCAACGGTTTTAACAAGATGAAGAACAGCTGCTTCCTCACTGCTCAACTAAAAAAGAAACTACAAGATGGAACAACTTTAGATGAGTTCACTGGTTTCTTTGGTGATTCAGAAGTGACTTATCAGAAAGAAGTCAAACCTCAATATGTTTTTGTGAAAGGAAAAGATATTGATCTCTTTAAGGCCCCCAATCACGAAACCATTTTAAAAGAAACGTATCGTCTTTTCTGGAACTATCACATGAACTTTTATGGCCAGGCCAATCATCAAAAAGAGCTGGTCGCTCGTTTAAGAGCAACATCTGTGGCACGAACGCTGGAGGCCTGTCGTAAAAAACTTTGGCAGGACTTTCAGAATAGTAAGTAAGTCAGTAAATTGTCTTTCGTCCTCATTGGTGCTTCAATGGGGTCATGATCACGGAAAACGTTGTTATCAAACATCACTACTCCTGGATCGACATCGAACGACCGCTCAAGGTCGACTATGAATTTCTGAAAGAAGAATTTCACTTGCCCCAGCTCCTCGTTCAAGACTGTATTAAACCCGGACATTTACCCAAGTATGAGCATATGGAAGAAGGCCACTTCCTTTTGAGCCGTGCTTTTGATCCTGCTTCCGCTGAAGACGACATCACGGTGCAGGGGCTCACCAATAAACTGGGCATTTTTATCATGAAAGAGCGAATCATTACCGTCCATAATACAGAGCTCAACTTTCTTCGAAAATTTGCTGATATTAACAAGGATAATTTCCCTGAAACACTTCCAGGGATGGCCCATCAAATGATGAGAACAATCATTCTGACCTTTGAGGAGCCGATTCTTAAACTTCAAGGGAACTATGAGGACTTTGAACACGACGTTTTATCGCGCTCCACGGAGTTCTTAAGTACTAACCGCGTGTATCATTTTCGACGCCAGATATTCGTCTTAAAGAGTATGTTAAAGCAAAACCAAATCGCCCTCTTTCACTGCAAAGAATTTTGGGGAAGTCACAATTCCCTTCTCCAAGACCTTCGCGAGGATATTGACCAGTTGTATTTTCGTTTGGATGATTTGTCTCATAACTTTGATCAGCTCTTTGCCCTTTATCTCTCGATCAATGAACAACGAAGCAATGAGGTCATGAAGATTCTGACAGTTTTTGCCACGATTCTTCTCCCTCTGACCTTTATTTCTTCTTTCTACGGGATGAACTTTGATCATCTTCCTGGAATCCACACCACATTCGGATTGGGTGCCACCATCCTCCTGATGGTCTTCTTCACATTCATCGCGATCTGGTATTTTAATCGTCGTGGTTGGTTTAAACCGAAAGCATAGTCCTACTGATAAATCCTGTTCTGAATAGTTTCATCTGACTCCACTTGAGGAAGTCTAATTTTGAAGGCGGTATTGTCTTCGTCCCGAATAAAGTTAAAGGACCCACCGTGTTTCTCCACAATATCTTTCGCAAGAACCAATCGGATTCCACTATCCACGTTTTCCTTGGTGGAAAGAAATGGCAGGGAAAGCATGTTTTCCATTTCTTCATCTTCCCCAGTGCTGGAATCCCGGATGATAATTTCCACTGAGTTTCCTCGGCTGCGGCAATTGATATCAATCCATTTTTCATCTAATTGGTCGATGTTCTCGACCGAATTATTAATGAGTGTGAGAAACACCTGTTCAAGTTGAATCCGGTGTCCCTTCACAAGTTTTCCACCCAATCCATTGGTGGTCACGTTCACATTATGGTTCTTTAAGCGCTGTCCATAGAGCATTAACACATGATCGATCACCTCCGAAACACTCAGGACTTCGTTGAAATCATGGGGATAAATGAACTCCCGAAGGCCACGAATACTTCGAGAAATCCGGTTGGTTGAATTCAGTATGACTCTCAGACCTTTCTCGCTATCATCATCGTGCTTTCTACGCAAAAGCTGCTCAATCTTGGCATTGATAATGGTCAGGGCATTATTAATTTCATGGGTCACACCGGCCGAAAGGATTTTATACTCGGAGAAAATAGAGTGACTAAAAAGCTGCTTGTTCCGAATATGCAGAACTTTCTGAAGAAACTTCTCCTGTTTTTCAAACACAATTTCGCCGTATAGCGGATAAAGAGACACACTAAAAAGAAGAAGTAAGAAACCATCCACCCAAACACCGAATTCGCGTCCGTCGATATCTGAGACCCAAAGAGGAAAAGTCATACGTGTTAGGAAGTAGGCCAGAATGAGTAACGATGTCCAATAATGAAGGAGCCCAAAGTTTGAACGTTCGGGGCGTAAAAATGCTTCAAGGATAAAAGAGATACCGATTAGACCCACCACTACCGCAAATGGTGCAATGGCCACAGGAAGCTCAAATCCCACACTTCCTAATCCCAAAGAAATGAGGGCCCCACAGCCAAGAGCAATCAGATGAAAGCGCTTAAAACAATTTATGCCCGTCATGTCCGACATAAGCATGGTTGAAGTTCTCACCGTCCACACCCATGGAATAACACTGTAGGCCCCAAAGAAAAATGATGTTCCCACCACAGCGATGAGAGAAGCATAAAATTCGCCCAAATGTAGAAATTCATCTTTCTTCGTTTGATAGTATTTTATAAAGGCCAAACCCATGGAAAGGATGGAAGGAATGAGCGAGGTTAAAAACAAGAACGAGAGACTTGTTTTCATAGATTGAGTTTAGTGGAAGGAGCACTACTTGAAAATTAACTAAGATGGTTGCTCTATTATGAGTTTATTTTCCACACGCCACACCCCAGGAAGCGATGAAACAATTTCTTCCGCTCTACGCTTTGCCTGCTCTGAGTGCACTTTGCCATTTAATAAAACATTTCCACTTAAAACGATTGTCTCGATGAGAGATGCATCTACTTCTTTGCTGTCGTACAAATGCTTCATGATATCTTGATGAAGTTGATCATCAGGCCGCTTTAATCCGTCTTCATGATCAAAGAGAGAATCCTTACGTTTATAGCTCCAACTCGAACCGGGGAAAGAGCTTCCAAAATCAAGAGGTCTTTCTAAATTCTCATGCAAATAAGAAATCCAATCCTGATCTTCTTCATTCTCATAATCAATCTTGGGCTTCTTCTTTCGAAAGATGATTTCTTCCATTCTTTCATTCTAAGAATTCAAATGTCAGTGACAATAAACCGAGCTAATGGCCCATCAAATCTTTGGCCTAAGTTAAATGGTGGCACCATGCACAGGGAGTTATGTTTATCCGCACAACAAAAAACCAAACAAGTGAGGACAACGTGAAATTCTTAATCGGCACTCTTTTTGTTCTTTTAACCATGAATAACCTTTATGCTGGGGCAAACATGAAAGTTGAGGGCACGTGTTCAGGACAACTAAAGAATGGTCAACCAGTCAGCATTTCTTATTATTCTGACTTTGATGGTTGTAAAACCAAGAGTAACGGGGCCATTAGCTTTAATGGTGAAGAGAACAACGGATTAAGAACTGGTGAGCGCTCATTCAAGAACGATAAAGATCTTTATGACTTTGATGATGTGAAACTCGTCTTCGCTAACTCCACCGGAAATACTTCCGGAACATTGACCTACTCGGATGAAAATAATCAAACTCAGCATGTAGAACTTCAATGCGAAGTCCGCGACTATGAATATATGGATTGTTAAAGTAATTTTTCAGGCACAAAAATGGCGGAGAGGTTCGCCTTGAACCTCTTCCACCAGGTCGTCTCAGGCTCTTTATCGTATTTAACTGTTTTATCATCTTTCAATGTTTCCCAGCGTAGATCATTACCCTTAAGCACCACATGATAGGCATCTTCCTGTACAATGGTTTTCACCTTTTGAGCGATATCTCGTGCTAATTCCGGACTCTCTACTACAATACCCATTTCTGTATTAAGACTTTTTGAGCGAGGGTCAATATTCATAGACCCCACCACAATTTTCTTCTGATCAAAAACAATCAGCTTCCCATGAAGTCCAGAGGTGGCACTTGATCCAATGGAACTTTTATTTTTCTCTTCTCTATTAGATCGAGGCATAAGTTCGTAGAGCTTTACCCCTTTCTTAATCAGGGGTTCTCGGTATTTTCTATATCCCGAAAAGACCGTCGTCACATCATTGGAGGCGAGGGAATTGGTAAGCACCCATGTATCAACACCTTTACTGCGAAGTTCTTTAAAGGTCTTCATTCCTTTTTTTCCTGGAATAAAATAAGGGGAAATAAGGATAAGCTCTTTACTCGCCTCATTTAAATTGGCCCGAAGATCATCGGCCAGGAGTTTGGTTTTTTCATCAGGATTGAGTTTTTCTGGTGAATCATAAAAGGCATGGGCCTTGCCCCAATAAAGATCAAGCTTTTTATCAAAAAATTTTTCAATAAGATGATGAGAAAGAACCCGCTCAGCATATTTGTCGGTCTTGGCCTTTTTCTGATCAAGAATGGACTTCTCTTCAAATTTTTTCATGTCTTCTTTAGTAATTTTTTCCTGTGAAAGTTGGGCCACTGGAAAAGCAATATCACTGTTCCAGTAAGTATCAAATTCTTCTGAAAGATCTTTCACCAATGGGCCTATTGTCCAAAGATCAAAGTCACCGAAGTTCATATCATCGCTCGCCCCAAAATATTCGTTCCCAATATTTCGCCCGCCAAAGATGCCAATTTGGTTGTCAGCAATAAAAACTTTATTATGCATGCGGCGATTTACCTGACTAAAGCGGAAGGCCTCCATGACCCGGGCCTTGCGATGAGCAAAGGGATTGGCCAGACGGACTTCGATAAAAGGATGTGAATCGAGAATCAAAAGCCCCTTATCGTGCTTACCTTCATTGAGATCATCCAATAACAATCGGACCCTCACTCCTCGATCTGCGGCCTTAAGAATTTGCTTTAAAAGCGCACGCCCAGTTTCATCGTCGTGCCAGATGTAATATTGAAGATCTAATGTCCGCTCAGCCTCTAGAACTGCAGCAAGTCTAGCGGCCAATGCATCTTCCCCATCACCTAAAGGATAAAACCCATTGAGTTTAGGATGAGCGGCCAGTTCTTTTTGAATGGAATGATAGATCTTAGTATTGGGAGAACTGTCAAAACTATAGGTCAGCTCTTTCTTTGAAGGCTCAGGTAGGCTCGCACAACCGCTAAAAAATAAGAGAAGTAGAGTTAGCGTTCTCACCACTGAAGTCTAACATTGACTGACAGTATTCTTGAAGGGTGCTGCGGCATCTGTTAGCCTTTAAGAATGAAAAAACTTTTCACTCTCCTATTGTTCGTTTCATTTCAAGTTCATGCCAGTTTCACAGGAAGTTTCTCAGGAAGCGGAACGGCGGTATTTGCCAGTGGTCGCACTTATGAGTGTTCTGAGATTTTTCTTCGTCTCGAAACAACTCCTGAACTCTTTCGTCTAAGAGATGGTGGTTATAATTGTGGCGGTCTTTTGAATGCCTCATTTGATCCATTTAAGATGAGCATCCGAAATGGAAAGCTGTGGAACCTGGAAGAAGAACTGGGAACCATCAGTGATCGCGAAATTAAGTATCAAATCTTTGATCCGGCCGATGGATCGACATATTTTCTTACTCTCACAAAAACTCAACAGGGCGAGATTCTTTATCATGAACAATGGCATGATGGAGAGAAGATCGCTTTAACTATTAAAGGAACTCTCAAATGAAAACACTTCTTTTAACTGCTCTCTTCTTTAGTTCATCCGTATTTGCCATGGAACTTCGATGCGAGGCCAAGCACAACGCTGAAACCGTTCTTTCAAATTCAATTAGCTTAAAAGATAAGACTGTGATCGGAGAAATCGAAGGTTTCCGTTTCATGGCCAATGCAAAATCTCAAAATATGGTTGAGATCGAGGCCTATAATGCTTATGAACCATCTCGTACTTATGCGACGGGGAGTTTGGATAAGGCAGGAGCTTTTGTGGATTTGGCCATCTGGAAGCGTGAATTCTTAATGGAAGTTCGGTGTACTCGTCTTTAAAATAAAAAAGGCCCCGTTAGGGGCCTTACTTTATCTATTTCTTTTCAAGATCGTTTAGACTTACTCTTTCAATATTGTACTTTAACAGAAGACCTGATGTATCCAGAAGATTGGCACCCATTTTCTGGATAAGCGCTTCACCGTTTGAGAAAATCGCTTCGATTCTCACTGTTGTACCGGCCTTAAGATTTCCAGCATCAGTGGCCAGTTTTACTTTTTCTTTTTTCGAGAAGCCTTCCATTGATTCAACTTCACCAGTCACATCATAAACGCTGGCGTTATATTGAGCGACTTGTGGACGGTCCACACCGATGTTCTTTCTGATTTTACCGCTTTGACAACCAATGCGAGCAGTACCAATTTCAAACACGCGGTAAACCTGGCAGTGTCTCACATCATCTTTATCAAAGTTTACTAGCACGAAGTGACCGGCCTTTACACCGTTTACACCAGAGTCGATTTCACGGCTCACGTCAGAAAGGTTGATTTTTACTTTCTTATGAGTTTGGTAGTCGAAATATGTAGCAGTGCCTGCTTGCTCGTTGACGTTATCTAGTTCAACTTGCATCCCAGATGGAATGTGTAGGTATCTCCAGTTGCGGCCAATAAGTTCAGCGTTAGCAGAAAATGAGAAAGTTTGAGCTAGAACCAAAGAGAGCATGACGAATGACTTTTTCATAGGATCTCCTGTTGAGTAATTTTTAACTAGCGTACCATGTGAGGGGCGGAGCAGAGTCATCAAGGGAAAGGATTACAAGGGGTGTATAAAGTTTAGACACCCCAGTCTTACTAAGGGCAAACTGCCTGTTTTCTCGCTTTAACGAGCTTTCTCTTGTCCCTTGGGGCCTTATCCACCAGATATTCCGCAAGCTTTCTTCTTTTCTGGTCTTCATGAACTTCTAAAGAACAGCTTGCAGATAAAAACTGATCAACCATTTCATAGTTTTTATTCTTTAAACTTTGATTAAAGGCAGAACTGATCTCTTGATAGGAGTTTTTCCATCCAAATGGGTAGTGATTGCCTTTAATGAATTTGCCAACGGCGGACACTTCATTTTGACGAATAAGAGTGTTTAAAATATCCGTTTTGCAGTCCGGTTTATCCTTAGAGCAATCAACACCTAGTCTATTATTGAGCTCATTTAATCTTCCTGCTTCAGTCATTTTAAGCAACATATCAGCACTAGAATTTACTCCAGTGATGACCCTCGTTTCTTGAATCAATTCCTCATTCAGGAGCATGAACCAATAATTGTTTTTGTCATAAAAATAGAAATCAATACCGCTTTCTTGCAAAATTAAAGTCTTAACGAGAGAACGATTGCGATTGTCATAAAAGCAGGATGTTACCATTTTGCGTTTAGCAAGAAACTTCTTTATCTCTTGGTCTAACAGAGAAGTACTAAGTATTAAGGTTCTAGCGTCCCCAGGAATCAGAAAGCTAACTTGAATGGTTCCATAAATTATTGAGCTATATGGATCTTTGGCCAGATAAAATCCCCTGCCCGCAAGATTCATTCCCTGACTCTTGAAAGAAAACTTCAAGATTTCCTCCAGGCCTCGATTTGCTTCAATTATAGATTGGGCCTTTTGCCTATCTGTTTCATCGGCCGCCAAGAGCGTTAGCATCGGTTGAGCATTCGTATAGTGGTAAAATATCCTAGAATCGGTGATTGAACTTAGAGGAACTGCTTGCTCTTCTATACTCTGAATCCTGAACTCTGATCTGTCTATTTTCAAAAGCTTTTCAGCGCAGGACTTTTCAACAGAGTACTCAGAATAGTCCCCATTAATCTCTTCATGAAGAGATATTGCAGGAAAGGCCGAAGTTGTGATTAATCCCAACAGGAGTAACGAGATAATTTTTTTCATGAGAAGATTTTAGATGAGGTCTTCTCAATAAAGCGCTTAAAGCGAAGAACTTTCAAGGCCGTCAAAAAACTAAACGGCCCACTATGAAGTCAGGCATTTGGCCATGCTCCATAGTGAAATCCGGATCACTTGTTCTTTACTGGAACTGGTTTTGGAAATAGCTTGTCCCCATAAATCACCATCACCACACTCATAAGAATTAAACCGCCAGCAATTGCGACTTTTAGGGTGAATGGTTCATTTAACCAAACCACTCCGAATAAAATCGCGAGCATTGGATTCACCAGAGCATAAGTAGATGTAAGTTCGGTACGAACATTACGAAGAAGATAACTGTAACAAGTATAGGCCAGGATGGTTCCGGCCAAAGCAAGGTAGGCCACACTTAAAATTCCACTTAGTGGAACACTTCCCCAGTTCACCGCTCTTTCACCTACGACATTAGACATAAGAATGATAAACATCCCACCACTTAAAGTCTGAATGGAAGCACGCGGGAAATACGGCGCCTTGGAAGTTGAAGTTCTGAGAATAAGAGAACCTGTAACCCATGAACAGTTCGCAAGCATAAGAGCAACAATGACTTTCCAGTTACTGGCCTCAGCATCACCTAATGAAATGAGAGTAATCCCCGTGAGCCCAATGGCAAACGCAATAAGTGCGCTTACTGTAGGTGCTTTCTTCTCAAAACCTAACCAGTTAAAGAGAATAAACATCACCGGAATAGCACCTACAATCAGGGCCGCAATACCTGAACTGATATACTGTTCCGCCCAGCATACGCCAGCGTTTCCAAGTGTTAGGAAAAATCCCACTAGCATTTCGCGACGAATTTCTTTCCCCGTCATTTCTTTAATGCCCTTCCCTTTTGCAATCAGAAAGAACACCATTCCTGCCAGCACAAATCTCATGCCAGACAATAAAAACGGTGGGAAAGCATCCAACCCCCATTTAATGGCGGTGAAGGTCGAGCCCCAAATGATATAAATAACAGCGAAAGATAGGATTATTCTTATGTTCATGCGACATCCTCTTGATCTTAATAATAAAGAAAATATAAGATCAGAACAGATACAGAATCTTTAAATTTTAACCAGAACAGATTTTTATGCTTTACCAGACAATAGTTGACTTCTTTATTGAGAATATTGAAAAGGGCTCCATCCTTCCCGGTGAAAAGCTTCCATCTCTGCGAAAGATCTCAGATCAGTTCGACGTTTCTCTGTCCACCGCAGTTGAGGCCTATCGAAAACTCGAACTGTTTGGTTATGTCAGTGCTAAAGATCGAAGTGGCTATTCCGCTCGTCTGCCTTCTCAAAGTGAAAATGTTTTAAGACCTTCTGAAAAATTTCGTTCTAAGATCAGTGAGATTGAACACATTGATGAAATTATTGATCTTATTAACCAAACCATGGACATCGAGACAGCACCTTTTGGAGTCGGAACTCCCGCCCTGGAGAAATTCCCTAACCGCATGGTGAACAAGTACATGGTTCAAACCATTAAGCATCAACCCCATTCAACTGGTGCTTATATTTTTGGAATGGGCCTCGAGGATCTGCGCCAAGAACTTTCTCGCTGGATGAGACCTTGGGTAGGAGTGAGTTCTTATAAAGACATACTCATCACCAATGGTTGTCTTGAGGCGATTAATATCGCTCTCGCCTCTGAATGTGATGCCGGAGACATTGTGGCGATTGAGTCCCCATGCTACTTCGGTCTTCTTCACGCCATCCATCACCATGGACTTAAGGCCCTTGAAGTGAAAACTGATCCCAAAGAAGGACTTGATCCGGAGGCCTTCGAGACTCTTGCGAAGAGCAACAAGATCAAGGCCCTCATCTCCACTCCCAACGCTCAGAATCCTTTGGGCTTCACCATGAGCGATGAGAGGAAGAAACAAATTCTCGCGATTTGCCACAAGTATAAAATCCGCCTGATTGAAGATGACCTTTATGGTGAACTTTCATTCGATAAAAAACGACCGAAGAGTTACAAGTATTTTGATAAAGAAGGCATCGTTACTCATTGCTCTTCATTTTCAAAATTCCTTGGACCTGGTCTTCGTATTGGTTGGTGTATCCCGGCGGAAAATTCGGACCGCTACATTCGCCAGAAACTGAGTCTCAATCTTTCGACCTCCACCCTTACTCAATATGTGGTGAGTAGTATTTTAAGAAATGAAGATCTTTTGAAAGTGGGACAAAACCTGGGGGCTTATTATCAGCAAAATATTCAAATCTATTCTAACGTGATCAATGGCCATTTAGGCTCAAAGGTCTGTCTTTCTGATCCTACCGGTTCTTATTTTCTTTGGGTCAGAGTTGAGGGGCTGAATGCACTTGAGGCCTTCCAGAAGGCCAAACGTCAGAAAATTTCTTTTACCCCGGGACCTTTGTTTTCGGCCACTCGCCAGTATCAGAACTATCTTCGCGTTAATTGTGCTCATGAATTTAATGAAAAGAGAAATCAGGAATTAATCAGACTTTGTAAAATATTGGGCGGATAAGCACCACCCTGAGGTGGTGCTTTAAATGTTACTCTTCAACACTGCTTTCTTGTTGTTTGTTTCTTAGTTTTTCTTTCTTACGTTCCTGACGTTCTTTAATCGAAAGTTTCTTTTTGCCTTTATCTTGTCCCTTTGACATAGAACACTCCTTTGTCGTTTTAGGCGTCGAAAAGTTATAACAAGAACCCAGACGAAAGACATATCCAGAAGCAATGAATGTTCCGCTTCAAATCTTAAAAAAGTATGGAGGCCCATTTCACGATTATTCTTCCATCTATAAGGCGATGTGCATCTGTGAGATGATGCGTTCACGAAACAGCATGGAGAACGTTATGGAGAATATTTTAATTGTTGCAGAAAACGAGGAACTAGCAGAAATCCTGGTTAATTATTTGAACTCGAATAATTTTATCGCTCATGCCGCTTCATGTTTAATGGATGCGCAAGAGAGATTAAGAGAAACTCAGTATAATTTGGTCATTGCAGACCTGCCCTCAATGAAGACACCGGATCTAGAGCTGTGCCAAAGAATTCGCTCGGTGGATCAGAGTTTACCTCTCTTATTCATGTGCGACATAGAAGGGAACTTCTTTACGGGATTTCACCTGCAATTTGTTGAGTACATTATTAAACCTTTCCGTAAGGACGAGTTTAATCGGAAAATCCGTGCTCTCTTAGGTGACTCGATTAAGAAACAGATCGTGGTGTCTGCATAACGAAGAGCCCGTATTTGAAGGCACCCGTTCGATATCCCAGTAGGATCCGCGGAACGGTCAAAGCAAAGCGGCGCTCTTGATGGTCACGATTGAAGAAATATTTTAGTCCCTTGGTTTCCTTAAATAGCTTGAGAACTTCTTTGGAACTGATGAGCCAAGTTTTCCAAACCTTCTGGCTTAAATCAGTATCTTCGAGAAGCTCCATGCCGCTATCTTGAATGAGCTTTAGAACTTCTGATCTGGTACAAAGTGATGGTAAGCGGCCTTCCTCGCAAATCGGCCCAAGGAGATGCCTTCTCTCCCAAACGGAAGGTTCATCTCCCGCAAGCCAGGCAGTCATCACAAACTTCCCACCAGGTCTTAAGACTCGACGGACTTGTTCAAAATAGCGGCTCTTATCTTTGATGTGAGAAAAACACTCAATGGAGTAAGCGCCACTAAACTCACCCGCCCGAAAACGGTTTTGCAAAAAGTCCCCGAGAAAAAAGCGTGCTCCGCTTTGAGGATGAGCGGCCGCATATTCAAATTGTTTTCGAGAGACAGTGATCCCGGTGACTTCATCGGCCCCCATGGCAAGAGATAATCTCGCGGTCTCCCCATAGCCAGATCCAATATCAAGTAAATGAGCATGAGGTTCAAAATAAGAGAGAACTTTTAATGAAAGCTCAACGACGGCCTCTTCCTTTGAGATGCCCTCTCTTTCCCACAGTCCATGGTGCAAGTGAACACCCCAATGCTCTCGATAGAACTCATCGAGTTCATCATAGTGATGGGAGACTGAACTTACCTCAATAGAAAAGTTCTCAATCATAGGCATGAGCTTCCTATGATTGAGAGAATCTCTCAAGACCGGGTGCTTTTAGAAATATTTTGCGAGTTTTAAAATCAGAAAATCACTGAGCTTTCTAATTTTTCGCGGAACTTCTTTTTGATGGGGAATGAGAATCTGAATTGGCACAGAATCAATTTTCCAATCTTTGTAGACCTGAACTAACTCTCCTCTATTGATGTGTTCAGTCACTAAAAACTTTGGAACAAGGGCCACGCCATGTCCACCCAGGGCCATGGTTCTCAAAATAAAATGATTGTTACTCATGAAGTTAGTACTTGGGACCAAGGTCTTTTCTTCCTGACCTTTGTAAATCTTCACATTGGATTTAACACTTGAATGAGCGGCAGAAAGAAAGGGAATTTTATCCAGTTCATTGATCTTCTTAAAAGGATGTTTGCGGAAAAGATCAGCGCTCACGACGAAAATTCTTTCCACTTCGCCCACTTTTCGAACGAGCATGGAACTATCTTTGATTTTTCCGATTCGAACCGCGAGATCAATGGAGTCTTTAACCAGATCCACATACTGATTACTGGCGTGAATCATGAGTTGAACCTTAGGATGTTCCTGTGCGAACTCAAGTCCAAATCCACCAATAAGCTCAGATCCCAAATCTTCAGGAACCGTGACTTTAATGAGACCACTGACTTCCTCAGAATCCGTCCCCACTTCATCCAAAGAATTATAGAGTCCGGTTAGGGCCGGATTCGTTTTTTCGAAGAGGTCTCTTCCCGCTTCCGTGAGCTTAAACTGACGGGTGGTACGATAAATAAGTTGAACACCCAAGTCTCTTTCTAAGGCCAGGATATTACGACTCACTCGCGACTTGGGCTGCTTTAAAAGTGCAGCTGCCTTCGAGAAGCTTCCACTGGTCACCACTTTGTTAAAGACACGTAATTGGTTTAAATCAATGTTTTCCATGGGTTCCTCACTGTCCTATTATTGCAACAAAGTTTCCGGCTTCTGTCTACTATTGAAACAGCGCCTCTTGGACGAAACTAGCCTTAGAACAAAGCCGGGGGCGGTATGAAACAACTCATTTTAACAGCACTCTTTAGTCTCTTCCTTATGAACGGAGCCATGGCCCGCACCAACTATACTGCGGGAACTTATAAAATTGACTCCGAATCATCCAAAGTTGGCCTCGAAGTTACCCACCTCACAATCCCGACCGCTCACGGCAGTTTTACACACATTGATGGAATCATTGATTTAAAAGAAAACTTCGAAGACTCAAAGGTCTACGTTTTAATTGATTTCCTGGACTCAGAAAGAAACTCACAAATTGAATTTGTAAGCACTCATATCTCTGGAACACTTGCTAACTTTAACCTCACAGGCCTCCTTAGCATTCAAGGAGTGACCCAAAAAGTAACATTTAAAAGTCATTACCTAGGGGTGGTGGCCGATGGTTACGGTAATGATAAGGCGGCCTTCATCGGGCAAACAAAAATTAAAGATGGCGATGAGGAAGTGAAGATTGATCTTCGCATTCTTGCCAACCGTCCGAACAAGGAAACGGCATCGGTCTTTAATGAAGTTCAGGAGATCATCAAATGAACACATTCCTCAAAGTCCTGCTCTTTATTGGAAGTATCCTTCTTATGGCATGCGCAGAGGCCCAAGATTTTACATATGATAAGACCTACACCCATGACAACACCTTCTGTCGTGTTGATGGAAAAAGAATCGAGATCGAAGTTAAAAGTCTTTATCAATACACGGCCCCGGACGAAGCTGAATATGGCGAAGACCTTTTCGTGATTGCAAATGGAAAAAAGACTCCGATTAAGTTCAACTCGAACAATATTGGACGTTACCGCCTCTTTAAAGGAAACAATAATTACTGTACCAAGGCCTTTTCAATCCGTTTAAATGAATCAGAACTTGCCATGTTCTTCCTAAAAGATAACCGCCCATTCAACGATCAACTTCTCTATATGGTTTACGACTTCAAAAAGAACGCAGTTGTGAGAACTTCTGAGACCATTTTTTTAAGTGAAAAGGCGGAAGTCAAAAACAATCGCCTCCACTTTCTTTCCAAACCAGAGGTGATCGAAAAAGATAGTGGCGTCGTCAGTATTGAAGGCAAACCTTACTACTTCTCAGAAAAGGCCTTTCTCCCTTGGGTAAGTTTTAATGGACAAGAATTTGTACTCAACATGGAAAGAAGCTTTGAAGAGTTTGAGGGGAAGAAGCTTTTTAAGGACCTTAATATCTTTGTCCAGTTCTCAACTCTCAATCAGTTGAAACTAAATCAATTTACGACTTATAAGATCGCAGTGAACCATGAACTGAAACGCACTTGTATTAGCTTTGATGACAATGTCTGGAAATGTCACTAAGGAATAAGCACGAGCTTTCCCACCGTCTTTCCTGATTCCAGGTCTCGATGAGCGTCCCCGACTTTCTCTAAAGCATAGGTCGTGATCTTTGGGACTTTTAGTTTCCCTTCACCGAACCACTTCATAAGATCCATCATCGCCTCATTAAAGAGATCCTTTCTCGCAAATAAGAAAGATAGATTGAAAGCGAGGATACTTTTGTTTTGCGAGGTCATATTGATGGGATTAAAGCGAGGAGTTCTTAGATAATCCACCACCAGTTTCGGCCAATTCACCTTGCCTCCAGTTTTAGGTAGCATGGTGTGTGCGCCATAAGAAAAGAGTTTACCGCAAGGGGCGAGATGGTTGTAACTCTCCTGAAGTGTTTCAACTCCGTTGGCATCAAAAGCGAGGTCCACTCCCTCTGGAGCGTACTCTTCTACTTTTTTCCACAGGTCTTCAGTGGACTTATCAATAATGTAATCACAGCCCAATTCTTTGAGTGGTTGAACTTTATGAGATGATCCCACAACACCTATAGATTTAATCCCAGCTATCTTACATAACTGAACCAATGAACTCCCTACTCCACCGGCCGCTGAATGAATGAGAGCGATCATTCCCGGCCGAACGATAACATTTTGAAAAAGCGCATGATAGGCCGTCATGAAAACTGCTGGTATCGCGGCCCCCTCTTCAAAACTCATATTCTCTGGAAGATGAAATAACTGATGCTCGGGAACTAAGACCTTTGAGGCGTAGGCATTAAAGAGTGTCACTCCAAAGACCCTCTCGCCTTTTTTGAATTTAGTGATGTTTTGTCCGACTTCTTCAACGATACCGGCGAATTCGAATCCTGGAGTAATGGGCCATCCCACAAACTTCTTGGCCGATTCGTAGAGACCCCAACGGATGGCAATGTCGGCGTAATTCACCCCAGAGGCCCTGACTTCCACCACAATGGAATCAGCATTGGCCTTAAGATCTGGGTGAGTTTCATATTTTAACTGCGAGTAATCCCCCGCTTTATGGATCACAATCTTCTTCATGAAGACATCATACTCTACTGTCAAAACTATTTACACCCTTTGTATCTCTTACAGCTCAGGGCGATGCTCACACTGCTCCATAGTAAAATGAGGCCATGAAAGATCATAAACTCAAAATCTTATGTATCTCGACTCTGTCCCTCGCCGCCCTTCTTTTTAGTTTGGGCTCACGTGCCGCTGAACAGGTGAAGATCCCTGAAAATCACTGCGCTCCTCGCACAGATTCAAAGCGATATGTGGATACACACTTTAGCACCAGCTATCCTCGCACAGTGGTTTTTGAATGTACTTATGACTGCCGAGTTAATGGCCGCTTAGTAGATGTGGTAGGAACTAAATACGTTACAGTGAGAAATATGCAAGAAGACGCCACTGATACCGGGTGCCAAGGCGTGAAAGTTAAAAAAGTGTCTTGGGGCTGGGACTTTGATGGTGTTGAACCATTCTATGCTTATCAAACGGCCATGCCAGAAGTGAAGCGTTTTGCCTTTGAGAACATCTCACAGAAGAACGCCACTGAAACAAAACTTCTGACTGAACTAAAATCCAATCTTCAGCAAGTCACAGATGCTTATAAAAAAGTTGGCTGGGGACAGTTTAAAGACGCTTCAGACGTAATGGATAAAATTATTGCTCAACTTCCTGGCAACACAACTCTTCTCGATAAATACATTAAACAAATCGTCGACAAGGGTGGAGATGTTTCACTCGATGGAACAGGTCTATCGCTAGTACTGGTTAATTTAAAGAGTTCGGCGGCCTGGAGAATCCCAAGCCACCTATTTTAGGATTTTTTAACGAACTTAAGTCGGCGGTAAACGAGCATTCGATTATTGGCCGGCATCTCTTGATCCTCCAATAATTCAAAGCCATTTTTTTCCATATTATTATTCACATCTTCAAAAGAGCGAATCCCACTCAGGGGATCTCGGGCCTTCAGTGTTTGATCAAATTCACGGTTACTGTCAGAAGTAAACTCGCCATTATAGTTGAAAGGTCCGTAAATCATCGCAAGAGATCCCTCGCGCAGCCGATGACCCAATAACTTCATCAGCGACTTACACTCTTTCCAATGCATGATATGAAAAGTATTGGCGGTATAGACCACATCAAACTTTAACTTGGGAAAATCATCCTTACCCACATCTAGTTTAACCGGCGGGAAGATGTTCTGAATCTTCGCCTCTTTAAACCACTGGATCATGCCAGCATGATTCACTTTCAGGTCCGAAGGATGCCACTCCATCCAAGGAAACTCGGGGGCGAAATAAACTGCGTGCTGTCCCGTCCCTGAACCAATCTCTAATAAACGTTTATGTTCGTGAGTAATATGTTCTTTAAGGACCCCGAGAATGGGGTCCTTATTTCTTTCACAGGCAGCGGAAAATGGTTTTTCCATAGTTACTTCTTAAACGGAAGTTCGCCCAAGTAATCTTTCTTACCGATCTCCACACCATTATGACGAAGGATTGAGTAAGCAGTTGTCACGTGGAAGTAGATGTTTGGTACTGCATGGTGAATCACATACTCAACACCTGTAAGATATTTACCTTCCCAACGAGGCTGAGAGATATGTTTTGTTTCAGCGTCTTTAAAGTCAGCGGCAGAAACTGTTTTTAGGAAAGCGATGGTTTCTGCGATTCTGTTTTTAAGTTCAGGAAGTGTTTTCTCCGAATCATTGTGAACAGGAGCTTCTTTACCAGATAAGCGAGCGGCACAAAGTTTGGCCGTATCACAGGCAATTTGAACTTGTTTAATCAGATTGAATTGGTTTGGAGTGAGACGTGAGTTCAAAAGAACTTCTACTTCAAATTTTTTCTCCGTCGCAAGTTGAGCACCTTTATCCAAAATAAGGTCAAGGTTATGAAGCATCTTAATGAATTGCGGGACTGTCATATCAAATAGCATAAAAAGAACTCCTTTTAGTGATGCCATTAAATCTACTCCTGGCCAGAACTCGTGTCACTTCAAAACTCGAAGTGCCGCGGTGAGGTATTGATCATTTTTGCTCTCTATGCCTGATTTTTTTCTCCCATGAGAATGAGGCATGCGCATTCTTTGTTTACTTTTGCTTCTTATCTCTTGTGGGAAAAGCTCCTCCGGTAGCAACATGACTACTTCCTTACCTCTCCTGATTCAATATGAACTTCCAGGACTGGGAAAAATGATGATTAAAAATGGAGTCACTCAAGTCTTAAGTGCTGAAGGAGTGCGGAAATACGGAGATCCAACTCCTCTTCTTCCTACAGATAAATTTCATCTCGGGTCTTGTTCCAAGGCAATGACAGCGACTCTTGCGGCAATTCTCATCGAAGAAGGGAAACTCAATTGGACATCAAACCTCAAAGAGCTGCTCCCGGAAATAAATCTTCACCCATCATTTCAGAATATGAGCTATGAAACACTTTTGGTTCATCGCGCTGGTCTTTCAAGAGCAAAAGATGACTCTCTGTTTAGAATGATTCAGTCTCCAACATACACTTCAACAAGTGCAAGAGAACTCATTACTCGCTCCGTGCTTGAAATGGCCCCTCTTACGACTCCCGGTTCTCGTTACGACTACAACAACACAAGCTACATCATTGCCGCCTACATTTTAGAAAAACTCACGGGCCAGTCTTGGGAAACCCTCATGCGAGAAAAACTTTTTAATCCCCTGAATATGAACAGTTGTGGCTTTGGTCCTACTTCTCCGGAAAATACCTGGGCCCACAAAGGACTTGTCCCAATACATGTGGATAATCCTGAAGGCTATGGGCCCGCAGCACGAGTCCACTGTTCACTTCCTGATTGGAGAAAATTTCTAGAGCAACACATAGATGGCTTTAATGGCATTGATGGAATCGTTCACGCCTCTACTTTTTTTAAACTCCACTCACAAGCTTCAACGGACAGTCCCTACACCTATGGCGGTTGGCTGCGCTTTGAAAGATCCTGGGCGCAAGGTCCAGCACTTACTCATGATGGCTCTAATACTGTGAACTATGCCAAGGTATGGCTCGCTCCTAAACTTCACCTTATCATGGCGGCCACCACCAACACTGGCGGAGCCGAAGCGGAACGAGGAACCAATACAGTCATCTCAGATATGATAAATAGAATGCTGTCTTCCACAATGTGATAACATCTTTTTGCTACAACTTTGAGTATGAGAACATCCATCTTTCTCCTCATATTCACTCTATTTCTTTCTTCATGTCAGAGAAGTGCAGGTCCGATCGAAGAGATCAACATTATTGATCTGGTCACAAGTTCCATTTTCGCGGGCCATGACAAAGTGATTACAACTTCTAAGACCACACTAGAGGCCCTTGCCACTGACATTCAGTCGTCAAGTTACCGGTGGACCAAAATCTCGGGAGGTCCAGCGAAGATTGAAAAGCCACATGCGCTTTCAACAAAAATTACTGGTCTTCGACCAGGGAAATATGTGTTCCGTATCACAAAAAAAGAAGAAGGTCTGACCCTAACTGATGAAGTTTCCATCACCGTGCGAGGCAGAAGTTAACTGAGTTAGTTGAAGAGGAAGAAGTGTATCATGCTCTCAAAGCTTTCTCTTGTTATGATCCTTGGATGGAAACTGAGAACAACAAGCGTTTCGTATTCAGTTATTACCACATCTTTCTTGGGCTTCTTGCCTTCTTAATTGTAAGAAGCTGTCTTGAAGGTGCTCAGATGCAGCGAATCTCCTATAGTGAATTCAAGCAGCATCTTGAACGAGGTGATATCAAAAACGTCACTCTCCGCGGAGACAGTGCCACCGGGGAATTTGTAAAGCCGATCAAGGGCCGAATTGGTTATCAAACCAACATTGTTCCTCAGGACATTGCCAATCAACTTGATAAATACAAAGTGAGTTACGAAAGCCTCGGTTCTTCTTCTTTTATGGGAACTTTTATTCTCTTCTTCTTACCTACTCTCCTCTTTATTGGTTTCTGGTACTACATCTTAAGGCGCGGTCTCAAAGGCATGGGGGGCGGTGGCTCTTTTATGTCCATCGGTAAAAGTAAGGCGAAGATCTATGTAGAGACTGATACCAAAACAACTTTTAAGGACGTTGCCGGCGCTGATGAAGCACTAGAAGAACTAAGAGAAGTGATCGACTTCTTAAAGAACGCAGACAAAGTTAAAAGCCTCGGCGGGAAAATGCCGAAAGGGATTCTTCTGGTGGGTTCTCCAGGAACAGGAAAAACTCTTATTGCGAAGGCCATTGCCGGTGAAGCAGGTGTTCCCTTCTTCTCGACCAACGGTGCTGAGTTCGTAGAGATGTTTGTCGGTGTGGGTGCTGCCCGGGTAAGAGATCTTTTTGAACAAGCAAAGAAAACTGCACCATGTATCATCTTTATTGATGAACTTGATGCTCTCGGAAAAACTCGTCACTCTAATATCATGGGTGGAAATGACGAAAAAGAACAAACCTTAAACCAACTCTTAGTTGAGATGGACGGTTTTGATACACAAGGTGGAATTATCATTATTGCGGCCACCAACCGCCCTGAGATGATTGACCCGGCCCTTCTTCGCGCCGGCCGTTTTGATCGTCAAGTGGTGGTCGATCGTCCTGACCGCAAAGGCAGAGAAGATATTCTTAAAATTCATTCTAAGAAAGTAAAGATGGAGCCGGAAGTTGATCTGGATACTATTGCTGGATTAACACCAGGATTCACCGGAGCTGATCTCGCTAATCTCGTGAATGAAGCGGCCCTGATCGCCACGAGAGAAAATGCCAACGCCATTAATATGAATCATTTCACTCTCGCCTTTGAACGTTCAATCGCGGGGATCGAGAAGAAAAATAAGATCCTTAATGCTAAAGAAAAAGAGATGGTGGCCTTTCATGAAATGGGTCACACCTTAGTTGGTTATTGGATGAGTCGTGATGATAAGATCCACAAGGTCTCTATCATTCCTCACGGCATTGGTTCCATGGGCTACACCATTCAACGTCCAACGGAAGACCGCTATCTTATGACCAAAGAAGATCTCGAAAATAAAATGGCCGTGCTTATGGGCGGTCGTGCTTCCGAGATGCTCATCTTTGGAAAACTCAGCACCGGAGCTTCCGATGATTTAGGCAAGGCCACCAATATTGCCCGTGAAATGGTCATGCGCTTTGGGATGACCGAAGAGCTGGGCTTTGTGACTTATGAAGAACCATCTTCAGCGTTCCTGGATGTTAAAGAAGGATTTTCTCGCATGAGCTACGCTGATGATACCGCCAAAGAAATTGATGAATGCGTGAAACGAATCGTCATGAACTCCTATTTACGGGCCTATGAATTCCTCAGAAACCATCGAGAGCTTTTAGAATCGGCCGCCGGGGCCTTGATGCTTCGTGAGACCCTCTCCGAAGAAGAGTTGAAGGAGTTTTTCAGCGTTCTCGATGATGAAAGAAGACCTTCTTCACCGGAAAATGAGACCCACATTCACTAAATCCCCTAACAATTGATTAAATCCTCATAGATTTCCATAGTTTAAGGCGTGTTGACGATATAAACACCGGCAGGTAAAAAGTTCAATCTCGCCCATGCAATTCGGGTATTTAGCTAAGATACCTGTGTGCAAAATGAACGAAGGATCTCTATGAAAAAGACTGCTGGATTACTTTTTACTCTTCTTCTTGCTGGTTGTGGTGGCCCTCAGAAGCACAAAACAGAAAAGCTTAATCTTTCTGAACAAACTAAAGGCAATACTTCAGTGGTTGTTCTTGGTGCCGAAATCACTCCTGAGTTTCAGCAAGAAATCATTAAGGCCGGAATTAAACTTGAAGGTCAAAATATTATCCGTCTGACTGGTGCAGCTTCAGACCTTAATCAATTAAATATTCCGGTTAAAGATAGTCTTGATTACTTACTAGATTCTGAAATTGAAGTTTCTCGTGATCAAGTGGGTAAACCAGATGCGGACGCCATTTATCTGGCGAAAAAAGAATTTGGGATTCTTGATCTATGGAAAACCAATCCTGAGGCCGATGGTCGCGGTGTGATCGTAGGCGTAATTGATGACGGTATCTCTCCTCATCAAGTAGGTTTCCAGAGAACCACAACAGGTGCCCGTAAGTTTCTGGCCAAAACATCTCAATCAACATTCTCAACTTACCCACTCGTGGATGCGGAAGATGGCTTCACGGTTGAAATTAAAGAAGGCATGACTTTCGGTGGGAAGCTTGATCTTAATCTCGATGGAACAATCAATAACTGGAAAGCATCGGTCTCTCTGGATGGCTCTCGCGTTTGCCTTGATCTAAACGTTGATGACAAATTTGATGATTCTGAATGTAAGGGAACGTTCGCCAAGACTGGCGACTATTATCTTCTTCCAAAGCAACCAACTCTTGCCCTGATGACAGAAGTTGATCTTGCGAAAAAAACTCTTAAAGTTCTTCAACCAGAGAAAGATGATGACTCCCATGGTGAAGGTGTGGCGAGTGTCATGGCCGCTCACAACTCAATGGGGGGAGCAAATCTTGATGGAGTTGCCCCAGGTGCTCAAATCGTTGATTACGATCTCTCTGAACTCACAAATAAACCGGTGGAAAACGAATACACCCTGGGAACATTCCTGCTTGCGATTGATTGGTTAGGTTCTCAAGGAGCAGAAGTGGCGAACGTGAGCTACTCACTGTTCTTCACTAATACCGCAACACAGGCCTTCATGAGTAAGGCCCTGGCCCAGATTATTGAGAAACACAATATCGTGGTGAGCTTCTCGGCCGGAAACAACGGTCCAGGTCTTGGCTCTCTTAACCGTCGTTTGATGTATCCTTCATCAACTCTCGTGGCCGGTGCTTATGTTCCAAAAGAACTAGATGAAAGAGTTTGGGGAACAACTGGTCTTCCGGAAGAAGGCCGCGTGGTTTATTACTCAAGTCGTGGTCCAGGTGCAGGTGGTGCGGGCCCAACTCTTATCTCTCCGCTCTCAAGCTTAACTCACTCTTCTCCAAATCTTGGTTACCGTGCTTTTAATGGAACAAGTTCTGCTTCACCGGCCCTTGCTGGTGCGGCCACCGTTCTTGTTTCTGCGATTAAGCAAGCTGGTCTGAAAGTAAATGCGGCCACGGTTGTTGCGGCCCTTCGCCTATCAGGCAGAAGAATTTCAAATGAGCCATTCGTGTCTCAAGGTTATGGTCTTCCACAAATTCCTAAGGCCCTTGAGATCTATAAGACCCTTATTAATGGTCAAAATTTCCAAAACATTGCGGTAAGTGTAAACCGTGGTGGTCTTGATGGAACGGCCGCTCAAGGCATCTTTGTTAAAACTTCTCAGTTAACAAACTCGGTTGAAACTTACCGCGTGTTGTTCACTGGAGAACTTTCTACTCTCGCTCCATCGGATGCAACTATTAACCTTCTGACTCCCGTGGATATTGAATATTCAAAAGGCATCAAAGGTCCAAAGGAACTTTGGGTGGCCGTTTCTCAAAGCCGAATCGCGGTCGATGTGAACGCTGAAGAAATGCTGGGTGACGTGAACGAGGCCTTCGGTGAAATTCGTCTTTACTCAAAAGCTGATAAAACTCTTCTGGCCGTAGTTCCAGTAACGGCCATTCGTGATCTTCGTCCTCGTACGTTCCTTCGTCAAAGCCTGACTGTTGGTTCTCAGGAAGGTGCTCGTATCCACTTAAACATTCCAGAGGGTGTTAAAGGTGTAAGAGTTAGAACACGCGTAATTGAAGGTGAATCAAGCTTTCTTAATCTTGGAACTTTTACTCCGGACTATGTCCGTGCTGAACAAATTGCTTTCACTCGCGAGTTCATCATGGCGACTCCTAAGCCAGGTCACTATCAGGTGACAATGCTGATGAACGGTGGAACTGAGCGCTCAGCAACGGTTGAGTTCGAGATGGAAGAAATTAATCTTAAACTTAATACGGACATTGCGGGTGCTGAAGGTGGCAAAATCAACCTCAGCAACCTGGCCCAATCTGCTCTTCAAGGTGAACTAGTACTTGTTCGTGAAGTATCTCCGATTAAATCTCAGATCTTTAATAACAAGAAAGACATTCCTGAGATCACCATGAATGTGGCCAAAGGGAGCTACGCCGTCGATCTTCTTCCAACCGCTCAGTACGACATGAGTTACTTTTATGCAAACTGTAGCATCATGGTTCAAAACGATAAGGGTGAGTTTGAGGCGACTGATAAAGCGACTTATCATAACGACACAGATAAAGAGGCCACTCTAAAGTTCCGTTGTGTGCCTTTTGATTGGGGAATCGCCGCCAATGATAATCTTTTCTGGAAACTTCAGATCTCTACGATTGTAGAAGAAGCGAAGGTAAGATTTGATCTCGGTGGAAGAATGAAGAAAGACTTTGTTCTACCAAAATTAGAACCTGGCATCTACCGAGTTGAGTACTCGACGATCTTTGAAGCAAAACGTATTAATCTTGGAAAAATTGAAGTCATCTGAATTGATAAGGCCCCTTAACGGGGCCTTCTTATTTTAATCGTCTTGTCTTGATTCACGAAGCTTACCGGTCTTAGCGTCAACTAAATACTCCATCGCTTTACCGTTTTCCATGCCTTCAAACTCATAGTGCCAGCCCTTCATCATACTGTCTTCAAGAGACCAGTCACCCACTGGAGTTTTTCCTGCTTTCTTAACTGATGCCACTGCATCTTTAAGTGAAAGAAGATTTTGGCCCGGCTCAAATGTGTCTTTATCAACTGCGTGACCAGAGGCCTCTTCAAAATCTCCGTTACGTTTAAATTCAACCTCAACAATTGATCCGTCTTTAGTTTGAACTTTTACTTCTTTTTCTTTTTCCTGAACCACTTTCCCACCCGGAATCATTTTTAGCGCTGATTCACTCACAGTCGCAGCGAAGACAGGAAGAGATAATGCCAAAAGGCCTACAGTTAAAACTTTCACCGATTTCATAGTTACTCCTTATGATAAAACAACAGACTGGTAGGCCGAAATGGCCAAAGCTGTGATGATTACGAGATGTAATAAAGGTACTGCCAAGTGTTTCATGTGTTTCCCCTTGATGAGAAAATCTTAAAACATGGACCTTACCGCTATCTTACGCCTGCATTACAAAGTGGTAATGTAACTGTGAAACAAGACCCTTTCCCTATAGTACTAGAGACTTGGACGGTTCCTTGGTGGACCTTAATGATGGCCTTTACAACACTTAGACCAATGCCAAGACCCGGAGTTGAGCGACTCTTATCCACGCGATAAAGGCGCTCCCAGATCTTTTCCAGGTCAGGCTCAGGGATTCCTTCACCTTGATCTTTAACTGAAATTTGTACCTGATCCTGAGTGGAAGTTACGCCTATATGGACCTCTGTGCCTTTTGGAGAATACTTAATGGCGTTATCCAAAATATTTCCAAAAGCCTGGTTTAATCGGACTTCATCTCCCATGATGCAAAGTCCTTGTGCAATATCCATGGTGAGTTTGATCTCTTTGTCTTCGGCCACATATTGATAAAGGTCCACCAGATTTTCGATAAAGATATCTAAGTAGATTTCTTTCTTCTTAATGGCCATGGTTCCGGTCTCGGCCTCAGAAACATCCATGATGGCATGAAGAAGCTCCAAGATCTTCTCTGAATTTTCCAGACCGTCTTCCAAAGCTTCAGTCATTTTTTTTGGGTCATCTTGATGAAGAAGAGCGTCCTCCGCACTATTTCTAAAACGAGTAAGAGGAGTTCTCAAATCATGGGCCACGTTATCAATGGAGCTTTTAAGATTGGAAATGAGGACCTCATTTTTATCCAGAAGAGAGTTAAATTCATGGGACAAAAGATCAACTTCATCTCCAGAATTTCGAACCAAGGCCCGCTTCTGGCCCTGTCCTTGTTGAATGTCTTTAATGACGGTCGCCAGATTTTTAATCGGTCTCAAAATACTTCGCGACAACAAGTAGCTTAAAAGAAAACCAATAAAGAGGAAGGGAATAAGCACCATGAGCGCAATGTAACGGATACTCGCCAGATGCTCTTCGCGCTCCTCAGAACTTTTTCCGACCTTCATCCAACGGTCATTTTTAAGTGGAGTCACTAGAACTTCCACCATATCATTATCAATCAAGGGAAGTAGCCCCAACCATTCTTTCTCTAAAAACATTAAACGAAGCTGATATTCAAACTTCTCGTAAAGGTCTTTGTCCTCTTCACCAGAAAGAAGAAGAACAGTCTGAAGCCCTTTTTTAAGCGGCATCTTGCGAACTTCCTCCTGAAGTTGTCGGATCTCTTCCTCGTCTTCAAAGTCGCGATCAATATATTTAGGTAAAGAAGAAAAGACCTCTTCGCCGTTTTTATCAACGATGATCACCAGAATCTCAGGAGAGATGTCCCTGCGGAGTGATTCCTCCCCGAATAGCTCATAGTTTTGGGCATAGACGGCCGACAAACGTTCCAGAAGATCTTTGTCACTCTTTCTCAAGGAATTTGAAAGGAGATAATAGATGGTGATAGATACACTGAGAAGGGAAACGAGAAGTAAAAGAGTTGTTCCAAGGACCAGGCGAGGGCCGATCTTTTTAACCATCTTTGAGAACATACCCCACCCCTCTGATGGTATGAATGGTCTTCTGGTCAAAGTCCTTATCAATCTTATTTCTTAGACGACAAACCAAAACATCCACAATATTGGTCTGGGTATCAAAGTTATAGTGATACACATTTTCCAGGATCATGGTCTTAGAAAGAACTCTTTCAGGATTTTTTAGAAAGTATTCAAGAAGAGAAAACTCTTTTGCTTGAAGGTCAATGACTTTCCCCTCGCGTGTCACTTCTCTTTTTAATAAATCAATTTTAATTCCGAATTGGGACAATGAAGTGGGAAGGCTTTTCTGGGGCCCATGTCGACGAAGAAGAACTTGAATTCGTGCCAGGAGTTCAGAAAAAGCAAAGGGCTTAATTAGATAATCATCTGCCCCATGCTGAAGGCCCTCGACCTTCTCTTCCACCGAACGTTTAGCACTTAAAATAAGCACGGGAGTACTAAGTCCCTCGGATCGCATCCCGGCCAGTACCTCAAGTCCGCTCTTTCCAGGCAGCATAAGATCGAGAACTACCAAGTCATAGGATTTGTCCACGCTCAAATGATCGAGCGCTTCCTGACCATTGGCGATTTCAGTGGCCTCGTAACCGGACTCTTTTAATCCTTTTTTAATGAAGCCAGAAATTTTCGGATCGTCTTCAACGACAAGAATTTTCATCCGTTTATTATACGGTATTTTAGGCCAAGTGATAAATTACATTTCAGTAATCTTATTCACCACTGAGGTATTCCCCTACATCTCCGGTTCCTGCTTCCTTACCATTTAAGAACAATCTCCAATGGATAGAAGTGGATCGGGCCATCATTGCACTAACACCACAATACTTAGTTTGGGCCAATCTAATGGCCTGCAGGGCAAGGGCCTCATCGACTTCACCATTTATATGATAAATCAAATCAATGTAGGAAAAGACAATAGGATAACCATCATTAGTGGATTGAACTTTGGTCTCAATCTCAAACTTATTTATGGTTTGTTTATATTTATGTAATAAACCAACTATATCCATTCCAGTACAACCTGAAAGAGATGCCGCAAAAAGTTCTTTAGGGGTCGCCCCTTTATCTTGTCCCAATGGAGCGGCCGCATCCATAGTAATTTGATGGTTACCAACTTTGGTCTTAAAGAGCATGTTTTCTTTCCAAGAGGTCTTGAATTCCATAACGACTCCAATCTTCTTTTTTAGTATCTCGCGGGAGTGAGGACCCATCCAACTTAATATTAACTGGGCCTATTATTGATCATTTCTCTTTTCATTCGACAGACCTTGGATTTGGGACAAAACTCAGGGGTGAATTTATATTCACAGGAGGCCATCCCCATGAATGGTTCAACCTTAAAAATCCCGCCTAATGTCCACGATCACAGAATTGGTTCTCTTCATGCTCCCGTGATCTTAATTGAATACGGAGATTTTCAATGTCCTCATTGTCAGATGACGGTCCCTATCCTGGATACGTTAGTAAAAGAATATGGGCAGGATTTGTGTTTCATCTATCGCCATTTTCCTCTCTCAACGATTCATTCCAATGCAGGGGTCGCGGCAGTGGCATCAGAGGCCGCGGATGCCCAAGGTCAGTTCTGGCAAATGCACCATCTCTTATTTGAAAATCAATTTGATCTTTCTTCAGAAAATATTTTTGAACTCGCAAGAACTCTTAATCTGGATATGAAACTCTTTCTGGATGATCTTGAAAGAGAAGATCTGTCCGAGCGGGTAAGAGTGGACTTTAACAGTGGTGTTAGAAGTGGTGTGAATGGAACACCAACGCTTTTCCTGAATAATCTTCGTTTTGACGGAGCTCCCACTCTGGAAATGTTAGAAGACGTTATTAACAAACTCATTAGTGATAATCGAGCGGCCATTTAAGGAGGTCATCATGACATATACTTTGAAAGTACCCGCCATCAAGAATGATCACCGAAAGGGCCCCTTGGATGCTCCGGTGATATTAGTAGAATACGGAGACTACGAATGTCCACATTCGGCCCGTGCTTATCAAATGATTCAAAAACTTTTGAAGGAGTTTGATGGAGACATTTGTTACGTATACCGACACTTCCCTATTACGGACATTCATCCTCATGCGGCCCTTGCGGCCATGGCGGCCGAAGCGGCCAATGAGCAGTCCCGCTTTTGGGACATGCACGATCTTCTTTATAAAAATATCTATAACCTGTCGGCAGAAAGTATAACTGTTTTAGCGGAGGCCCTGGAGCTCAACATCCAAAAATTCTTGGTTGATCTTGAACGAGAGGATCTTATTGATCGAGTCAGAAAGGACATCGACAGCGGTGAAGAATCCGGTGTGACAGGAACTCCGACTTTTTTCCTGAATGGGATCATTTTCGAAGAGGACGCGACTTATCCGGCTCTAAAAGAAAGCATCCTAGAACTTAAGAAGGAGTATCAAGATTATGCATCATAAACATATTAAAGGCGTTGATAAGGCCAATGAAGATTTTAATCATGTTATCAATCTCCTGATGGAAAGCAGGTTGTTTGAAAATGAGCAGAAGGCGTTTGCTATCTTAAAGGCCTGTTTAAAGGCGTTAAGAGAACGAGTTGGAAAACAAGAGGCCATTCATTTAGGCTCTCAACTCTCCACTATCTTGAGAGGATTTTATTATGAAGGCTGGAACCCAAATACAGAAATGTCCCGCTCGAGAACCACCTCTGACTTTTTAGAAGATGTTCGTCATTTCTTTCATGGTCATGACGAGATTGATCTCTCTCGGGCCGTTCCCGTGACCCTGGGAGTGATCCTCGACATGATTGATCAAGGTGAGGCAAAACAAGTCTTAAAAAATTTACCTAAAAATATCCAGGATCTTTATCTGGATTAAGGAGGACATATGGAAAATCTAAGTCAGGGAGATTCGGGGCTAAAAGACCGTGTGAACGAAATCCTAATTGATCTTGAGTGTGAGAATATTGAAGTCTCGGTTGAAAACGGTGAAGTTAGTCTTCTGGGTGAAATTCCAAGCGAAGAAATGAAGACCAAGATCGAACAAAAAGTTAAGGACCTGGATGGAGTGCAGAAGGTCTATAACGAACTACATGAAAAATCTCTTCCGCAATAAAAAAGGCCACCTTGAAGGTGGCCTTTTAAAACTTTCCTAGTAGCCGCTACTGCCTTTCTTCTTATTCATATCGTCTTTCGTATCTTGCTTCATTGGTTCAACATCAATCACTTCTTCTTCCTGCATGACTCCTTCTGGGCCACGGTAACGGCAGGATTCAACCACTTGAGTTGATGAGGCCCCAACCACACAGGTACGATACTCTTTAAGGGCATTCATCTTACGATCAATGTCGTCCGTTTTCTTTTTCTTTGCACTTGAAAGATCATCGGCAGAGAAAGCACTAAAAGCAAAAAGCCCTAATGCTAAAACAGTTAAAAATTTCATGGCCACTCCTTTGTTAAAGAGACTTAAGCTTCAAGAGTAGTCATGATGCCAGGGTTCTTAAATATGCACTGAAGATGCAGTGAAGAAGTTCGCTAAAACTTATAAGTAACCCATGTCGTAAAGTAATCTATGTCTTTACCTGGGGTCGCCTCTTCAAGAAAACTACCGACAAAGAAATGCATATACTGGGCAAATAATAGCCAATGTTTACCAAACTCATACTCTCCGCTTAGGGCCAGCTGACTTCCAATGTAACGGGAGTCTCCAGCATCACCGGGCACAATAGGATTTAACGGTACATTATAGAGTCCATCCTCGAGCGATTGGCGCCAAAGAAAGTCCCAATCAACTTTAAAAGTGAGTGTATCAGATGGTTCAATAGAAAAACCCGGATGAATGTCCATGAAGTTTGCGGGCCCCAGAATGGCGGCCTCATTAAAGAACGATCCTTTTGGGAACAAAGCATTGAAGGTTCCAAGCGTATCATCATTTGGATTATCATCCCCGCTTGCCACTGAGGCCTTTAGTTCTAAGCGAGGTTTCCAGGGATGATTGAAGGTGTAACCGGTGTTGGTCGAAACTGTCCAGGCCTTAATGCTTTTATTACCAAACTGGCCGAACTGATAGACCGCCTCATAATCATAGTCCCAGCTTTTTCCTTTATTAAACCATCTGGAACCAACAGAGTGTCTCATCTCATGCTCAGTTCCGGAGGCAAATTCCCCCTCCTGCCTGTCATATCCCAAATAATAAAGATCGGCCTTGATATTTGTGAACGTTGCATAGAGACCAAATAAAGTGCGATCAGTTCCGGATTTATCATCAAACTCTTCAGGGTTGGTCTCTACTGGATGTGAATATAAACCATCTAGATTAAGATTTTGATCCTGGTATTTTAATTTAACGGCATCGAAAGACTGCCGAACGTTTGGCCCTTCACGAACAGATATGAGACGAGAACTTCCGTAACTTATTTCCTGTCGCCCGACTCTTAGATGTAAGCGATCAAAGTCTCCATCAACAAACAATTGGTGAAGATCTAGTTCATCCTTATCAATACTCCGGGGAGGAAGTTTTTTATCGAACACTAGATTACTTTTAAACTGTGTGAAGAAACGAAACTTTTCATTCAAACGAAGATCACCATGTAACATGACACGTGAAAGCACATACCCATCACCTTCGTTTAATGGCTCTCCCCATAAAAAATTACTAAAGTACTCGTATCTTTCCCTGATCTCACCGCCCAGAGTAAGATACGACGTTTTATCTTTGTTAATGGGAATAAACTTAATGCCATCCAGGTAATCAGATCGTTTAGACGGATCACGAAGATAACTAAAATCCTCGTCCTGACGGATTATTTTATAACCCGGCCAGGACTCCTGAGCCTTCGAGGACAATGGTAGAAGAACAAGAAATAAGAATAGCACGTGCATAAAGATATATTGCCTCAACTATTATTAGGCCCGACTTCATTCACAAGAAGAAGAAATCGGATCAACCTAAGGAGTCCATCTCTAACTTAACTTAAAGGAGACACATATGGCCAATCAATCAATAGAACAATATGAGTCACATCCTGATAGTCGTACCCAAAAATTTTTGGATGCCCTGAACGCATCCGGTGGTAAACCCATGGAACAACTTTCTCCGGCAGAAGCGAGAAAAGTGTTAGAAGACGCTCAAAAGAGCGTTAAAGTAAATCTTGCTCCTGCTGAGGTTTCAGATAAGACCATTGAAGTCGATGGTCAAAAGATCAATCTTAAAATTGTAAGACCTGAAAACACCCAAGAGAAACTCCCAGTGTTTATATTCATTCACGGCGGCGGATGGGTGCTAGGAGATTATCCGACCCATGAGCGACTCATCCGAGATATTGTGGCCGGCTCAGGAGCAGTTGGAGTTTATGTGGATTATACACGCTCTCCTGAGGCCAAATATCCTGTGGCCCTTAATCAGATCTATGCCGCCACTCAATGGGTGTCTGAACATGGTAATGAAATCAATGTTGATGGTTCGCGTCTTGCGGTCGTTGGTAACAGTGTTGGAGGCAATATGTCCATCGCCACGGCCTCGATGGCAAAAGATAAAGGCGGACCGGACATCCGATTTTTGCTTCTCATGTGGCCAGTAACAAATTCGTTTTTTGAAACCGAATCCTATAATCAATTCGCCACCAATCACTTCTTAACCAAGGGTATGATGAAATGGTTCTGGGACAACTATGCTCCGGATGAAAAAGATCGTCAGACCAAATATGCCTCACCTCTTCAGGCAGAAACTTCTGCCTTTAAAGATTTTCCACCTACTCTCGTTCAGACCGCTGAGTGCGATGTTCTTCGAGATGAAGGCGAAGCTTTTGCCCGAAAACTCGATGAGGCCGGTGTCACCGTCACGACCACTCGCTACGTGGGAATGATTCACGACTTCGGTCTTCTCAACCCATTGGCGGAACTTCCAGAGGTGAGATCCCACATTCTTCAGGCCTCTCAAGAACTTAAAAAATATTTACAACTTCACTAACCAAGGAAGGAACTATGAAAATCATCTTTATGCTATTGAGTTTGATCGTTATGCCTCTGGCAATGGCCCAACAAACCGCGACTGAGAAAATTGATACAGTGGTCTTTGTTCACGGTGCGTTTGCAGACGGCTCAAGTTGGAACAAGGTCATTAAGAACTTGCAAAAGACTGGTCTTAATGTGATCTCGGTACAAAACCCGCTTACTTCTCTTGCCGACGATACAGCGGCAGCGAAACGTGCGATTGAAGCTCAACCGGGCAAGGTCCTTCTTGTGGGTCATTCTTGGGGTGGTGCTGTAATTTCAGAAGCGGGAAATAACGAAAAAGTTGCAGGTCTGATGTATGTCGCGGCCTTTGCTCCTAATGACGGACAATCGGCCAATGAATCTGTGAAGGCCTTTCCGGCCGCGCCTGGCATTCAAAAACTTCAACCGGACGCCAATGGATTTATCAGACTCTCCAAAGAGGTCATGCAGTCTGATTTCGCTCAGGACTTAAAGAAGGACGAGACAACTCTCATGACCGCCACTCAAGGCCCTATCGCTGGAAAATGTTTTGATGAAAAGGTCACCACTGCGGCCTGGAAAACAAAACCAAACTGGTATATCGTGACCTCAAAAGATCGCATGATTAATCCAGATGCACAGATGACTCTGGCAAAACAAATGAATGCGAGTATGACGACCATTAACTCGAGCCACGTTCCAATGGTGTCACATCCAAAAGAAGTAACGAAGGTCATTACGGACGCTCTTAAGAAGCTTAATGCTAATGTTGAGCAACCTAAGTCCGCATCTAACTAGAAGTTCATTAAGACCGGTCTACTCGGCCGGTCTTTTTTCAAATATCTTGCCCAAGCTATTCTGCCCCCTTATCATTACCGTAATGGCCGCAGTAAATACTCAGTTTTCGATCGCAATTCATATCATGGTCTGCATTGGCAGTGCCGAGAAAGACATGACCTCAGCTGCCCTTGCTAGCAGCGTGAATGCGTATCCGAGCTTTGTCAGAAGAATTCTCTCTAAACTCTCCAAGGCGGGCCTGGTTCAAACCTCTACTGGTAAATCTGGTTTCTCAACTCTTGGCAAAAAACCAAAAGACATTACTCTGCTTGATATCTATCGTGCCGTCGAGGCCCCAAAGGCCTTTGCTATCCACAAGTATCCTGAACAAAAAATCTGTGAAGTAAGTTGTGGAATTAAAGAATGTATGGAAAAGGTGCTGGATAAAACTCAAAAGGCGATGGAAGACAGTCTTAAAAAAACCACCCTCGCGGATGTTATCAAAGATATGAAATAAAAAAGGCCAGCTTCACGCTGGCCTTTTTGTTAGATGGCAGTCGGGGCCTGATTGACATCGTTCTTGAATCCCTGAGGCACAAAATCCTCACTGGCATCCAGATCAAGAGCAATCTTTAAAACTTCTGCCGCAGTTTCTACGAGCTCAATTTTTAGTCCATGACGAACTTCTTCCGGAACATCTTTGAGGTCCTTCTGATTTCGTTTGGAAAGAATCACTTTCTCAATTCCGGCTCGGTGAGCAGCAATAAGTTTTTCTTTGATTCCACCCACTGGCATCACCGCTCCTCTCAGAGTCAGCTCACCCGTCATGGCAAGTTTTGGACTAATGCTTCGACCAGTTAAGAGCGAGGCAATAGTCGTGAGCATCGTGATCCCTGCCGACGGTCCGTCTTTGGGAATCGCACCGGCCGGAACGTGCACGTGGATGTCCTTTCTTTCAAATTCAAATCCAGGAATCACATGGGCCAAGCGAGATCGCACTAAGCTTAAAGCAATCTGAGTCGATTCTCTCATCACTTCACCTAATTGACCGGTCAGGATCAAACTGCCCTTACCTGGCATAAGATTCGCTTCAATGAAAAGAATCTCACCACCTTGTGGAGTCCAGGCAAGGCCAGTTGCTACTCCCGGAGGATTCATAGTGTTTGCCACTTCATGGGTAAAGCGCTCATTACCGAACACTTCTTCAATGTCAGCGAGCTCAATCTTAATTGGCAGAACTGAATCTTTCGAAAGAACTTTTTCCGCCATGGCCCGACAAAGAGTCACGATCTTTCTTTGAAGATCACGTACACCCGCTTCACGAGTATACGAGCTAATGAGTTTCAGAAGAGCTTCATCTGAAAGCATTAATTGATCATTTGAAAGTCCGTGTTCAGTCCATTGCTTAGGAATCAAGTGATTCTTGGCAATGTGAAGCTTCTCGGCCGTCGTGTAACCAGACAGATCAATGATTTCCATTCGATCCAGTAGTGGCCCCGGAATGGTATCGAGACTGTTGGCCGTGGCAATGAAGAACACATTGGATAAATCAAATGGCACATCCAAGTAGTGATCCAAGAACGTCGCATTCTGTTCAGGATCTAGCACTTCAAGAAGTGCGGCCGCAGGATCACCTTGGAACCCACGTCCTAATTTATCAATCTCATCCAACATGAAGACCGGATTGTTCTCTCCTGCACGCTTGATACCTTGGATGATTCGCCCAGGCATTGCTCCGATATAAGTACGACGGTGTCCTCGGATTTCAGCGTCGTCTCTTACTCCCCCTAAACTTCCGCGTACAAATTTTCGGCCCAATGCCTTGGCAATACTTTGACCTAAGGAGGTCTTACCTACTCCAGGAGGTCCCACGAGAAGAAGGATTTGTCCTCGGCTGGTTTTTTTAAGTTTCATCACGGCAAGATGTTGCAGAACTCTCTTCTTGATCTTGTCCAGGCCATAGTGTTCAGCATCCAGAATCTCCCGGGCCTTATCAAGGTTAAGATCAGCGATTTCTGATTCAGAACCGGATTTCTTCCAAGGAAGAGCGACTAAAAGATCCAAATAATTTCTAATCACATGAGACTCAGGAGAATTTGGTCCCATGCTCTCTAATCGTTTGAATTCATCTAAGGCCACCTTCAATGTGTCTTCCGGCATTCCGGCATCGAGAATTTTCTTACGAAGATCGTCCTTCTCTTCACCTTTTTCAATATCGCCCAACTCTTCTTGAATCGTTCTTAACTGTTCACGCAGAATGGTTTCACGTTGGTGCTTGCCAAGCTTGTGTCCTAATTTATTTCTGATCTCTACTTGAACTTCCAACTCATCTTTCATCTTCTGCATCGACTCAAGAACCTTAAGGGAGCGGTCTTTTAGCCCGGCGGTCTCCAGGATTTCTTGTTTCTTTTGAGAATCAATGTCCAGATTGGCGGCAGTCAAATAAGTTAGATGCGAAAGGTCGTTAATCTCTTTCACTAACTCGGATAATAGACGCGTGTCATTCGGTAGTAATTGCAGAATTTTTTCTGACATGTTCTTCATCACGTCCAGCATGGTAGCAAAGGTCGATGGATCAGCGTCCAATACGTCCTTCCACTCTTCAGCGGCAGCGGCGATATAACCGTCTTTCACGCTGAATTGATTCACGCGGTAGCGAGAAACTCCGCGAAGAAAAATCTGATAGCCCTCTTTGGCGTTCCCTCGAATGCGATCAATTTGGGCCAGGGTTCCGATGGTTCTCAAGTCATTAATCTCGACGTTGTCGTGATCATACCCACTCTTCTGAGAGACCGCTAAAATCATATTTCCGTTTTTCTGAGCGGCCTCAACTGCTTCAATACTTTGTTTGCGTCCTACTCGTAACGGGAGGGCGCTGCCCGGTAAAATTACGCTTTCTCTCACTGATAAAACTGGCAGCAATTGCATAGAAACTCCTTGTTCCAATTTCGATAATTATCGAACTTAGAAACAAGATGGGACCGATAAAAAAAATGTCAATGGCGGGTGGAAAAGTGGTAGCATGAATTCATGAAGAAATCCGACTTACCCGGTTTAAAGAAAATTCAGATCTCGAGCATCTTTTATGCCCTTAGCGATCCTGCGCGGATCGAAATTATTCGAGAACTTCTGGAGCACGAGGAGATCACCTGTGGAGAATGCAAAAGCAATCTCTCAAAGTCCACTATGTCTCATCACTTTAAAGTTTTAAGAGAAACGGGATTCATTGAAAAAAGAGAAGAAGGTAAGACCCATTATATTTCACTCAGGGTCGACGAAATTGAAAAAAGAGTTCCGGGACTTATTGAGGTCTTGCGCTCACTCAAGTCGCCTCTTTAGTCCCGGCTTCCCCTATTAAAGAGCGTCAATGCTCTTTAAGATGACGTCTTTTGGTTGATTACCGACGAGAGTATTCACAACTTGACCGTTCTTAAAAAAGATCATGGTTGGAATACCGCGGATGCCATACTTCATCGCCAGATCACGTGACTCATCCACGTTGAGCTTAACAATGTTGGCCTTCGCTCCAACCTCGCCAGAGATTTCTTCCAGTACTGGACCGAGCACACGACAAGGCCCACACCATTCGGCCCAAAAATCTACCAGGACCGGTTTATCAGAATTTAAAACTGCTTGTTCAAAGTTTGCACTGTTTACTTGTTGTAGACTCATATTTCACCCTTTTGAAAGAGCCATAGGCTCTATCCATATGATGGGTGCGACCTGGATTATTGTCAAGATTAAAGTAACAATTAAAGTCCAACCTATGGGAATGACTGAAGTTTACTTAGTCATTCCCGGTAGTTTATGCGCCTGCGATAGAAAGATGATGAAAGATTAGTGATACGCTAAAGAAGGAGTGGTCTCTTGATGGCTCAAGACCCTCACCCACCACATCCACGTTCATGAACATGTCCATGAGATTACCTGAAAGAGTTATATTCCCAAAAGTTTTTACTCGTTCACCGTATTCCCAAACGTAACCTTTGATGGCCACAGAGAAGGTTCCTTTCACGCGATTGGCACCTGAATAAAGACCATCCATCTGAATGACCTCAAGATAGCGCTGCGGAAGTTCTTTTTTATTTTTTCCCATGATCAGAAGATCTGTTCCCGAAATACCCAATGAACTACCAGCGCTTCGAGAGGCGCGACCTGTGGTCTTCGTTTTAAATTGATTGGCCGTCATGGAGTTGTGATAAAAACTCTGAAGGACACCCTCCTTGACGAGGGTCAAAGGTCTTCTTTCAACCCCCTCACTATCAAACAAAGAAGTTCTGAAAGAGTGCTCATAGGTCGGATGATCAACAATCGTAATGTCTTTAGACATCACCTCAGAACCCAATTTTTGGTCCCAAGGATTGACCTTGTCCATGGCGGATTTCGCGGAATAAAAATTTGAGAAGCAATCCAGAAGCTGCTTTAAACAGTCTTCGGTGAATTTCACCTCATACTTACCAGTAGGAAGTGTTTCTTCTTCTAAAAGATTTCTAGCATGAAAAAGAGATGTTTCAGTCACCTTGCTCCACTGAAGCTCCTCAAAGGTCTTCGCCAGATTAAAGTCATAGAAGATGGCCTTTTTTCCTTTCTCATCTAAAAGCGCAGAAGATGAGATGGAATAACTCTTGTCCAAATATGAAGTTGAGCGGCCTCTCGAACTTAAGTAAAGCGACTTGTATTCGTTTTCCGAAAAACCGTTATGGGGAACCGAAACCACTCGCTGATCCATCATTTTCACGACGGATTCAAGTTCAAGCGCCTTCTTGGTTTTCGTGGCAATATCAACTTCTGGCTCAGGATGACTTTCTTCATCGGCAAGATGACCGGTAAGTTCCATGATCCTTTCATTTGGATTGGGTTCACTAATCTCTGCATTTTGAAGAGCGTGCTTAATCATGAACTGCAATGACTCTTCATCCAGGGCCTCAGTGTAGGAAATGCCAACACGTCCGTCTTTAATGACCCTCACTCCTAGAATTTCAGAACTAGAAACTTTATAAGAAGAGATTTCTCCATTTTGCGCACTCATTGAGAGTGACTTTGAAGTGGAATAAATAAGATCTGCTTCTGCTTTATAATCAGTGATTTCATTAATCACACGTTCCATGATCTTTTTCATGCTTCACCCCCAACCAGAATTTCATCCACTTTAACAGGAGGTTGTCCTACTGTAGTTGGAATGCTTCCACTGACTGAACCACACATACCGGCCATGAGCTGGAGGTCTTCTCCGACCATCGAAATTTTTGCCATGATGTCAGGCCCAGTACCAATTAAAGTTGCTCCTCTCACAGGAGTGGTAATTTTCCCGTCCTTTATGAGATAGGCCTCTTGAACCGCGAAGTTAAACTGTCCGGTGGCAGGATTAACTGAACCACCTCCCATTTTTTTGGCATACAATCCATTTGGAACACTTCCAATAAGTTCTGCCAATTCATATGGGCCCTGTTCGATAAAAGTATTTCTCATGCGAGAAGCAGGAGCGAATTTATAAGACTGTCTACGAGCAGAACCAGTTCGTTTATGTCCTGTCTTTATTTCACCCATGCGGTCTGAAATAAAATGTTTTAAAACGCCGTTCTCGATCAACTGAGTTTTCTGAGTAGGCATTCCCTCGTCATCAATAGATAAAGATCCCCAGGCACCAGCAATGGTTCCATCATCCACGGCCGACAAAGCACTGTGAGCAATCTGCTCACCCATCTTGTCCCAGAAGACACTTGCCTTCTTCTCTACTGCGGTGGTTTCAAGTAAGTGACCACAGGCCTCATGGAAAATCACTCCGCCAAAACCGTTATCAATCACCACTGGCATTTTTCCGGCCGGACAGGCACCAGCGTAAAGAGTGGTATTGGCCTGCTTTAAGAGTGTGTCCACGATTTCTTCGCGGTTAAGTTGTTCCATAAATTCCCAGCCGCCGATGGCACCTGGACCGTGGAAGGCCTCAGTTTGAAGATTTCCATCTTTCATCACCAGCTGATGGAAAAGTCGGATATAAGGTCTCTCTTCAGAAGCATAGAGACCATCAGAGTTGTAGACCTCAATCTGTTGTTTCTTCTTAATAAAATTCAGCATCACTTGGGCCACTTTCGAATCGGTTCGTAGCGCCTCATCCGTTTTCTTTAAGTAAGCGAGCTTATACTTAGCATCGACTTCCTTGTCATTCAGAGTGGCGATTTTAGGATAACTGAGATTTTCAAAATTAAGAGTGACCGAGCGGCCCTCCTTATTGATTCTAGAAGCAAGAAGTTTTGTGATACGAAGAAGTTCTTCACGATCAGTTGAATTGGTATAACCGTAAAGGGCCTGCTGGCCATAAATCAGTCGAATTCCAATTCCAAACAAAGTGCCCGACTGAGTGTCTTCAGCGCGGGAGTTTTTAAAGACCATATTTTCTGCATGGGTTCTCTCGATGAAAATGTCTACGAAATCCGCACCAAGAGAAATACCATGAGCAATAATGTCTTGAGCTATTTGAGATGATAGTAGTGGCATAAATTCCCCTTAAGGGGGAAATTATAACGGAGAAGTCTTTGAATGACATCCCCGTTTAAAATCCGCTTATTTTACTCCACTAGATTCAAGCGCGTATTTTCCTGCGCCTAGAAGAATGATGGCCAGTGAAGAAACAATAAAAAACACATGAAGTTCAATCATCCAGCCGCCGTACTGGTTTAAAGTAAAAATTTTTTCATGATAGGCTAGGCCAACAGCAACCAGCATCGTAAAAATAATCAGAATGGCAGAGTATCGGGTCTTATAACCAATGATGAGTAAAAGTGGAGCAAGTATCTCCCCCACTAAAACTCCATGCTGGATAAATTCAGGAAGTCCCGCTTGATTAAGCATGCCTCCTACATGTCCATAGCCATGAACGATTTTGTGCATTCCATGAAAGAGCATGAGTCCACCGACAACAACTCTAAGAAAGAGCTTCGCCAGATCGTCTTTTTGAGTCGTATTCATTTGTTCCCCTTTAAGTAGTCTTTTAGAGATGTAGGAGATTTTCCAGTTAGTTCTCTTACAATATTGTTTTTAATGTCTAATTGATGATCACACACTGACTCTTCATAGGTCGCAATTAGTTCTACAACAAAAGATGGAAGCCCCATATCAGTGTAGGCCTTTTCAATCTGGGCCTTGGATACATCTTTGAATTTAATTTCTTTTCCTGAGATTTCAGAAAGTATCTGAGCGATTTCCGGATAACTCACACTCTGCTCGTTAGTGACGTCCAGGATAGAATGATGAAAGTCCCCATTCATCAAGGCAGCTACGGCCACGTGAGCACAGTCTTCACGAGTAATAAACCCTACTTTACCGGCCCCGGTCGAAGTGACAAGGACACCGGCCTCTAAAGCATGCTTCACACTCTCGTCGAGATTTTGCATATACCAATTATTTCTAAGAATGGTGTATTCAAGTCCTGATCCCAGAATTGCATCTTCAGTTCCCTTGTGATCAGGCCCAAAAAAGATTTTCACCTTGTCCGGATTATTGAGAGAGGTATAAACGATGTGTTTAACACCTGCCGCTTTAGCGGCCTTTACGGCGGCAAGATGCTGGCGAAGTCTTTCTCCTGGAACCGCCAATGAATCAGTACTAATAATGAAAAGCTTATCCACATTCTTAAAAGATTGAGTGAGATCATCCGGGTGATTAAAATCAACTTCTCTTATCTCCGCCCCCCGATCTTTAAACTTCTGGAGCTTTTCAACTTTTCTCGAACCGGCAATGACCTTGCCCTTATATTTTGTGAGAAGCTCTTCCAGGACCAGTTGTCCTAAATGACCGGATGCTCCTGTTACCATGATCGTTCCATTATATGTTTTCATAGGGATCTCCTTGATGGTCTATTTATCTCATTCTTTCGTTGTTACAAAAAGTAGACATAATCGCATTACAGTGTTGCAATAAATGCAACAAAGGAACTTTATGCTGGACGAGCTAGATTTAAACAAATTACGGATTTTCAGAGAACTGGCCGTGGCCAAAAGTTTTACAAAGGCGGCCCAGAATCTTAAACAACCTAAGTCTCGTATTAGTCGCACGATCTCCGCATTAGAAAAAGAAATGGGTGTCCAGCTCATCTATCGCACCACACGCTCTTTTGAACTTACTCACTCTGGACAGCTACTCTTTAATCAACTTTCTCCCCTGTTGAATGAACTAAAGACCTCACTTGAGATGGTGGTTTCAGACACCAAAGAAGTTGCAGGCATGATCAAAGTGACCTCACCAGAAGACATCGCCTCTGAACTTCTGGGTCCTATGTGTCAGGAGTTTCTGGAACTTTATCCCAAGACCCAGATAAAGATACACGCCAGTAATGTCATCGTTGATATGGTCAAGGACCAATTTGATGTGGCGGTAAGAATCGGAAAGGCCAAAGACAGTACACTCATTCAGAAGAAGATCGGAACAGTTGATATGGAACTTGTGATGTCACCGGAACTTTACAAAAAACATCTGCCGAAACGATTAGAAGATTTAGAGAAAATGAACCTTATTGCTTATGATGATTTTAAACTGCCTCATGTGGCGGTCAAAGTCACACGAGGAAAAGAAAGCAAAACGCTAAAAGTTAGACCTCACCTGACCTCGAATAATTTTTTATTGATCAAGCATATGGTTTTAAGAGGAAGTGGTTTTTCTCTTATCCCCTCTTTTTTGGTGAAAGATCAAATCATGAAAGGAGAGCTCATAACGGTCTTCAAAGAATGGAAGCTGGAGGGAAGGCCACTTCATATCTTGATTCCTCATCAAAAAGAAGTCCCCATCAGGATCAGAAAGTTTCTCGATTTTCTGACGCCAAGATTGACTCCATACTTTTAGATCTCAATCATATTATGAGAAGGCAAAGGGCCACCTGGAAATTGGTGAAGGGCGCCTCCATGCTTGAGGTCTCCGAGATCAAAAACAGAAAATCCCATTTCATCTAAAAGATCACCAACTAACTCTTTGGCAACAGCATCATCTCCAGACATAAAAAGCACACGTCTTCCTCCTTCTTTTCTTGGATCGGCCCCAAGGATTTCAGGTTGAAGTGTGTTCATGGTTTTTACAACTCGGGCATCTATTGCCAAGCTTGCGACAATTTCACTGGAGGTCTTTCCGTGAAGATCGGCGGTTCGAAAACTTGGGACCTCAACCGGATTGGTTGTATCAATCAGAATTCTTCCTTCCCATGATGGTACTTGTTTCAACGCCTCCGGAACTTTACTCCAGGGAACAGCAAGCACCACAATTTCGGCCTTGGCCGCCTCCACAACGGTTCCGGCACAGGTATGTGGCCCAAGTTCTTTCACAAGTTTTAATAGAGATTCAGGGCCGCGGCTATTACTGAGCACCACATCCACATTTATTCTAGTCAGTTGTTTTGCAACGGCCTGTGCAATATTTCCTGCCCCAATAATTCCGACTTTCATGAAACTCTCCTGGTTAATCTTAACCTCGCTTGAGTTTGTTCACTTTTCAAATCTACCGGCGTTAATAAAACACTCTACTCTTGATTCAAGACAGCTTTCCTCTCTAGCAAAAGCCGATTTAAATGAATTGAGGAGAAAACATTATGGACAATACCTTTAATTATTTTTCATTCGATAAACGAGAACTTGGAGCGCGTGGACCTTTCTTCGCGCGACCCGACCTGATTGAAGAATTTAAGGTCCATGTCCCCGATGGAAAGTTAGATGAAATCACGGCCAGAATCATGAACGCAAAACTTCCAAAACAAATGCCACCGGTTGAAGGTGCTTCAAATTGGGAAACCGGTGCGGACATTGGTTGGCTAGAAGAACTTCGTCACTATTGGCTCACACAGTACGACTGGCGTGAAGAAGAGATAAAACTCAATGGCTTCCCCCAATACATGGCCCAGGTGGGTGAGTATCAGATCCATTTTTATTATGTGGTTGGTGAGGGCCCAAACCCGCTTCCGCTTCTTTTAACTCATGGTTCGTCTGGCTCTGCTATTGAGTTTCTGGATTGCATTTCTTCTCTGACAGAACCTTCTAAGCACGGTGGAAAAGCTGAAGACGCTTTTACAGTCATTATCCCTTCACTACCGGGGTTCGGATTCTCTTCAATGCCAAAGAAACCCATTCAAGCGAAGACCACTGCAAAAATTTGGAACAAGCTCATGACTGAGATTATAGGACATGAGCATTATGTCACCCAAGGCGGAGACATTGGGGCCGTGGTGGCGGTCCAATTGGCCGATCAGTTCCCGCAAAACGTCAAGGCCATCCATCTCAATCTACCTTTATGGTTTAACATTCCGGCGACTGAACAAACTGACGACGAAAAGAAATGGATTCAGGAATACGAAGAATACTTTAATGGGCCTACTTTTGATTTTCAAAGAATCCAAACCAACAAACCCATGATGGCCGCAGTTGCTCTCACAGATAGTCCCATCGGAACGGCCGCCTGGATTGCGGAAAAGTTCTGGGCCTGGTCTGATCACGGTGGGAAATTAGAGAACACCATTTCAAAAGAAAAACTCATCACTAACATCATGATGTACCTTGTGAATGAGGGAGGAATCGCGGCAAGCTTCTGGTATTCTCGTGGATATAAGACGGAACTTAACTGGGAACTTCATCCTCGTTATGTGGATGTTCCAACCGCCATTGCGATTTATCCCAAAGAGCATCTTTTTGGAAGACCAAGTCTAGAGACCGCCAGACGAGGTTACAATCTCGTTCACTTTCAGGACATTCCTCGGGGCGGACATTTTGCGGCGATGGAACAACCGGAGTTATTTGCGGCCAACCTTCGCGACGCTTTTAAAAATTTTCACTAACCTAATCGAGGTTCAGAAGATTTTTGGGCCACAAAGACACCTTCAAACAGGCAGGCATTTTTGATATGTGCCTTGAGGGTGATTCTCCCCATGCCCTTGCGTTTGAAAGATTCAATAAATTTTTCAAACTGTGATTCATCCGGCGAAAGACAAACGGCCCGCAGATCTTCCTCTACCGGCAACTGATAGTCGGTCTTCCCTTCTTTAATTAAAACATGCGCACTGAATCCTGCCTGATCCAGGCGATGAAATAACCAAGTGTAACAAGAGAGAATCAGCACAGCACTTAAACTTCCACCAAAGGCCGTTCCCATATGGTTACGATTCGGGGACAGAGGTCCAAAGACCTCCACCTCATGATCTGTGGCCTTGATAATCTCTATATCAAGGGCCTTCGCGAGTGGAATCTGTTCATGTAAAAAATTTGTTAGTTCATTTGGCGTCATTATAATTTTCTCAAAAAGAATTTTAACCGTTCCAGTCCGTCATCAAAATCCTTAGGAATAAGTCCGGACTTTTTGAAAAGACCGGTGCTGTCCAGCTTCTCATTCTTCATTGCTTCATAGATTCGTCTTGGTTTCTCTCCTAAATCATCCACAGGAACAGCAAATCCTCTAAGACGATCCAGTTCTTTGTAAACATCCAGGACCAAAAAATCAATGGGCGACACAGGAACAGAAGTTTTGGTCTCAATCACCTTCTCAGGTTTATCTGCGAGAAGCGAGTCCATGGGTTTGTAGCGCTTTAATTCTTCCAGATAGTCTTTACGAAACATAAGATTAGACACGCCACCCGGATCAATCAGAACTTCTTCAAAGCTCCACAAAAGATCTGTGAGATAAGTCACTTGAATAGGATTGCTCTCGAAGTATGGAAGATTTTCCAACACGATGGAGCTCCGGCAAGATTCAAAAAACAAACGCTGCTTTTCTTCCTGGGCCGGATCTCCATAGAAATCATCAAAGCTCAATTCGTTTGAAATAGGTTGAACGTAGATCGCCGCGATGGCATCAATCATCGGCTCGTACTTTAAAAGTTCATCATCGCTGAATGTGTCTTCCAGGGCCTGATCAAATTCGGCCTGATAGTCTTCAATCACGCGCTCTAATTCTTTCACCGAAAGGCGAAAGTAGAGATTAAGGGCACGGGACATTTACTGGGCTTGTACGCGAGGTGATTTTTCTTTTTCAGATTTTGAAGCTTCAGTTTTATCTACGACTCTTCGCTCTGAATTGTCAGTCCCCATGAACTTTGATCGCTGAGACTCGCATGCCTCTTTTGCGGCAAGATTTGCGGCCTTTTGAGCTTCAGCACTGTCCTCGGATTCCCCTTTAAAGGTCAGAACTTCAGACTTATTGATGGTTTCTTTATAGGAAGTGCCTTCTTTCTTTTTAAAGAGAAGGTTCTTTTTATAAACTTCTTTTTCAATCTGGCGCTCAATCACCAGGGTATAAATATCAACCGGCACTTCCGAAACTGCAGAACCTCCGCCTCGGGCCAATGTCACTGCGTCCAAATGACTTACACAGTTCTGAACACTCACGACCTGATCTGAAAGAACTTCTTCTCCTTCAAAGATCCCGGCCGAAGCTTGAAATGAGAGAACCAATGTTGAGAATAAGATGAAATTTTTCATGATAAAACCCTCGTTTTCCTATCGGTTATTTACGAAAGATACTTAAATTGAGCTCACGTGAAAGGTCCTGAAAAACCTTAAGTCCTCGAATAGAGTGTCCATGTTCATTAATAGGTGGTGAATAGACTGCAATCCCCATTTTACCTGGAACCACTCCAAAGATGGCGCCACTCACTCCACTCTTGGCCGGAATACCAACTGAATACGCCCATTTACCGGAAGTATCATACATCCCGCAAGTGAACATAAGACTTAGGACATCACCGGTATAATCTTCGCTTAAGGCCCGACCACCCGTTTTCGGATGCACGCCTTTATTGGCGAGAGTCGCTGCCATCATTGCCAAATCAACCGTATTCACCATGAACGAGCACTGTTTAAAATAGAGGTCTAAAGACTCTTCTATTTTTCCATCAATCACGCCAAAGTGACGAAGAAGATGGGCAATGGAACGATTTCGATGAGCAGTGGTCTTTTCCGATTCAAAGATCACATCATCAATTCGAAGTTTTTGGCCCGCGAATTGACTAAAAAATTCCGTCATATTCTGAAGTCGCTCTTGAAAATGAGTTCCTTTAATATAACTACTGATCGCAATCGCCCCTGAGTTAATCATCGGGTTATAAGGTCTGTGGGTATTTTTTTCTAATTCAACAATAGAGTTAAAGGCCTCACCAGTAGGCTCAACTCCGACTTTCGACATGACAAAATCTCTTCCCATCTCTTGCAGAACCATACCGTAAGAAAAAGGTTTCGAAGTTGATTGCATGCTGAACTGAACATCGTGATCACCAACTTTAAAAACTTCACCATCAATTGTGGCAATGACAATGGCAAAGTTATTCACGTTGGCCTTGGCAAGTTCCGGAATATATGTGGCAGGATGCCCTTCGCGACAGGACAAATGTCTCTGATAAAGCTCTTCTAAGATTTTCATAGATAAAGGATAGCAAATTCATTACCATTTTAAGAATGATAAATGCAAAATCCCTGGTAAAAACTTTCGGTGACTTCACCGCTGTTAATAACCTCGATCTTTCCATCAAACAAGGCGAGTGCTTTGGCCTTCTCGGTCCCAATGGAGCGGGAAAATCCACTTTCATCAGCATGACTTATGGAACTGTTCAGCGAACCGGAGGAGAACTCTCAGTTTTTGGTTATGATCCAAGAATCAATAGTCGAGAGATTAAAAAACGCATGGGTGTGGTCACCCAAGACAATGCTCTTGATGAAAGTTTGACTGTCATGGAAAACATGATGATCTATTGTGCTTTTATCGGTGTCCCAAGACATGAGAGACAAAAGCGGGTTCTCGAGCTTTTGGACTACATGAATCTTACTCATAAGAAAGACACCAAGATTTTAACTTTATCTGGTGGTATGAAAAGACGCCTGGTTTTTGTAAGGGCCCTCCTTGGTCGACCTGAACTTCTCATTTTAGATGAACCCACCACGGGCCTTGATCCGGCCGTACGTCACCTTTTATGGGGAAAAGTAAAAGAACTTCATCAACAAGGCACAACCATTGTTCTGACCACTCACTACATGCATGAAGCAGAGGTTTTGTGTAACAGACTGGTCATCATGAATCATGGAAAAGTCTCTGCGGAAGGAACTCCGAAGGACATGATTCATCAACACACCCCAGGTTTCGTAGGTATTTTTAAATTAGAGGACCGTTTACAACTAGAAAAGTTGTCTCAGCAAAAGTCATTTCATTTTAATGAAGACGCATCAGGGATTTATGTCCGTGCTCATTCCCTTCATGATTTGACGTCACTCCATTCTGATCATGGTCTTAATCCATTACAAATTAGACCTAGTAACTTAGAAGATGTGTTTTTAAAACTAACAGGTCAGGAGCTCTCGGCCGATGCTTGAATCACTTAAACTTTGTTTTAATATCACTCTCCGTAACTGGACAGTTTATAAGAAAGATTTGATTTCAAATATTTCTCCTACCGTGGCAGATCCGGCCCTTATCATGGTCTCCCTGGGATTGGGACTTGGTGCTTATCTCACCAATGTGGAAGGCATGACTTACATGCAGTTTCTTGCTCCTGGTCTGACTGTGGCCACGGCCCTCTTCACTTCCTTTTTTGAAAGTAGTTATGGTTTTTATGTTCGTATGACTTATGAGAATGTTTTCAAGGCCATGCTGACAACTCCGATTGGAGTTCCTGAAGTTGTGATGGGTGAAATGCTTTGGGTGGCCCTTAAAGGTGCAGTCATGGCCGTTGGTGTGGCAGTGGTGCTTGCCCTCTTTGGAATGATGGCCAATCCGTGGCTCATTCCCGCCTTGGCGATTGTGGGATTTCTAGTTGCTCTACCTTGTGGGGCAATGGGACTACTGGCAACTGCACTCGTGAATAACATTAACCAGTTTCAAACGGTGTACTCTTTTATCATCGCTCCCCTTTATTTTTTATCGGGGATTTTCTTTCCTATTTCTCAAATGGCCGCACCGGTAAGAATGGCGGCGGAATTTTTTCCCTTGATCCATGGAGTGAGGCTTGCGCAATCACTCTTCTGGAATCAAGGGATATTAGATGCATTTTTATACAGTGGCTCCATTCTCGTTCTTCAGAGTGCAGTCCTATGTGGACTTGCCTACTGGAAAATTAAAAAGAAGCTAGTGGTGTAGGAGTCGGCGTAGGGGTCGGAGTTGGAGCTTCTTCACCCTGGCCTGTTCCATCGTCCGGCGTTGGTGTCGGAGTCGGTGCTGGAGTGACCGATTGCAATTCAAGTTTCTCAGTTCCATCTACCACTGTAATTGAAATAGGCCCCACACCCGAAGCATAGAATGTGTTCTTCACTTCATCGGGCATAAGAGCATCTGTATCATTGGTTTTTACTACATTTGTAAAGTTACCGGCCGGAACATTCAGAGTTTCAGAAATACTCAAGACTTCACCTACTCCTTCAGATTCCTGAATCACATATTCCTGGCGGTAAACATCATTGACCGCAGGAGTGGCCTTCATGATGATACCTGGCTTAGCGTCTTCTTCACCGGCGACAAAAGAACCATCAATACTCGTCACTTCATCACCATCAAGTTCTTGATTATTTCTACCAAACAACCAAACAGCTCCTTCATTGTCTTGAGCGTACCATTCAATCGTTTCACGAACAGTGTCTTCACCTTGTTTTTCAGTTTCCTTCACACCTGTACATGTCACACCCATGATGTCTTTTGTTTCATCACTTACTTCTCTTTCAACTGTGACCGCCGCACCATCTTCAGTTGTTCCTGCATAAGTCCAGGTCGTACCCGCAGTCAGTGGAAAATAAGGATTGGTTACTGTGGCCGAAAAGTTCGCTGGATCAATTTGTGGATCATAGGCCGCCTCACCTAATTTTCCACAGGCCGCTTTTTGAGCAGTATTTTGGGCCTCACACTGGACCTTGGCACTGGCCTGATTTGTATCGGCCTCAGCTCGACAAGTGTCTCGTTCAGCACTGTTCTCACAGGCCGCATAAGCAGTTTCCTTGGCCGTTTCTGCGGCCGAGTTACATGCAACTAAACTTTGATCGGCCGTTGCTGTACACGCATTGGTTTCCTCTTGCGCGTATGCCGTTCCGACAATCGTACTGAGCAAAATAAGATAAAATGTTTTCATGCATAACTTCCTTGTTAAGATGACTATCTTCAAGGGAAGTTTAAAGAAGGGCCTGAGTCCCCTCAACTTGAAAGAACATGAAGAATGGCGAACTGACTATCTACTCTATAGTGGTTTTGCGTCTGGTAAAAAAGTAGAAGATTAGACCGGTGAATGCCCCACCTAAATGGGCCCCATGTCCAATCGGAAGGACGCTTGTTCCTTGTGCCTGGGCCACCAGTCCCCAAATATCCAGACCGACAAACACCAGAGCTCCAAAGATCGCAGGTAATGGAATGATCCCTAACAGCAAGATTTTTTCTCTCGGAAATAAAAGTGAGAACAATAGAATAAGTCCCGCCACCGCACCTGAAGCACCCAGCGCCGGTAGATCCGGTTCATTCAAGATATAAGCGCTCATCAGAGCGTGAGTCAGGGAAGCGAAAATGCCTGCGATAAGATAGAAACTCACAAAACGTTTTTTTCCCATCACCAGCTCCATGGCCTGTCCGAATCCATAAAGCACGTACATATTCACAAAAATGTGGAAGAAAGAATTGTGTGAAAAGACCGAAGTAATGAGGGTCCAGAATCTTCCCTCTTCTAATCCAGTGTAGCTCACCAGAAAGTTATAAAACATAAACTCAGTGGGCAGTATATACCACAGACAGAAAACCAGAATATTGATGGCGATGATCGCATTCACCGCAGAGAATTTTCTCATGCTTAGTTGATAAGCATGAATGGTTAAGGCCGGGGCGTCAATGTGCAGGAAATAAAAAGGCCCGGAAAACCGGGCCTTGAGTGACTATCTGAATTGAATCTTGATTAGTTCAGGTGTTTGCCTAGAAGACCAGTTAGTTCAAACATAGTAACTTCGTTTTTGCCGAAAACTTTGCTTAGTTTAGCGTCAGCAAGGATGTTTCTTTTGTTCGCTGGGTTTTGAAGATTGTTAGCTTTGATATAATCCCAAACAAGTTTAACAGCTTCAGTACGAGCGATAGGGTTTGCACCGATTACGTCAGCAAGTTCAGCTGAAGGAGTCATTGCCTTCATGAATGCAGCGTTTGGTTTACGGGCAGATTTTGTCTTCGTAGTTTCCATGTTTTCCATATAAAACCTCCATGTGTGTGTTACTAGTTTGATCAATTAATCACTTTAAATCAATCAAATAGCGGTTCCAAAGGCAGATTTTTTGAATAAACTTAATCTATGAACGAATCAAACAATCGCATCCTATTAGTAGAAAACATCCACCCTATCGCCAAAGAAATGCTGGAAAGCCATGGTTATCAGGTGGATTTACTCTCTCATGCGCCCACTGAAGATGAGCTGATTAAGCTTATTCCTCAGTACACGGCAGTTGGAATTCGCTCGAAAACAGAAATTACTGAAAAAGTTCTAGAACACAGTCAAAATACTGTCACTATTGGCTGTTTTTGCATTGGAACCAATCAAGTGAGATTGGAGCGCGCCCGTCAAAAAGGTGTCGCTGTCTTCAATGCTCCTCACTCCAACACTCGCAGCGTGGCCGAACTTGTGATCGCAGAAATGATCGCACTTTCTCGTCAACTGGGTGATCGAAACAGTAAGGCCCATCAAGGTGAATGGGTAAAATCAGCAGAAGGTTCAAAAGAAGTTCGCGGTAAAACTCTAGGGATCGTGGGCTACGGCCACATCGGTAGCCAGGTAAGTATTCTTGCGGAATCCATGGGTCTGCAGGTTGTATTTTTTGATACTGTAAAAAAACTTCCGTTGGGTAATGCCCGTGCCATGACCTCATTGGATGAACTTCTAAAAGTTTCAGATTTTGTGACTCTTCACGTTCCGGAAATTCCGGAGACCATGAACATGATTGGCGAGAGAGAACTCTCAATCATGAAGAAAGGAAGTTTCTTAATCAACGCGAGCCGTGGGACGGTGGTTGTGATTGATGATCTCGTGTCCGCTCTAAAATCGAAGCACATCGCTGGATGTGCCATTGACGTGTTCCCAGTTGAGCCGGCCTCAAACAAAGAAAAATTTCAATCTCCTCTTCAGGGACTACCAAATGTGATTCTTACTCCACACATCGGGGGAAGCACGGAAGAGGCCCAGAAGGCCATCGGTATTGAAGTGGCGGAAAGCTTCCGTCGTTATTTAAAGATTGGTTCTTCATCAGGTGCAGTGAACTTTCCAAATGTAGATCTACCTGTGAAAAAAGGTACGTCACGAATTCTGAATGTTCACCGAAACGAACCAGGGGTCCTTGGGGAAATCAACACCATTATCTCTCGCGCGGGTGCCAACATTGAAGGCCAGTATCTTTCAACTGATGATGAGATTGGATATCTTGTGATGGATGTTCATTCGGCCCACGCCAGACAACTGGCGCAGGACATTGAGAAACTTCCTCGCTCTTTAAGAACAAGAGTGGTTGGCTAGAACTCAGCTTCGTTTGTGATTTTGGCCGGGCTCTTACATTCAAAAAGCTCCATAATCACTAAACCGGTTGAAAGATGATTTAGCTTCTTATGAATATTGCTATAGTCATAAGCTGAAAGTACTTCAAGCTCATCAAACTTAACTGTCTTGCCGCATTTCCCTTGGGAAATGAGCTTTTTCACTTCTTTATGGGAGCCGTTCTCGATAGAAGGCAGTAGACCTTGTACATGTGAAACCATCGCCTCTTCAGTTTCAAATGTCGGAACCTGGAAAGTTCCTTTAAAACTCTTCTGACTGTGGTTACCAACATCAACTCCACCTGCTCCCCAAATTTGGTAAGAGACAAGGGCCAAAAAGATAAAGGCTAAATTCTTCATTGTTTCACCTCAGTAAGTGGGAAGAGTTGAATATTTAACTGGTAGACCTGATCAGTGCCTTCCATGTTACTGGTAAGTTCATTGATCTCTTTTCTAAATGCACGAATCTTTTCTTTGAGAACACTCAGCTTCTCTTTGCTGATTTTCATCGTCACACCGTTAAACTCACGTACATCCAATGGATCATTTTTAAGCGAATCCAGGGCGAGTTCTAACATATCTTGATGATAACGATAGGCCCCTAATGATTTAATATCTTCATCAGTAGAGAGAGCACCGGAAGTCTGTCGGTACCCCTTAATGTCGTCTTTCTCGATTAGCTTAAGCGTTTCAAGGGAATCCAGAGTTTCCCGCACCTGACGGGCCGTGACCTTCTTACGGAGCCGTTCAGAGATCCACTCTGGATCGTCCTTAAAATCATAAAGATCAATCAAAACATATATAGCAACATGAAACCAATGGGCCAGTAGATCAAACTGATGCTTCTCGAGCATTGAAAGTCCCTGCTTCCTCTTGAGATTCATGATTTCGTTAAAATAAATAATTTTTTGGTCTGCATCGCTTTCCTGGTTATAGTGAACCAGTAATTCGAACAGCTGAGTTTCCATCTTCTTTTTGAATCCGATGGCCTTCACATATTTAGGGATAGTACTGAGAGTAAGATTTCGGCTGCCGTCGATCACCATCTTTAAGTGAGATGGAGAACCGAGTTCACCTTTGTTAACGAAAACGCGATAAGAATAAGAAGCATTCACCTTCTTCTTAGAAAGATAAAAATCCTGAAGGAACTCACGATAGTTCAGGTATTCAGCGATGTTTGGTAAATGATCTTCTTGCATCATACAAAAAAGGTCCCCGAAGGGACCTTCCTATTTAATCACTAATAATTAGTGGCTAGATTCGAAACAGTGGTTGTGAGAAACAACTAGCATACCACGGTAGTTAGGAACTAGAACGCCATCAACAGTTGTGTAACGTTTCTTGATGAAAAGTTTACCAATTTTGATGTGACGTGGGTGGATAGGAGCACAGTTCTGGTAACCCATAGAACGAGTAAGCTCTTTATCTTCGCCAGCTTGGATTGAAGGGATAGCAGCTTCAACTTTTTCTACTAGCTCAGCTTCAGTTGGAGCGTAGAAGATTTTGCTGAAAGACTGAGTAACATATCCAGCAGCGAATGATTGAGCAGAAGCAACTAGAGCAACAGCAACAATTAGAGATTTCATGTGTTAGTCCTTTATATTAAATTACTTAGCAGTTAAAATTAACGAGCAAGAAATTTACAAGTGTAAGCAATTAGCTCGTGACCAGCGTCAGAAACAACAGTCATTGTTTCGCCAGCGTAGATTACTGAGTTAACAGATTTAGTAACAACTACTTCACGGTGCTTACCAACACGTCTTTCAAGGTCGAACTGAACGCGCTTGATATCAAGGTCAGAACCAGTCTTGTTTGTAAGAGTACAAGCGTGACGGCCGTTAACCATTGAAGCTTTACCGTAGTGAGACTCAAGACCGAAAGCGAATGAAGAAGCAGAAGCAAGAAGAGCAACTGTAAGAACTAGAGATTTCATATGATTATCCTTTATTTTTTTAGTTTCAATTATTGTTAAAATTAACGACGAGCAAGGAACTTACAAACGTAAGCAGATAGCTCGTGACCAGCGTCAGAAACAACAGTCATTGTTTCGCCAGCGAAGATTACTTCGTTAACAGTTTTAGTAACGATTACTTCAGTGTTTTCACCTGTACGACGGTCAAGAACGAACTCAACGCGCTTGATATCAAGGTCTTTTCCAGTCTTGTTTGTAAGAGTACAAGCGTGACGGCCGTTAACCATTGAAGTTTTACCGTAGTGAGACTCAAGACCCCATGCGAATGAATTAGCAGAAGCAACTAGAAGAGCAACAGTAAGAAGTGATTTCATTTTTTTCTCCGTTTTTTTTGTTTGTTAAATATCGTTATCAAAAATTCATTTATGTCGTTTGCCTTGGCGGAGAGGAAATTATTCAAATGTAAAAAATGTGTAAAGAATGTTTGTAAAGATGGCGTGAGAAAGCATTCACAATTGTGTACACTCACTGGTTTCAAAATGGCCCCATAATGGTGTAAGACACTAATAATACAAGAGATGTTTTGTTGCGCTTTAGGGCTACAGGTACATGACCCCGTGCTTTAAAGTGGTACGGCCAGCGGAAAAATCCCCGCAAAACCAAGGATTGATGGTAATTTTACTTTTATGAATACAAATGAATTTTGCAAAAGCTGTCGTAAACCGAAAGCAATCTACAACTGTGGACTCTGCCACGAGCACACTTGTAAGTCCTGTACTCAATTTATGGGTGAAGATCATTTCTCATTCTTAAAAAAAGTACCAAAAGAACTCACTCACCCGACTTATTGTCCTCAGTGCTTTGAAGAAAAAGTGCGAGAACCATTCGATGCCTATAACCACACGATGGAGCAGGCAAAAGAGATTCTCTTCTTCACCAAAGAACAAAGTAAAATGACCAGTAAGTTAAAGCGTAATGAAGAGCCTTATCATGTGGAGAACTGCGAAGATCAGGACGAGGCCCTGATGCGCATGTCTTTCTTTGCGGTCCAGGGTAACTTCAATGCTCTGATTGATGTTCAATTTCACTCTAAGAAAATCATTGTTGGCTCACACAAGAAGACAGTGTGGTCGGCCACGGCCATTCCAGTCTCTGTCGATCCTAATTCGATTAAAGATTATAGCAGTCCTTAAGCGGCAATCTTAGTCGTAGCTCCAAGGTCAGCATGGGACTTCTTGATGATATTAATCATCTTGCCCATGCGAACACTTTGAGCAAAGTTTTTAAACTTGAACTCAACACCATATCCCTGCTTATTCTGACCCGTGTGCTTGTGGATGATCTTCACAGGCACTTCCACAATGTGCCCTAGAAAATTGAATTCCATTTCAAGCGTCTCCCCTACATTGATGTAAGGTGAATCCTGCACAAAGGCCCCGGTCTTTGAAATGTTAAGTATCTTCGAAGGAAAAGTCAGAGAACTACTTTTTAACTTACAGCTAATTTGAACCTTATAGCGGGTCTTCGTTTCCCAAAGACGAGCACGGCGATCAAAGAACGGTTCACGTGCTTTAGGAGAAAGGAAATATGAAAAGACCGCAAAGGCACCAATGGCCACCACATAGTTGTACATAAATGGAGTATCGCTATTGTAGGGCCAAGTATATTTCTCGTAAGTGAAGATGCTGTAAACGATGTAGGCCATGAGGGACATGAAAGCGAAATATGTCCACTTTCTTAACCGCATGATTAAGAGCCCTGCGAGCGGAAACACAATCCAGAAATCGAAAACTTCCATAAAAGTGTTTCGTGCTTTTAAATTTGCAAGGATCACCAGAAAATCAAATTGAGTGATCGCTCTGAAGTAGAGGACCTTAATTGCTGGTTCAATAAAGCACAGGATAGATAATAAGGTGAAGATGAAGGGTTTATTTTTCATGGCCCATATCCTAGCACTTCCAAAAAACTTCGCAATGGCGCCGTTTTACGGAACTCATGGATTTCATTCAGTGCCAAAGCGATTTTGCACCTTAATTTTGGCCGTGCCTCAAGTTCATGGCAATGGAACTAGCTGTGTTTTCGATGATAAGGCTCTTCTAATTTATTCACATATTCATGAAGTAAATCTTGAATACGATGGCGATAATTTTCACGGGTGATGCCGAGATTTTTCAGCTTAATAAAAACTCCCATCACAATCTGAAGGGTCCAGAAAAGAAAGAAACAAACCAGAAAATTGTATCCTGTATCGGAGCTCCATAAAATCATAGGGCCTCCTTTTCATCATTATCTAACAGGTGAGAGAGGCAGGCGAATAACCTTTTCACTTGGTAAAAAAACCAAGGCACAAAGAGAGCTCCCAAATGACAAAAGCGCAGAAGAAATCATGACCGATTTAAAGCTCTCAAGATAGGCGCTTTTAATAATTCCATTCACGATTTGAGAATTCCCTTGAAGACCCGCAAGTTCATTTGAGCGCCTCAAAAGATCACTTTTTAAAGACGAATCTAGTGGCATATTAATCAGGGCCAGATCAAGGTAATGATGAAACCACAGAATAATCATGGCGGTCATGATGGCGATGCCCACAAGACCCGCAAGCCTTGTGACTGCATTGTTGATTCCTGAAGCGAGTCCCGAAAATCTCTCTGGAACGGCCCCCAGAACCGCAGTGGTCAAAGGAGCAATACAAAGAGACATGCCGATGCCAAACAAAATTAATCCAGGTAAAAAGTCTTTCCAGTAAGATGAATTAAGACCGGGCATAAATCCCAAGGCAAGAAAACCAATCCCTGTAATAAGGGACCCCAGTGCGATAGGAAGACGGGCCCCTACCCGATCATAGAGTCCACCCGACCATCTGGAAAAAAGGAAGATGATAATAACGAAAGGAAGATTGGCCGCTCCTGCCTCTGTGGCAGAAAAGCCCTGCACTTGAATAAGATTAAAAGGAAGAAAATAGAACACGATGCTCAAGGCACCATACAAAAGAAAAGTAGACATATTCACGGCCGAAAAAATACGCGATTTAAAAAATGACAGAGGGACAAGCGGGTTGTTGGTTCTTCTTTCGATGAGAAAAAAAAGCACCATGAGAATTACACCTAATATCATGATAAGATAGTTTGCTTCGATGAGACCAAACACAATACTCGCAATCCCTGCTGTTGAGATCACGACTCCTTGCAGGTCCAGAGGTTCTCTGCCTGTTTCATGACATTGAGTTGGAACAAAACTTCGAGTGAAAAAGATGGTGAGTAACCCAAGCGGAACATTAATAAAAAAGACCCAACGCCAGGACAAGTTATCAGCAAGCCAACCGCCTAGCACAGGTCCAAATGCGGTTGTTATAGAACTAAAGGCCGACCAAGTTCCAATGGCCCTTCCACGTTCATTCCTCGGAAAGACGCTGTTGATAATGGCCAGGCTTCCCGGTGTAAGGAGCGCCCCGCCTATTCCCTGCAAAGATCTGAATATGGTCATCTGGAGAAGAGTTTGAGAGAACCCACAACCAATAGAGGCCAGAATAAAAAAGACTGTTCCTATTTGAAAGATGAGTTTTCTTCCAAAGTGATCGCCAATAGAGCCGCCTACTAAGATTAATGAAGCAAGAAACAACAAATAAGACTCTACCACCCATTGAATTTCGACACCGGTGGCACTAAATTCTCTCTGCAACTCGGGCATAATGACGTTCACCACAGATCCATCTATAAAGACCATACTCGATCCCAGAATGGTTGCGATCAAGACACCTATTTTGAAATTAATGATGGGCCCCCTCGTTCAGCTCCTCGATAAATCGAATATTGCCCTTTGACCTTATGAAGGTGTGGTCATCCAGTGTGGCAAAAGTGTAGATTTTTTTATTAATGAAGTCTTCTACGTGAACAATGGTGGACCTGTCCTCTTCCTGCCAACTTACAACAAACACTCCGCTCCGAATTTTTATGGCCTCATAATTTACGATGGCCGTTCGTTCGTAGCGCCCTGTTTTTATCTCAAATTGCAGATGTGTTGAGGACAGTACCGAAATCTCCGCAGTGAATTCTGGAAACTCCAGCTCATACACTGAATGAACAGGAAATGATTCCATAAGTGACTCCTTCACTCGCTTAATGCAAGCTTCACTCATGGGTAGTTTAGACCTGACTTACAATAATGAAAGTGGCCAGGGCGCCATTATACCTGAATGGAATGAGCTTCCTCTTCCTGCTGCCTTGCCCACATAGATGTGTAAATGCCACCTTGACGAAGTAATTGACTGTGAACGCCTCTTTCAACGATCCTTCCATTTTGCAAAACAATTATCTCATCTGCATGGGTAATGGTTGAAAGCCGGTGAGCAATAATCAAAGTGGAGCGATCTCGTGAAATATCCTTAAGGGATTTTTGAATTTCCTTTTCCTTATGGGAATCCAATGCAGAAGTGGCCTCATCAAAGAGAAGGATCTCAGAATTTTTAAGAATGGTTCTAGCAATGGCCACACGCTGCTTCTCACCACCAGATAGTTTAAGCCCTCTCTCGCCTACTGGTGTTTCATACTTATCAGGAAGCTCATTGATAAACTCATCAATGTGGGCCAACTGGGCCGCGTGCCTTACTTCATCCAGCGTGGCATCTGGTCGACCATATTGTATGTTGTAACCAATCGTATCGTTGAAAAGAACCGTGTCCTGAGGAACCATGCCAATGTGTGAGCGAAGTGACTGTTGTTTTACATGACGAATATTTTGACCGTCGATTTTAATCGCTCCGCCGGTCACATCATAAAAACGATATAATAAACGTCCAATGGTCGATTTCCCTGAACCACTAGGGCCCACGATGGCAAGAGTCTTACCGGAATCTATTTTAAAACTGATACCTTTAAGGATCTCACGATCACTTTTATAACCAAATCGCACGTCCTCAAATTCAATTACGGCATGAGTAACTATAAGAGATTTTGCGTCTGTATCATCGGCCACGGTGGCGTGGACCTTAATGAGTTCAAACATTTTATCCATATCCACCAGACTGTTTTTTATTTCGCGGTAAACAAAACCCAAAAAGTTAAGTGGTAGGTAAAGCTGAATCAAAAAAGTATTTACAAGAACAAAATCACCCACAGTGATCTTTCCATTTACCACATCCTTGGCGGCCATAAGCATAATGATGATGAGGCCGATGGAAATGATGCCCTTTTGAGTGAGGTTCAAAATAGAAAGACTGTTCTGTCCTTTGATGGCGGCCGATTCATACTGAGCAAGTGATTCATCAAAACGATGAAACTCGTGTTCTTCATTCCCAAAATATTTAACAGTTTCAAAATTGAGGAGACTGTCAATCGCCCGGGTATTGGCCTTGGTTTCAGCGCTATTCATGGCCTTGCGATACTTAAGCCGCCACTCTGTAACCATTAATGTCAGAACGATGTAAATGGCGATTGTGATAAAGATCACTGAAGCATAGGCCAGATTAAAATGATAAATCAAAACTCCAGTGACCAGAAAAATTTCAAGGATCGTCGGAATAATATTAAAGGTCATGAAATCCAATAAGAACTGGATTCCTCTTGTTCCTCTTTCAATCACTCGGGAGAGACCTCCCGTCTGTCGTGACAAATGGAAATCAAGTGAAAGATTGTGAAGATGGCGAAAGGTATGAAGAGCAATGGTTCTTTGAGCATGCTGTTCTACTTTCACAAAAATCAGGTCTCGTAACTCTTCGAAGATTCCTACCAGCAATCGCGCACTACCGTAGGCCAGGATAAGTCCAAATGGAAGGGCCAAGACCTTGGTGGCCGGAGAAAGTTGATCAATAGACGATTTTAGAAGAAAAGGAACATAAACGTTTAATATTTTTCCAGCAGCAAGAAAGAACAAAGCAAAAACCACTCTAACTCGAAGATCTTTACGATCCATGGGCCATAAGTAATGCCCAAGAATCTTTAAAGTCTGCCAATGATTGCGTTCGACGGTTTCGGATGCCGCGCTAAAGGAATTGTTCTCACTCATTCATTGATGCTCTAATACCACACTGCATATTGGCCGGCACAGCGACTTGGATTTTTTTAGGGTAATCAAGTTTAAGATTGGCCATGATCTTCACAAAATCTTCTTTAGTGTTCTCTAATTTAAGACGAGGATTTAGCTTTTTCTCATCTCCCACAGTTGTTCTTGTGAAGCCTTTATAATCATGGGCCGGATAAATGTAGGTCGAGTCAGGGAAAGAAAAGATCTTTTCTCGAACACTATGGAAGAGTTTTTCCGAAGAGCCATCTTGAAAATCAGTTCGACCGCATCCGCGAATAAGAAGAGTGTCCCCTGTAAAAAGCATGTTATCCAAAAAATAAGTCAAGCAGCCTTTAGTGTGACCGGGAGTTTCAATCGCGGTAATTTTATGGGCCCCAAACTTAATCTCGTCGCCATCTTTCAAAGAAATGTCGGCACAACTCGAATCATTGGCCGCGCCCAAGGCAATTTGAGCGCCAGTTCGATTGCGAAGGACACCAGAGCCGGTGATATGGTCCGCATGAACATGGGTCTCAAGAATATATTTTAATTTGAGGCCCAAATCATTGATGAGTTTCAAATCTCTTTCAACCGTCTCAGAAACCGGATCAATAATAATGGCCTCGGCGGTTTTTACATCGCCCAGAAGGTAGGTATAGGTCGAGGAATCTTTTTCAAAAAGCTGATAAAAGATTGGACTATTTTGCATAAAGGCCTCGCTTTATTTCGATAGGACCCTATTATCAAACCATTGAAAGACTTTCATGCCAAGTAACATAAATAGAACAAAAATAACGATGCTTGTCGCCCCTCCGGCAAGGTTAACGATACTAGGGCCAGGACATATACCTCCCCAACCCCAACCGACTCCAAAGATAATGGCCCCAAGAACCAAACGGGCATCAATACCTTTCTTCGTTGGAACATAAAACTCTCGTTCTAATATGGGAGATTTTCGCTTCATAATAAGTCGATAAGCAATACTATGAACCAGGATCGCCCCAATCATTACTCCCATGAGAGACCAGTTCCAATTACCAGTGATGTCCAAAAAACCTTTTACGACATCCGGTCGGGTCATTCCACTGATACCAAGCCCTAAAGCAAAAATTAATCCGGAGAAAAAGGCGACAATATTTTTCATATTCCACCTCGAAGTGTCTTAAAGACAAATAAAGAAACCATCGCGGTCCCCATAAAAATAACAACGGCCACTAGTGAACGGACAGAGAGTCGCGACAATCCACAGACTCCATGTCCAGAAGTACAACCACTTCCCAGTACCGTGCCAAATCCAACTAAAAATCCGGCGATCGCATAATCTGTGGGAATGGCCTCTGAAACGATCGTGAGGGCCTCTGGTCGAATGATACGCAGGACAACTCCACCGATAATCAGACCAAGTAAAAATGAAACTCGCCACATTCGATCTGGGGTGTTTAACTTTATGGCCCCTGCGGTGATTCCACTAATACCTGTTACTCTTCCATCAAAAAGAAGCAGTAAACTCGCCGCAATCCCGATAATCGCTCCACCTAATATTGCCATCATTGAGGACCTCTTTTGACTTGAAATATTACAAAATCATAATATTATAAATAACGATTACAATCAAGGAAAAACCATGCTCCTTTACATGATGATAGGACTAACTGTTGGATTAATCATGGGGCTCACTGGCGCTGGTGGGGCACTTATTTCGATTCCTCTTTTGATCGGTCTTTTAGGTCTCACATTAAAAAAAGCCACTATCCTTTCACTGGCCATCGTTATAATCAGCACTTTAATAAACTTAATAGGCGTGAGACCAAGACTAAATTTACGCCTCATTCTCATTCTTGCTGCAGGAGGAGGTATTGGTAATGTACTTACTTTGCCTCTTAAAAATCTTGTACCGGATTACTTCGTCGCGGTTCTTATCATCGCCATCGCGATATACAGCTTAATCGGTGTTTGGAATGAGCGTTACGAAATTGGAAAAATCAATTTGCGGCAGAGTCTGGTGAAATCAATTATAATCGGTCTCACTTTAGGAATGATAACAACATTGACCGGTCTTGGAGGTGGAGTGCTTCTTATGCCCATTCTCATCCGCTTTTATGGTATGAACTATCAAGAAGCGTTGGGCAATGGTCTGGCAAGCATTTTACTGGTTTCAATCATGTCCTTTATTTTTCAATGGCAAGAGGCCAAAGACATAGTCACTCCCACTGAATTCACTCTCATCATTCTGGGCTCAATAGCATCGGTCATTCTTATAAGAAAAATCCCTGCTAAATTTTTAAGGACCAGAAAAATCGTCTTTACACTTGTGGTGGCCTATTCCACAGTTAGTATTATGAGGTCGGTATGGATATAGAATTAATGCAAGATCAATGCGAAGAAGTTGCGGGACTATTAAAGCAATTCGCCCACCCCCAGCGATTGCTGATTCTCTGTTATTTAAGTGATGGCGAAAAACAAGTCTCAGAAATTCAAGAGGCGGTCGGACTCTCTCAGTCGCACACCTCTCAATTTTTAAAACGAATGCAAAATGAAGGTCTTCTTGGCCTGAGGAGAGAAAAGAATTTCTCCTATTACTACATCAATAATCTGCAGGTCACAAAATTGCTTAAAGCGATGCAGAAGATATTTTGTCAGTAAAAAATTTTTGCTGATGAGTTGAAAAAACAAAAGTAAATTCGTCTCCCTCATTAAATTCATGGACATTGCCTTGGAAACCTATTTTGCCAGGAATCATCCAGCTTCGTTCAATTTTGACTTTACATTCATTCCTTTTAAACTGAATCAAAATTGAATGTCCTCTGAAACGGACCCGTAAATTCATGGATGAGATTTTACTGGGGATATGAGGTAATAACCAGATGACGTCATCTCTCACTTCAATACCGGTAAAGCATCGTTGAACCAGATCAACTGTTCCCGCCATCGCACCTAAATGAATACCTTCTTGAGTTGTTCCCCCTTGAATGTCTGAAATGTCGCTCTCCAGCGCACGCTGGAACCAGTGCCACGAAAGATCCAGATCATAGCGTGAGAGAATCCATGAATGAACCACCCGACTCAAGGTCGAACCATTTGAAGACAATGATAAATGGTACTGAATGTTCTTAACAATGCTATCGGGATCGAAATGATATCCCAACCACTCATAGTTTTTTTGGAGCTCGTCCGGGAGGAAAAGATAATAAATCATCAAGACATCACACTGCTTATTGAGTTTGTAGTTATTAGCATCGTCCCCTTCGGCCTCAAGAATTCTGTCGATTCGCTGAATGTTCCCGTACTTACTTTTATAGTGATCCCAATTGAGATTTTTCAATTTTTCAAACCCTTCAAACTGCTCGATGATGCCGTCCTGACGGATGGGAATGTAGAGCTTACGACTTTTCTCAAGCCAACTCTCCAACTCATCATTGGGAAGAGCAAGACTATTGAGCATGTCTCGGCGTCGGTTAACCGGTAAAGTACGAAACATTTCCACTGTTGTTCTGAGGCACCAGGACACCATAAAATTGGTGTAAGCATTATTATTAATCCCTAACTCGGATGACCCCGGATAGGCAGTATGAAATTCATCTGGTCCCACGATCCCTTTGATGTCATATCGGTCTCGATTGATATTGTAGGTCATCTTACTTGCCCAATAGCGACAGATCTCAAGCATCATCTCAATCCCAAAAAAGGAGAGAAATTCAGTATCATTAGTCGTCTGGATGTACTTCCAGATATTGTAGATAATGATGGTATTGATGTGACGTTGCAGATAAGTGGAATCCGGAATCCATTTACCTGATACCGGATTTAAATGCATGAGTTGGCTTTCTTCTTCACCGTTACTTCCACTCTGCCAAGGATACAGAGCGCCCGGATGGCCATCGACCAGGGCATTCAGTCGGGCCTCATCTAATCTTCGATAGCGATAGAGAAGTAATGACCTGGTCAACTGAGGAATACGCACATTCAAGAAGGGAAAGATGTAGACTTCGTCCCAAAAAATGTGCCCTCGATAGGCCTCTCCATGAAGACCTCGTGAGGGAACTCCGGCATCAATATCAATATTGTGAAGAGACACTGTTTGCATGAGATGAAAAATATGAAAACGGAGGAGCTTCGTTTCTCGAGGATTATCTGAAAGCTCTATATCGCAAAGATTCCAAAGTCGCTCCCATTCCTTTTTGTGACAATCAAAAATCTCTGCAAAGTCCTTTAACTGTCCTATGAGACGCTGCGATTCATAGAGAGGGTTACTTAGGGCGCGGTCTCGAGAATGAAACAGAGTCATTGTTTTTTCGAGGTGGATCTCTTTTTCCTCATCGCAATCAACAAAGTACACATGTCCAATCCCTCTTTCTGTTTTCCAACACTCATGAGGAAACACTTCACTCTTGTCTATAAAAAGACGATTGCGAATGGCCTGAGCAACGACGATCTCTGACTCATGAGTCATGGTTTCCATGCAAAAACATTCTTCATTTATCTCCAGAAATTTTCTTATGGAATGGTGATCACAATTAAGATCACGATAACGATGAACACCCGAATTGTTTACCCCACCATCTAACCAGCTTTTAATTTCAATTTTGCCTGACCAGTTTTTCGCTTTTAATCTCCATCGAATGCTGGCCACATGCTGATTATGCATACTGACCAGCCGATCTACATTTAACAATGACTCCCTTCCCTGATGGTCCCGGAATAAAACACTTCTTGAAAGCATTCCAAATTTCAGATTGAGTTCTTGCTGATAAGAGATAATTTCAACCTGCGAGAGATCAAACCAATCTTCCCCGATATGTCGAAATGTGATGGGAATCCAATTGGGCCAATTAACAAGATCCTCATTCCGGACTTGGCGGTCACCTACTTTCGATAGAGAACGATTAAATCCTCCTGCAAGATAAGTCCCGGGGTAATGATATTCACCTGCAGAATTCTCCTCGGCCGCTCCACGAGTCGCAAAATAGCCATTTCCTAGAGTACACAGGGCCTCCCTTAATCGCTCTTCCTTAGGGTCCCATTCATCATAGGCTATGCTCCACGTCTCCATTGTTTTTCCTGTCGAGTGAATGTTTCTTCAATCTTACTTAAAAAGGTCACAACATCGCTTGGACTTCTAAGTGAATACTCAGAACAAGTTCCGGCCATTCCTTCTATCCCTACTTTGATGCCCACTCCCCATGATTGGAGTTCGCAAAAAACGTCCTCATCCGTGAGATCGTCACCGATATAAACCGCCACCGTCTTGCCAGGCTCAAGATCTAAAACATCACAAAGTTTTTTCACCGCCTCGCCCTTGTTCCACTTAAGTCTTGGGGCCAGATCCAGGACCATTTTACCTTTGCGCAGTTCTAATTTCTTATAGTCTTTGATCAGGTTCTTAATTTCATTCTCAAGTTTTGAATGGAGAGATGTTGGGACTTGTCGATAGTGAACGGCCGTAAAATATTTCTTCTTTTCAATGGAAAGATCGGGATATTTATTCTTAAGGCCCTCAATCTTCTGAATAGCCTCAGACATTTCCTCGGAAGCAATTTCCGCTTCTTCCACTTGGAAATGAAAACAACCGGGGCCACTAATATCGTAACCATGGCAACCGGCATAGAAAACGCCATCAATCCCCACTCTTGCTTTTACATCCTGACGGTCTCTGCCACTAATGATGGCGACCTTTATACTTTCAGCTATTCTGGTAAGGATAGGACGAATCTCTTCCACCATCTGGGCCTCAGTATGATTAGGAACAATTTCACTTAGAGTTCCATCAAAATCTAAGAAGAGCGCCATTTCCCTGCCATTGATGAACTTCGCAAAACGTCTCCAGTTTTTAAGAAGGTTTGGTTTCAGATCAAAGATCTCTTCCAGAGAATTCACGACAAAATCAGCGCCTGCGTTTGAGAGCTCTTTTGCACCAGTTTGACCGGGACGGGCAATTCCTATCACGGATCCAAATTTTCCATCAATCCCCGCCTCTATGCCTGAGACCGCATCTTCCACCACAATACATTCTTCGGGATCTTTATTCAGTTTTCTCGCGGCCTCTAGAAAAAAATCAGGACTTGGTTTTCCTTGCAAATGAAGCTCTTCACCTTTAAGGGCGTTCATTTCGACATTAAAGTAATTTCGAATGCCCAAACGATCTAAGATTTTTGATGTATTCTTACTGGATGAAACCACCGCCAGAGGAACGCCTCGCTCCTTCCACCTTTTAAGCGACCTTAAAGCATCTGAAAAAACCACCAGCCCATATTGATCTAACTCAGAAAGATAGAGTTTATTTTTTCTTTCACCAAGTTTTTGTAGCTCACTTGAAGTAATGGGAATGCCCCGGAAGATCAGAAAATCAAGAATCCCTTGGGATCGTGGTTTTCCATCCACATACTGCTCATATTCTTTGGGAGAAAACGGTCCTTGACCGTAGTTCCTTAAATATTCATCGAAGGTCTGCTTCCAGGCATCGTAATGAAGATTACGGGTATCGGTGAGAACACCGTCGAGGTCTAGGATGACCGCACTATATGACTCAGATGATTTCATAAACACCTCGAGCCCATTGTGAGGAAAAAAAATTCTCTGTCAGTGACCGTGGTCATTGACTGAAGAAACAGTACTTGAATTAATTGGGTTTACTCAACAAGTTTTAAAGCGTTTTGTCCTGACATATTGGCCTGGGCCATGACCGCAGTTCCAGCAGAGGCCACAATAGAATTGCGTGCTTGTTGAGAAGTTTCCAGAGCAAAGTCAGCATCTCGGATCTGGCTGTTCGCTTTACTCATATTCTCAGTATAGATTCCAAGATTGTTTGAGCTCGTAATCAATCTATTTTGGATGGAACCCAAAAGAGAGCGATGTCCGGAAATTTTATTAATGGCATTATCAACGGCCGCAAGACTTTGCTGAGCACCACTTTTTGTTCTGATGGAAGCGTGGGCCACTCCCAGATACTGAATGCCAGCATTGATGGATTTTGAATCATAACTAATATGATCATCAGCAGTGTTATCTCCGACACCCACTTGGAAATCTAAGCGAGGGCCAGAACCGTTCAGAAGCTTTTTACCGTTGAATTCCGTGGTCTGTGAAAGTCGCTCTAATTCATCTTTGATCGATTCATATTCCATGCTGGATTTCATACGGTCACTATCAGTCAGAGTATCAGAGGCCGCCTGGATCGCGAGTTCGCGCATGCGAGTCAATAGACTCGATGATTCTTCCAGTCCCCCCTCTGCAACTTGCACGAGTGATAGACCATCATTGGCGTTTCGGTTGGCCTGACGAGATGAACGGATCTCCGCTTTTAGTTTTTCGGAAATAGCGAGGCCAGCAGCATCGTCTGCTGCTTTTGTAATTCTTTGCCCGGAACTAAGCTTCACAGAAGACTCTTCAGTCTCCTTATTCACTTTGCTCATCGCTCTTTGCGAAGCGAGGGCACTTACGTTTGTATTGACTCGAAAGCTCATACTACCTCGGTATACTTTTCGGAGTCAGGAAAAAGAAATGTAGAAGAAGAAAATTCCGAGATATTTAATCGGGATTATTTTTTAAAAACTGCCTCTAAAAATTGACAGTAAATTTCATAAACATGCTCTCCATAACCTCCGGCCATTACATAGGCCTGAGGAATGCCTCGGTCTTTCAAAAAATTGTAAACCAGAAGGTCCCGCTCGAGCATTTGTTCTTTAGTTAGCTTTAAGAGACTGGCACTGGGAAGACGGTCCTTCTCATAAGGGTCACTGCCTTGAACCACAATTGCGAGATCCGGCTTTCCTTCAGATTCAAGCTTTAAAAGTCCCTCTTTCAGACGAGGAAGATAGGTTTTTTCCTCGCCGCTCTTGATACCAATTTCAACATCGCTTGGAATAAACCAAGGACTGTCCTGTGAACCACTATCAAGTGGCCAGCCTTGGGCCATATGAATGCTAAGAGTTTTAATCGTTGGGTCGTTGTGGGTAAGTTCCGCCGTACCATCACCCTTATGAGCGTCCACATCAATCACCCATACTTTCTTCACATTAAGATTTTTCTGGGCCCAACGAGAAGCAATCACCACATCGTTAATAAGACAAAAACCCCGTCCACCGAAACTCATGGCGTGGTGAAAACCACCGCCCAGGAAAAAGCAAGCACCGGTCTTCAATGCTTCCTGAACGGCAAACATGGTTCCTTTTGTTTTTAAAAGTACCGAATCAAACAATTCTTCCAGAGGTGCCTTCGCAGCATTGGGATCGTAACGGTGATACTCACCTTTCTCATTGATGAGTTCATAGCACTTAATAATTTCCTGACGAAGTTCTTCTTTGGTCCCATAAAGCTTCGCCATAAACTCAGCATTATGGACCTGAGCAATGTCCTCTTTAGTCAGAGTTACATTCTGAGTAAAGTTCATGGTGACGGGAATGCCCTTATTTTTTAGAAAATCATAGACCTTAAAATCGCGGTCGTCCGCCAAAGGAACCTGAATTCCGTATTTAGTGAGGTGTAAGTTTGAATTAGGGTCATGGAGTATTTTCATATCGGTATTTTAGACCTACCATTTTGAAATGAAAATCCTCATCATTCTGGCGGCCTGTTTTATCTTTCCTCTTTATGCTCAAACGGATGTTCCTCATTCATTGAAACGGTTGGCCGAGATTAAAGATAAGGAAAGTGAGGCCTATGTGTTCCTTGCTCACCAGGCGGCGATGGATGCTCGATTAGCGGCCAATAGCGCCCTTGAAGGTGAAAACTCTTCATTGGCACTTAAAATTCTGGGCCTGGCCTTAGAATCCATGCCTCATCGGAATGATCTCAAGGATCTTCGCAATAAGACCCTTGATACCTACATCGGAATCACCAAGAAACTTGAAGAAGATGTGGAAAAAAACTGCGAACTTCTAAAAGATCGCTATAGCTTCCTCAATAGCTTTGCACCTGATGCTATCACCAAGGTCGCCTATGATAAACGCTGCGTTCGTACTGCAAAAACAAAAGACGCTTTCAAAATTCCCGGGCCAAAACTTTTAAAGAACCTTGAGTCTGAATTTAAGGCCCACACCACTCACACCACTGAGAACTTTCCTTATGTTGATGTTCTGAATAACACCTTCATGCTGTTCACTTCTCTTTTAGGCGAAGACTTCAAGATCACTTGTAAGGATTTAAAAACAGTTGAAGGAAAAATTCACGGGACTTGTGTGGCAAGTTCCCCTGAGAAAAACACATATAAGGAAGCTTCTCTTAAGTACTGTGCTTTCTTAAATGAGCTTTTGATTGTTCCTTCTGGTAAGCACAACGTGACCTGCACCATTGATGGGCGTAATCACATTTTCCAGACCTCAGATGATATTTATAACGTTTATGTAAAGGCCGTTGATAATGCGGCCTTTGATGATGACATTCCGGTACTGGTGTCAATGGACATGTCTCTTGTGAAGAAAGACCAGACGACAATTGTTCCAGTTCTTCTTCGCATTAATCAAAAAGACATTAAGGCCGGGAAATTTCCTACGGCCTCTCTCGAAAAAGCTCCCGATGAAGTTTTCTTCGAAGAACTCCGACCGACCACTATCTTTGATATCGCGGGCAATGAGGCGCAAGATCTTCAAGAGATCATTTTCAATATTGATCGTAAGAAGACCTATGAGGGCTATAAAGATCACTATGAGGCCTCAATTAAGCAGGACATTGAATGTCAGCAGATCGAGACAAAATTGGACTCTTTGAAACCTTCCCGTGAAAAGAAGGCCCTAAAGAAGAAATATTCAGAGTCTTGTCCAATGGGTGGAAATCTTAAAGCTAAGCTCATAAAAGAACAGTAACCTATAAAATTTAATTAATTTTGTAAGGTATCTTTTAAAAATTATCTAACTATCTTGAAAGACGTGCCGATAAGTTGCGCATGATAAATCCAAATATTCTGAGCAAAAAAGTTTTAATCCTAGATGATATGAGTACCATTCGTGATGCTCTTATTGCAGCCCTTAAATCTCTCGGCTTTACCAAGATTTCACAGGCCGTAGATGGAAAACAGGGATACGAAAAAGCGAATGAATGCGCGGAAACAGAGCCTTTCGAGTTGGTTTTCTCCGACATCAACATGCCAAATTGTAATGGAATTGAATTTCTAAGACAGTTTCGCGGTATCGCAGCTTACAAGACGATTCCGGTGATCATGGTAACTTCAGAGAACGAATTACACACGATTCTGGAAGCGGTTGAGGCCGGCGCCAGCAGCTATGTGCTGAAGCCGTTCAACCCTAAAACTATTGAAGCGAAAATCGTGGAAGTGTTTAATAAGAAATCGGCAGGTCAAAAATAAATTTTGTTCCCTTACCGACAACTGATTCCAGTTTAATCTGACCGTTCATACGATCAACAATGTCTTTAATCGCGCTCATTCCCACACCACGGCCGGAAATGGTTGTCACTTGCTCGGCAGTACTGAAGTCCTGATCAAAGATGTGATAAATAATGTCTTGATCTGTTTCTTCCGTGAATGACTTGTTTGGATTGTTCTCCTGAAGTTTCTTACGAATTCTCGCCGGATCAATTCCGTTTCCATCGTCCTCAACGACAAGCTTAAGACGTGACCCCTCACCTTCAACTCCCACATGAACTTGAATGTTACCTTCCATGGTCTTATTGCGTTCTTCACGAATATGAGGGGCCTCAATACCGTGGTCAGCGCAGTTACGGAACAAGTGAACAAGTAATGAAAAGAACTCGCGGTACGAATCAGGATCCACACGCAAATCACCATTGTGAACAACAAGTGGAGCGAACTCTTTACCGAGTTTAGGCCCAAGAGATTCAAGAAGCTTCTTATAAGGAACAAAGAACTCTTCCACTGGCACCTTCATGATCTTCTCATTGAAGACATGCTTAAGTTCACGGTTATCAGTTTGTTGAACAAGGTCATTAATATAAAGAAGGATCGCCTGGTCAATTTCAACCGTGCTTGAATTGAAACCAAGAGTGTCGAAAGTCTCCTGCTTAAAGCGGTGATAACTTTCTTTGAAAGCGTTCTTTTGATCAATCAGAAGCTGGTGATTAAGCACGCCCTTCTTCTTCATATCAACCACGGTCTGCTCGCACTTACGCGCTTCAGTCACAAGAGAATCCACCGCGTACATACCGAAACCACCGTTGAACGAGTGGTAAATGAGCATCGCGTGGTCATAGCTAGGTTGTGGAGCTTCAATGACTTCATCAAGAGATTTGATGTAACCATCGACCTCTCCAATGAACTCGATAAATTGTTTTTTAGTCGCCAGGATCTTAAAGATCATTTCAACGTAGCGTTCTTTCTTTCTTGTCTCTTCAATGGCGCGCATTTCGTCTGTTTTATCTGTTGCTACCACGACAACGTTAGAGATTTTTTCTTCTTCATCTCTCATTGGATGATAGTGAAGCTTCAGCATCGAGTAATCGTCACTTTCAATGCTCTCACCATAGACTTTTTCATTCACACCCAGAGTCGCCGCCGACTCAAACGGAAGCTTCTCGCTGAACATGATATTTGCCCACTTCTCGATACGGGCATTTTGATCTTGAGGCACATCAAGCACTTCATTATAAGTAAGGCCCGCTGGAGATTTTCTGAACAGAGTTTCACAGGCCTTCGTATAAACGGGAGAACATTTAAGATCCGGACCAAATACAAATAGACCTTGGTCAAGAGAGTCGATCATCGCCTGAATGAAGTCGTTGGCAGATTTCAATTCACGGGTACGCTCTTCTACTTTCTTTTCGAGGTTCTTAGAGTAATCTTCAATCTTGATGTTCGCTTCTTTCAACTCTTCAATGATGATTTCTTTTTCACCTAAAAGGTCCTTGATCTTGCCACTCATAAAGTTAAAGCGCGTTCCCAGAACAGAAAGTTCATCTCGCGTTCTTACTTCCACTTCGTGATCAAAGTTTCCTTGGGCCACGAAATTCGCCCCTTCCATAAGAGCTTCAATCGGACCTGTCAGACGCTTACTGAACCAGAGACCCAGGATAAGAGATGAACCCAGGAGAACCAGACCAAAAGAAATGGTCTTTACACTCAAGTCACCTACGACGGCATAGGCCTTCTTAGCAGAAATATAACTGATAACATGGATGCCAAGCTTGGGCAGACTTGAAACTGCCACCAGGTACTTCTCATCTCCAATGCTCACTTCTTTAGAAGCTGAAGCACCGTTGGCCTGAATCAGATCTTCATAGGGAAAGTCATTGAGGTTTTCACCAGAGGTCCAAAGTGGTCTCTTGTTTCCGTCGACAACCGTGTATGAGAAGACAGTATCTCCGGAAATCTGGCTCCAGACGTTGTCCATATTAATAAGGAGGCCCAAATGTTTTTGATCATCACGATAGTTAAGTTCGAAAGTGTTCTTTGAAGGGATCTTTTTTACCGTCACCCCAAGAGCGTTCGATGGTTTGGCGTCTTCAATCCAGTTAGACACAAAATCGAAATAGCTTTCAGAATTTTTCGGAAAGGTCGTCTTCATGAGCGTCTTGCGATTGGCCTCGCCAGAAAAGCTAAAATAGAGTCCATCTACGAGTTCCTGACGATCCATTAACGTCTTAAGGTTCTGGTTCTCATTCTGCGATAACATCGCCAGAGACTCTGCTTGGAAGAGTGAGTTCTGAATGTTCTCATTAATTAAGTTCCTCACCTTCTCCGCGTTCGAGAGAACGTTCTCAAAGACGTAGGCCTTCTTATCAGAGATCAATAAGAGGTTGGTGAAGATAAGAATTCCCGCAATCGCCACAAGAAGCAAAGCCGACAGCCCTAGTAGGGTTTTTGCTTTAAGGCCGATGCCCTTCATTTTTGTTGCCTGCAAATTTTCGCCCATAGTTTCTGATCTCAATTTGATATAGAATATTAATTAATGATTAATACACATTATAATATCACTGATGAAGAACAACAGGGGAAAAGTTTTTTCTCCTTCGATGGGTTTACTCTAGTTTTGGGTTCGTCACTCATTATAGGTGGCGTGGTGCTGTTCAAGTACAATCCATTTCAGGTCCCGCCTCTAAGGCAACTTGAACCAGTGGCCAAGATCCAGGGGTTAGAGTTTGAATCGAAGAGAAAGATTCCCGGAACTCTCACCTGGATTGACACTATTAAAGGGGACACTCTTTATAATGGTGACCAAATCCTCACGGATGAGAAGGCATCGGCCACTGTAGCATTTGAATCAGGCTCAAAACTTATCATCGGCCCTCAATCGCTTATTCGAATCGAAGTTCAGGACAATGAGTACCAAATTCAGCTTGTAAAAGGTCAGTTGAAAGTTGAAGGAACTGCCCCTGCCAAGATCATTGATGTTGAAACTGGTAAGTCAGTTCAGGTGAAGTCCGGTGAAGAAATCGTAAGCTCTAAAACCGGTATCGTGGCCAAATCAGAAATTCAAAATATCCTGAACGATCCTAAGCAAGGAACTGTGATTGATCCTCATATCATAAAAGAGATCGATTTCACTTTAAGAAGAAATGACTCAGGAACGGCGACTCTTATAGACGCCAATGGAAATAAAGTTGCTTCTCAGAATTTCAATGGTCCTATTACCATTAAAACTCCAAATCCAGGTCGCTACACTCTTGAACTAACTGGTTCAAGTGGCCAGTCTCTTGGTAGAAGCAGCTTCCGCGTCTCTCCTTATAATAGACCTCAACTTCAAAGCGTTGCCACCGACAGAACTTATGTTCGCGGTGAGGTCCTCCCTATTTCATGGGCCGGTTCAGATACGGCTGATTATCGCGTGATCCTAAAAACACCAACTGGTGAACAATCAGTCATGGTGAAAGGTAATAAATTCTCTTTCCCTCTAAATGATGCTGGAATTTACGGTATCCAAGTTGCCCTGATTCAACGTGGCCAAGAATATCCAAGTGACGAAATGAAATTGGACATCAAACTTGAAGAGGCCCTTTCAATTCCGGCCGAACAGTTAAGCCAATCAGTTCCTGTGAAGTCCCCTGCTGATTACAATGTTAAGAACAAGCTCAACAACTCTCCGATTGTGTTTGAAGTTAGCCCTGAGCAAAACTTCTCGCAAATCATTAAGAAAGTTCCGGCCGAACAAGGTAAGAAAGCGATCGTGATGGAAAAACCGGGTGTGTACTATGTACGTGCCAAGAGTTCAGATAACCCTCCTCTTGTTTCACCTCCTGCGAAAATGGTCGTAACAACACCGGTGGCACAGGTCTCTAAAAACTATGAGAAGCGCCAAGAGATTTCAACTGAAGGTAAACAGGCCACTCTATCTTGGGTAAAACCTCAAGGTGTGAGAGAAGTTAAAGTTCAAGTCGCAAAAGACCCGAACTTCCAAAAACTTATTGTAGAAAAGAACACTCCCGCCAATGCCGAAATCATCAATCTACCGAATGTGGGTAACTACTTCTGGCGAGTTCTTCCAAAAGAAGACTCTGCTGAGTTCCTTACTCCTTCGGCCTCTGTTCCATTGGAAGTGGCCCTTCCAAAAGTAACAACTCCAGGAATCATTGCCCAACAGATCATTGAATATGAAGAAGTGAACGGTAAGCCTAATCATGTCATTAAGCTTGTTCCTTACAAAAATGCCAAAAGCTACACTCTAGAAGTGTTTGCCGACGCTGCTTTGAAGAAGCCGGTCTTCAAGCATGCAGTTAAAGGCACAACAGTGAACTGGATCAGTAACCGTTCAGGTAAATACTTTTACCGCGTAAAAGTTCAAGACGTTTGGGGCCAGGAAACAGAATATTCTCAAACGGGAGAGCTAATCTTCCCAATTTCTCCAATGGTGGATCTATGAAGCAGTTCTTGTTGTTAACGCTCGCGCTCTTGCTTTCGACCCTCGCAATCGGTCAGGAAGAACAAACCAAAAAAATGTACAAGCTGAAATATTTGGTTGAACAAAACGATACTCTCGCCAAGATCTACAAGCGCTTCGTTTATCCCAACAGTATCATTACCAAGCAAACTCCGATGACTCAAAGGACCTTCAAAGGTAATCCAGAGGTAAAAGACTGGAACAAACTTGAACCGGGTTCGATGATTGACCTTTATATCCAGTATGAGTACTTGGACATGTCGAAGTACCAGGCCTACATTGATGGAATGAAAGTGAATCTTAAAAAGGCCGCTGCTCAGAACGAAACTGAGAACTCAGGTCCGGGCTTTCTTCCTGAAGGTCTTAAGGCCTCCATTTTCTATATGGCCTCATATGGTAAGTTCACTCAAAAAGATCCGGCCACTGCGGAAGTTGAGTTCTACCAAAACAGCCCAGTCACTCTCGGTCTTTCTTCGTCTTATTATCCGAAACAATCTCTATGGTCGTTTCAAGCAAGTGCTTACGCTTCTTACCTACTCGCCTCTGCCAATAACCTGGATGATAAAAACGTAAAGGTAGACCCGGAACTAGGTCTGACGTTTTATCCTGAGTATCGCTTCGTAAAACAAAACTTTACGGGCTACTTTGGTGTGGACTACGAACGCTTCTCGACTTTTAACATGGGTGGGATTCAACAAGACCGCACAATTCTTCTAGACTCAAATACAGTACTTTACGGAACAGTCGGTTTTTCAAAGCTAGTGCATGTCTTTAAGACACCTTTTTTCACAAAGCTGTCTTTCTCACACAGTATCGTGTCTAAAAATGATCCAAACTCAAAAGGGATCAAAAACACTGACGACTATACCGGGTATAAAATTCTTTGGTACGTGAATAAAAAGTTTACTGAAAGACTCTACCTTCACACCCTTTTTAAATACCACGTAATGGATGGTCCATCAGAGCTTAAGACCCTGAGATTAGGTATCGGCTTTGGTTACATTCTGTTCTAATTCCTGAAAAATTCAACTTTTACGGGCCAGCTTCCGATAAGCCAAAAAAAGGCGGAGTTGGCCCATGAACACAAAACTTTCACTCTTATTTTTGATGTCTCTCTTCTGCTCATGCGCAGTTTTTAAACCCACACCGAAAGTTGTAAGCACTAACATCGAAAATGATGGAACTCAAATCATTGAGCTAGAAAGCCCTATTCAAAAAGAACTCGACAGACAGATGGCCCAGACGACTGGAATGAGTGCGCACACAGTCTATGATAATGAGCAAAAAATTGAGGCGCTAAACAAGAATAAGAAGAACAAATTTCTTCAAACTCTGGCGGGCCCTTATAAGTTTCACACAGTAAAAAATAAAGAAAGCCTTGGTGTTATCGCCACAAAAATTTATGGTGATAAACGCATGTGGAAATATCTTCAAGGCTGGAACCAGGACGTATTAGATAATGGACTTGCTGTTGGTATGAAAATTAAATACCTTCCGAAAGAACATAAATACTTCTCAAAATTTAAGTTTAAGAACGATCAACAACCAACACGTTTGCCGGCATCAACAAAATGAAAATAGCATTCTTAGTAGACACAGCTCCAGAACTGACCGAATCAATCAAGGAAAAGCTAGAACGCTTTGACTATGCGTCGATCCCTACTCTTAATGCAGAAGAGATCGATCAAGCAGGTAAACAAATGGGCCAGGTAGCAATCTGTTTTACAGATTCCAAGAAGGCCTATAGCTTCCTTAAAACCAACAAGTGGCCATTTAAGACTTTGAACCTTCTTTTCCTCAAGGGGAAACCCATTATTTCTGACGATGCAGCAAAAAAAATTAGGGAAGTAAATCTTGATCTTGTGGTTCTTAAAGACGAGAATCAATTTAAAGAAGTTATAGCTCGGTTTGAAAACACCAAAGAAGATACTTTGGATGATATCGAGTTTGCATTTAAGGGATAGTCATGAAGGCCTTTCCGCCTGAAATTTGTAATCTTCAATTTCTAATCGTAGATGATTTTCCAAGCATTCGCGTAATGCTTTCTGCTTCGTTGAAAAAGCTGGGTGTCACTAAGATCATTCAGGCACCAGGCGGGAATGAAGGTTTCAAGATCATTCAAGAAAACTTCGCCAAGCCAAATCAAATCCAATTTGTGATCACCGACTTTAATATGCCTACCGGCAAAGGCATTGATCTCATCAGACAAGTCCGCGACATCGACGGTTTCGCCAAACTTCCTATCATGCTTCTTACTTCACAAGACGAACTAGAAGTAGTGCTGGAATGCGTTCAGGCCGGTGCGAATGACTATATGATCAAGCCATGGAAAGATGAAGAACTCGCAAAAAAAATCACGGACATTTGGAATCGTAATAAGTAATCCCTCTCCGCTTTAAGATTTCTGACCGCATCCTTAATCATTCTAAAGACTCCCCTTAAGTGGACAAAAAAAATTTCCATCTTATGATGAGATGTTTTTTTGTACTCAAACTTAAAGCGAGGAACAAAATGAACTCATTCTTAAAATCAACCTTATCCATTGCGTCCCTTTGTCTTTTGGCCTCTTGCGGAAGTTCAGATTCTGGATCCTCCTCGACCGGGGCCGGTTTTACTCAGAATGAAACCATTCAAGCAGATGGTTCCAATATCAATGGTGTCTACGTCGCCCAGATGTATCCCATGAACTACAATCTTCATTTTAAACAAGTTGGTAAGACGGCCCTGGTTCGAGAAGGCGACTCCTTTAAGGCCATCGTAAACTACCAGTATGGACCTAAAAACGTTGAACATATCCAAGCGGTTTATACCGGTCGTCGTTGTCCTAATATCAATGATGACTTAAACAAAGACGCTTATATTGACATGCGCGAGGCCATGATTGCCATTGGCCAAATCTCCATTCCTCTGGACGGTAGTCTCGATTCTCAAACCGGAGGAGGCTCTCAATACCCAATGAGTGATGATAAAGGAAAATACTACTACGAGCAGTCAGCAAGTTTTGAGCGCATGTTTGCCGACTTAAAAACACCTGATACTGACCCTACGGACAATATCATTAAGTTAGGCGAAAATGATGGTCTCACTTTTCCTGGTCGAGTGGTACTGATTCAAGGTGTTCAGAAAGAAATGAAACTACCTGCAACAGTCATGGGCCAAGAAGGAGAATCTGACGTTCACGAATCACTTCCCATTGCCTGCGGTATTCTTTGGAAAGTTCCTGCAATGCCGACCGATATTGCACCGAGCACTGAAACAACAAACACAATTCCAACTCGTACCCGTCATTAAAAAAGAAAGAGCACTTCATAACTCGATATGAGTTATGAAGTGCTGATAGATGAGTCTATTTTACTTCTTTTACAAACTGAACATCTAGAGTGATTGTAATCTCATCACCGACTAGGACTCCCCCTGCTTCAAGGGCCGCGTTCCAGGTAAGCCCAAAGTCCTTACGGTTCACTTTCGTTTTTGCGGAAAGACCAATGCGTAAGTTTCCCCAAGGATCCTTATGCTCGGCCGATTGTTCATCCACAACCAACGTCACTTTTTTGGTCACATCACGAATAGTAAGGTCTCCAGTGACCATCAAGTTATTATTTCCATCGTGTTTAAACTCAGTTGATTTGAAGGTCATCAAAGGATACTTTTCAACTTCAAAAAAGTCCGCACTTCTTAAGTGAGTATCCCGTTGAGCATCGCGAGTGTTAATCGAAGCAACTTCTATCGCCGCTTCCACTGAACTTTCTTTTAAGTTTTGTGGATCATAGGCAAACTTGCCTGAGATCTTCTCAAAACCACCGTGAACTTTTGCAATCATCATGTGCTTAACTGAAAAGTTAGCAGAGCTGTGAGATGGATCAATATTATAAAGACTTTTCATAAATAACTCCTTTGTTAGTTATATGCTAGAACAGTAAATCAAATCTAATAGGTTGAATGACGCCCCCGACTCCTTCTTTCACTCCCTGGTCGTCATAATCTTTTCCGTGAGTGCGATAGAAGGCAGAAATCTGCGGAGCATAGGCCAGCTGCTGAACATTAAGGGCATTTAAAGCAAAGCGCTTGCCGAATGTGAGTTCATAGTTGAGACCGTTATCATCTGTTTCAATGGGTGCCTTTCCCTCGGCCTTCGTAAAATCATGGGAGACCTCTTCTTCCACGTTAAACATGGACAGACCAATTCCCATATAAAAAGAATTTTTAAGTTCCTCGCTAAAGTTATGAATAGCAAAGACTCCATATGCATCCGTTTCTCTTTCAGACTTCGTTTCACTTCCATCACGGTTTTTAAACTTCATCTCCGAGTTTGAGGTCTGATAAAAGAAACCGATTTGTTGCTGCTTAGTGATTCGATAAGCATAGTTAAGAGAAAGGCCGTCACTGATGTTCTTAATGCTATCAAATGCAGAAGTATTATCTGTGCTCATTTGTTCAACTGAGCCTGACCATCCAAGTCCATTGGCCCCGAAGGTCACCATATGTTTGCTATCATCAGCGAGTGCGGGTAAAGCACTAAGTACTAGTCCAATTCCGAATGTATTTAGTAGAGATGTCTTCATATTCAATCCCGGTTTGGTCTTTAAGACCGTTCGTTGAATATGAATATAGACCCGATAGAGATATATTAAGAGGGGCCAGGATCGAGAATCATTGTCCTAATTTTAGGACAATAAATAGATTAAATGCTCAAAACTGCAAAATTTTAATATCAAGTAATCAGTCGATACATCACGATGAAGTGAAGGACGGCCCCCACAACTGTGAATGCATGAAAAAGCTCATGATGCCCAAAAACGTTCGGGAAAAAGTTAGGGCGCTTAAAAGCATAGAACATGGCCCCGATAGAATAAACAATACAGCCCATCCAGATGAGAACCATATTGAGAAATCCCAGGCCCTGATTGAACTCTTTTAGATAAGGCACAAACAAGAACAGAACACAACCGTACAAAATGCAAGAAAGCCATTTAGGAGCATTCGTCCAAAAAATACATTTCACAATTCCAAACAGCACGGCCACATAAACAATCGCCAAAAGTTTAAGTCCAACTGTCTCCGGAAGGGCCAGAAGGCATACTGGTGTAAAACATCCAGCAATCAAAAGGAAGATGGCGGAGTGGTCAATCCGTCGAAGGATCGCACGTTTCCTCTCGTCCCAATTTGGGCGGTGATAGAGAGCGCTAATACCAAAAAGAGCTATTAGACATCCTGAATAGGCCAGACTGGCGATAAGAGAATGAGAATTCGAAGCTTTTGCCACCAGCATGGAACAAGCGCCCAGAGAGCAAAAGAAAGATTCTTGATGAATATGTCCGCGAAGAAGAGGTTTTTTTAGGCCCGTAGTCATACTTCATCTTACTATTAGATTTATGATTTCTTTAGCAAAAAATAACAAAAACTATCATTGCTTCTCTCTTCAATTTAACTAAGTCATCATGATTCATGTTTAAATTTTTCCTCATCTTGCTTCTATCAACTCAGGCCTTCAGTGCGACACAAATTCTCCCCGACCTCGGGTCTGTTGATTGCCAATCTTCAGAGGTAAAAAAAAATTCATTCTGGTTTGAGCTTACTTCAAAGCATATTGATGAACTCATCCGAGCATCAGATGTTTCAGGTCTTGATGAGGACATTTTAAAAAACCAATTGGTGACATTGAGTTACTTAGAAATATTCAAAACCAGTCAAAACAGCTCAAGTATCTCTATGGGCTATATTTATGCCAATGCCTCTCATCATTTGGGGAGATTGGTTCGTTACCATTATTGGGAGGCCCATCCCCACGAAGCTCTGGGACATATTGATCGCTCACTAATCTCCGGTGACTTATTAGGAACGGCGGTCAGGACCTTTCCTGTGACTCTTTCGCGAAGACTGATGTCTCACAGCTTAGATCTTTATAAAACTCTTTCCTGGAGCCTTGTTGCTCGTTCACACTGTGGGAAAAATCATGTGACAGACCTCATGGAGAACGGAGGGCCCGTGACTTTTTTGGGTCTCAGTTCAGCAAAATATGATCAGGTCTTTCGCCTTTTAAAATCGGCCCATCTGGAATCAGACCCGGTCCTCTTCATGAAAAAGTTTGTGGCCTATGAGCAGACCTATCTTCAGCACACTATGTATTCAATGCCTGATATCAGATTGCCGACTTCCATCGGTATGTTGGATAAAATGCGTTTTATTCCGTTTAATGGTGAAAAACAAAAATCATTCTATGAATGGTGTGGGGAAAGAGATTGCGACACGACTTCCTTAGATTTAAAAAATCGTGTGCATTTTGATCAGGACTCCATAGCACCTGAGTTCTCACTCATCTCAGAAGATCGTCTTAAAAATGCCCGGATTGAAGAGGTCATTAATTTTATTTTGAATGGGTACTGCGAAGAAAACAAACTTCCTATGAATCTATGCCCATGATGGGTAAATCGTAAGTTTCATGTTCTCACTACTCATGGCCAAATCAATGTCCTGATTGAGTTTCTCGAGATCAAAACCCAAATAGTTTTTTCCTTCTGCTTGCATGACATGAAAGAAAAGTTCTTTGGCCCGTAAGAAATGATCTGTAGCACTCACTTTTTGATTGATCTTAACTTTTACTCCTGCGGCCCCAAGTTTAATCAGTCCCTTTAAAAAGTCCGCCACATTTCCTACTCTGCCATGAGCGTTCCACAGGGCCTCCAAATACACATGGCTCTCCCAATAGTATTCGGCATTAAAGAGATCCAAGGAATAACGTAGGAACTCACTTTGCTCCGGATGATGAAGGTCCAAAGGTTTTGCAATGGGGTCCCCCTGACCTTCCATGTGGCCACCGGATTTTTTGGGATGAGGATTTTCGCCAGGAACAAAGATGTAATGGGGAAATGGCCAATCAGGAATGAGTCGCTTCATGAGACTAGTTTACACCGGCCCCTCAGTTTGGACACTCGACTTTTTTAAAAGTAGAGATGTCTCCCACGACCTGAACCAGAGACCCTTCCTCCACCGGATTTGTGGCGAACATATACTCCTGGTCCTCATCGTCTTCTCGGATCAGTTTCCAGATGTCCATGCCCTCCCCGATCACACAATCTCCGACCTCTAAATTAATGGGTCTTAATCGTTCGCATGAGAGCAACACCAGAAGTAGTAAGAATCGCATAGTTCCCTCCCAAAATGAGCATAAAAACCCTGTAATAATTAGTCTATGATCCCGATATTTTCCAAGAATCTTTAGATTCTGTTAAAAATGGATGAAACCAAATCGGAGTAGCGGATGAAAATCAAACTGTTGGCCATCTTAGCATTCTTAGCGTTGGCCGCCCAGGCCCTAGCAGCGAACTATCCTATCCGCGCAGACAGACGTCTTACTCCCGGTAAATTTTGTGAACCACAACTGGCCACGGAATACCGTTACCAGGAACAAATTCCCTATTGTGAACGCGATGTAACGACTGAATTGAAGAACGAGATCTTCGCGGCCTACCGAAAGCTCGGATACACTCTGAACTCGGCCAATAGATCTGACTATAAAATTGATCACTACATTCCATTGTGTCTAGGCGGCAGTAACGATAGAACAAATCTGTGGCCACAGCACGTTTCTATCTACAACATTACAGATTCAATTGAGGCACTTACTTGCGAAAAGCTTCAGCAAAATCGCATCAACCGTCGTGATGCAGTGACTGTGTTGCTAACGGTTAAAAACGATCTTTCAAAGGCCAAAGAGGCCATGAAATATTTAAGATCACTTTGATGCTTGGTGAATGAATTCATCAAGCAGGTTTCTGAGTTGGATGGCCTTAGGCACATCCACTGATTCATAGACCATACTTGCGTCGTTTTCAATCTCAAGCAGGACCTTTTCTTCTTCCTCTTCTGCAGAAGTTAGTAACTCAAAATTTAGCTCGCCAATTTTTACTAGCATTCTATTCATTTTCATAGGCCGACATAATCATGATGGCCAATGCAGCAAAAAGTGCGAATACAACTGGGTACATCATAAAGCCTCCTCTGTTCTGTATTTTAGCATGAACTAAAATACTCAGGTTGCTCCGCTTATTTTTCTTAAAGAACAATTGAGAATCAATTTCTCAAACAACAGTTTAAGTTAGTTTTCCTAATGGAGGACCTATGAAAAAGATGTTGTTTCCCCTTGCCCTGTTAATGCTTTCATCGTCTGTCTTCGCTGAACGCTACTACGGAACTGTTCACTCATTTGACCAAGGTAAAAAGGGAGAGGACCACCTGCTCTTCCTGAACAGTGGTCGTGTGATTATTGTGAAAAGAAATGGTCGCATTTCCTTTTCACGTCTGGATTTTAAACCAGGGGTGAATATTGCAGTTGATGTTGATGAGAACAACCAGCTTGAGGCCATCAGTTCTATGCCGGACGAATCAATGCCTACGGAAGAAGAACCAATGCCAACAGAGATGGCGCCAGAAGCGACCGTCCTTCCGGATTTCGCCACGGCCACAAAAATATTCTCAGGCATGAATAGAAGCTGGAGATCCAACACTGAATGTACTGATCGCGCCCATGTGTGGGCCTACGAAGAATGGAAAAAGTATGGGCTTGTTTCAAGAAAGGTCTTCATGTTCTTCACTAACACCTATATTAGAAGATACAACTACCACTGGTGGTTCCACGTTTCTCCTTACACATTGGTTCAGACCAGTGAAGGAGTGGTTGAACGTGTGCTAGATCGTCGTTACACCAGCGGGACGAGAACGATGAAGTCATGGTCAGACATCTTCATTGCTTCTAAGAAGAGCTGTCCCGTGACGACTTACGCTTACTATCGTGCCAACAAGAACTCTCCTGAACATTGCTTCCATGTGAAGAGCAATATGTATAACAGACTTCCTCTGCATGTACGCAATCAGGAGAACACGGGCCGTGTTCAAACCAGATTTAACACCAGTGAAGTGAATTTTTCTTATCGTGCTTTTACTCGTCGAGGGGCGAAGTAATGAATGGGGGCCAAGGCCCCCTTTTTTATTGATAGATTTGATCTAAAGTTTCTTGAGTAACTCGTGGATTGTGGGCATTTTTCACGAGTTCTTTTGAACTCACGATTCCCACTAAGCGCTTGTCACGATTCACAACTGGGATTCGGTGGATTTGCGCAGACTTCATTTTGTCAGCAATTCCTTGCACGTCTTCATCATCAAAGCAGTAGGTAATTTTCTCAGTCATACAATCATAGACCTTTGTTGATAAAGGATCTTTTTTGGTGGCAACCACTCTCACTGTGATGTCACGGTCAGTAATCATTCCGATCATTTTATCGTTCTTTTCAACCGGCAACGAACCATAATCACCACGGGCCATCATTTCAGCGGCCTCAAAAACACTCTTTTCACAATTAATCACATCTACTTTGGTATTCATGATATCTCTCACTAACATAATCCCCTCCTTGGGTTTAAATGTTCGGGGCAGAAATGCCCAAATACAGTCCAATCACCTAGACAAGATGAAAGTTGCAAGTGAGATACCGAAACGATTTGAGCAAAGTTATTTGATTGATTCCCCAGTGCCATACTTTTGAGGAGCGCTGGAATATACGGCCTCTGCTTCGGGTAACCATTCTGAAAGATTTTTCTTACGGGTCTCATCAGATGGGTGAGTTGATATGAATTCAGGTGGGGCCTTCCCTTGATTGGCCGCGGCCATACGTTCCCAAACCTTCACCGATTCCGCCGGATCATAGCCGGCACGGGCCATGTAAGTTTGTCCAATTTGATCGGCCTGCGTTTCGTCTCCACGTGAAAACTTTCGATCAAAGAAGGCCACCGCAAATCCTGCGGCAGCACCGCCAAGACCTGTGAGCATTCGACATGATTCTGATTTACAAAAAATCTGTCCACCGATGGTGGTGGCGGTCCCAACTACAATTCCCGCAATATTACTTTTCATGGCCCGAGCATATTGTTTTTTACCGTGTCTTTTGGTGGCGTGGGCGACTTCATGACCTAGGACCGCGGCCAAGGCCCCTTCCGTCTGTAAAACCGGCATTATGCCCGTATAAACCGCTATCTTCCCTCCCGGCATACACCAGGCATTGACCTCGGGACTTTCTATCAGCATCCACTCCCATTGGAAATTTTCTCCAGAGGCCCTGGCTATCCGCGAGGCCACTCGATTGACCATCGCGGTCCAATCAGCATTGTTGGAAATTTTCGCTTTTGATTTTACTTCCTCGTAGGACTTTAATGCCATGGCATTAATCTCGTTCTCATCAGGAGTTTTAACTGATGAACAACTTTGAAGATTAAGTCCAAATAAAATGAGGAAACAAAGAAACAGAACTGTTTTCATAGCGACCTCCCAAAACTTCTGCCTATGTTAGACAGAAGTTTTTAGGAAGGGTATTCGCTATGCTTTAATTAATGCTTGTAGGTCACTGTAGCGCGCACACCACAATCTTTTTTATTATCCACAGTGCATTGTCCACCTAGTGAGGCGCTCCAATTTTTCTTGTTTCCATAAGACGCTTCAAAGAAATAATTATTTTGAGAACCAGGTATAAAGGCAGGGGCACTGCCTGCGACCTGACCTTGGTGACCTATAATGAAAGACATACGAGACTTTTCAGTTTGTCTGCTGATCCCAATTTCCTGGCGCGATTGAACTCCAAATTCAGGTCGGGCCGTAACGGCCATGCCAGCATAACCCTCGAGATGAGAAGAAATTCTGTGAGTCACGGCCAGAGTTCCAGTTACGTCGCGTAAATCCGGCGTATAGTTAGAGCCCTCATCCCGCACGTCACTTTTTGCTAAATCACCTGTGGCCGCAAGTGTGGCACGGGCCTTCGTATTGCCTGTCTTCGTTGTATAATTAACTTCAGTTCCAGTACTCATCAGGAAACCACCGTAGTAACTCAAATCTCCTTCAGTCAGTCCTTCGGCCTTGGAATAAGTCACATTGTAATGAGAATTAATTTTTCCGTAGACCTGAAGGGAAACCTCTCCCTTATCAGATTTATATTTCATCGGACGAGTTTGTACTTTTTGTTCAATTTCAAAATACGCTCCATTGGCCTCAAGTTCACCATAGTTGTTAGTGTCTTTCTTGTTGTTGTAAAGGACGACCCCAAGTTTCGTAGGAATAATCTCACTTCCGTTCTCATAAATCCCACTCAGGCCCAGGACTTTATCACCATCAGGAGTCATACCTGCGCTCAGAGCGGCACTTGCACCACTTCTATGTCCTAAGACCACAGATCCTACACTATTTTCACTTCTAAGCATTGGCTCTAAATCGCCGGACTTGCCACCTGCCATTTCATGCAAAAGAACTCCCAGATGAGTCGGCAGAGAAGTTAAGTGCTGTCCATCAGCATCATAGATATGCATATTGGTTCCCACACTTGGAAGAGTGCTATTTTGATTTAAGTGGCTCAAGGCAGAAGCAGATTCAGTCGATGTCGTATAATTATAGTTAATGTTGTAGGTCTTGTTCTTGTTATTTGGATCTTGAACCAAAACCGTGGCGTGACCACCAGTTGCGGATTGATAACCGACCACATAAGCATCTTTCACGCCCATTGCCTTTAAAGTATGGGCCATGGCCATAGACATGTCTCGACAAACTCCCGCAAAACTTTTGTTCTGACGGGCCTCGATCATTTGTCTTAAAGTTACAATGCCTTCACTCGACTCTCCATCATCAGCTCGAGAGAAATCATAGCCTTCAAGGAGGATGCCTCCCATCTCGGCGGCAAATTCGATTTTTTGTTCGAAAGACAATTTAGGGCCCAACTCTTCAACGATGTTTCTAACTTCAGCATCGTTCTTGGAATTAAAAATTTTATCAAGACCAAGTCTCATGGCAAGAAGATCAGTTGGAACATCTACATTACATTCTTTTAAATAGGCCTGAAAGGCCTCCGCTTCCTGCCAGACACCATAAGTGATGTTCTGATCTTTTCGACCGCTAAAGGCGCGATAGTAATAAGTGTAACTATATCCCGTCAGCGTATTCAAACGATTAAATCTCGCTTCTCCCTTACTTTCAAATGTCTTCTCATTGGAAATCGAGCCGGTGGTTGTCACCGTCAAATTCCAGTCCTTATCTAAGGCGTCCGCAAACACCATGCCCGGAACTAACAACAATACTGAAAGTAGTTTTAGCATAATGACTCTCCATTTTTTTCATGAAGACATTGCATGACTGATGCCAAGACCTTGGCCTAATAGAATGCGGAGGTTAGTCGGCAGAAGGTGTCTAAGTTTTAGACAGACTGTAATTTATTTAAGCGGTATCGGAATTGAGTTCATGGCATCCAGGATAATGGATTCCTGCATACCAAGTGCTAGATCAGTGTCTAAACAAGCAAGTACCGACTCATAACTTTGATACTCAGAACCCTCATTGATGTTATAAGAACCAATGATGGTCCAGGCGTTATCGGCCATCAGAGTTTTTGCGTGCATATACTGAGCGTATGACCACCAATGGAAACTGTCCGTTTTGACCTTTTTAAGAAGATGAGAACGCATCTTGGTCATGTCTTTGTGGGGATCAGTCGTAATGATATTCTGAAGCTCAAGGATAAGCTGAGTCATGAGGTTACGATTGGCCGCCATTCCATCCGGTAGCTCAACTTGGAAAGGATTCTTCCAACCGTTGGTGAGCATGTCCACACGAATCTCTTTTCTAAAATTCACGCGCTCAAGAACGGCATCAATAAATTTCTCCCCTACGTCTTTTCTAGCAGGATCACGATACTTCGGATCAATGTAGTTGAAAAACAGGTATGAGTTCACGTTGCGAGCGGTGTGAAGATAAAGATTTAAAATTTGCGGTTGGTTCTTACCTGGAGTTTTTGTCACAAAACGACAAAGACCCTGGTCCCTCATTTTAGAAAGATTGCTCTTTAAGAGGGCCTTATTGGAATAAGGACGGATGAATTCATTTTGCTTACGATAGATCTCTTTGACTTCAGGAGAGATCTTCTCTCCTTGACCTTCCCATAGGTCAATGAAGTGAGATCCGATTTTCGTCACGATTGGCCCGGTCGCAAGGACCGCAATATCATTAAATAAGTTGTTCGTGCCGTTACTTAACGTTCCGGCCGCGATGAGATTTTGTCCATCGACCATGGCGTATTGCCCGTCGAAGACATACATCTTTTCATGAAAGATAGTTCCAAGTTTCGTCTTAAATAAAACGACCTTTGCACCCAGTTGTTCTAGTTTTTTAGAACACCCCGGATCAGATTTTGCGCCGAAAGCATCATACATGATATAGATCTTGGCGGTTCTCGCTTTACGTCCGATGGCACTGATTAAACTCTCTGTCCCCTTGTCACAGTTGAAGAGAAAGCTTGAAATGAAGGCATGGCTTTTCACCATTTCAAGTCTCGCCAGGATCTCTGAGTAAGAGGCAGGAGTTTTTAAAACTCTCAATTCATTTCCAGCAAAGGCCTCAGTACCTGTCAGAACATCCAGTTCGTCCTGGAACTTAGAACTGCTGATTCCAACCGTTCTATTTAATCGTTTGCCGAAATGACTCACCCACTGCTCCGGATTAGAGCGCGGAAGATTTTTAATAAAAGGATAAGGAAGGTATTCCCAGTGCGGATGAATCGCAAAAGGATACTCATACATAGATTTTTGACTGCTAAATGGAATACCACGATACAACTCTGACACGTGATCAAGTGTATCAACCGGATAATCCATTAGGATCTTTTGCAGGTCCAGATCTGAGTTCTTTACATCTGCAGAAATCGTAAAGGGATACTTAAAAGGAGGTGTTTGCGGATAAAAGCTCGTGTTCTGAGTAGGAGTTTCTTTTTGGTATTGAGCAAAAGGATTCGTGGCACCCCAGATAGAAGGCGCGAATATTGCGACAGTCAATAAACCAAAAAAATAACGTGAACTCATGGCCGGGGAATATATGTCCAAACTCTCTCGGATAGGAAACTTTATTAAAGACTAAGAATTTTTTTCGCAGCAGTGAGCTGGGCCATCACCCCATGTTTTATGGAGATTGGGCCTGTAAACTCCCAAGAACTTAAGGAGACCCTCATGTTGGAAAATATCAGCACCAACCCGAAACTCAACTTCAGTCGCGTTTTACCGGTTCCTATAGACATGGTTTATGCGGCCTGGACTGATCCTGCCCAATTAGCAGTATGGTGGGGCCCTCACGGATTCACTAATCCCGTTTGCCAGCTCGATAATCGCCCCGGTGGTAAAATTCTCATTCATATGCAAGATAGCTTTGGAACCATTCATCCAATGGATGGAACCTTCCATGAAGTGGAAGAAAAAAAGAAACTCATCTTTACCAGCCAGGCCTTGAACCAAGCGGGCAGACCAATTCTTCAGGTGCTCAATACCGTGATCTTTGAAGAAGTAGAGGAAGGCACGAGACTCACCGTATTCGCTGATGTAGAACGCGTGAGCCTTTCCGCTAAGACCTATCTTGATGGCATGGAAGAAGGATGGTCACAAAGTCTTGATCGCTTAAAGAATTATCTCATCCGAAAAATGTCTTAAGTAAACATCATTGAACGCATCGAAAGAGAAGCGTTCTGCATGCCTTCAAAAATAAAATCTACTTTTTCAGGAGCATCTGCCGCCCCGTAAGCATAAAGAATCGGTAGATAATGTTCTGCTGATGGATGGGCGAGATTCCAAAGGCTTTGATACTTCCCTACTTTACCGAGGAGAAAATCCTCATCACGTTTTAGAATAGCGTTCTTTAATAACTCATCAAACTCCAGGGCCCAATCTGTGGCCGGAGCATTCTCAGTCCAAGAAATGCGTCTTAGATTGTGAGTGACATTCCCACTTCCCACAATAAGAACACCTTCATCTCTTAATGGAGCAAGCTCTTTTGCTAAAGATAAATGATCATTGAAAGTCATATTGCGATTAAGGCTCAATTGCAAAACTGGAACGTTTGCTTTGGGATAAAGGAACTTTAATACCGACCAAGTCCCATGATCGAGACCCCATGTTGAATCTGTTGAAATGGATGATGATAATTTGGTAATCCGATCGGCCAGGGCAACATCTCCAGGGGCCGGATATTGAATTTGATAAAGAGGTTCAGGGAAACCACCAAAGTCATGAATGGTTTTAGGTCTTTCAAGTTTTAGGACCTTGCTCCCTAATGTTTCCCAATGAGCAGAGATCACCAGAATGGCCCTTGGAGTTGGAATCGCGGAACTCGCATTTGATAAAAAGCGAGTAAAAGAGTTGTCCGCGATGGCGTTCATCGGAGAACCGTGGGCCAAAAATAGCGTCGGCATACGAGGTGACTCACCCTTCATGTTCTTAAATAATACCGTTCCCATGGCCCCTCCGATTAACGTCCCTATGAATAAACGACGATTCATAAAATGTTCCTTTAAGGGGTATTAGACCATTCTTAATATGACTCCGGTAGGAGACAGAATGAAAATATACTGTTCCGATTAAGGAACAATCGAGGGGCTAACTATTTAGAAATATTTAATCAATTTTTCCTTATATTTTTTCCCGATTTGTCCCGATATAAGAGTCGACCATCCACCCGACAGGAAGTTTCCATGGATCAAACTCTTCGTCCTATCAATGAGAAAGATATCCCCCATATTATCGAGAAGGCCGTCCTCTTTGGAGGCAAGATCACTCAATCAAATCCGAACTCAACCGTGGAGATGGGAATCAAGCGAGTGGACGTGGACGTTTATGGAACAATGACTATCAAGTTGATGGAAGCTCCTCCCATTGAAAAAAAGCGCCCTATCTCAATCACTTTCAATTATCGCAGTTTATTTTTTTATCTCGATCCTACTCAATATGTTTTAAAAGAAGACACCATCGTGGCCGATCTTCCAAAAGGGGCCAAGGCGATTGCGATTCGACATGATGATCGCTACGTGATGCCTCATAATACGGAAGTCAAAACCACCATTCATCGAATTGAAAAACGTCTCGAGTCTTGTCCGTTGGAAGTTAAAATTGTCGATGTTTCAGCAAATGGATTAGGACTTTTGATTTCAAATCACGGCGATCGTGCCCTACTTCCGAATGATCATATCTGGGTCAAGGCCCTGAGTGATATGGTTCTTAAGAAACCAATCTTTGGCCGAATTGTTTATACAATCATCAAAAAGTATAAGGACAATTCACTCGACCTGAGAGTTGGTGTTTCATTGGAAGAAGCGATTCCAGAAGAAGTCTTCACTGAACTTCAAAAGAAATCAAATCTCATCCTTTCGGCCTGATTACTTCCTAAAGAAATACATGATGAGCGACAAGAGCGCGCTTAGAAGTAAACTCGTCGTAATTGGGATAAAGATCTTGGTGTTCTCGTTCTCAATTCGAATGTCCCCTGGTAAGCGTCCCAACGGGATCTTTCCGCCTGAGAAATGCCACAAGAGACCCGAAACAATAAAGACCACACCAACGATGATCAGGGTCTTACTGATAGGATTCATAGTCTCGCCCTTAAATCAGAAAGTTTTACTCGTTCACGAGAAATGTTCTTGGCATCGACTTTTTCTAGTTGAGAAAGAATCATATTAAGCAGATCCAGATTAAGAACTTCCTTCTCAGTCAGCTCGTCCAGCATCTCTTCATTCAATGGACAAATATCCAAATACTCTTCAGCGGCATCTTTAAACTTCATGGCAAGGCCCTGAGTACGACATATAAGCGGTCGAGCTTCATAGATCGTGCAGGCCTCTTCATGTAGAAACACACAGGACTTTGTTTCGACTCCGTGAAAAGTCTCCGTAGAATTTAATGGCATCTTCCATTTCTCACGAATGGAATTTTGCTTTTCAACTGAAAGAGAACGAAACCAACTTTCAATATTATTTGATTCTACTTGGAAGACGGAAAGATCAACGTAACAACAGCGCGAGCATCCCTTCTGACAATGGGACAATGCCTGGGCCTTGGGCCCCACAGTAAATTCCGACACTTTTTGATAGAGATCTAAAACCCTCATGAACGAAGAGTAGCGGGGACTTAACTTCTAGTCAAATCCCTCGCGCTTCTTTCAAGATATTAGTGGTTTTCATAACATGGTCAGAAAGAACATCTCCGAGCTTCTTGCCCGCCTCGATGTCGCTTGGATGGTGAACTCCACCAAGAACGCGATGGTGAGCGGCCTCATCCGCGCGCTTCATAAAGGCCTCGGCACGCTCGGGATAAATTCGGGAAAGAATACGGGCGAAGACTCTTGCAACTGTGGTGTGACCACTTGGATAAGCATATGAACTCTCCAAACCAATGCAAGGAACAATGTCAGCACGGGTCTTATAAGGACGAGGGCGCTTGAACACACCTTTGGCGATATAAATATTTATTCCCGCTTCAGCATAGGCCTTTAACAGTTTCACAGTAAGAATATTCGCCTCACGTTTTGTGAGAGGACCATTATTTCTATAAAAGATATTTTTAAGAGTACCTGTTTCCTGAGTGGCGGCCTCTGCACATTGCTCAGGTGTTCGGGTCGCTTGAAGATCAAGCATGATCTCAAAGTCCTTCGCCTCTTCTTCCGAACCGGGAGCTGGATAAGGGCCAACAATTGAGCGAATGGTTGATTTCGACAAAACTTTTAAAAAAGCTGCCTGGGCCTCATTTACGGAGGTCAAAAGAAAAGCACATAACATCAGTTTAAGAATCATCCTAATTCTCCTCCTGAACAGAAATTTCAAGAACCATAGGTTTATGGTCACTGCCTCGGGCAAGGCCCAGAACTTCGGCATTTTTTACATCTAACCCACGAACAAACCCGTGATCTAAAACATTGTTTGTGAATTTTGCCACCATTCTTTGGTGAGCATTTTTAAACTTCACTTCTGTGAGTTTATGCTTCTGCATGAGATTGAATAAGTAGCGCATCCGGGCCTTTGTACGCGTATTAAAGTCTCCGGCGATGAATATCGGCCCTTCATGTTTTGAAATCTCTTCCTCGGCCTGAATCATATTTCGCTTAAATGATCCAAAAGTTGTGAAATTGATTCCATGTACATTAATAACGAGAAGTTCTTTATTTGAATTCTTGAGTGGGTATTTTCCCAGAGTCATGGCCTTAGGAGTATCGGTGGCCGGTTCTCTATCTGGAGTATGTTTGATGAGGAGTTCAGTTGGTTCTACTCTTGAACCAATCATTGTTCCAGTGGGAAGATTGTTATAAAGCTTGTACCGAAAACTAATTCCCATGTCCCAACGAAAATCAGGAAATGATGCAAGAGTCCTGTTGAAAAGTTCATTGGGATAAGCTTCTTGTAGAAGAAATAATTCGCGGCCCTGACTAAAAGTTTTAAACTCTTTTTCCCAAGCGGCCTCTTGTGTTTTTTTAATGTTCCAAACCAGGACCTTCACCCTCTCCGGAAGTTCTCGCTCAGAAGAAATTCCTGAAGTGGTATGGGCCTCACTCAAAGGGACCTTCTTGAAGTACCTTGAAACTAACCCGGCCGAAGCATCTAAATTGGTAAATAGAACAAGTGAAAGAGCAAAGACAATTCTATCCATGAACTGATCTCCTCTTAAGATCATCTCACAAATTAAAATTTCGGTAGGGGCAATTGTCGGGGCTTCTTTGATGCAGGCCAAAGTCCCACTAACTATTTAACTAATAAGGATTTCTTGTCTTTTTGAGGAGAAAAAATTGCCGTTAATCGAACTTAGAGGCGAAGTAATAGGTTCTACTGCCTAACTCTGAACCATTTCGATTGAGGAAAATGGCAAAGCCTTTAGAGGCAGGAATTGCCTGGGCGGCCTTAATTCGAAATGACTTCGGAGATATTTCTTGAATGAGAACACCGGGCGGAAGTTTCCAAACGACTCTTGCCACTTGTGCAGCAGGAGCAAAGCGGAATTCAACTCCCATAATTTCATTTGCTTTTAAGCGATAGCGATTCAGCTTCGATTTTGAGGGCCCGGTAATGATGTCTTCTACTTCTTCTGGTTGAGGAGGAGTTGAAAATAATCGAAGAGCGCTTCTAAGCGATGCGCGCGATTGAATGAGTGAGCTGGCATAAGCATTTCCACGTTCATGATCACCTTGCACCAGTCCCGGACGCCAAGTGGTACGATACTCGCGGATGTAACCAAGGCCACGATAAAAATTCTCTCCAAAATACGTGTCAGGATTAATTAAATGGGCAAAGTAATCGGCCAGACCTTCATGCACATCGACTCTCATGTTATTGCCACAAAGGTTTCGCGAGAAATTACAAATGAAGGCATGAAACATTTCGTGATAAATGACATCAACCGAATCAAGCCCAAGATTAATGACTCTTTCATTGGAACAAAACACGACCTGATTATTAACGAAATTGTATCCAGTGCGAACACAGTCTCGAGGAGCAATGGAAATGGTAAGCGGAACTTTTAGTGGTCCCACTTCGCGAGAAAATAAATCGTAAGCAACTTGATAGTGATGATTGAGTTCGGCGCTATTGACGGGATAATTACCAGGATTCTGAATGATAAGCCCAGGAGCACTCCACAGAGTTCCCATTGAAAAGAGTCCCATTAACACCAAAAGAATTTTTAGCTTATTCATTCGGTCTAAGGGTACTGGGAGACCGAATGTGGGTCAAACACCCTACCAGTTTTTACATACCACTGCCTAAAAGTTTCGTAAGCTCAAAGGAGCTCATTTCACGGGCCAACCCAGCGGATTGTCCTGACCATAAAGACATAAAGTCTCCTGAACCATTAGGTTCAGTCTTTGCCTTTAATGGGGCCAAGGCATTCCCAGCAGTTGGAAAGTCAGGAGCGAAATGAGAAATTGGACCCACTTCTCTCATAAGGCGATTCATAAAACCGCGGGCCGGTCTTCCAGTAAAAAGATTGGTCAAAGCGGTCTCATTGGTCTTGGCCTCTTTTAACATCTTCCGATGAACTGGTGAGACTTTTGCTTCGGGAGTAAATAAATAAGCAGTTCCCACCTGAACCATAGAAGCACCTAAAACAAAGGCGGCCTTCACTCCTCGCACATCACTAATTCCCCCACTGGCGATCACTGGAACTTTTAATGAATCCACCATGAGAGGCACTAAAGAAATGGTTCCCATTTGAGTGGAGAGATCTTGGTTGAGAAAAATCCCTCGATGACCTCCGGCCTCAAACCCTTGAGCGATAACGGCATCGCAACCATGGGCCTCAAGCCACAGGGCCTCTTTCAGAGTGGTGGCAGAAGAAAGGAGTTTTGCACCGGTGGCCTTGATTCTTTTCACCAGACTCTCATGAGGAAGTCCAAAATGAAAACTTACGACTGGTGGTTTTAACTCTTCCACTAACTGGCACATCTCTTCGTTAAAAGCTTTACGTTGAGGAACCGGAACAGTTTGATTCAAATCAATCGCGAACTCTTGATAATAAGCACTCAAGCGCTTCTTCCAATTGGCCTCCTGTTCCGGATTTTCATTCGGGGGAGTATGGGAGAAAAAGTTCAAGTTAAATGGTTTATCGGTTGCGGCCCGGATTCTTTCAACTTCTTTCCGGATTTGATCCAGACTTAAATTGGCACAGGGAAGAGAACCAAGTCCTCCCGCCTTACAAACAGCAATGACCATCTCTGAATCATTGGCACCGGCCATGGGAGCTTGAATAACGGGAAGTTCAGTTCCTAAGAAATTCATAATATCTCCAATTCATCTTTTGAAAATAAAACTGGAACCACCGGAGACTCAGACGCATTTTTAATCGGCAATGGAAAGGCAGACATAAAATAAAAACCTTCAGGCACATTTTTCAATTCTAGATTTTCTAGAATTAAGGCCCGCTTAAAAAGTGTATTGTGAATAGGACGCTCTGCCCTGCCCGGATTAAAGTCTGAAGACTTCCAAGATGTTCCGTATAAATGAAAATCCCCATGGGAAACCAGGTAATCTGCACTCTCCTGAGATAGGGTCAGAACATAGTTGGGATCATGATAACCTTGGGGATTCTGAGGATAAACTTCGGTGGTTATCAGAAGCTTTTCCGGAAATTCTTTCACTCCCAAGTGTTTCAGTCTCTCTTCAATCTCATCAACTGTAACCACCCAGTGATAAATACCATTTCCTTTCTCTACGTAATTATTTCCGGTAAGACGAATGACCAAGGTCTTTCCGTAAAACGTCTTTGGATTTTGGTAATAGGCCTCAAGGGTCTTCCCCTCTTTCATTGTATGGGCCGGAGTCTCAATATGAGTTAAACTGTGGGAGCGAAGAATATGTTCATCATACTGGACCGGAGGCATTTTTCCGGATTCGATCGAATAAATATTTTTCTTCTCATAGGCGAGACCCTCTCCCCACATACCAGGAGAATCACTCGTGATCATAGGAGCTAAAATAAAGGGCATTACGACTTCTCCGCTAATTGTTTGATCATCGGCATTGAAAGATTCCAGGCCTCATCTGCACCGGGATAACATGCTTCATGCTCAGGAGAATCAGAAAAATCTCCCACCCATACCATAAGTTTTGATTTGTTCTTTTCCAGCTCTCTTACCCAGTAAGCGATGTTCTCTACTTTTTTAAAGGGCATGCCCTTTACTTCAAAACTAAATCCAATGGACTCCGGATCAATGATGGTCACTTTTCCTTCTGATCCCACTTCACCATTTTCTGTATACCAGAGCACCGGACTTTCTAGCTTCCAATCAGATTTGGCGTAAGTTCCTGGCCACCAGGTAGAAATCCATTTTTTATTCAATTCTGGATTTTTTAAAACTTCCCAGACCTTGGCACTACTGGCGTTGATCTCAATAGATTTTTCAACGAAAAGACTTTTCTTAAAAGGTTCTCCCAGAACTTCTGCGACCCCTTCTAAAATTTCTCTCCAACCACCTTCAATGGCGCTCTTTGAGTCAATCCACATATCACTTAAGGTGTGCTCTAAAGTTAATTCAGTTCCAGAATTTAAAGGGGAAAGAGTGATAATGACTTTGTCCTGATCTTGCTTATACTTGGGAACTCTTAATTCAAAGGCAAGTGTATAGGGCCGATCAACAGCGAGAAAGGTCCCTAAATGTTCCACTTCTTCTCCATCTCTATTTTCAATAAAGACGTACTGGCCCTGAGATTTTGGTTCTATGACGACTTTAACCATCTTCCCGGTCTTGGTTGCAAACATAAATTTGCCGGCCTTCTCAGGAGTAATAAAGGCATCAAAAACAACTTCCGGTTTCGAAGTGAATAAACGCTTCACTGTTAAACTTGTCATGGGTCCCCCACTTACTTTTATTTTATAATTATGCGCCTTGCTTTGACCAAAATAAACCGTTCCCTTTACAATTTTCTCTTAACAAAGGAAGGTCTATGCTTGGAGTTCAATCCTATCTGATTTTTAACGGAAATTGTGAAGAAGCCATGAAACACTACTGCGACGTCTTTGGTGGAGAAGTTCAATTTGTAATGAGATACAAAGACGCTCCTAAGAACACAGGGATGGATACACCCGCCACTTGGGGCGAAAAAATTATGCATGCGAACTTTATCATTCGCGGCGTTCAACTCATGGCTTCTGATTCTCATCCGGGCTCAGAAGTTAAAGTTGGAAATAATATTCAACTAAGCGCCAATTTCCCGAAGACCGACAAAATGGATGATGCATTTAATAAACTATCTCAGGGTGGAAAAGTAACAATGCCTCTTCAAAATACTTTCTGGGGAGCACGCTTTGGAATGTTGGTAGATCGTTTTGGCAATAGTTGGATGTTTAATCAAGATCTGGGCGACAAGTAATCATTGTTTTTGGTGCCATATGCTTAGGAGATAATTTCCTCCAATGGCACCAAAGTGTAAAGTTTTTATAGGCCGTCAAAACTTTAGACACTCCATCCCCTTAGAAAGTGTGGGCCAAAGCTGGCCCTGTATTTGCTCTATCTCGAGCATGAAAAAATTAATCTTTATATCTGCCTTTTTAACGGTACAGGCCTTTGCCGCCCCAGGATTCTTTAATCCTAATGATCCTCAATTACCGGCCAATCTTAAAACAGCGGCCAGCTCCGTTTACCAAGTAAGAACGGCCTTTTTTGAGGACTATGAGAACTACTCTGATCTCGATGTCGTCGATTTAACGAAAACAGATATTAATGAAGTCTATGCCATCATTGATAAGTCCACCGGGGACAAGCAAGAAAAAGAAATTCAAAAAGCATTTCTCAGAATGTGTAAAACACCTGAGCAAAAGCAAAGCTGCATTCTTCCACTAAAAATAAACATTGGTAGTGGTTTTATCACCGGTTCAGGAAACAAGCTCTGGACCAACGCCCATGTAATGGAGAAAATGCTTAAGACCAAGGCGACCACCAATGAAAAGTCTTTAAACGAAATTTTAACTACGAAAAACACAATGCCACTTTTTATCTTCGATAAAAATGGAAACATGGTCTTTAACGGTCTGGAAGAGGCCATCGCATTTGCCGCCACTCCACACTCGACTCAAACCGCACAAAGCAGCGGAACGTTCTATGGAATTGACTCTGACTACATCGCCATTCAGCTTCCTAAAAACATCGGAAGACCTTTAAAAGTTGCCAAACAACTTAATAGTGATGATGTGGCCGTCATTGGTTACCCAATGTGCACTGGCTGTACAGCTCCAGAAGGCATGGATAAGTTAGAATTTACCAGTCGAGCACCTTACCAAAATGCCGAAGACTGTCTTGAAAAAGTCACAGGAGGAAAACTCATTACTCCAGAGGCCTTTGGACAACTGGCACAGATCAATCAGTATCTCATCAACACTTTAGATAAGCGCTCTTTCGTGGCCTACACGGCAGATTCACATTATGGAATGAGCGGAGGTCCGATTTTGAATTTTAATGGTGAAGTCATAGGAATTCATGCCGGCGGGAAGAGTGTGCAGACCCATAACGGTCTTCAACGTTTTTCTCGAGGTGTAAGACCACCGGAATTATTTAAAGAGCCCTAGAATGAAAGATCTTTAATAACCAAGGTGTTTTTTCACAGTTTAACGAAGAACCAGATAAAAAAAAAGAATTTAGATTAGAGTTACCCAGAACCAATACGAAGCGGGATTTATGAAACTTTTGTTACCAATGCTCTTCCTCATGTCCTCACTCTCTTATGCAAAAACGTTCAAGCTTATGCAGTACAACGTGGAAAATCTTTTTGATACCCGCCATGATCAAAACAAAGAAGACTATGTCTATCTTCCTCTTAACGTAAAAAACTCAATTCCTGGGATGAACGAATACTGTGCGAACCAAGGTTCTCCCTTCAACGTGAATCAGTGTTTAAATCTCGATTGGACAGAAGCAAAACTTCAAAGAAAATTACAAAACATCGCTCAAGTTATCCGCTCTTACGATAATTCTGGCCTGGGACCTGATGTCGTTGTGATTGAAGAAATTGAAAACAGAAACGTCTTAAACCAATTGGCCACAAGAGGACTTAATGGTCTGTATCGCTTCCAGGTCCTCCTTGAAGGCGAAGATGAGCGCGGAATTGATATCGGTATTCTTTCGAAATATCCTGTCATTACAGCTCAACGCTACCCTCTTGTTGTGAATGGCCAAAGAATCGGTACTCGCGGAATCACCGGAGTTGCCTTAAATGTTGAAGGAAAGACTGTGGCCATTTTCGGAAACCATTGGCCGAGTCAAAGTAATCCGATTGAATTCAGACAAGCATCGGCCCGTATGCTCAATGATCTTGCAAAGCAAAGTCGCGCTGATCTGATTGTGGCGGCCGGAGACTTTAATACTCTACCAACTGATACACCATCACCGTTTAATCACCTGGTAGACTTTATTGATGCTGAAAGAGAGGCCCGTAAGATTAATCGTAACTTACACCCAGGGACCCACTTCTTTAAAGGTCACTGGTCTTCACTTGATCATATCTTTATTCACAAAAGTTCAAAAATGAGACCGCGCTTTGATCGCTTTCAGATTATGAATCGTCCTTTCATGATGAAACGTGATGAAAGAGGTTCTGGACAAATGATCCCTAACCGCTTTGACTTCGACAATGCGACTGGATATGCGGATCACCTTCCAATGACAATGGAATTTGAATATTAAGAACTGCTCTCGTTTACTGGTGTTGGGGCAAATAACTTTTCCCCTTAACACCAGTAAATTTTTTCCAAGTCTCGCGTTACATCCTCTTAAACTTTCACGGCTTAGCTAAATCAAAACTTGGAATCTATTTTGCTTCTTGAACGGCATGAATAAAACATGTCCAAATCCATCCTGCGCATTTCCACATTTTGTGATCCGAGACGGTCATTTTCGCCGTAAAGACGATTCAAAAGTGATCCAGCGATTTCGATGTAAAAATTGTGGGACCCGTTTTTCTAATGCCACTTTTTCGGAAGCTTATCGACAGAAGAAAAGACGTGTGAACTTTCCGCTTTTAAAACTTCTTGCTTCAGGGAACTCGTTAAGAAGGTCGGCGCTTCTCCTGGGTGTGCATCGAACAACGGTCGAGCGCAAACTGAATTTTTTGGGGAAAAAATGTCGGCGACTCAATCAAAACTCTCTTATTAAGTTCAAGGGCAGAATCCATAACATTCAAATTGATGATCTTATTACGAAAGAGAACTCGAAGCTCAAACCTTTGAGTGTTTCGATTTGTGTGGATGAAAATCGACGGAGAATTTTAGCGGTAGAGGTCTCGCAGATTCCCTCATTTGGACATCTCTCAAAACTTGCCATCAAAAAATATGGGGAGAGAAAGGATGAGCACTTTGAAGGACTCACGAGATTGTTTCAGACCATCACTCCGATCGTGTCATCGGAAGTCTTAGTTAAAAGTGACGAGCATCAAAGGTATCCAGGATTTATTTCGGCTTACTTACCAAAAGCGAAGCATATGACTTTTAAAAGTGAGCGCGGTTGTGTTGCCGGACAGGGAGAGCTTAAAAAAGTAAAGTTTGATCCGCTTTTCATCGTGAACCACACTTGTGCACTTCTTCGTGCGAACGTGAACCGACTTATTCGAAAAACTTGGTGTACGACCAAGGATCCGAAGCGTCTCAAAGATCACTTGGATGTTTTTGTGTACTTCTATAATGAAGTACTGCTTAAGAATGTACTAACACCATTGTAGTAGGGCAGTTACTTAAGAGAAAGATCAAGGGTCATGGGTTTGTGATCACTTCCCTTCGCCCGACCTAGAACTTCAGCATTCGTGACCTTAAGTCCACGAACAAAAGCAAAATCCAGGTAATAAGGCGTAAAGACCGCCACCATTCTTTGATTGGCATTCTTAAACATGACTTCTTCAAGTTTAAGTGCCTTCATCATATTCATCATATAATCAGTGCGTTCCTTCGTGCGAGTATTAAAATCTCCGGCCACGAGAACTGGACCTGTATGACTTTCAACTTCTTCTTTAATCTGATCCATCTGTCTCTGGAAAGCACCAAACTCCGTAAAGTTGATTCCGTGAACGTTAATGACTAGCAGATCATCTTTACGATTGGAGACTGCGAATCGGGCCAGCGTCATGGCCTTAGGTGTCTCTGTCATTGGTTCTAGATCAGGAGAATGTTTCACTATCACTTCCAAAGGAGTGACTTTCGAACCAATCATGGTCCCAGTTGGAAGATCATTCATCAAACGGTAGCGAAAACTAATTCCCATGTCCCAGCGAAACTTAGAAAGAACCGCCAGAGTGTTGATGAAGAGTTCGTTAGGATAAACTTCCTGAAGAAGGAAAAGCTCACGGCCTCGACCAAATGATAAGAACTCAGTTTGCCACGGAAGCTCTTGAGTTTTTTTGATGTTCCAAACCATGACCTTGATAGAAGTCGGATTGAATTCAGATTTCGCACTTTCCCCGGTAACAACGTGGGCCTCTTCTAGTGGAACTCTTTTAAAGTAGTCAGAGACCAGCTCTTGCTGGGCCCTTACATCAATATTAAAAAACAGCACCAGTGCCAGTGCTGAAAAAACGGTTCTCTTCATGGGGTGATTCTCCTATGAAAATGATCCCTGTGAATAGACGGTTTGAATACTTTATAAACCTTACATCTGCAATATTCGGCCTTAATTTTAAGGCACTTAGCCTTTTCTATAAACCGGTCGGACAGGTGGGAGAAGGAATTTTAGAGTCAAAAGCACGCAGGTGGCGAGTCCCAGCCATTCATTCACAAGAGAGAGGATCAAGGCCAAAACATAAACCACCGTGGACCAGGAATACAAAGAAGTAAGCTTCCTCACAAAGTCAGGACTCAACTTATGATCAATCAAACGATAGTCCCGACTTCCATAAATCCATGTTGTGGTCCAGGCAATCGCAGGAAGCAGGAGACCAATCGTATAAAAAGTCACCGCTGAATAACGATGTACATCGTCGTTTAAATACTTCGCAAAGACTGCGGTAGGAAAAGGAAGAAAGGAAATGGTCATGAGAAAGACCAGATTCAAAATACCAAACATGTGATTCACGCGTTTAAAAAGTTGAAAGATGTAATGATGATTCAACCAATAAATCCCAATAATAAGAAAACTAAAAACGTAAGCAAAATATGAGGGCCACAAATTTTTTAGGGCGATCATCAGATCTCTTTTGTCTTGAAAGACGCTGATAACTGGAACCTTCAACTCCAGGATGAGAAGTGTAATAGCAATGGCAAATACTCCATCACTAAAGGCCTCAATACGTGCAGTGGAGTTAACGACAAAAGTATCATTTTTCATGATGCATTCCTATCAAGACAGATAGAGACACTCATCAGTATAATGGCCACAAACAAAAGGTTCACTATGCAGACAATCACATTTCATAATAACAATACAATGCCCCAACTTGGTTTCGGTCTTTGGCAGGTCCCAGATGATGAAGCAGTCAAAGCAGTAAGCGAGGCCTTTAAAGTCGGGTACCGCTCTATTGATAGTGCTCAAATTTATCAAAATGAATCTGGCCTGGGCGAGGCCATCAAAAGAAGCCATATTACAAGAGATGAACTTTTTATCACGACTAAAGTTTGGAACGAGCAGCATGGTTACGATTCTGCTCTACGCTCCTTTGATGAGAGCATGAAAAAGCTTGGTCTTGAGAGACTGGATCTTCTTCTTATTCATTGGCCGGCACCGAAGAAAAATCTTTACGTGGACACCTGGAAAGCGTTGATTCAACTCCAAAAAGAGAAGCGAGTCACAAACATAGGAGTCTCTAACTTCACACCAACTTGTCTGGATAGAATCATTGATGCCACGGGTGTTGTTCCGGTTCTCAATCAAATTGAACTTCATCCGCATTTTCAACAAAAAGAGCTTCGTGCCTATCACGCTAAACACAAGATCAAGACCGAATCATGGAGCCCACTGGGTCGAGGCCAAGTCATTCAAGATCCAGTGATTGGTCAAATTGCGGCCAAACACAAAAAGACTCCGGCACAAGTCATTCTTCGCTGGCACTTAGACAACGGACTCATCGTTATTCCTAAGTCCGTCACTCCTTCTCGAATTGCAGAAAACTTTCATGTTTTTGATTTCAAGTTGGACGATGCTGATCTTAAAGCGATTGAAAAACTGGATCAGGTCAATGGTCGCATTGGCCCGGATCCTGATACGGCCACATTTTAGGAATAGACACCGAGAATTAAGACGCATCATGCCTCCAATTCCTTGTTCCGCGACTTGAATATTTTTAGATATCCAATCAAAATCAAGAAAAAGGAGTCAAGATGAAGATTATTCTTTTTTTACTCTGCCTTCTCCCTACATTACTCTTTGCTGCTCGCTATAGAACAGATCCTGAGCACTCTCGCATAGGGTTTCGAATCTCCCACATGATGATCAATCACGTGAATGGGCAATTTAATGATTACATTGGAACCTTTGATTTTGATCCGAAGGCAGGCACATTAAAGGACACAAGCTTCGTGGTTAAAACCAACAGTATAGATACTGGTGTTCAAAAAAGAGATGATCATCTTCGCACAAAAGACTTCTTTAATGTTGAGAAGTTTCCTGAAATGACCATTACAAACAGTAAAATCACTCGAAAGAAAAAAAACGATTACAAGTGGACGGGAGACCTTACTCTTCTAGGAGTCACTAAACCAGTGACCTTTGACCTTACCTATAATGGAATGAAGAAGGACAAGGATGGAAAAAACAAAGTGGGTTTTACGGCCAAAGGAAAAATCAATCGACAAGACTTTGGTATGACCTTCAATGCGCCGGCGGATGGTGGCGGTCTTTTAGTTGGGAATGATGTGGATATTCTGATTGATATCGAGGCATTCGAAGAAAAGTAAAAAATATCTCTAAGGAGTTGATATGAAAAAGACCAGCTTATGGGACTCTTCTCAGGTCGCCTTGATCCTGATTGATTATCAGGAAGAGATGTTTGCAAAAATTCGTTCCAGTGATCCCAATGAAGTCGATCTTAATGTGAAGCTTTTGTTAAAAGGAGCATCGGCCCTTAACATCCCAACCATCTTAAGTACTGTTGGTGTGCAAATGGGAGTGAACCAGGCCACACGAAAATCTATTCGAGACTTAGTTCCTAAACTCACAGAGATTGATCGCTCGAGTATGAATGCCTGGGAAGATGAGAATTTTAGAGCGGCCGTTAAAGCGACAGGTAAAAAACATTTGATCTTCTGCGCTCTCTGGACCGAGATTTGTCTCGCTTTTCCAGTTGTTGATGCTCTTAATGACGATTATCAAATCATGATTCCGGTGGATGCAGTTGGTGGATTAAGCCATGTATCTCACAATACGGCGATTGAGCGAATGGTTCAGGCAGGGGCCATCCCCAATACATCTCTCGCTCTCATAACAGAGTTCTTTCGAGATTGGAAAGATCAACGTGCCTCTGTGATGAGACCACTGATCGTTCAACATTTTAAGGATGAAAAACAACTTCTTGTTCGCTCAACGAGTGGTGAGGCACAAGTATATAATTAAGAGTCCTGAATAAGATCGAGAAGACCTGGATAAAGTTTATTCAAGGTCTCATTAATAGATAAAAATTTGCGGGTGCCATCTTCACGACGTTTGATGACACCTGCATCTAAAAGAATTTTAATATGATGAGAGAATGTGGCCTTCGTGAGATTATGCTCAAATGTCCCACAGGCCATTTCTTCGCCTGCGTCTAATAGTTGTTTAATCACAGAAAGCCTAACTGGATCACCCAGGGCCTTCAAAACTTGATCAATGGAAACAGCTTCTATTTTCTTCGTCATTGTTAGATAAATATCTAACAATCTTCTTGATTCCTTGCAACTAAAGATTTACATTGTTCGAAGTTTATCTAACTTTCCCCTTCAGGTCCTTTTATGAATTCTTCTACATCTCTCTCTAAAAGCATGGTTTTGGTACTTGCCACAGCGGTGGGGATCATTGTTGCTAATAACTACTACGCCCAACCTCTTATTTCGATGATCAGTAAGGCCCTGGGCCTTGCTCCTGAACTTGCAGGTCTCGTGGTGACTCTTACTCAAGCAGGTTACGGAATCGGAGTTCTTCTGATCGTTCCTCTTGGTGATATTTATGAGAGCAGAAAACTTGCTCTCATTATGATCGGTGTAGGAATCGTGAGTTTACTTGGACTCGCCTTCGCTACCAGTGTTGGCCCTTATTTTCTAGCGGCCTTCGCCACAGGTGTCGGTGCTTCCACGGTACAAATCCTGGTTCCCCTTGCGGCCTCAATGGTTCCTGAAACTAAAAGAGGTCAGGTCATCGGAAGTCTCATGAGTGGTCTCATGGTCGGGATCATGCTCGCGCGTCCAACAGCGAGCGTACTAACAGATCTTTTTTCATGGCACGCGGTCTTTGTTCTTTCGGCCGTCCTTATGGGATTAACTGGATTCGTTCTCTATAAAGTTCTTCCGGAGAAGAAACCAGACAATCCTGATTTAAAATACACTCAGCTTCTCTCTTCAATGCTTGAACTTTTTAAGACGACTCCTGTTCTAAGACGTCGTGCTTTTTATCAGGCCTGTTTATTTGGTGCTTTCTGTTTATTTTGGACAGCAAGCCCTCTTCTCCTTCTTGGACCTGAGTTTAAACTTTCACAAACGTCAGTGGCCCTTTTCGCTCTTGTTGGTGTTGCTGGTGCTGTCTCAGCTCCTTTCGCCGGAAAAGCCGCGGATAAAGGTTGGACCAAGGGTGCAACTTACGTGGCGATGATTTCTTGTTCGCTTTCATTTATCGTGAGTCACTTCTTCCCTGCTGGTTCATTTATTGCTCTGATGTCACTGGTTTTTGCCGCTGTTCTTTTAGATGCCGGAGTGACCGCAAATCTCGTATTGGGTCAAAGAGAAGTTTTTGCTCTACCTGCCGAATTTAGAAGCCGTCTAAACGGTCTTTATATCGCCATCATCTTCATTGGTGGAGGTGCTGGTTCTGCACTTGGTGCTTGGGCCTATGCTCGCGGTGGCTGGGAACTTACTTCATGGGTGGGCTTTGCGATGCCGGTGATGGCGCTACTGGTTTATCTCACAGAGAAGAAAACAAACTAGTTTCATTTCATCTAATATGATAAACTCATGGTCTATTCAATCGGAGTAACCATGAGTCTTTTATCTTCTCTAATGAGTCGTGCCCATTCAAATTGTGAGCTTTGCGGAAGCTCAAATAACGTTTCTCTTTATGAGATTCCACCTACGACCAAGGCCGATGAAAATACAGCTCTGATTGTTTGCGAAACTTGTAAAACTCAAATTGAAAATCCAACAAACCTTGATGCAAATCACTGGCGTTGTCTGAATGATAGTATGTGGAGCGAACACCAGGCGGTCCAAGTTATGGCCTGGAGAATGCTTACACTTCTTAAAGAAGAAGCTTGGGCCCGCGATCTTCTTGAACAACTTTATCTTGATGAGGCCGTGGTTGAATTCGCCAAATCTGGTCTTCCGGAAGAAGAGGAAGTGGATTCTTCAGCTCCAACTCTAGATAGCAATGGTACTCGTCTTGCGGACGGTGATTCCGTGACTTTAATCAAAGACCTTGATGTAAAAGGAGCTGGGTTCACGGCCAAACGCGGGACATTAGTAAAAAATATCAGCCTGACTAACAATCCTAAGCACATTGAAGGCCGCGTAAACGGCATTCAAATCGTTCTGGTTGCAGCTTACCTCAAGAAAGCCTAGTTACACTCTGCACGATTTCCCATTTGTCTGAAAAGGGCTATAAATTGGCCCTCTTTTAGACTCAACTCAGGAGAAATCATGAAAAAACTTATCATCGTAGCTCTGGCCCTCGTAGCTTCAGTAGCACAAGCTGAAACAGTTCAAATCCTAGATGTAAACCTTCCTATGTCTCGTTCGTTCTCTACTCGAGCTTTCACACGTTTCTACATGGACACTCAAACTGGCGAAGGTTTCGCTAAGGTAACAGCGACAGAAGAGCGCTACACTGATATGTGGCCAGGTCACTATGGTCCAGGTGGCGTTTATTTTCCGCGTACCCCGCAAACTTTCCCAGTGGTTATCTTCGAAGAAACAATCAAGATTGATAACCTTATGTTGATGGACGGCCAAATCATTTACCACGGTGTAAACGGCGACGTTAACTGTGGCAAGATGGGTGTAAGCCGCATTTTCAAACGTCCTACAATTTTCCTTTCTGGTAAATGTGATCTAGATGCTGATCTTCGCGGAACAAATCTAAAAGTTAACTTCATCACGAAGTAATAAAAAAAGGCCCCTCTCTCGAGGGGCCTTCTATTTTAGTTACAAGACTCTTTAATCGTTTTCCATCTCCATTCTTCTCTATCGTAAGCGTCCTTCACTTTTACAAATCCCGAACACTCGACAGACTTACCGTACTCGACTTGAGTGGTACAAGCGGCGTAATAACCCGTATGTGCCACACCAGAACCATATACCTTGCAGGTCTTTTGTCCTGTTACAACTCTTTCACCGAAGGCATCAATCCCATGACAGAATGTTTTTGCCTTACAGACATAAAAATTTTGAGTTCTTTGAGCGAATGAAAAACTAGAGAATAAAAAAACGGAAAGAAGAATAAATGATTTCATGAAAACTCTCCTCTTAGAATTGAGAGTTTAATAAAAGAGATCCATTCCTACGACCACTGAAGAAAACCTTAAAAGTTTGATCAGTAAGGATGACAATACAACAATTAAGGACAAATTATGAAAAGACCTCTAATTGTTCCTCATAGGGATGGTAATTTTTCTTCTTTCCCCATCAATCTTTACATCCAGGTCGATATCGTAATTGTGCTTCTGACTATACTTCGTGTGAACAATTCCTTCGATATAGTCAGTGTGGCGGATGAAATCAATTCCAAAGTTGGCCTTGGTGTTATCAGGATCAAGTGTTCCCTTTTTTACTTCAACCATATTGATATTGATTGGCCTCATCTCCATATCGTAGAAATAAAATTTCAGACGTCGAGTTGATGAGTCCTTAACTTCGATAACATATTTGGACATTTTAAAGACATGATCACTTCCCTGAGGGCCTTCACCTGGAATTTCTTTTAGGGTCTTCGTTGTCGAGCATCCGAGAAGGAAGACCGCAAATAAAAACAAACAGAATTTTGAAAACATCTTATTTCCCTTTTTTACTCCAACTCATAAAGGCCGTCGGGAGCAGGAATAATGTTAAGAAAGTCGAACTCATGAGTCCACCAATAACAACAGTGGCCAGCGGTCTTTGAACCTCTGCACCAATACCTGTATTCAGGGCCATAGGCAAGAATCCAAGTCCTGCAACAAGTGCCGTCATTAAAACCGGGCGAAGTCGAGACAGTGTCCCTCTTTTGACCTTTTCCTCCACACTCAAGTCTGATTTATCTGTCAAAAGAACATTCATGAGTACCAAAGAGTTCAAGAGAGCGATACCAATGAGGGCGATAAATCCTACTCCGGCCGAAACGCTCAAGTGCAGTCCTCTGATATAAAGGGCCAGAATTCCTCCCACTGCCGCAAAAGGAACAGAAGCAAATACAATCAAGGTCGGGGCCAATTTTCCAAACACTTTCCAGAGAATGAGGAACACTCCCAATAAAGTAAGCGGGACAATGATCATGAGTCTTTTATTAGCTCGCTCCATGTTCTTAAACTGGCCACCCCAACTTAGAGTGTACCCTTCTTTAAGATTCAGTTTCTCTTTGATCTTATCCTGGGCCTCTTTCACAAGGCTTCCGAGATCTCGTCCAGAAACGTTGATCGAAACTGCCGAGTATCTGTTCCCCCAATGTCGGGCAATAGTAGTGATCTGTTCATCCTGAGTAATGGTCGCAATATCACTCAATGGAATTGTTCCGCCCAAAGGCAACTCAATCGGAATACGAGAAATTTCATTTGGATCATCACGAAGACTTTCATCCAAATGGGTCACAATTGGAAATCGAATGTTATCCGAGATAAAACTTCCCACTTCACGGCCAGCGAGGGCGATCTCTACTGATTCATTCAATTCCAGTAATGTAATTCCGTAGCCTGCCATCTTTTCAAATTTTGGCTTAATATCAAGTACCGGTCCCCGTCTAAGAGCAGTTAATGGATCTTGCTCAATACTCTCCACTCCTTTAATAGGAAGAATGATTTCTTGGGCCCTCTCTCCATAATCAAAAAGCTCTTTAAGGTCCGGACCTAAAATTCTCAAACTAATATCGGCGCGAGAGCCTTCAAGCATTTCATTAAAACGCATTCCAATTGGCTGAGTGGCAGAGACTTCAGTTGAAGGATCATGCTTCACGATGTCCTTCATCAAAGCTTCAATCAGTTCATCTTTGGTTTTAAAGCGCCACTTCGAACGGTCCTTTTGAAGAATAATAAATGTGTCCGCGAGATTCACACCCATCGGATCTGTCGCAGACTCTGGAGTTCCAAGTCTGGCGAAGACCTTCTCCACCTCGGGATAAGTCATGATGAGCTTTTCAACTCTTTCCTGCTCGCTTACTGAAGCATCAATTCCAATACGCGCATTTCGAGTAAGACCAAGAACCAAGTCACCTTCATCGAGTTCAGGAATAAAGTCAGAACCCAGTCGAGTCAAAAGTAAAATAGAAACCAGGAATAAACAGAAAGCACCCACATATGCTTTCACTGGGTGACGAAGAACCTTATCAAAGAGCGGAATAAAAATCTTCTTCGCTTTTTTAAAGAACCAAGTGTCGTGATCCTCTCCAATATGAGCGTTCTTTAAAAAGTAATCTGACAATACCGGCATCACAAACACGGCGATTAACAATGATGCACCTAAAGCGAGAAGCACGGTAATTGCCATGGGACGGAACATCTTCCCCTCCACCCCCTCAAGAGTGAGAATTGGAATGTACACGGCCATGATGAGTAACAATCCAGAAACAACCGGCCCCATGACATCTGTGGCAGCATCTTTCAAGACTTCTGATTTATTGCGAGTGTGTTCAATCGCCAGCTGCGCGAGGATGGATTCAATAATAACCACCGAGCCGTCGACCAAGAGACCAAAGTCAATGGCACCTAAGCTCATGAGGTTTCCGGTAACACCAAAGAAGTTCATCCCTCTGATCGCGACCAGCATTGAAAGAGGAATCGCCAAAGCCACGATAATTGCGGCCTTAATATTCCCAAGAAGAATAAGGAGAATCAAAATAACCAGCACCGCTCCTTCAATCAACGAAGTTGAAACGGTTTTGATGGTATTATCCACTAGAAACTTTCGCGTATAAAGTCGTTCGATATGAACGCCCTGAGGAAGTTTTAAAGTCGCGAGTGCTTCTTCTACGCCTTCTACAACGTTGCGACCATTGGCCCCAATTCGCATGAGAACTGTTCCGAGAACACTTTCTTTCCCGGCATAAGTGGCAGCTCCCACACGTAGAGAATGATCTTCCCGCACTTCTGCTACGTCTGAAATTTTAATAGGAATCCCTAGTGCATTGATCCCTAAGCTTAAATTAGAAATCGTTTCGAGGTCCGGCATGCGCGGAAAAGTACGAACAATGATCTGTTCTTTTGCGAATTGAATGTAACCCCCACCCGCGTTCACTCCCAAAGATTCTAATTTAGACAGAAGTTGCTTAATCGTGAGTCCAAATTTATCCATCTTCTTCGGTAAAAAATTGATGTGAATCTCTTTAACGAAACCACCATTGGAATCCACATCCGCTACACCCTTCACCCGTTTTAAGTGAGGCTTAATGGTATAATCTTGAATGGTACGAAGTTCTTTCAGTTGTTCTTTTTCCGAGAGAGCGTAAAATTTTGAGGTCTCATCCACTCGCAAGGTGTACATGAAAACTTCACCGAGACCCGTGGTAATGGGAGCGAGCTCCGGAATGATTTCTTCCGGTAGGCGAATCGAGTTCATTCGCTCCGCCACCTGTTGTCTCGCCCAGTAAATGTCGGTCCCATCTTCAAAAATCAAAGTTACTTGTGCCAAACCAAACTTTGAGATGGAACGCATGTCTTGAAGTTTTGGAATCCCGGAAAAATCAATTTCCATGGGACGAGTCACTTGAAGCTCAATGTTCTCTGGATCAAGGGCGCCAGTTTTAACGTTCACTTGAACTTGGACGTTGGTAATATCTGGAACAGCATCAATCGCCATGTCTGGAATACTGAACGCACACACCAGAGTAATCACGCCAGTAACCAGCAAGACTCCGAGTTTATTTCTTAGAGAAAAATCAACAATCGACTTTAACACTTACTTCTCCTCCAGATAATGACCAACTAATTGCTCCAGACGAGAAACGGCCGTGAGATACTCAAGTCTTGATGTGTAGATGAGATCAATATTTTCGTGAACCTGAGTATCACTTTGAAGAAAGGTCATCACATCTATCTGACCTTTTCTAAAAGCATCTTCGGCCTTTTGGAAACGAAGTTCTGATTTATGTTTCAATGTCATCGGAAATAGTGAGAGACCATTTTTGGCCGCCAGAAGTGATTCATAGGAATAAGCGAGTTCAGTATTAGTTTCCTGAACTGCGAGCTTCATTGAGGCCTCATCACGTCTGAGTTGTGCTCTTGAAGCGAGTTCAGTATTAGTTTCCTGAACTGCGAGCTTCATTGAGGCCTCATCACGTCTGAGTTGTGCTCTTGCCGTTTGAACTGAATGTTGTCCGCGGTCCACGATAGGAATCACCACTGCCACTTGTCCATGATAGAAATGGTTCACAGGCGCAACATTCTCCTGGCGATAGTTCACACCCACCATAATATCGGGTCTGGCCTGCAGACGAGCTTCTTCAATTCTGTTCTCACTTAGCTTTACACTTTGATCGAGTTTTTTAATTCTCCACCCGTCTCCAATATTTGAAGCGTAATAATCTCTCGGATGAGGAGCTGGAAGTTTTTCCCAATCAACTGTGATGTCTAAACTATCGAGTCCAGTAAGAAGTCGGAGCTCCTCGCGAAGACCGTTCTTTCTCGCCGTCACCTGATTCATGAGCTTTTCCACCAGACGAATTTGAGATTCGATAATGTCTTTATCAAGTTGTTGTTTAGGTGAGGCCAATGGACGACTCGATAAGTACTTTGCGATTAAAGAGAAGCGCTCTTTTCGTTCCTTATTGTGTTTCTCGATTTCAATTTCTGAAGCGAGTTCATAGGCCAGAATATAAACCCGATGGCCCAAAGAAAGCCTTGCCTCGGCCACATCCATTTGAGAAATGCGGCTCAAAAATTCATGAGACTTAATTAAAGCAGAACGCTTTCCAGGCCAGGGTACAGGCTGCATGAAAGTCAGATCCGTCACCTGGCCACTTTGAGTTCCACTTTTTAAACGACCACCTTGATAGGTCAAAATGGGGTTAGCGAGAACTCGAGATTGTTTTAACTGATTCTGCCCCATGCTTTCCTGCTCTAAAAAAATTTTGACGAGAGGTGCACGTTCCTGAGCAAGTTCAGAGAGCTCACGAGGATTAACAGTTTTGGCGGATAGGAAATTTACTGACAACAGAAGAAGGATAAAGAATTTCATGACCGCATTTTTGAATAAAAAACGCCGTTGAACATCAGGCATATGCCATATTTAGACAAAATTTGTAGCGAAAATGCCCGTAGGTGAAATGTCCTATGCCTTGGAAGGGCTTAATAATTCTTCTAAAAAGAACGCAGAGAGTTCTGCTCGCCCGGGAAGGTGGGATTTTTGGTAAATAATGAGTGCTTGTTGACGAGTCGTCTTCTCAGAGGTCGATCTGATTTCTGCGATTTCTTTAAACGAGAGGCCTTTTAATAAAAGCAAGGCCACTTCTTGTTCTGCGGGAGTTAAGCCCCACTGCAGCATCTGATTATGAATAGACTGAGAAAGCCCTTCGATTAATTTTGAATTCTGATCCTTCCAATCCTGAGCTTCCTGGGTCAATGTTTCTATATGACTTTGCATCGCAGTAAGCTTTTTACTTTTTTTGAAGTTTTCCTGCCACAAATGGATCGACCAAATGAGTGCCAGGATCGCCACTACGAACTCAAAACCCAAGTGTGAAAACTCCTCCCCGGAATAATACTCACGAACCACATCGGCCATGGCCCATAAAGCAAACAAGGTAATAAGCCCAAGGGAGAGCTTTCTACTTTGACCAATTTTAGTAAGGAGTTTCATGGGAGCAGGATATAACTCGCGACCTATTTCTTCCACTGAAAAACTTTAAGATCAACCACGTCACCATCTCCAAATTCAATCCCCTCTCTTACGAGCAGGGCCTTTTGACGAAGCTGTTGCTCAGACATTTCTGGAAAGGAGATTTTTCCTTTTGCATTGATCACACGAAACCAAGGAAGATCATTATTGGTCGAACTGGAATGAAGGATCCAAACCACTCCGCGAACACCTTGTGGTTTCCCGGCGAGTTTGGCGATTTGCGCATAGGTCGCGACTTTCCCCTTCGGGATTTTCTTAATGGTCGCGATGACTTTTTTTGTAAACTCTGTTTGTGCCATATTAAATTGAAAGTGGTGCTAAAACTACCACACTTAAACCAATACCTAAAACCTTACCACTATTCACGTAGGTGTGCGAGACCTGTCCAGGAAATGCCAGTGTGTCGCCCTTTTTCACGACATACTCTGCACCTGATATTTTCACAGTCACTTCACCTTGCACACAGTGGAAATATTCTTTCGTTCCCGGGGCGTGAGGAATTCCTTTCATCGTAAATCCTGGTTCGATTTCCATTCGATCAATTTCCATACTCGGAAGTTTATCAGGAAGAAGTTTAAACACTTTCACGTGTCCCTGAGATCTCTCTTGAATCGGGGTCTCACTCGCCTTAATGAGAGTGGCTGAGGTTCTTTGGGGAGATAGAAGCTGATCAATTGAAGTTTGAAGAGCGCTGGACAAGCGAGCAAGGTTTGCGAGAGATGGATTTCCCGTTCCTGATTCAAGATTCGCGATGGTCGAACGTGGAAGATCCACTAACTTTGCCAGGGCACTTTGAGTGAGGTTTCTTCTCTGACGAAGTTCCACCAGGTTATTGGCCAGATGGTGAGAGAGAAGGTCCATATTCGTGTCCATATATTGTCCTTTTTGTTTGTATATTAACAATATGCCAATTTACGGACATTTTAAAGTTCTGTCGTAACGCTTCAATTAAATTAGAGATAGTCAAAGGAGACTTTTATATGGATATCGCACTCTTTACCCAAGATGGACTGATGATGGTCCTTCGTTGGATTCACTTCTTCGCAGGTGTTGCCTGGATCGGCCACTTGTATTATTTCAACTTCGTTCAAGGTTCATTCATGGCGGAAGTTGAGGCCCCTGTTAAAAACCAGGCCTTCTCTAAATTAGTACCAAGAGCTCTATGGTGGTTCCGATACGGCGCCCTTTTCACTTTCCTTTCAGGTGCGGCAATGCTTGGAATCGTAGCAAGCGAACTAGGCCCTGAGTTTATGACTTCTTCATACGGGATTTTCATCTACACTGGTGCCCTTATGGGAACACTTATGTTCTTAAACGTATGGTTGATTATCTGGCCCAAACAGAAGATCCTTATCGCCAACGCCAACACTGTCATCGCAGGTGGAGCTGCCAACCCTGAGGCCGCAAAAGCTGGCCCGATTGCTACTCTTGCCTCTCGTACAAATGTGTTGTTTTCGATCCCTCTTCTGTTCTTCATGGGGGCCTCTCGTCACCTAAACCTTTCAATTCCTGAAAACTTCACTGGTGCCGGCGTATTTTCGGCCGTAACAGTTGTGATTTTACTTTTGGAATTGAATGCAATTAAGGGTAAACTAGGACCAATGACAACAGTAAAAGGCGTGATCCATTGTGGACTTGCCCTACTGGTGTTCCTCTACGCTTTAATTGAGTTTATTGTATGATGATAAAATTTGCGGGAGTCCTTCTGGGCTCTCTTCTTCTCTCTCAAATGGCCGCTGCTCAAGTTGATATCAACAAGGGTAAACGCATTTGGCTTTCAACCTGTATTCAGTGTCACAACCGTGATCCTAATATGAAGGGATCAATTGGTCCTGAAGTGGTTGATGCTCCGATGGAAGTGATGTTAGCGAAGGTGAAGACTGGTAAATATCCAGAGAAACTTCCTGCTGGTTTCGTTCCAAAGCGCAAAACGAAAGCGATGAGACCACTTCCTCAGCACGAGAAAGATGTTCCTTCTATTTTTGCTTATGTGCAGTCGGTGAAGAAGAAGTAATGTAAGAATGAAGATGTTTCGCGAGCCCTCGTGCAAGCGCCGGGCTCTCGAGATTGATATATAACTGAGGATGAATCCAAACGTCCTCATCCAGCCAATTCCCTGTCCCCAGAGCAATTTCCTTACGATCCACAATAATGTATTTCGAATGCGAAAAGGTATAAGGTGGCCCCCAATGGAGATCAGTGATGCCTGCGGCCTCTAAACGTTTCACAGTAGCGCGATTAGCACGAATATAAGAGAGAGCGAAACTCGCATGTTGATGAATGTAACCCGTAATCTCGATTCCACGATTGTGGGCCTCAATCAGTGCTTTTTCGATGTCTCGCTGATTAAAGAAATAAATGGAGAACTCAATCCTCTTTTTCGCCCCTTCGATCATATCAATAATGACTTCTTTGAACGCACCATCGGCCAGGAATGGTGGACGAAGGACAATCCCTCCGTGCTCACCACCGTTCCAGAGATGATTAAAGTAACGTCCAAACTCTTTGGCCATTTTGGCATCATCTATAAGAAGGTTGGCCTCATTGTTTTTCATGATGGATTGATTGGTAAGATTTGTAGAACCGAAAAGAACATAACGATTATCTACACAAACTCCTTTTGCATGGGTCGAGCCATAGACAATCTCGGCACCAGCTTCTTCTAAAAGATCGGCCGTGACTTTATTTCGATGGACAGTTTCTCGAAGACCCTCAGTAAAGAAGCGGATATGAAGTTTATCCCCATGTTCTTTTTTAATCTTTTTAAGCTTCATGGCTATTTCAAATGGAGCACTCTTTAGATTGTGTTTTCCTGCCGCACTCCCAATCGCGAATGAATACGACATAATATCAATCTGCTTCTTTGCTTTTGAGAGAAGTTCTAATAAAGCAGGCAGATATTCCTGATCAGTTACAAGCTTAATGCTCATTTCTTAGACGTTTTTTTCTTTGAGGATTTTTTCTTCTTGGGAACCTTGATCCCCTTCTGACGGGCCTTAGAAAGTCCGATGGCAATGGCCTGTTTCTTGCTCATCTTGCCTTTCTTCTTCTTACGAGCATGCATCTCTTGTTTGACATACTTGCCCGCGCGGGTGGTCGCTTTTTTACGAGATTTCTTTCGACTAGCTTTCTTTTTCGCCATGATGTCCTCCTCGTTTCTCAGACATATGACTACTGCAGTTCTAAAAATTCATCAAACTGCGTGGCATTCAACGCTCTTCTTCAAGTCTTCTGATACCTCTTGTTAAGCTATCAGTAAGACCATAAAGTTAAGTAAGAGACGGAGGTCAATGTGAAGTCGAAAGAATTTGTCATAGATAAATGGATCAATGCTCGACCTGATTACCATTTGGATTTATCAAGTGACAAAATCAAGATTATCCATGTTTTTCAAATGTTGTGTCCAGGATGTGTTTATCAAGGAATCCCTCAGACTGTTGAACTCTATCAGAAGTTTAATTCGAATGATGTTGAGGTGGTGGGGCTTCATTCAGTCTTTGAAAATCATCACGTCATGACCCCTGAAGCACTTGATGTTTTCATCAAGGAATGGCGTCTTCCCTTTCCAGTTGCCATTGATAAACGGCTTGAAGGTGAATGGATGCCAGAGACCATGAAGGCCTATCACTTCCAAGGTACTCCCAGTCTTCTGGTTATAGATCATAAAGGCGACGTGAGACTCAATCATTTTGGCCATCTTGATCAAGAGCAATTAGAAGCATTTATCCAAAGACTTATTAATGAGAAATCTAAAGGGCCCTAAAGGCCCTTTAATTTCATCACTTCCTGAGAATCTCCTCTTCTTACAACCACACTTTCACTCTCCATTTCTTTCTTCCCAATGATAAGAAGACTATGAACCAGCTCATCGTGGGAACGACGGATCTTCTCCTTCAGAGGTCTGTCGCTTAAATCGATCTCAATCCGAAATCCCTTAGCGCGAAGTTCAGAAGCTACCTGCTTTGAATACTCTTGAGACTCATCCGCAATATTCAAAATCTTGTACTGAACTGGGTGAAACCAGAACGGTAGATCCTTGCCATAGTTTTCTAAAAGGATTCCAATGAATCTCTCAAGCGAACCATAAATGGCCCGATGGAGCATATACGGAATTTGTCGCTCACCCTTTTCATCGAAGTAATGAACATTAAATCGTTTCGGAAGATTGAAATCTAATTGAACAGAAGAGCACTGCCATGATCGTCCATGAACATCTTTCAAATGAAGATCAAGTGAAGGCCCATAGAATTTTGCTTCCCCTGGATTCTTCTTCACTTCGTAGTTAAGATCGCGCAAAGCCTCTTCGAGCTTTCCTTCCGCCATCGCCCAATCTTCATCAGAACCTAGATACTCCTTTTCTCCACCACGCAGTGAGAGTTCAAAGTGATAGTCCTTTAGTCCACATTGATTCATGATTTTCTCTATGAGCCTAATTACACCTTTGATTTCCAACAGAAGCTGTTCTCGATTACAAAAAATATGAGCATCGTCTTGAACGAATGAACGAACACGCATCAGACCATGAAGAGAACCTGAATTCTCATGACGATGGACATGTCCTAATTCACAAATTCTTAAAGGAAGTTCAGCGTGGGAGCGCTTTTTTTGATTAAAAACCAGAATTGCTCCAGGGCAATTCATAGGTTTGATCGCAAAGTCTCTCTTATCCACGGAAGAGAAATACATGTTCTCTTCAAAGTAATCACAGTGCCCTGAGCGCTTCCACAACTCTTTATCCAACATGATGGGAGACTGAATCTCCACATAGCCACTCTCACTATGAAGCTTTCGCCAAAATTCAATTAATGCATTCTTTATTCTCAGCCCTTTTTCATGCCACACAGGAAAACCAGGTCCCTCTTCAAAGAAGGAAAAAAGGTCGTACTTCGCCCCGAGAACTCGGTGATCGAATTCATTCATCATATAAATTTCTCCCGGCAATAAGAGATCAATGAGCTCTTAAGCCATAAAAGTTAAAAATATAAAAATACTAAATGTAGTGTGCCGCCCGTTCGGGCAAACGATGAATGTGTCCCCTTACGGGGTGGTTGTGGTGGTAGCTTGAATGAAGATAAGAGAAAGTTTCTTCATAATAGGCATCTTACTCTAGATTGAAATGAATTTCAATAACGCTCTATAGATGCCGAGTTTCCTGGGGAGGAATTTCATACTGATCATGCAGACCATCTTCGTAGATGACAGGCGCATGAATGATTTCTTCAGGAGTTAGATCATCAAGAGTCGCGATGTTAATAGCATAGAACCATCCATTAAATGGAGCATCAGCGAGATACCCTTTAGAAAAACATCTCACCCCACAGCTCTTACAGAAGTAATGATGAATTTTTCCAGCGGGCCAGTTTGATTCAGGTCCTCGGTAATCACTTAATTCAAACTCACTGGTGAGCAGTCTAAACTTATCATAATCGGCGAATACTTTTTGCATTTTAGTTTTATAACAAAAAGTGCAATTACACTTTCGAATACCCTGTGAAAGATCGAGCTTAACTTCGTAACGAACAGATTTACAGTGACAGCTTCCGGTGTATTTTTTCAGCATATATTTTCCTCGCTCACTATGATTACTTGAATAGTTTTAAAAGGCTTCTTAATTTGTTCTCTGATTTGGATATGTGAGAAAATCAGGCTTATACCCAGCTCAGGAAATAGCCTGCAATGAACAGCACCCAACCACTAAAATAGAAATTAGTGTTTTTTTGATCCATCAAATCACAACCGAATGAGATCAATTTTCCTTTGCGGATGACAGAACGCTTGGCCTTCAAGAACAAAGCAAATCCTATGAGCGACACAATCATGCCCCAAAGATTGGGATTCTTACCTTGGGCGAATTCGTAGCAGAAGATCAGGAAGCAAAAAAGCATCGACGGGACCACAATCGCTGCATGTATTTTTCCAATCGTTGTTTTGAGATATCTGTGCTCCATTCAAATGATTGTTATTGATTTAGACGTAATTTCAAACACTTTTTGTTTTAATGTCAGACTTTGTAATCCGCTTTTACCTGACAAAAAGTCTCACCTGAAAGACCATTTTTAGACACACACACCATTACATTTTCGGGAGCTATCGTGGAAATCAGAAAGCTAAATGAGCTTAAAGCAACCAATCCGTATTTACGTCTAGGAACTGACGTTTCGGAACTAGAAAAATCAATTCAAACTCTGGGCCTTATCGCCCCACTCGTTATTTCACCCGACAATGTCATCCTTGCCGGCGCTCGTCGCTATCAAGCGATGCTTAACCTTGGCTTCACTGAAACACCAGTCATGGTGGTTGATAGAAACGAACTTGAGCGTGAGCTTGTTTCAATTGATGAGAACCTTGTTCGTAAAGATCTTACTAAAATCGAGGTTGAGTCTCACCTTCGTCGTGCCAAAGAAATCTATCAAGCGCTTAATCCTCATGAAGAAGTAGAAGCTCCGGTAGTTGAGGCCGCTCCAGTTGAAACAACTGAAGATGCTCCAAAGGCCAAAAAAGTTCAGGTCCTTCCTGCTGAAAAATTCTTGAATATGGTTTCAGAGAAGACTGGTCTTTCTCCGAAGCAAATTCATGAAGCGATCAATCGTGATGAAATGGCGGCATCTGTTGTGAAAGAGGCCCGTAAGAACGGTGAGCTTTCTCTTTCTCAAACCAACGAGATTGTGAAACTTAATAAAGAAGAGCAAGAAGAGGCCATCGAACACGTTAAAGAACTTCCAGTTCGCGAGATCAAGAAGTTTGTGAAGATCGCTAAAGCTCAAGGCATTGAGAAGGCCATCGCTGCGACTCCGAATGATCCAAATCAAAGAGAGTTCCAGGAAATCGATCAGGCCCTTAAAAAGATCATCAAGAAGTTTAAACAACTTCAGATCGAAGGCATTGAGGTTTCTGACTTCCCTGAGGAAACTCAGGATCTATACAATGAGCTAGTAGGATTCGCGAATGAGTCTTACTCTCCAGTAGGTCGTGATTCAATGGAAATGGATTCGATTCACCAGTAACTATCCCATTTCATCATAGGGAAAATTCATCGATCCAGTCCAAGTCATCTTCTCAATTGGAATTTGGGCGGTTCTGCCAGTCAGACGCTCAAATTCCTCAACATCATGAGAACAGAAGATTTCAATTTTATCACTATGATCTCTTTTCAATTCTCGTAAGCGCTGCTGATTCCAAACTCTCAACTTATGATTCTTATCCATCATGCGCTGATAAAATGCGAGCCCAGGTGTGCAGCGAGGTTCTGCCGGATGCATCTCTTCATGGAAGAAATAAGCATCTCCTGTTAAGAAATACCAACCTTCATGGGCCTTGATTGCAACTCCTGCATGACCAAAGGTGTGGCCGATTAAAGGGACCAACAGAATTTCGGGAGGCAGTCCTTGCAGTTTCCTTACCAAGTTAAAACCAAACCATCCTTCACCATCAGTTGGTTCGTAGCCAATCCAATTGTTTTTTGTATTCCATTGTTCAGGTCGAAATCTTTGTCGGTCTAACCAGGTCTTTTGAAGAAATGCGTACTCTCTTTCTGCCTCTAGTAAATGAACTTTTGCCCAAGGGAAGTCATCTAAACCTCCCGCATGATCGAAATCAAGATGGGTAAGAATAATGTGTTTTACATCTTTGGGATCAAGTCCCATTCGTTCTATTTGTCTAAAGGCCGTCATCTCTTCCCGAAATTCAGGTTTCACTAGATTTAAGAAGAAGTGACTTAAGCGAGAAGATGGGTCTTTGACATCATTTAAACCAAATCCGGTGTCTATCAAAACCAGACTCTCAGAGGTTTCTATTAACAAGCAATGATTTGTGAGATGACCTCTATGCAAGACAGATTCAACACCATCATCCATTAATCTTCCACCCAATGGGCAAGAAGAAATACAATTCAAATGATGTATTCGCATAAATACCTCCGTGACTTGGAGGCAAATTACCACTCGTTCTGCCCCAGTCCTCTTCGGAGACCCTCACAAAAGATCTCCTCTATCCAAGGAGATCTTTTGCAAGTCATGGACCATTATCTCTTTTTAGCTGATTTCGCGAGTTCGGAAGTTTTACTTAGCAATTCAGGACCACCCACAGGTCCATGTCCAGGAATGATGATTGTTGCGTCCAGAAACTGAATTTTTTCTACAGATTTAGGCCAGGCCCTTACGTCAGCATCAGCAATGTTTCCTAGGGAATCGCCAGGTCTAATCATACAAGTTCCGTAAAGAACTTTTCTCTCAGGGAGATAGGCAACCATATTGTCTTTCGTATGAGCCGGACCTGGATAAATCAATTGAACTTTCTCTTCGCCAAAAGTGAAGGTCTTTCCCGCTTTTTCATAGAACACATAATCGGCTTGAACCATCTTGCGTTCAGTAAGGCGTTTTAGAAGCTCAGGTTTATCGGCAAAGTTTTTTGCTTCGAATTTACGAGCATCTTCAGCATGTTCCTGCTGGAGCTTACTAGTCATTGTACTTGCCCAAGTCTCAACACCGGCCTCTTTATAGGCCTCATTTCCGCCAGTACCATCAGCATGAAAGTGAGTGTTTACTGCGACTATTTTCTTAGGTCCCCACTTGGCCTTGATCCACCCAATGAGTTCTCTAGTGCCCACTGTTTCAAAAGGCGATGAAGCAATAAAGACCGTGCCATCTTTCATTTTGGCCACAAGCACGTTCGAATCAAAAAAAGTCTTATCTGTAATGACATAAGTGTCGGGAGCGATTTCTTTAACGGCAAACTCTTGATCAAATTTTGTGGAATCCCACTTCGGTTTTGAGGCACATGAGATAAAAGAGATCAAAATGAACAGATAATAAATATTTTTCATAAACCCTCTGAGCAATAGAACTTTACTATCTATAATGCACCGATTTGCTGCGAGAATAAATGTATTTTTGTCGTGTCTTTAGCTTTTGGCAAAAAGTCGATCATCCCTTATTTTGATGGCGATGAAACTTAAAGCTTTCTTAGGATTTCTTCTCTGTATAGGGGCCTCTTCCCTCTATGCTCAATCTCACCATGAGCGTAGGACCGAAATAGAGACCTTACTTCAAGTCCACAATTCAACCGTTCGCCAGAGATATCAATGGCTCGAACATGAAGGCAGTAAGCTCTCATTCAGCTCTCAAGATCAAACACCAGGGTATTTGGGGGGAGAATTTAAGCAGGGCATGTCTTTAAATCTTAACTATAAGATGAGCAAAGACCGTTCTCTATCCATGAGCATGGCCCTGGATCAGTCCATACAATCCGATTCTCCACGAAAGTATATGTTAAACCTCACCCACCATCAAAAGTTGACTGAGAAACTCTCTGCTCTCTTCAATATCTACAGTGATAAGTATGAGACCCAGCCTTGGGAGCCACACTCTAATTTTAACGGCTCCCTTCAATATCAAATAACTTCAAGATTTGGCTTAACCGTGAGCTCATTTGCTGGGCTTCAGCCAAACTCTTCCCCTATGATCTTCAGCCAGATGGTTGGAGCCTCCTACACGTTCTAACAGTTCTTCAGATGCCTTTAAAACCTCCTGAACACTAAGTTCATTTAACAAGGAGTCTTCATGCTCACACATTTCTTTGCAGCAGTTGGCCCCGCAAGTAGAACATTGGCTCTGCCATGAAACAAGTAAGCGAGTGTTCTCAGATTTTACTGGTGCATAGTTCATAACATTTCGATGCCAGAAAAGGGCCACAGTTGGAACTTCTATGGCCATCGACAAATGCATCGTTCCCGTGTCGTTTGAAATGACCAGATCACAATTACTCAGCAGGGCCAAAAGCTCTCTAAGAGAAGGTTGAATGATTTTGACCTCAGGGCAAATGCTCTTAATCGCTTCTGAGATTTTTTCTTCTCCTGGCCCTGAGTTCACCAGGACCGTATCCTTTAGTGCTAACCTTTTTGCCACGTCTCCAAATTTTTCGGCCGGCCATCTTCTCCTTGGATCCGTCGCCCCCGGATTAAGAAGCACGATTCGTCCCTTGTTGTTTCCTAAAATATGATGAAGAACATTTCTTCCTTCATTCTTTTCGTCATCAGGCAACGATATTCTCGGAGTAAATGAACTTCCTTTGGCGCCTAAGAGCTCCACCACTTCAAGCTCACGCAAAACCTCATGCTGAAATTGAGTGTATGGCCGATATCTACTTAAGGGAGGAGCGTCTGAGGTCTTTGCTCCAACGGAAATGAGGGGCCTCAGCATATTCACAAAAGCATTTGAATATCTTCCTCCGCCGTGAAGCTGGACTAGGACATCAAACTTTTCCTCTTTAATGGCATCAACGATTTTCTGATTTTCTTCATTGAGTTCTATTGGGCGATCGAATTGAATAGAAGGTGGAAGAACAATGACTCGATCAACTGGTTTTCTTCCATTAAATAATTCGAAATGGCTTCTTCTTCCTAAAAGGACCAACTCGGCATTAGGATATGACTCCTTCAAGGCCGCAAGTGCTGGAAGGCTTACGATAAGGTCTCCTAAAGCATTGGCCCGCAATACTCCTATCTTTCTAATGACCATGAGGACCTCTAATAAGATCCGACTATTGGATGACCGGCCGCTCTTTCTGAGCTGCTTTGAATGGGAAAATATTCATTAGCTTGCCTGACTACTGGGTCGAGATTTCCTCTCTTATAAGCTTTATAAAGAGCAAATCCACCAAGTGCCCCAAGTGCCGCATATGGGCCAAAAAACTTAAAGGCCATGCGCTGTGGTTGGGCAGCAGGTAAGTATCTTAAAGCAGTCGTACTTAGCATCCTTACTAACGTGTTCATAATCGACCTCGCATGACTAGAACGTCTCACTCATGCCGAGGCTTATCAAATGACTTAAAAAGAATTTAAGGTATCAAGACCTTCGCACCTAATTGCTTATCTTCTTTCCTCTTTAATTTCTCTCCATGATCAAGAATGGTTATTTCCATGGTGCCCTTTCCTACTGTGGCATCTAATATATGACCACCATAGGCCATATAGTCTTCACCTGATACGACCCCATGAGCGTGAATAGAAGGCTCTTTTCCTTCCCAGGCGATGGTCCCCGTAAAGCTCGCAAGCTCCATGGCCGGCATCTCACGTTCATCGTATTTTTTTTCTTCCGCTTTAAAGTACCCAAACTTCACTTTTACAAAGCCCATGCCGAACATGGTGGCACCTTGAATCTCTTGCTTCTTCACAAACTCTTCGACGGTCTTGAAGACATTGTCTCCTTCCTTTAAAACCAGAAGGTATCCGGTTTTGGTTCTATTCATCGAACTACAAGAGACCAAAAGAAGAAGTAAAAAGAGAATTCTCATGCATCCCTCCGGATTAAGAATAAAAAAGTTTAACAATCCAGTTTTGCGTGATCAAATTAAGGGAAACTTAAAAGGGAACTGTTCATGACCTCATCCAAGCTGAGCTTTCAAGATATGCGCACTCTGGGCCTTGCGGCATTAGGTGGAGCACTAGAGTTTTACGACTTTGTCATTTTCGTTTTCTTCACTAAAACTCTAAGTACACTCTTCTTTCCAGCTGATATGCCTGCATGGTTGGCCCAACTTCAGGTCTATGGAATTTTTGCTTCAGGTTATGTGGCACGCCCTGTTGGTGGTGTGATCATGGCCCACTTCGGTGATCTATTGGGTCGAAAGAAAATGTTCACGCTGAGTGTTTTATTAATGGCCCTGCCAACTCTGTGCATTGGTCTTCTTCCGACCTATGCTCAATTGGGTCTTCTTGCCCCTATTCTTCTTTTAATTCTTCGTGTGGTTCAAGGGATTGCCATTGGTGGTGAAGTCCCGGCCGCTTGGGTCTTCGTGGCCGAACATGTTCCTCAAAATCGTGTGGGCTTTGCTTGCGCAAGTTTAACATCAGGTCTTACTTTGGGAATTCTTCTTGGTTCTTTGATGGGAACAACTATCTATACGCAACTTTCACCTGAAGCAGTGCTTAGTTACGGTTGGAGAATTGCTTTCTTGGTCGGGGGTGCTTTTGGGATCTTCGCGGTTTGGCTGCGTGGATGGTTGAAAGAAACTCCTGTGTTTGAGGCCATGAAAGAGCGCAAGGAACTTAACAAAGACATTCCTCTTAAGACCGTCCTTCAAAAACATCGTCGTAGTGTAATGATCTCAATGCTCATCACCTGGATGCTCACTGCTGCCATCTTGGTCATCATTCTTATGACTCCGACCTTGATTCAGTCTCAGTTTCAGATCAGTGCCGCGGAAGCTTTTCGTGGAAATAACTGGGCCTCATTTGCCTTGGTACTTGGGTGTCTCGCTGGAGGTTTTTTTGCGGACAAGATTGGATACGCGAAGGCACTTTTCATTGGCTCCATCATCCTTTTAATAACAAACTACGCTCTTTATATTGATCTCACTAAAGGCGCTGAGAACTTCATTCTGCTTTATACGATTGCGGGTTTTACAGTGGGAGTTGTGGGAATTGTTCCATCAGTGATGGTAGCGGCCTTTCCTCCGGTCATTCGCTTCTCAGGGCTATCGTTCTCGTACAATATTTCTTACGCAATCTTTGGTGCAATCACACCACCTTTCATTTCGTACTTAAGCTCTCACTTTGGTGGGCTCGCTCCTGCCCACTACGTGGCACTAGCAACCTCAGTCACCATCGTGATCTCTTTCATATTGTTAAGATCTCGTTCCAATTCGTTGTATAACGTTTAGAAATATAATCGGCCCTAAGCTTCCAGGCGTGCTCAATTCCACAAGCAGCACTCTTGATGGTTTTAGGGCCAAAGCGATTATTGATAAGGTCCATGACGTTCGTTAGTTTTTCATTGTCAGAACTCTCGCTACCTAAAAGATCCATCTGGTTTTCATTCTTAGGAACGATATGACTGAGAATAACTCCACCCTTCTTGTATCCCATTCCTGGTTTATAAATCTTATCTAAAACTTCCCAGGCGGCCTTAATCATCTTTACCGTATCACAGGTACCACTAATAAAAGTATGATGACCACTTCCGTAGTACTGTTCCATGCTTTTGTGAGCATTCGTATGAATAAACACACTCAGTCCATAACAAACGCTCTTTTGAGCGCGGAGCTTTTCCGCCGTGACAGTTGTAAAACTCGCAATGGCCTCTCGCAATTCGGCCTTACTATATGTGTCCTTACCAAAACTTCGCGTCGTCGCAATATTGACCTTGTCTTCTAACTCTTCTACTGCAAGACAACTAACACCTCTCAGTTCTTCTTGAATCTCTCTACCGGTTTTCGTCAGAACTTTCTGAATCACATTATCGTTCTTAAACATTTTAAAATCGTAAGCAGTATAGATTTTAAGTTTTTCCAACTTCGCCGCCGTAGATGATCCAACTCCCCAAATATCTCTCACGGGAAATTGTTTGAGAGTTTCATCAATTTCTCGATCAGTGTTCATGATCCAAAGGCCCTTATTTTTTTTGGCCATTCGGTTGGCGATTTTAGCGAGGACCTTGGTTTTAGAAACACCAACACCGACAGGGATGCCAGTAGATTTTAAAATGTCCGTTCGAATTTTTTTTGCATGGGCCATTAAATCAGGATGTCCATCCATTGAAAGAAAGGCCTCATCCACGGAATAAATCTCTAAATCGCTGGTGTACCGATCAAGAATGGTCATCACCCTTCTCGACATGCTGTTATAGAGAGCATAATTCGAAGAAAAAACTGCGGTGTTCGTTTTTTTGATTCTCTTCTCTAATTCAAAAAAAGGCTCAAAAACAGTTCCTAATCCAATCGCCTTGGCCTCTCTCGAATAAGCAATCGCCGTTCCATCATTATTTGAAAGAACGAGAATAGGACGTCCACGAGTTTTAGGATTAAATGCGCGCTCGCATGAGCAATAAAAAGAATTACAATCTACCAAACCAATCGTCATGCTCGGAATTTCCTATGAAGAGATGATACAACTCCCCAAATAAAATCCTCTTCCGCTTCAACATCTCCGACTTTTTTATTAAAGGGCATAAGAATGCCTTCGCCACTTGCAGCAAGAGTAAATTGGGCGATTTTAAATTCATTGTTAATCACGGCCACTACAAGTTCCCCCGGCTTAGGGTCTAAAGAACGATCAATAATCAGGTGATCGCCCTTTTTAAGCTCAAACTGCCTCTGATCGCTTGAAATCTTTACGTGAAAGGTGGCCGGTTCATTGGCAATATAGCGAGACTCCCAACTGAGTTCCTCCTCCGCATATTCAGCACAAGGGCTCGGAAAACCAGTCATTCCTTTAATATCTAGCATTGAGACCTCCAAATAATTCAATATTACGTAAATTTTCCGTATTCGCAAGAGAGGAATATTTGTTATACTGAGCCCACAGAGCATTTAATGCGAAGTCGAAAAGGAATAATGTCGGATATCGTTCTTCCGCCTAAATACTACCTAGATCACTTCGAAGAATTTATTCATGAAGTGAAAAAGCACCACTCTTCCTTGATGGAAGAGCATCATCATTTGTACTTGGCCGATTATGAAAAACTAACAAACGATTCAAAGTGTCTTCTCATTCGCATGATTAACCGCTCGGGAAAGATCTTCGAAAAATCGTCACTGGTTTATGAAGAGATCGAAAGCTATGACTGGGACGAACTAGCGCGCCTTAATCTCATCCGAGAACTGAAAGAACAAGATCTTCCGGATTTCCTGAATTGGCTCAAGAAAGACGACTTCAAAAAAATCCTCTCCAAGGCCAGTGTTCCTTTTCGAAAATCGGCCTCGCGAGAAGAGCTTCTTTCACTCACACTCAATTTGAACTGCACCTTAAAAGAACTTGGCCCCCTTGAACGCATTGTGGTTTTAAATCGCCAGGAAGAAATTGATTACCTTCTCTTTCTTTACTTTGGAAAACTTCAAAACAAACTCATTCTCCCTACCCTTCGGGATCTGGGCATTCGCCAATCGAATAAGAAAGGAAAGTTTGTAGCAAAGTTTAAGAACAAAGAAGAGGCATTTACCCAGTACTTCTACGCTCATTTAAAACAGTTGAAGCGAGTTTTTACTCTAGAAGAAATTGAGACCTGGCCACCGGCCATCTTAGTTGAAACAAAATCTTTAAGAGAGGAGCTTTTATTAAAATCAGCACAAAAAACCGAAGATCCAACAACCGCACTTTCAATTCTTAAACTTTGCAAAGATTATCCGGCCACCACTTATCGGGCGCGCCTCCTTCACCAGCTCGGATTCACTGATGAATGTCTGCTCGAACTTGAGCGCATGATGGATGATCCTAATAATGATGAAGAACTGCTGTTCGCAGAGGACTTTCTTCAGAGAAAGTACCAGAAAAAGCGCCTGAGCCTTCTCACGGAAACTCTTCGAAACGCCGAGTCACTCTCCATTGATGAATCTTTTTATCGTCATCCGGAGTTTGGGGTCCTCGCTCATTATGAATCAGGTCACTTTGCAGAGAACTATCTCTGGAACACGTTGTTTTGGACCTTCTTTGAGGAGGAGCTTGAGGCCGGAGGGCACTCGGAATTCGATTACGCTCCCCCAGAACTGGTAGAGAAAACGTTCTTAACAAAACATGAAGCTTCAATCTTTAATAAATTTGAAACAACCACTAAAGAAGATTTAAAGGCCCTCTTTGCTGAAGATGACATCATTTTAGATTTTATCGAATTCGCGGAGCTGGATAAAATTTTTAAGATGCTCGTCTATATGGCCCAAGACTTTTACGGAAGGAACTCGGGCTTTCCAGATTTATTTATCATTGAAAACAACGAGGTCAGCTTTATTGAAGTGAAGGCCGAGGGCGACTCACTTAGGCCTTCCCAGATTAAGCAAATGAGGCAACTAGAGAAAGTCGGCTTTAAGGTCAAAGTTCTTCAGGTAAATTATAAACTTAATCCGGAACAGATCTATGTGGTAGTGGATCTGGAAACAACAGGATCTCTTTCAAGCTGGAATCGAGTCACTGAAATTGGCGCAGTCAAAATTCAAAATGGCCAAGTCATAGATACTTTCCAAACACTGGTGAATCCTGAACGCTCTATCCCCCAAAGTATCCAAGAGTTCACTGGCATTACAAATGAGATGGTGAAGAACGCTCCCACCTTCTCAGAGATCATGGAAAAATTTCTCGAGTTTTTAGACGGCAGTATTTTCGTGGCCCACAATGCGGGTTTTGATTACGGATTTATTCAAAATGAATTTGCACGGTTAGAAGAAAGATTCGTCATGCCCTACATCTGTACCAAGGCCTGGATGCGAAAATATTACCCAGGTCTAGAGTCTTATGGGCTTAAAAACCTGTGCCAGACCTTTAACATTGAGCTCACGAACCATCACCGGGCCCTATCTGATGCCACTGCTGCCGCCCAACTATTAAATCTCATTAATCAGCGTCGAAGCTGAAGTTTTTACACTCCCACTTTTCGACTGCTACACACTGTTGCTATAAGAGCGGCATCAAACAATCCACAGTTCAGGAGAACCTATGAAAAAGACCATGATCGCTGCTCTAGTTCTTGCTACATCAATCGCTAACGCTGCTGAAGTGACTGTTCTAAATACTCAAGTTGCTACAACTCCTCGTTCTATCAGCACAACAGCTTTCGCTAAATTCCAAATTGATTTCGATACAAAAGAAACTTATGCAAAAATTCTTGTAACTGAAGAAGTTATGGAATACTGGGGCGGAACTAACTATCCATTCCCGAACGGTCCATGGTCACCAAACCGTCCAATGCCTTCTACAATGACTGTTTTCAGCGATTCAGTAAAAATTGATAACCTAATCCTTGTTGATGACAAGCTAATCTACCAAGGTGCTGAAGGTGAAGTTGAATGTGGAACTATGGGTGTAACTCGTGTGTTCAAGAAGCCAACTCTTCTTCTTAACGGTAACTGTAAGCTAGATGCTGACGTTACTCGTGGTGGCGATCTGACTGTTAAATTCATTACAAAGTAATTGAATACAAAGTGCGGGCCTAAAAACCCGCACTTCTTTTTCTCTAGCCTTCGGCCCCAAGTCTTCTCGTCGATTCAAATAAAAACCAATTTCTTTCTTCCGCTTCATCAATCCAGTTCTCTAATAAGCTCGCAGTTGAAAAATCGCGATACTCATCACAGATGTCATGGATCTCTCGCATATATGAAGCGAGCTGACGATTGTCCTGAGCAAGTTCGGCCAGCATGTCCTGAGGAGTAACAAACTCCGCATCGTTGTCTTTAATTCTTTGTTTCTTGGCAATTTCACCAATTGAGCGCAGTGTTCTGCCACCCACTTTACGGACTCTTTCAGCAATATCATCTGTCATCTCAAATATTTCCTGCGACTGTTCGTCCAACATTAGGTGAAAGTCCCGGAAGTGAGGGCCACTCACGTGCCAATGGAAATTCTTGGTCTTCATATAGAGAGCAAATACGTCTGATAGCAGGCCGTTGAGTGAGGCGGAAATGTTCTTCCGAGCATCATCACCCAGGTCTGATGGAGTACGAAGTTCTTTGCGTGAATCTACGGCCATAAAATCCTCCTGATTCATGTTAACAGCGGAAATTATAGCCTCTCACCTCTCTCGAAACTAAGCTCCAGGCGTTGTTTAAAACCTCATTTACTCTGTCGACCTTTCATCAATTCTACCAGTTGATCAAATGCAATGTTCCAACCTTGTTCAAATCCCATTTCTTGATGCTGCTTTTTTGTTTCTATATTTCCATGACGGGCAATGGCAGTATATTTTGTTTTACCGTCAAGTTCTTCCATCATGATGATCCCAGTAAAGAATGGTTTTGCAGATGGACGGTAATCAGGAGTAAGAGCATCGGTCCAAACGAATCTTTTATTTGGAACGACCTCTAGAACACAACCCGCACCACTAAACTCTTCTCCCTCAGGGCCTTTCATCGTTGTCGCAAACACACCACCGGGACGAAGGTCAATAGTACAAGCAGTGGTCTTCCACGGACGAGGGCAGAACCATTCTTTAATGAGTTCTGGTTTGGTCCAAGCGTCCCAGATAGCGGATGCTGGAAGATCAGTCATGCGTTCAATAATTAAATCAAGTTCAGGATTAAGATCTAGTTTCATGGTTATTTCCTATTGAATTGGGACCAAAATTTCAGTCACTAGTTTATCGGCCGGAGTTGTCGCTGGATCATTCACATAGTTTTCAATAAAGAAGGCATCACGAAGATTCATGTGATCACGCTTGATGATTTCAAAAACTTTACCGCTTGCCTCGGGAAGATTTTCATAAGCTCCCACGAGAGTGAACTTGGCATATTTTCCGCCTTCAAACTTTACATGGGCCATTCCTGAAGGAAGACTTTCAGGTTTGGCGGCCACAACGGCCCCTGCTCGGTACACCATTTGTGGATCAACTTTATAAAGGCTCATAAAGCCTTTTACAGATTTTAAATTAGGGACATTTTTGTGAAGATTTTCCCACGCCGGTTGGGCCGTTTCTTGAAAGGGTCCCGTTTTCTCAATATAGACATAATGAGTTTCCGGCCAAGTCACAATTTCAGGTTTTTCTGTAAGATTCATTTTGCTCCCCTCCACGACTGTTTTGAGATTCGCAATGCCTTTTACAAATTGATCACCTATCATTTTCTCGCAGTCCATGAAGACATTCATAAGTTTCCCCATGAAGCCGCCATCACCAGACATGATCCAAGTAAAACGTGTTCCCCCTTGCTCAGGTGTCAGAGTGTACTGCACCAAATTTTCAGCAAAGATGGGTTTTAACATCGTGAGCTTAATGTCGACTGATTGATTAGGAACAACTTTTAGAAGTTCAAGCTTTCCTGCTCCAACATCTTTGTTGCCTTCAAACTCCATCACATTTCCAGTGAAGGTCTTTTTCATGTTGGGATCTGCTTGTTCAAATGGCGACCACTGGCCACCTAACTTGAAGTCACTTAAATAAGGGAAGATCTTTTCCGGAGTAGCATTGATCACTCCACTTCTCTCATATTGAAACTTACCTTCTCGAGTTGAAACATACCCAAGAAATCCAATTAACACCGCTACTACGCCCAATCCAATCTTCATCAGCATGGGATCCCCCTTATTTGATAAAACAAGATTAACATACTAACTAGTATGTTGTCAAGTAGGGGCAATTTTGGTAGGATTTCCCTATGAAAAAGACCCGAGATCTGGAAAGAACCAGAAAAGAAATATTAGATGCGGCCTTTATGGAAGTTTTTAGTCGAGGCTTTCAAGGCGTGAGCATTGATGACATCGTTAAGAAGACCACACTTACGAAAGGTGCCTTCTATCACATCTTCCCTACCAAATTAGATCTTGGTTACGCTCTGGTTGATGATGTGATTAAACCGATGATTATCGAACGTTGGATTCATCCATTAAATGAATACGAGAATCCTCTCGAAGGAATTTTAAAACAGTTAAAGACTTTGATTGGAAAAGCACCGGCCGAAGAACTGAAACTCGGGTGTCCCCTCAATAATCTTGTTCAAGAAATGGCACCTGTTGATGAAGGTTTTCATGAGCGTTTGCAGATTGCTTTGAATCTCTGGATTTCGGAAATGGATAAGCAGTTAAAGCGCGCTCAAAAAGAGGGCTACATCAAAAAAGACATGAACACCCGTCAGGTCGCTCACTTCGTGGTGATGGCCCATGAAGGGTTCTACGGGATGCTCAAGGGCCTCAATGATAAGCGGGCCTTCGATGCTCTTTACGATTCACTACGTATTTATTTCCAGGGCATTTCTCAGTAATTACTACAACTTAGAGCTGTATCCAATTAGTGTTACAGTTTGTATCCAAAATGGTTACGCTCAACGAGTTTCTGAGCTATAACTCCCGCCATGGAAACGGCTACACCCTACTACATTCTGAAAATAAAGGATGAACTCTCAAAGATTCAGAGACGTTCTCCCCGCTATTCAATGCGTGCTTACGCTCGCGATCTGGGTGTTCATCCGGCCACGCTAAGCCTGGTATTAAAAGGCAAACGTCCTATGCCTGTGCGCGATTCAGTTGTGATTGCCGAAAAAATGCAACTTGGCCCAAAAGAGCGCACGCTCTTTTTTGAAAGTCTTTATAAAACCAGAACTCGTTTAGATGCGATTCAAATTCCAACGCACGATGAAGCTTTAATGATTGATGGTGAATCATACTTCAACGTGATTGCGGAATGGGAGCACTACGCGGTTCTGACTCTATTTGATCTTTCTCACTTTGAACCAACTCTTTCTGAGATCAGCCGTATGTTTAAGATCTCTGAACTCAGAGCAGATGTGGTGATTAACAATCTTCTTCAGTGCGGTCTTCTACGCCATGGGGAAAATGGTCTTGAGAAAGCGCAATGCAGGGTTCGCACAACTGAAGATGTGATGAACGTGGCACTTCAAAAGTCCCATATCGAGGCCATGGAAATGGGAATCGAGAAAATTAAATCAGTGAAAAATGAGTTCCGTGATTTTTCTACGGTGACGATCGCAGTGAATCCGGAAAAATTGACCGAGGCCAAGACCATCATCAGAGAATTTCGTCTCAAGATGGCAGCACTCTTGGAAGAAGGTCACAGATCAGAGGTGTATCAGCTCGCCATTCAGCTTTACCCTCTTACCGAGAATACAAAGAATTAAAGGATATTTATGAAACTTAAACTTTTATTTGTAGCGATGATCATTCTGAGCTTTGAATCACAAGCACGAGATGTTGTTGTTTGTCGTGATTCAAAAGGTAAAATTACTTCGACTGAGCACTTAGATTATTATGAGGGTCGAGTGAATCGTGGAATCCCTCATGTCTTTGACAGCGAGCTCTCGCAGGTCGAATACTTCACAATTCTGGCCGAAAAGATGTCAGTTATCTTTGATCAAAAGAAATTCTTAGATCTTGCTTTGAGAATTTCTAAGGGTGTCACCGAATTTAGAGCAACTGGAAGCACCAGAATCAAGGGCTTCATTTTTACCAATGAAAAACTCATCAACTCTCCTGATTATTCCAATGTTGCTCCGGTAAAAGGATGTGAGGTTGAGCAGGCCTTCATTCTCCAAGAGCCAGCCTTGGCAGGAGACCCTGAATTTGTGATCCAAAAAGAAATTGTTGAAGCAATGGATGAAGACGGTATTCGCGGAATGATTCTTAATGCACTTATTTGGAAAAACTCTTCACTTGATCCTGATCTTCTTCGCTATTATCACCAGAAACTTACAATGGTTTCAGTTCATGATCTTAACTTTGATCATATTGTACAATTCAGCCGAAATTATTTACAAGCGGCGGGCCCCTATGATTGGAGACTCCTTAAGAAACTGCCAAATGGTGACTACTTTTATGTCTATTATGTTTTAGATCAAAATGGAAACATCGATCGAGAGAAGACTCTCGCCTATCCAGAGGCCACTCCTCCTTTGCAGTGGTGCCTCACAGGAAGAGAAAAAAAATACGGCATTTTTGCCACAAATACTGTTATGCCTCGAGGTGCGGTGATTACCATCACACAGGAAGATGGGACCGTTACAAAATACGATATCGATTCTAACGATTCTCAACAAATGAAACAGTTGAAGCTTAAGCCTCAAAAAATAAAAGTAACCCTCTATGTCCCAGGACAAGTTGTCCCTCCGGGAATGGGGCTTTCTAAAAATTCGCTAGACTACTTAGATTTAGATCTAGGGACATACAATCATTTAAGTCGAGGGGGATGGGTGGACCAAGTCTCAACCAGATACTCTTTTGAAAAAATTTATGTTGGCATGAAATCTGTGAATCTGACTAAGACCCTTCAATTTGGTCTAAACAAAGAAAACAGATGGGACGTTTGGGAGATTAAATAACATGAAACAATTTATTATATTTTTAGCTTTAGTCAGCTCTTTCAATTTATTTGCCGGTAATGAAAAAGGTAACGGTGGTGACGCCATTGTTTGCCGAAACTCACAAGGCATTATTCATAAAACAGAGCTTCTGGATTATTATGAGGGCCGCACCTATCGGCAGATTCCTCACTACTTCGAAAAATCGCTTTCTCATGCAGAATACTTTAGAGCTTTAGCAAAACAGTTGATGAGTATTAATGCTGAAGAATTTAAAGAGTTCGGGCCGGAAGCAATGGCCCTGCTTCAATCGATGGAAGAATTTCGTGCGAATGTTCCGCAAACGCGTCCTGGCTATATTTATACTAACTCTGCCCTGACTGATATCCCAGATTCACAACACGTCATCGTTCCAAGAAGCTGTGGGATTGAGCAACTAGTTATTCAGTTTAAGGCCCGTTTCCCGGAAGATCCAAAGTATCTTATCCAAGGTGAAATTTTAAAATCACTTTCAGAAGATGATTTCAGAGGGATTGTCCTACATGAAGTATTATATAAACTTCATCTTAAACATAATTCGAGACTACCAGATTCTATTCCTACAAGATATCTCCATCAGATCATGACTTCAGGGTCAATCGAAGAGTTTACTTTTAGAGATTATGTAGAATTTAACCAAACGAATGATTACATCAGCACACTTTGGGTGAATAAGTATGATCAAAGATTCTACCTTTATTCATACAAGAGTTTTGATGAAGATCTATTCCAATTAGGGTCTGAGCATATCCATGCCTCTTTTGACCAAGAAGGGCGAATTGATAGAAAGCACACATTGGATAACGGTAAAGGATATGTCCAAACTGGAATCAAAACTCAGAACCAGGATTGCCTCTTTCAAACTAAAATTGAAATTTTAGATTCTTACGAAAACACACAAACCGACATTGGAGTGGGATGGTTTGACTTTTGGACTCGCTTTGGAGAAACGACCATTCGAATTCCAGTTCCAGCTCTCTCAAAAAAGACACGTCAATGTAAAGATGCCACATTGTCTTTTGTCCATTATTACAAGAAGGAAGAGAAAGAACTTGGGACATTTAAGATGGGTAAAGAAGCTCAGGTCATTGAGTTCAAAATCAAGCTGGGCCTTGATGAGAATTTAATCCCAATGGTTGCGAAGTAATTTAAGCGCATTTTTTAATAGATCTTTACCTGGTGCAGTTTTGTGCCAGGTAGAGACTCCACTCGGATGCGGCAGAGGAACAACGACCACCTTTTGCCCGTGATACTCGACTTCAAATTTCTTTCCTATTAGATCATTGAGCTTGGTAGATTTCTTGATCCCTAAGACTTCACTGATGGCAAGTTTTCCGACAGCAATAATGAGTTTCGGTTTTAAAATTTGAACTTCGGCCTCTAAGTACACACGACAATTTTCAATTTCAACTGGAGATGGTTCTCTATCTCCACCACTACTCGCTTTTCCCGGAAAGCATCTCGCCACGGCCGCAAAATAAATGCGTTCACGAAGTTCTTCCTCTTCCAAACCTGTCACAGAATTGAACCAACCAAAAAGAGTTTTCCCTGCGGTATAAGCAAAAGGTCTACCGCGATCCGCTTCATGGGGACCCGGAGCTTGGCCAATCAACATAATGTCAGTCATGTTCGCCTTCCCATGCACGGGAGTTCCGCACATATTGGGACAAGCGCGACACTTTTGAAGTTTTTGATGAATAGACTTGAGACTTGGCATGATTCATTGAATCCTACCAAATCTCAGTCAAATCTCAAATTTGATATTCGATGGCCGACTCTGGAGATATCTTTTTGTAATTATCTGAGAAGAGCTGTTTAAGTTTTTCGGCCGTATCGTCGTATTTACGACCTTCATTCCATAAGGCCCGAGCATTAAGATATTTACTATCTACCCCAGGAATCGAATCAGGAATGCTCAGTCCGAAGGCCGCTTCACGAGTAAACTTGGTTGAGGCCGGTAATCCATTTTGAATTCCACGAATAATTCCTCTCGTGGTTGAGAGATTGTACCGCTTACCTTCCCCATAAGGCCCACCATACCAACCAGTGTTCACCAGCCAGACATTGACCTTATTTGAGTCCAAATATTTTTTGAGAAGTTCAGCATAGTGCTGCGGGTGCCTCATCATAAAAGGAGCACCAAAGCAATGAGAAAAGGCCGCTTTAATACCGGCCAAACCAATTTCTGTACCAGCGAGTTTTGCCGTATACCCCGAGAGAAAATAATACATGGCCTGCTCACTATCTAGTTTAGCGATGGCCGGTAATACACCCATTGCATCGGCACTCAGAAAGAAAATATTCGAAGGGAAAGGCCCTAGTCCCGTGGTTGAAGCATCACTGATAAAGCTTAGCGGGTATGAGCCTCTTCCATTTTCGGTGATGGATTTGTCATCGAAGATAGGATTTCGTTCCTCATCTAAAACAACGTTCTCAAGAATGGCCCCAAACCGATTGACCGCATGGAAAACCTGGGGCTCCCCTTTCTCGGTTAAATTATAGGTTTTGGCGTAACACCCACCTTCGATATTAAAAATTCCCGCAGGAGAAATACCATGCTCATCATCTCCGATGAGATATTTCCCCTCATCCGTTGATAATGTGGTCTTTCCCGTTCCGGATAAACCGAAAAACACAGTGACCTTATTGTTTTCATCAATATTGGAGCCGGCGTGCATCGGCAAAACGCCTCGATCAGGCAAAAGAACATTCATCACCGAAAAGATGGCCTTTTTCACTTCGCCTGCATAAGCAGTCCCTCCAATCAGGATTTCACCCCGCTCAAAATTAATGGCAATAACAGTCGGGCCCCTAAGACCAAATGTTTTTGGCTCCAGCACAATATTCGGGTTATGAAATATGGTGAAAAATCCCATTTCAGGGTTCTTTAAAGAGTCCCGGAACATGTGACGAGCAAACAAAGCGTGAGTCGCATGGGTCGTAATTAACCTCACCCCAAGCGAGTAATTTTCATCCGCCCCCACACTTCGCTCCATCATGTAAAGAGAGCGGGGTTTACTGTTGAAATCTTTGATAAATTCGTTTTTAAGTTTCTCGAAGGCATCCGCCTTCATGGGCTTGACCCCTTCCCAATGAATTCGAGACTCTGTGTAATTGTCCCGGACCACGTATTTGTCATCGGCCGCCCGACCGGTGAAAGTGCCGGTTTTCACTACCAAAGAGCCATCGGCGCTCAATTCCCCTTCCTGGTTTTTCAGGGCCTCCTGAACCAGAGTGGCCATGTCCTTGTTTTGAATGCAATTCACTTTGTCCGAAATAAACTCATTCCACCACGAGATCATAATTCACCTCATTGTTTATCTATGTGAATTATCTAGGTAAATAGAAACTAGTCATGACCCATTAGTTAAGAAAACCATAAAGTTTAATCAAAAATAGTTGAGCTTTAATATATTCAAATTTTTCATACTTCACGCTCTGAAACATAATGACTAGAATAGGGGCCCTAACAAGGATCTGATATGCGTAGTTTATTTTGGTATGCCTCGGCGCTGGCATTAATGTTTCACGCCATTACATTCTTTATTTCACCATACCTTTTACTACTCTGCCTGCTCACAGTCCCGCTCTTCGTGATCGGGATCATTGATATGAAGCAGACTAAGCATTCAATTCGCAGAAACTTTCCAGTGATTGGTCACATGCGCTACTTGCTGGAGATGATTCGTCCGGAAATTAATCAGTATTTCATTGAATCAAATACGGATGGAACACCGTTCTCACGCGAAGAACGTTCAGTTGTTTATCAACGTTCTAAAAAAGTTACTGATACGATTCCATTCGGAACACAAAGAAACGTTTATGAGGAAGGCTATGAATACGTGCCTCACTCAATGTCTCCCGTTCATGTTGATCCGAAGAGCCTAAGAGTTTCCATTGGTGGAAAAGATTGTAAGAAGCCATACCTTGCTTCAATCTTCAACATCTCGGCCATGAGTTACGGTTCACTTAGTAAGAACGCGGTTCTTGCTCTTAATGGTGGTGCCAAAGATGGTGCCTTCGCTCATAACACTGGTGAAGGTGGTATTTCCCCTTATCACTTGGAAAATGGTGGAGATCTCATCTGGCAAATCGGAACTGGTTATTTCGGTTGTCGTGATGATCAAGGTAACTTTAATCCGTCACTATTTGCGGAAAGAGCATCTGATGATCGCGTGAAGATGATTGAGATAAAACTCTCTCAAGGTGCTAAGCCCGGTCACGGTGGTATTCTTCCAAAAGAAAAGCTGACTCCAGAAATTTCTAAGATTCGTAGTGTGCCGATGGGGAAAGACGTTATTTCTCCTCCTGGTCACTCGGCCTTCACAACTCCGAAAGAACTTTGTTTGTTCATCCAGAAGCTTCGTGATTTCTCAGGTGGGAAACCAGTTGGGATTAAATTAAGTATTGGACGAGAATCTGAGTTCTTTGCCTTCTGTAAGGCCATGCTTGAAACAGGTATTACACCCGACTACATTTCAATCGACGGTTCTGAAGGTGGAACAGGTGCTGCTCCGTTAGAGTTCTCTAACTCAGTTGGTATGCCAGGACAGGACGCCATTCTTTTCGTGGTAAATACTCTCCGTGGTCTTAATCTTAAAAAAGACATTAAAGTATTGGCCTCGGGTAAATTAACATCGGCATTCGGAATCATTCGTCTTCTTTCTATGGGAGTGGACGTTTGTTACGCCGCTAGACCGTTTATGCTTTCATTGGGTTGTATTCAAGCTCTTCGTTGTAACACCAACGATTGCCCTACAGGTGTCGCGACTCAAGATCCTCACCTGGTTGGTGGTCTGGTAGTAACGAACAAGAGAAAGCGCGTGAAAAACTTCCACGAGCAAACGATCAAAGGCGTTGCTGAAATTCTAGGAGCAATGGGTGTATCAGATCATCACGATCTTACTCCACATCACCTCCGTCGTCGTGTTTCTCAATTGGATGTTCGTCCACTCTCGGACATGATTCCATGGGTGGAAGAAGGTTCTTACCTTAAAGGTGAAATCCCTTCGAACTGGAAACATGCATTTGAGGCCGCAAGCCCAGAAAGCTTCCGCTTAGACAAAGCGAAAACAATCTCTCTTCAATTATCTTAATCATCTTCCTGAGCGGGCAACTTTTCAAAAAGTTGCCCGTTAATCAGCCACGATATTTAAACCATAAGTCGTGTTTTGAAAGTGAGTAAGCCGGAATATAGGCCCGGCCACACCTTGTTCACAATCGACTTCCATATGGATAAGTTTCAGGCATTTTTTCTTTTTGAAACTTAACATTCAACGGAGTCAATGCCTGTGTCTTATCAAAAAACACCAAGGCATCGTATCTCTTTCCCGGAATGGTTGGAACATAGTTACCTCTTCGCTCTTGATGAGGATGGTAGACCACTCCTATCGCTCGATGACCGATAAAATCATAAAACTCGGTCAGTGGGTCAAGCCCATCAAAATCGAGATAAAAATTATGATGTCCCATCTGCTCAACACAATCATGAAGGACCTTCTCCAAACTATGTGACTTCCCTTCCGGAACAGTCATGACCTCAATTGGGCCGTCCCATGCGTGGGAAGCAATGACCTCACCTTGGTAAGTTGTGAAACCAACCAAGGCCACATTTTCTTCCCCATGCTTCATGCGGGCCAGTCCTCCAATATTGACCTGACCGTAATTGGCCATATCGGTGGCCCTAAAATCACCTATGTGAGTATTATGTGCCCACACAATGGCCTTCGATTGATTCCCATAGTGCTTCAATAACATGTCTAGTGTCTCCGTCATATGACGATCTCTGACGTTCCATGAGTCGTCTTCCATCGACATCATGACGTGATAGTAGTGTTCAGCATTCTGGATGATACGAGCATTCTGAACCACATTCATGACCTTTCCACCATCAGACAATTTCTTTTCAAGGATTTTTTGTAGGGCCTTTGAGACTTCACGTTTACAGCCTTCATTCTTATGTGTGAGGGAACGTGCATAGGCCTTCTCATCATGTCTATAAGGGCCAAAACAGGAATAGAACTCTTTAACTTCAGCAGCAAGATACGGATCTATCTCTTTTAAAAGTGTTTGCACTTCATCCAGAGATTCATAGAGGGAATACACATCCAGACCATGAAAACCGACCGACTCTTCAGAATGTTCATTCCAATCTTTAAGATCATCCATTAAATTCAAAATATCAGTATTCGCCCACATCCATGTGGGCCATCTAGAAAATGCGTTCATGGCCGTAAGAGCATCAATACTGGCCCCTTCTTGAATGAATCTATTGATTCTTTCACATGCGGGCCAATCGCCCTCTACTGCAATAAAATTAAAGCCGTGTTTTGTAATGAGTTCATATGATATGTACCTTCTCCATTCATAAACTCCTTAGTTCCATGACTGGACTCACCCAACATAACTATCTTTTTGTTTTTGATTTTGTCTATTAACTGACTTATGTCATCTATGTCTTTGAAGGGACAACCAATTGCCAAAACTTCATCCTGTAAATGGCCATAATCCATCGCTACCTCTTAGTGAAATCGTTTAAGAATTTGTAAAACTTCTTCATCTTCTGTCTGATCGAATTTGTCATACCAAAGACCCACTGCCCTTAAATCAGAAAGGGAGTGCAGACAAATAACTTGGTCATAACTTGTCAGAACATCTTGTGAAATTTGAGTTGGGCCGACAGGGACAGCGAGAATGAGCTCGGCCGGTTTTTGATTTCGCAAAAATTTTCCTGCAGCAGCGGCCGTTACTCCAGTGGCGAGACCATCATCAACGACGATCACTGTTCTATTTGATAGGTCCGGTAGATCTTTCCCGTGCCGGTAAAGCTCAATTCTGCGATGAAGTTCTTCAATTTCTTCGTCTATAGTTTGTTTTACAAGGGGTTCATCCGGTCTAAAATATTGAGAGGCCTCCTTGTTAAAAACAGGTATTTCGTCTTCTGAGATGGCACCAATTCCAAATTCAGGATGTCCGGGTGCCCCGATTTTTCTGGCAATCACCACATCAAATGGGGCCTGTAGATCTTGCGCGACCTCGGCACCCACCACCACTCCTCCTCTGGGAAGAGCAAGAACAATGGGATTTTTTAGATTAAAATTCTTAAGGTAAGAAAAAAGTTTCTCCCCCGCATCTTTTCGATCCTCAAATAAATAGTCCATCACTGCTCCTCATAGGTAGGTGAGCTTCAAGCCATTCATTGGCAAGCTTTACAACTTGATCCAGGGTCCCGGGCTCTTCAAATAGATGAGTGGCCCCGGATACCAGAACAAGCTTTGAGTTGGAAAGATGATCATGGGCCATTTTGTTAAGAGTGATGACCTGAAAATCTAAATCTCCAACAATGAGTAAAACTGGTAACGATATTTTTTTAAGATTTTCTTCCCGTGCCAGATCGGGCCTTCCTCCTCGACTTATTACCGTAAACAAGGGAATTGATGAAGAACCATTGGCGGCCGCAATGAGGGCCGCACCGGCACCTGTACTGGCGCCAAAATAAGCGATTGGTTGATCACGATAGAAAGATTTTTTCATGAGCCATTCAGTGGCAATCAATAGTCTTTCGGCCAATAAGGGAAGATCAAACCTGTTTTCATAAACAAGGTCCTCTTCCTCAGTAAGAAGATCAAACAACATGGTCGCAATGCCCTTCTTATTCAACTGACCGGCCACCCAATTATTTCGGGAACTGTGACGAGAGCTTCCACTTCCATGAGCAAAAATGACCCACGCTTTGGAATCCTCTTCGTAATCGACATGACCATGCAGTCTTATATTTTGATAATCAATTAAAATTTCTTCTCTCATAAATACCCAACTAGAAGGTCAATTCGTTTCTAACGTCAACGACACCGGAAATGTTCTCGATAATTTCTTCCGTTAGTCGCTTAATGGGGCGACTCTCCACTTCTCCTCGTAAAATTACCAGGCCGTCACTTACGAAAACTTCAATATTAGAAGCATCAATGTCCCGGCTTAAGTAAAGTGCTTCACTGACTTCTTCTTTAATTCTTTCATCAGAGCGTTTATATCCTCTGGGCCCTTTCCCGTAGTGGTCGGCGCCACTTTCTTTATGAATGGGTTTTCTTTGATGAATCATTCCTGCTCTGTCGACTTCTTGTTCAAGCTGAAGATCAACAATTGGTCTACCGTTTCGACCGGCACCCTGCCGATCTAAATCTCTTCTCCAAAGACTGTAATCATCATTAGGTGCAAATCGACTGCTTACACCAAGGTTTCGTTCAAGATTTAAACGTGTGGAATTATCGCGATGTTTGCCGGGCATGTGAGAACCTCCTGTTCACTCTGTTCTAAGAAGAATTTTAGAAAGAAGCTCTTCGTGAGTCATGCGCGAAGAAAAAACGTAAATTACTTTCATGGCATCTTGATTGCACTATTAAATGAAGGCCAATTAACAAGGAAGATCATTATGAATAATGCTAAAGATCAAAAAACTAAACCAACTAAAGATAGTAATAAATCAGTCGGAACAGGAAGTGGACAATCTGGCGGAGCTGGAGGAGTAAAACGTTCTTCAGGTCCACAGGACACACCTGATACGAAATAAACAGGAGGTTTATATGTTAGTTTCAGAAGTTATGCATGAGGGAGTTGCTACGGCCCAAGTGTCTGACTCAATTAAAAAAGTTGCTCAGCTCATGAGAGACAATGATATTGGTGCCGTACCTATTTATGACAAAGATAAACCGGCCGGTTTTGTTACAGACAGAGATATCGTTATTTCCTGTGTTGCCGAAGGAGCTTCTTTGGACGGGGAAATTTCAGCGGCAATGTCTCCTGAATTTATTGCTGTTTCAAAAGATAAGGACGTAACTGAGGCGGCAAAAATTATGGAAGAAAAACAAATTTCCAGATTGCTTGTTGTAGATGGAAACAAGCCTATCGGGATCATCTCCTTACAGGATCTGGCCCTCGGAAGTGAGAACCCTCATCTAAAATCTGAGGTCCTTCAAGAAATTAAACACTAAGTTTTAACCGGTCCCGGTAAAACTACCGGGGCCTTTATCTCAACAGATTCTTTCTCATCGTTCTTGATTATTAATGATCCTATCAAAGTCGATAAAATACTTAGCTGATGATTACTCATGGCCTTACGTCTCCCGTGTAACTATAATAGGCCCAGTATAGAACCTCAAGTTAACTTGAGGTCAAAGGATATTTATGTCGAAAATAGATCTAGAAAACTTGAAGACCGAGCTAAGTGTTGGAGAAGTCGCCGCACGTTCTGGAGTCGCCGTTTCGGCCATCCATTTTTATGAAGAGAAAGGTCTTATCAGCAGTCGCAGGAACAAAGGTAACCAACGACGTTTTAAGAGAGATGTTCTAAGAATCATCTCGCTGATTAAAGTTGCTCAGGGACTTGGCATTCCCCTTGAGGCCATCAAAAAAGCTCTGGATACCATGCCTAAGAACCGGCAACTAACCGGTGAAGATTGGCATAAGCTCTCTTCAAAATGGAAAGAAGATCTGAATGAGAGAATTACTAAGATGACTCGAATGAGAGATCAGCTTACCCACTGTATTGGGTGCGGCTGCCTCTCTTTGAAAGAGTGTCCTCTACGAAATCCTTTGGACAAACTCTCTGAGAAAGGTACGGGTGCCGTTTTATTAGAATAAACGGGCACCATTTGGAACGGCCTTATCTGGTGCGAACAAGATCACTTCTCCGTTCTCATTCGGAAAGCCGAGAGTCAGAACCTCAGACATAAACTTGCCAATCTGGCGTGGTGGGAAATTGACCACGGCCGCAACTTGCCTTCCGACCAATTCATCTAATGAGTATTGAGTAGTAATTTGAGCACTGGATTTTTTCTTTCCAATTGTTTCACCGAAATCAATCACCAGCTGATAGGCCGGCTTCTTCGCCTCCGGAAAAAGATTGGCCGAAACAATAGTTCCTACTCTGATATCGACCTTTAAGAAATCATCGAAGCTTATATTCGGGGACGCAGGAGCATTAGAATCATGATTAAGATGCATAAGAATCTCTACTTTGTTTTGGGTAATGTAAAATCGTAAGGTGGAAGAGATGATTGATCTCCGTTACCAAGGAAATTAAAACCTCCACCCCAACACTTTATTCTTCCATCTTTTAATAAGGCGCAAGTAACATCTGACATCACTTCAACATCCACAGCATCTGTAATGCCAGGAACTTCTACCCCATCACATTTTATGGTTCCGATTTCCATGATGGCACAATATTTTCCATAATTTGATTTGAGCGATTTAACTCCATTTTCCAGGCCAGCGAAGACAACAAGTTTCTTCCCCGTCTCTTTTAAAACCTTGCCTTCATTTGTTACGTAATAATAATCTGCAAGCTTCATCACATCCTTAATGGATATGCCAGGAACCATCTTTTGTTCAGGACGGATATGATAACTGTCCCAGCACCATAGATTGCCATTATCCAATAGGACACATAGTCCCTGACTATCAAAAAATTTATCAATGGAAGCAGGAAGAGAAATCTTCGTTGGTTCAATCGCTTTCTTATCAGTCTTGTCATCAGTATTTGGAAATTGTCTCCAGCAGTAAAGATCTCCATCTTTAAGATAAGCACACTGCAAGTACTGCCTTACATATATTTTGCTGACTGGCCCGGGAAGTTTTACAAGTTGAGGTAAGACTTCTTCTCCTCGATCATTTCCCCAGCATTTAACCTGTCCATCATCTGATAAAGCGCAGGCAATTGAATCGCCCATTTGTATGCTTGTGACCTTGGGGAAAACATTGATCGTTTTTGGAGTGGAATCACTGCCTAAGAAATCTCCCGGTTTCGCAGAGTATGTCCCCCAACAATAAAGCTTCCCATGATTATCGGCCACACAGGTTGTATTAGGTTCAAGAATTATCTGTCTGAAATGGTTCTGGGCCCAAAGTTTCGAAGTGAAGAATAGAAGGACCAAAATAAGTTTGACCATCGTGCCTCATTATTTAGTATGCCTTAAAGTTTAACATAAAGCCCCGAGATCAAGGGAGCAATTCTTGATACATTAATAAAGTGAAAATAAAGGACCGTTTTCATAAGTTCGCTCAAAAAGTTTCCAACGCCTGCGGCTCTCCGTATGCATTCGGTTTCGCTTTCATCATTATCATCGCTTGGATTGTTTCTGGACCTCTTTTCGGTTTCTCTGATACCTGGCAGCTCATCATCAATACAGGGACTACTATTGTCACATTCCTTATGGTGTTCCTCATCCAAAACACCCAAAACCGTGATGCTCGTGCACTCCATTTAAAACTAGATGAACTTATTCGGGCCAATGGTCACGCTCGAAATCATCTTATCGAACTGGAAGAACTAAGTGATGAAGAATTGGATCGGGTCCATAAAGAACTTAATGAAGCTCAGAAGAAGACTGAATCAAGAATTGAGGATGTTCAAAAACATAAATCTAAAAGGAGTAGGGCCTCATCATAGGCTTCATGCTGCTTCCTTTGGGTAAGTAATATGCTTCCCTTCAACATCCGCAAAGGGAGTGAGTTTATGCGGATGAATGACTTTCTCATTAAAGATATCGAGAACACTGAAATGATAACTCAGGAGTGCATCTCCTATCATCGATCTGTGACATCTCCATGGCAGTGCCTCGGCGCACATAATGGCCACACGAGATTTTTTCGCTAGCTTCATTAGTTCCATCAGTCCCTCGTGAAATTCCTTCGTTTGCATATAATCAGCATAACCTCTGAACTGAGGATTTCTCCAACCGGCATTAAGGTCAGATTCTTTATCGACTCGTTTCCTTCCCCCGAGAATTTCAAGATGAAGATACCCAATGCCATTTCTCTCTAGATTTTTTCTGAGACGAGCTTTACCGAACTGTGGACAATGCCGAGACCCAGGAAACTGTCTCACGTCCACTAGAAGCTCAATATTATAGCTCTTCAGGATTTTCATGAATTCACGAGTAGGATGAGTAGAATGACCGATGGTATAGATAGTCTTTCTTGCCATAACAAATGATAGCCTACCCAATGAGGTTAAGCTCATCAATTTAGTCGCAAGGGACCTGAGTCAATAGCTCTATCTTTTTTTCTTTTTCGCGTTTTTAAATCCCGGATGGACCCGCTTCGACCCATCACTCTGAAGAGTTTGCCGTTTAGAGTGATCAAGCCAGGCGTTCTTTTCCTGACTTTTTCCCGGAGTTGGGGCCGTGGTTTTCTTGGCGACTGGTTTTACTTTAAAGCTTTCACCGCCACCACCTTGAAACTTTTCGGTCTTAAATTTTATTGAAATGAGCTTTTGAATTTTTTCAAGACTTTGCTTTTCTTCGTCATCACAAAAAGAAATCGCGACACCAGTTTTTCCAGCACGGGCCGTTCTTCCGATTCGATGAACATAGCTTTCCGGCTCGAGAGGAAGATCAAAATTAATCACATGGCTTACCCCGTCGATATCAATCCCTCGAGAGGCAATATCTGTGGCAACCAGAATCTTAACGATCTTTTCCTTGAAGTGAAGGATCGCTCGCTCACGCTCTTCCTGGCTTTTATCACCATGAATCGCACGTGATGCCCTCCTATTTTGGGCGAGATACTCAACAATGTTATCAGCGATATTTTTGGTCTTCGTAAAAACCAGTGCCAATTCAATTTCTTCTTCTTTTAAGATCTTTTTTAAGAGCTGAAACTTATCTGCTTTTTTACAGAAAATAACTTTTTGTTCGATGTTTTTCGCCACAGAAGAGACCGGAGTGACCTCTACGGTTTTTGGATCGCTTAAAATGCTAGAGGCAAGAACCTGAATTTCTCTCGGCATAGTCGCCGAGAAGAGCATGGTTTGCTTTCTCTCGGGAAGTTTTTCCAGAATGACTTTTATGTCATCAATAAATCCCATGTCTAACATTCGGTCTGCTTCATCCAAAATAAATGTTTCAACTCGAGCGAGACGAAGTAACTTTTGCTCAACGAGATCAAGTAGACGACCTGGAGTCGCAACCACAATTTCAACACCTTCTTGTAAACGCTTAACCTGCCCCTCTTGATCGACCCCTCCATAGATGGCACAACTTCTTACGGAAAGTTTTTTTGCATAGGCAGTGATGGCCTCATCAAGTTGAGAACACAATTCTCTAGTTGGGGCGAGAATCAGAACTAAAGGTTCCGCCTTTCTTACTTCACGTGAGCTTGTCAGTAGATTTTGAATAATAGGAAGTAAAAAGGCCGCAGATTTACCTGTGCCTGTTTGAGCAATTCCTAATACATCATGACCTTTAAGAATTAGGGGAATGGCCTCTGCTTGAATAGGAGTAGGAGTTACATAATTTAACTCCACTAAGTTCTGAGTAAGCTGATCGCTGAGACCAAGATTTTTAAAATCGGACACATTCACTCCAGTAACTAAACATCAATACCCATTTTTTTCAAAAGACCATCTACATTGATAACGGCCTGTTCTGCGTTCGTCCCTTTAGTCAGAGAAACGATCTGTTGAGCAAGCCAAATAAGACGCTTTTGCAACATAGGGGCAAAAGAACGGGTGACCTCTTCCACTTTCTCAGCAGTTTCAATGTTAAGGCAAAGCTCTTCCAACATATCTAAAGTGTCTGCCCAAAAGGCCGAAAATATTGGAATAAGTTGAAGATGATTAAGAGTAGAAGCTTTGTAACCTGTGGCCTTACAAAGCTCACAGAACTTCCCTATCTGGAAAAACACCTTATGCCCCGGACACATGGCCTCAAAGGTCTTAGCGGTCCCCATTAGACGATCTGTTTTGTTCGCAAACTCTTCAAGCAGGGCCTTTGGAAATGTATCTCCAGAGTCTTCGATCTTCTCAACAACGACTTTAAGCTCTTTAAGAAGTTCGTTTGCTTCACTTTGAAAAGCCTCTATAATTTCTTTATCGAGTTGCTCCAAGAGAATCTCCAATGCTTGATGGCTTTTTTCCAGTTCGTTTAAACACTATTCGTCCAGACGAGACGATAACTTTTGATTTATATCTAAAATTAAGCACTCGCTACGTTCATTATATTCATTGTAATGAAGAACTTGAAGGAGAACGTCAGAAAAAGCTTAAATCTCATGGCGTGAGAAAGGTTTTTATCAGAACAGCAGATGAAGATGCCTACCTTTCTTATCTGGAAAATGGACTTTCGACTCTCAAAGACCAGTCTCTGGATATTTCCACAAAAGGCTCTATCGCCCATGATTCCCTGATCACGGCCGCAGAAAATGCGGAACGTGTTCTGGAAACAGAATCAGGTTTCAATAAACAGAAAAAACAGTTCGAAAAAGTAAGTGAATTCCTGGCCTCCGAAAAAGGGGCCTTAAAGAGTGTCCTTCAGTCGGCCGGAATTTCAGTTGATAACAACCACCATGCCGCCACTGTCAGTAGTTTGTGTCTTGCTGTTGCAACCAAGGCCGGTATTGAAGATAAAACTGAAATTTTTGAACTTGGAATCGCGGCCCTTCTCCATGATATTGGTAAGAACCGATTAAAGTTCAATTACATGAAACCTTGGGCGCAGTTCACGCCTGATGAACAACGTCAGTATAAAAACCATCCTCAGGATGGTGCTGACATGCTTGCCGGAAAGCCCTACATCAATCCACGCATTCTGGGTCTGATTGCCGCCCATGAAGAGAAAGGCGAGGGCCGTGGATATCCAGAAAAAGTAAATCTTTTTAAGAAGCCACTCTCCTATCAAATTTTAAGCATGGTGAATGCCTTTGATCATTTCTGCTTTGAAGAGAACATACTTCCGAATCAGGCGATTGATCCATTTTTTGAGAAGCACGGACAGTTCTTTGATGAAAGTTTGATTTCGGTTCTTGCGACGGTTTTAACTTAATGGCCCATTGGCTCAGCTATTCCATACAGAATCATCAGTAGTGATCCAGTAGCAACAATCACCCACAGAACGACACCGTGAATGAAAGGTCTGACACCTACATTTTTAAGCGTTTCACGCGTAAGTCCAGAACCAATCAAAAATAAAGTCAGGACCATGATTCTCTTTGCGAACATTTCTATTTGATGTCCCTCATATTTCCACTGAGGAAACCAGGTCACAAAGGCTGCGGCCAGAATAAAACCTAAAATAAACCATGGGCGTTTTGCTTTTTGCCCAGAAGTCTTCTCTTTCGTTTTGAAAGATCGCCATAGCCCAATAAGCATGGCCACAGGAATAATCCAAAGCGCACGCGTGAGTTTAACAATTGTTCCCGTATCAAGGGCGTCCGGACCATATTGAAGAGTAGCACCAACAACAGAGCTCGTATCATGAATGGCCAAAGCACTCCACAATCCAAATCTCCATTCAGAAAGCCCAAGCGCATGACCGGCCCATGTGAAAATAAAAAGAGCGGCCGCATTCAATAAGAACACAATTCCTAGAGAAACTGTGACTTCATGATGCTTGGCCTTAATCACAGGTGCAACTGCTGCTATCGCACTTCCACCACAAATGGCCGTTCCAACAGTAATTAGTAATGATGTGTCTTTTTCTGTTTTTAAAATTTTCCCTAGAAGAATTCCCAGAATAAGAGTTACAGAAATACTGATGATCGTAATTCCCAGTCCCTCTATTCCCGATCTCGCAATAACTCCTAAATCCATTCCAAACCCAAGTCCAATAATGGAGATGGCAAGAAGTTTATGGGTCCAATTTTTAATTGTTAAGATGTAAGGATTACCGAGGGTCAATGCGATCACCAATCCCATAACCAAAGCAACTCCAGATGAAATCCAAGGAGTTAAACACAGAAGTGCTGCAATCGGGATGATGAAATGTGCAGGTGTCACAAAGAAAAATATAATCCTACAATTGTGAGACGGCAACAACAGGAGTAGGATGTGGGCATGGAAAGTTCCTCATCAGACAGGACACTTCTCTGGCTCGTGGCCATCGGTTTCTTTATGGAAACCCTCGACTCAACTATCGTTAACACGGCCCTTTCATCAATGGCACGAGACTTAGGAAAAAGTCCTTTCTCTATGCAACTCGTGATCATCAGCTACGCTCTTACACTCGCGGTATTGATTCCTCTATCCGGTTGGCTCACTGATCGTTTTGGAACTAAACGAGTCTATCTCGGTGCCATCATTACTTTCACTGCAAGCTCTCTCCTCTGTGCCATGGCCCCCACTCTTAATTGGTTGATCTTCGCTCGCGTTCTTCAAGGTGCAGGTGGATCTATGCTCTTACCAGTGGGAAGACTCGCCATTCTTCGCGCCTTTCCCGGAGAAAGATATTTACCTGCTTTAAGTTTCGTTGCCATGCCCGCACTACTTGGTCCCTTGGTTGGCCCTACTCTAGGCGGATGGATTGTTCAGTATTTTTCATGGCACTGGATTTTTTTAATTAATATCCCGATTGGAATCATTGGGTGTTTCGCCACCTGGAAGGCCATGCCTCAAGATGATTTCATCATCAAAAGGAAATTTGATATTCTGGGTTTTACCCAACTCTCAGTTTTCATGGTGTGCGTTTCGGTGGCCTTTGATGCCATCTCTGAAAAACAATTTTCTTACGGCGTGATTCTCTTCTTGTTTATTTTCGGTCTGGCCTCACTTGTTTCATATGCACTTAAAGCAGCCAAGAATCATGAAGCACTCTTGTCTCTTGAGCTGTTTAAAACCAGAACTTACAGCATTGGTATTCTTGGAAATCTTTTTGCACGAATTGGGGCCGGCTGTATGCCGTTCCTTTTGCCATTATTTCTTCAAACAAGTCTTGGCTACTCGCCTCTTGAATCTGGAATGGCCATGCTTCCTCTGGCCTTTGCGGCCATTTTAGCGAAGAAAATCGTACTTCCCATCGTCACTCATTTTGGTTACCGAAAATTCCTCATCGGTAATACCATCTTTGTAGGTTTAGGAATTGCAAGTTTCTACTTCACCAGTAACCTTGGGAATGAATATTTGAGAATGCTTCAGTTTTTTATCTTTGGGGCTTTCAACTCTATGCAATTTACGGCCATGAATACACTTACGATGAAGGATTTAGAAAAGAGACTTTCGAGTCATGGCAATACCATGTTCTCAATGGTTCAAATGCTCAGTATGAGTTTTTCGGTGGCCGCTGCAAGTTCCCTCTTATCGACCTTCTTGTCCACCCATGAAATGCTTCGGGCCTTTCATATGACTTTCTTCTGTATGGGTGCTTTAACCTGTACTTCTGCCTGGATTTTTGGCCAGCTTAATTTAGTGGAAAACGTTGAAGGAAAAGTCTCTGTCACGACTGAGGACCAATAATCGCCATAACTTAGATCACTTTTTAAGCTTTCTTATATTCCCCTAAATGGGCCTTGCCTTGATAATTATTGATATCAGGAGCAAGCATGAAAGTTGTATTTGAGTTGGACAAGCTCGAGCCAGATTTTAAAAGGCGACGTATTCAGGATTCCATCGTTAAAGTTATGGGCACGAAAATTATAGTCCGTGGAAATACCATTCATACAGAAACAGATTATGAAAGTACGGTGGAAGATCTTCTCAACCGTTCAGGATTAAAATTCAGAAAGCTGGAAGAAACTCCTACCGTTTAGGAAGTTTAAGCACAAAACGAGTATGTTCTGATGCTGCAAGTTCTATACTTCCTAAATGGTTTTCCATAATTGATTTCGAAATAGATAAACCAAGGCCAGTCCCTTTCCCCACTTCTTTCGTTGTAAAAAATGGATTGAAAATCTTAGGGACAATGCTCTCAGAAATCCGTTTCCCGCTGTTTTCAACCTGGATGAAGTCATGATGAGCATCTTCAGTGAATCCCACATTGATCCAGGCATTCTTCTCACCTTCTATGGCATCGAAGGCATTATTAAGTAAGTTCAAAAGCACCTGTGAGATTTGAATCCTATCACAATAGATGACATGCTCTAATTTTGAGGGAGGGATGGTTAATCTTAGATCGACATTGTTGTGCTTAAATTTTTCCGCACAGAGGGCAAAGACATCGTTAATGATGTCCATGAGAAGAACATCATCCTTGTGAAAATTCGTGCTCTCTCTCGATATTGTTCTCATCACGGTGATGATTTTAGAAATCCTCGATACCGTGGACTCAATCACATTGATCATATTAACGATGGATGGATTGTTAATATTGTTCCGTCGAATCTGTTTTTTAAGGCTCTCCGTCGCGACATCAATAACTGCGAGGGGATTATTAATCTCATGGGCCACACCCGCCGCCATCTCCCCTAGAGATGCAAGCTTAGAGGATTGAAGAATTTTTGCTTCTTGATTTTTGATGACCCGCTCTTGCATGAATTTTTCAGTATTATCTTGAATATACAAAACATACTGCTGGAGGTCTCGACTGGAAACGGAACACAAGTAATTAACTTCTCGCCCATTAATTTCCGTATGAAAATCAAACAGAACGACTTCATGATTCTTATCAATTCTATAAACATGATTTTTTACAATATCATTTAATTCCTTGCCTACCACTTCTTCTAATACAATTCCTCGTTTCGAATTAAACTTGCTCTCTAGCAAAGTATCAAAAGAGCTTTCCACATGAAAATTTTTGTTGAAAATGATAATGCTTCCAGGAAGGGTCTGGATGATACCCGAGAGCTTATTTTTTTCATTCCCAAGGGCCTGAGTCAGCTGTTCTAGTTCAATTGTTCTTTCTCTTACCTGGGTTGCAAGGTTCACGTTTTTCTCAAATAGGGAAAATGGTCCTTTGGAAGAAACTCTTCCTTCTACTCTGTCCATAAGAGCTGAGTTAACTTTTTTAAGTCGCTCAATTTCCTTTAAGAGGTGCTCAACTTTCTCAGACTCTGCTTTTGCCAAACGCCACTCCAGTTAAGGTTTGATTGATGTGAACTCCTCCAAATTGCTCCCCAAAAGTATGAAAACCTAAAGCATTATTGCTTTTATATAATTCAGTGATGCGGTCTCGTTCAGCTTTTGACATCTCCATGATTTCCAGGCGACGAAGAATGCATTCAAAGAAGATACAGGTCTTAAACCCACCTAGCTTGTTGGCAAGATTTAAGAAAAGATTATTGGTGGTTTCATGCAATGATTTTAAAGACCCTAGTCGCAAGACCAGGCCATTGTCGATGGCACAGTAGAAAGTCAGACTCAAATCCGGATTCATTTTCTGAATACTCCGAACATAATAGTCGTCTCCCATCTTGAGCATCACGGGATTTTTAGAAAAGATAGTAGGATTGAGGTCAGTGAGTTTTACACCTAAGAGGTCAGCATAAAATTGCCCGGCCGGATATCCTTCAATCTCTCGGACCGTACGAGTCTGAGGATCAGCATCAGTGATGACGAACCTTTTATCCGTTTCCATGAAGTGCTGTACTTTGAAAATTTCAAACGGGATTGTGGTCGTAATGATGGCCAGAGTTGCAACATTCTCTCGAAGGGCGCCATTTTGGTAAACCAAGGTTGATTTAAACTCTAACTTATCACTAGCAGAACCACCAATGAGTGGGATTCCTTTTAAAATATCGTCAATAATTGAAACATACTCTTCTTCTCTAATCGAAAGACCGTCGATCAAGAGAACGGCAAAGGTCTTACCATTTTTTAATTTCTTTTCATGTTGCGCCTGAATAGCGTTGAATTGTCTTTTTAAATCTAAAATGACTTCTTCATTTTCATCATTCAAATTAGGGATCGAAATTAAATCAGACTCAAACTCACTTCCGTGAAATGAAATACCCACGATGCTGTCATCAGTAAAACCATCGGGAGAAATTTCGCCGGCCGTGGTACTACCTATGGTCGAAGCATTAAAATGCTTATTAAATGCCGCTGACATTTTGGCAGGATTATAAGATCGAGAACAGAAGATAAAGTTTAACTTAGCGTCTTTGGCACGTAGTTTTTGAGAAAGCTCTTCGCAGGCCTTGTCCTCATCTTGAATATTTGAATATGCCGTTAATATTGATTCCATAAAAAATCCGTTAAAAGGAGATTGGCCCTCTATTTTACAAAAACTGATGCTCTATAAAAACCAAGCAATACGTCTCTAAAGAAAAATTAAGATTAACTTCCTTCTATTCTTGCGAGTACACCTACTTAGGGGAATAATATTCGTTATGGAAAAAAGGGTTATTGAGTCACTAAGAGAAGCTAGAAGAACTATACCTCCTTGCTTGCCTCCTTTATGGGCCAGAACAGGACACCTGCAAACAATTCTAGGACACCTTCTTCCATCTTCTAGGGTGACGGAGGACGGCGTTCACCTAAGTGTGACATTAGAAAAAGAAACCGAAAGAATCCATTCCACTTATCTCAAAGGCACTTCAAAAACCGCGATTTATCTTTTTCATGGATTGGGTGGTAGTGCCGACTCCTCTTACGTTCAAAGAACTGCAGTTCTTGCAAAACAATTGGGCCATCATGTTTTTATGAATAATCATCGTGGTTGTGGCTTAGGTGCGGGCCTTGCTGTAGAACCTTATCACTCTGGACGTTCAGAAGATTTGTCTAAGGTCATCGAATATGGCCGCCACATGTTGCCGGACCATAAGCACATTGCCATTGGTTTCAGTCTAAGTGCCAATGCACTCCTTCTGCTGGCCGCAAAGTTTAGAGGAGAGGTGCAGCCCGATATGGCCATTGCCGTGAACGGTCCCATTAATCTAGATCGAGCTTCGATTAATTTAGGAAAAGGTCTGAATAAGATCTACGATAAACGTTTTACCAAAGATCTTGAAAATTACATGAAAAGAAATCGACCTGAAGACACTGGTGACTTTTCTTTAGTAAAAGACCTTCGGGATTTTGATGAGAGATATACGGCCCCTCTTGGTGGCTTTAAAGACCGGGCAGATTATTACAAGACGTGTTCCGCCAAACAATACTTACCAGAGATCAATATTCCAACGGTGATCATCACCGCCGAGGATGATCCTTTCATCGGGATTGAGGATTATCGAGATGCCAGTTACTCTTCCTCGACTGTTGTTCATATCGAAAAACATGGAGGCCATGTGGGATATCTCACTCGAGAAGGTCTTGGTTATAAGAGGTGGTTGGACATGGCGATTAAGAGATATTTACAGACCTATTCTCACTCTTAGAGTGTAAAAATTTCATAGCGTTCCCATTTGGCAACACTATATTGCCAAACAAATTGTGTCCAATGCCGTCCAAGTATATAACTGGGGCATGAAAACAGACATTACTAATAATAACCAGACATTATCGCCGACCGAAGGCACTCAGATCCTAGAGATCTTGAGAACAACCTTCATGGGTCGCAAAGAGAACAACAAGGCCTACTCCCTGACTTCTTTTGCGCGGGACCTGGGAATTTCGAAATCAATCCTTTCGAGAATTTTATCAAATGAAAGACCAGTATCAGTAAAACTGGCCATGCATTTGTCTGCTGTACTGGAACTTGAGGAATCTCAATCCAAACGAGTTTTACTTGGAGTTGTGCAATCGCAATCTAAGAACGCAAAAATCACGAAGAAACTAAAAGCAAAACTAGAGAAAGAGTTATCAGATTCAATTCAAAACAATGGGCGTCCGCAGTTCTCGACTGTCGATGTGGAACAATTCAAGGCCATGTGTTCTTGGCAACATTTGGCGATTTTAAATCTCATCGAACTTAAATCATTTAAGAACTCTCCCCTTTGGATCTCAAAAAGATTGGGGATTTCAAGCACTGAGGCCCGTGATGCCATCGAAAGACTCTTCTCACTTGGTCTTATCATTGAAGAGAACAATAAACTTATTCGTACTCAAAAAAGTCTTCATGTAAAAACCAACCGCTCAGAATTCGCCATTAGACGTTTTCATGAGCAGATGATTGAGAAGGCCCTGGATGAATTAAAAAATCCTACCCAGGAGCGATTTGAAAAAAGACTCATTAATGGAATCACTATCACTTGTAATGAAGAACATATTCCTTTGATTAAGCAGAAAATTGACCAGTTTCAAGATGAAATCCTGGCCATTACTTCCAGCGCAGAAGTGACTCAACTTTATCAGATGAACATGCAGTTTTTTCCTTTAACCAAAACAGAAGAATAGAAAATAGGAGTTATTATGCAAAAGTTATTAGTTCTAGGATTTACGTGGGTGACCGCTTGTCTCATGGGTATGAACGCCCTTATCAGTAATGGTTATGCCTTTGAAGGTGGAGATAAAATTGGCGGAGGCGGAGATGCTTCAGAGGCCAGAGTAAACGAAATCCGCTCCGATATCGTTCGTTGGATTGAGAATGGCGGAAGTAAGGGACTAAGACTTCCCATTGATCTCCCTCTCGAAGAATATGATCAAAAGATGCTCGCTATTCTTGAAGCTCAGAAAGTGATTATCGGTTTCGTTGAAAACGATCAATCTCCGGAAGAGGAACTAAGAGTGATGGTTAATGGGCAGCCAAAGACTTGTCGTGGTTTTATTTCAAGAATCGATAATGAACCACATATCCTTTGTCATATTGATCGCTTTAGAAAGTCCTCGGATCCTGAACAGTATCGCCTGATTCACCATGAATATGCGGGTCTTGCTGGTGTCGAGAAAAATGAGGGCGCTGCCTCTGACTATAAGATCTCAAATCAGATCACGGATTTTCTAAGAGAAGAAACAGTTCTTCGCCTGGCCGTAAAAAACGATCTAAACAAGAAAGTAGAAATCATGGACCTTGTTGGACAGTACACTCTAAAATCAGGCTATCCTGAATGTCCTCAAACATTAAAGTTCACGGCTCTAAGAGATACTGTTGTTTACGAACAAAACTTAAGATTGGGGATTAAGCTTGGACTAGTTAAAGAAAAGTATCACTTCACTGGTGCAACTGATCATACTGGAAGAATTTGGAGAGAAATTATCAATACAACGATTGTTAACAATAAAACAATTAGAGTTGAGGAAAAGATAACATCTGCTTTCCCAATGTTCGTGGTAAACGTTCCTGCCGGCAAAACTCAGGGGGCCGTTAGAGAATTCACTCCGACTGAAAACGGGCTTACCTACAAACGATACAATATCAAAACTCCAGATGATACTCGTACTTGTCACTACATTAAATAAACGCGTGCAAAGGTGGCCCCACAAAGGCCACCGCACCAGTCCCATTTTGAATCTACCTCTAAATGCCCCTTACTAAATAGCTGATTTCCAGTCCTAAAAACTTGGCACAGAACCTGCTTATAGGGATTCCAAGAGAGATCACTAGGATGGTGACTCGAAACCAGCACGGAGGCTTTGAATGGAAAAGGAATTTTATGGAAATGGCGGTTTTAATGGGAATGATAGCGATGCTTCCGGTAAGCCTTTTCCTACAACATTCAACTCACAGGAAGATCAACAAATAAAAGAGGGCCAAGAAACTACTCCTGGCCCCGAATATTCAACGGCAAAAGGGAAAATCGAAAAATACTTTCTTCACTTCAGTTCCTGGCTTTAGTCCCAAATTGGAGAAAAACCCGGATTGGCCAGACGATCATTTCGATCCAATGTTTGAATCCTCACAACATCATCTTTTGAAAGGAAGTTCTTTTTAGTCTTTAAGTTATTTTCTAAATTAACCTTTTTAGTGGAGGAAGGAATCACAGTGAAGTTCTGATCCAATAACCATGACATTGAAATATCCGCAGGACTCACTTTATGTTGGGTCGCAATTGCTTTGAGGCTTTCATCAGTCATGACTTTTCCATAAGCAAGTGGCATATACGCTGTAACTCGAATACCCTTCTCATTCAAAAAGTTCACAAGCTTCTTGTTTTGCAAGAAAGGATGAATCTCAATTTGATTAGTGTAGATATTATTCGCACCTATGAGATCAATCGCCTCTTGGGTTTCCTTAATCGGAAAGTTGGAGATCCCAATTTCTTTTGTTAATCCCAGTGTCTTCGCTTTCATTAATTCATCCAGCGTTTCTTTGAGCGAGAACTCCTTTGAAGGCCAGTGAATGAGCACCAAATCAACATATGACGTTTGAAGTTTACTTAGACTCTCTTTTAATGAGGGAATGAGTTTTTCTTTCCCTAAATTCTCAATCCAAATTTTTGTCGTGATAAAGACCTCTGCACGAGGCAGCCCACTATCAGCAAGGGCCTTGCCTACTTCTTCTTCGTTGTCATAAATTTGGGCCGTATCAATGTGACGGTATCCAACCTCTAATCCAGTTTTGACTGAATTGTAAGCGTCCTGTCCCTTCAAGCGAAATGTTCCTAAACCTATTTGTGGCATTTTCATAAAAAACTCCTTTATAACTTGATTCCAATTTACCACCGGAACTTCTTCTGATTTAGACATGAATCCGCAATTAACATTTGATTAGAAATCAAGAATCATAGGATTTCAGCCCCTTAGAAAAGAAGAGTTTCTTGACCTAAAACCCCACCAGCGATAGAACATCTTCCCAGTGAGGAACCCCATGAAATCATTAATTATTTGCGCTCTTGTTCTGTCTCAAACTGCCCTTGCCTACATCGAATATCCGGTGGCGAAAAAGATCCCTCAGGTTGAAACTCGATTTGGTACTTTAATCGAAGATCCTTACAAGTGGATGGAGAACCCATCTGACCCAGATCTTTGGAGTTGGATTGAAGAACAAAAGACCGTTACAAATAATTATCTGGACGCGAATCTTTCGGATGCCTTCGCTACTCGCACATTAGAGTTTCGTAAACTTCGTGCTGAACAAACAAAACTAACAGACGCTGCCGAACCAAAGACTGCTCGTCCTGGTCTTCCGTTCACTGAAGGCCGTATCGAAAAGCGCTTCATTAAATGGGAAACCACTGGCCCATCATTTAAATCAAACGCTCCTAAAACAGAAAGCGCCACTTACGCAGTTAAAACTCAAACCGTAGCTAACGGTGACCTTTCTCGTGTAATCATCACTCAAAAATCCGACAATAAGCTTGTCGATATCCTGATGGTGAAGTTCTATCAATTTGTTACTTGGGCCGATGATAATAGCTTCTATTACATCTCAGACATGGATCAAAACATTGGTGGCGGTCGTCCTGCCCTTTTCAAACACACAGTCGGTGAAATCCAAAGTGAAGATCAAGTTCTTCTTGCTGGTAAATCAGCGAGCTCTGATTTAACGATCCATCAGGTTGGTAATAACTTCTACGCTCAAGTTGATGAATTCATCGGCTCTCTCCAACTTTCAACTGGCAAGGTCACAAACCGTCATATCGTTGATGGTGAGATCATTGAAATGCAGGGAGATCTTGAAGCCGAAGCAACAATTCGTTCTTTTAAGAACGCCAACTACGGCGAGCTTTATAAACTTCGCCTGCGTGATGGCTCTCGTCGCTTGTTTGTTAAGGAACAAGATTTCGTAGCAGAATCAACGAAGACTCTAGGTCTTGATTCAACCTTCATCATTGGTCTTAAAGATGGTGCTCACGTTGCTGGAATCTATAACTCAATCACTGGTTCGATGAAGATGATTGATCTTCAGGATGGAACGATTGATCTCGTGAGTTTCAAAGATGGTGTGCTGAAACTTGGCTTTGAGACTTATACTCAGCCTCGCAAAGTTTATTCTTATGATCTAAAAACGCTTGAACTTAAAGTTCTAGCTGCTCAGTCATATCCGATCGAACTTGAGATGGATAAAGTCTATTATACCGCTTCTAACGGCGAACGCGCTTCCATGTGGGTGGTTCGTAAGAAAGGTGTAAAACTCACTTCAAAAACTCCGACTATCCTTTACGGCTACGGCGGTTTCAAATCGGCAATCACTCCTGCTTTTGGTATGTACGAATCTCTTTCTTGGATGGAGAAAGGTGGATCATTTGTAGTCGTTACACTGCCAGGATCACTTGATCTTGGTAACTCTTGGTTCCAGGTTGCTCGCGTTGGTGGGAGAATCCATTCTTGGGATTCATTTGCTCTTGCTGCAAAGGAATTATTCCGCCTTGGTTGGACATCAGCTGATAACATCGGAATGATGGGTGCTTCAAACGGTGGAACTCTAACGGCCGGAACTCTCCAGCGTCACTCTGACACATTTAAGGCCGCGATTCCTATCGTAGGAGTAATGGATCTTCTAAATTTCACTCTTTTTACGGCCGGTAAATACTGGACGGAAGATTACGGTAACCCATTTGTTGAAAAAGACTTCCGTGCCATGTTCCCGCTTTCTCCGTATCACAATATCGAACGTCGTCCTTACCCAGCAACCATGGTCATGACGGCGGAGTTCGATGACCGTGTTGTTCCTATGCACTCATATAAGTATTTAGCTCGCCTTCAGGAGTATAATACTTCAGACGCCCCTATCCTTCTCTATAACAAAGAATGGGGTGGTCATGGTCGTGCGAGTGGTTCGGCCCGTGAAAGTTCGAAGTATGTGGCGGCCTTCTATACGTTCTTCGCCCAACAACTAGGCCTTTAATGAACATTCAAATGCTGAAAGACATCGTCTCTGGTACTCTTAACAAGACGTTGTCTTTCCCGCAGATTGTAAAACTTCTTCACGAAGATGGAGTTGAATCTTATCACGTCGATATTGTCTTGAGTGAGACTCGTTATTATCACAAAAAAGGGGAAACTTTTGTTGCTAAGTTTCCTCATCCATTTGATAAACCTGCTTTGGAGTTTTCCGCAGAGAAAGTAAAAGAGGCCATTTCAAAATCCCAAGCGGGGCGAATTACCTATCGTCAGTTCATGCATGACATTGCTCAGGCCGGATGCGTTTATTACATTGTTTATTTAGATGGCAAGAAGGTGGATTACTTGGGTCGCAAGGGTGAATGCCATATGGAGCCGATGCCTTAAATGTCCCTTGAAGTGATAAAAGACAATTGCCAATTTCCTTCCAGCTTTAATCCAAACTCACTCAAAACAAAATTAAACACAAGATCCCGCCACTTGCTTGCAAACTCAATAATGAACTCAGCTTCTTCTACAGTCATATACTTATCACCATGGGCCATATCATTTCTATACCTGTTTAATATTTTTCGATGATCGACTAAACTAAGATTCTCCTCTTGATGAAACTTTGAATAAAGCTGATTAAACACTTCTTCTATCTTTTTATCACCGGACGTCTGTTGAAAGAATTTAAGCACAATGAACTCATGAGCAATTTTGCTGTCCTTTATTTCCCGTAAGTATTTGATGCTTTCAGCATGATTGTCACTAAACATAAATCTTACGGCCAATAGTGGAAGGGAAATAAGCTCTTCTTCTATTAATTCAAATAAAGTGCAACACAGGAGGGCCTTAGACTGTGGATACATATCTAATTTTAAATTATAAATTTCTTTCACTAAACCTTTAACGACAGGTTCAATTTCTCGATTAGAATCTAGAATTAAATCCGCAATAACTTCAGATCTTTTGCTTTCGTCTTCTTCCTTAATCTTGGCGCGAATATCTTCAACAAAAGTATCCGCAATATAGACGTCCCATTTTGCATCATCTTCTGTATATGACATTGGTGACCTCACTGAACCAGAACACTAGCACAACAAACATTCTGCTTCCTTTACCATCTCTAAAATTACGTTAGTGGGCTTGTTAATGTTCATGCCTCATGGGAGAAAAAAGAAAACTGGAGGTAACTATGAAATTAGTTCTCGTGACCTTACTCAGCATCTGGACCGTAGGCGCATTTAGCGCTGACCATGTTATGAAGACTCCTACAGACATTCAATGGGGAGAGGCCCCGCCTTTTTTAACACCGGGAGCGAAGTTTGCGGTGATGAGTGGAGATCCTCATAAAAAAGGACTCTACACTCTCCGTTTGCAATTACCAGCGAATTACAAGATTATGCCGCACTGGCATCCTACTGATGAACATGTCACTGTCATTCAAGGCACTCTCCATATGGGAACGACTGATAAAATTGATGAGTCGAAGTCTCATGCTCTTCCTGCTGGAAGTTACGCTCTTATGCCAAAGAAGTTTCATCACTATGCCTACACTGGAGCGGAAGGCGCCATTGTACAGGTTCATGGAATGGGACCGTTCGAAATTACTTACATTAATCCGTCAGACGATCCACGCAAAAAGAAATAACTTTGACCATAGAGTGAATTGGCCCTTATAATTCACTCTATGCTTGAAACAAAATTCTATCCGCGCTTTAAAGATACTGATGCCCTAGGACACATTAACAACGCGAGCTATTCAACTTGGTTTGAAGAAGCACGCCGTCCTATCTTTAAATTCTTCATCCCTGATCTTGATCCAAAAAAATGGAGCCTAATCATCGCCCGCATTGAAGTGGACTTTCTCGCTCAGGGCCATTATCAAAAAGAAACAACTGTGAAGACTTGGGTCGAAAAAGTTGGCAATTCTTCTTTTGTGCTCATTCAAGAGGCCTATCAGGAGAATGTTGCTGTGGCACGAGGGAAATCGTTTTTAGTGCATTTCGATTACAGCACTAACAAGTCGGTGAAGATCCCAGATGATATTAGAAAGAACCTGGAAGCTCTTATTGCTTAAGATAGTTGATCGACTCTAAGTTCATGTGAAGCTTGTCCTCATCCATCCAGATCTTTCCATTTTCGATCTCATAAGTTTTATTATCGAGCTGCCAGTTCGGGCCCCATGAGTTCTGAGAAAGATATTCTATGCGATTGTTCTTACAACGGTATCCCACCACGGTAATGGCATGAAATCCATGCAGACCACTACTTTTGCAAGTTTCATTACGAGTCTTAGAATCTTCCTTATTAAAGTCGTAGCTATCGTCTTTCCAGAATTTAGTACAAATATTAATTCCTGTTCCTTGGCCTTTTCTAAGGGCCTCAAACATCTTTAATCTATTTTCAGTGATAGACTGAACTGCCTCCTTCGAAGGTAGAGGTCCTGCAAAATCCTTAGGATCATAGTCGACTCTCTTGTTCTCACATACTAGATTCTCAGGAATTCTTACTCTCTTCTCCGGTGAGCAGTCGCTTGCAATAAGTGCCAGCATGGCATCGTCATAATTAAGACCGGCCTTGGCCGTAAGGAAATCAAGAAAAGATGACATATCTTTAAAAGCGTCTTTTGGTAATACTCCCGCAAGATCAGAAGTTCCTTCCAGCACTTCCAGGTAATTACAAAGAACTGAATCCTGCTTTGCCTTCTCTAGAAACTCCTGTTTGTCCTTGAAGAAGCTCAGCATGCTTTCGGCCTTACATTTATCTATCTGCTTTAAGGCAATTTGCTTATAACTGTCTTCAAGTTTAGTGTTGTTCTCTGGTGAAAGGCTCTCCATCATCAAATTAGCAAAGGCCTCTTTTTGAGTCTTGTTTCCACTGGCAAGTGACAGATAGAATTCGCGCAGCTTTGATAGCATGTCACCATATCCGTTTTTACTCTGGTAAAACGCGTCTACTGATTTGGATATTTTGTCTTTTATGTCATTATTTAAATAAGCAATCACTTTACTGCTCTTTGCATCGTCAAGAAAAAGGATTCCTACCTTCCTAAGGCCTTTGCAAACTGGATCCTTTGTATTATTAGGAATAATCATTTGAGGTGAAAAGCAGTTTATTCTCTTGGCTGTGGCCCTGATAAGTGAATCAGTAACTGCTTTCTGGATAATACTTGGATCTTTCTTAATACAATGTTTTTCAAAGAACTCATCACTCTGATTTTGGACAAAGTTTTTTAAAGCAAGCGAGAATTTATCCGCGGCCTCACGCTTTTCCTGAATGTTCTTGTCCTTCTCAAAGGCGTAACCAAAGGCCTTCTGATAAGCATTCATATATCGAGATGCTTGAAGTATGGACTTATCTTGAATAAAGCCTGGATCCTGAGAATTTCCTTTCTCATCAAAAAAGTTATGTTCAAGTGATACATCTTCAGCTCGACATAAAGATCCAACACCAGTTTTCTTCTGACGTTCGACTGCATTGTTAATCGTACGACAGCCCGACCCTGAATCAAGTCCTGTATAGGCATCTACTACAATCGTGTTGTCGGCCTTCTTTTCAGAAATAGTATAGCGCTTATTCCCTTGCTCTCTTTGCTTAGGAAGATTGACATCATGTGCGTAAAATACACCAAGACTTAAATAAGAAATATTAGGGTTTCCAGGAACTACAGATTGAAGCATGAGAGAAGCCTGATTGGCATAACAACTGCCAATTCCGTCTTGATCTTGAACGGCCGCTTTTGAAAGACTACCATTCCCCTGATCAATTCTTACCACTGTACCTTCAGGAACATCACCACACTCTAGAGCGATAGCATTAAATGATAAAAAAAGTAGCATCCATCCAAGTTTCATCAATTACTCCTTCAGGATGGTCTCTAGTCCAATGGCGGAAACCATTGAACCATCATCGAAGACGCAGAATGAGTTTTCATCGTCTTTATGGTTTTTAAGGATGCGAATTTGTTTTTTTAGAACATCCTTGCAGATTACGGCACCAGGATTTTTTCCACCTTTAGCTGCTCCTGCAGGAATCTTATAGGTCTTTTTCTCTTTGAAGATTTTGGCCGCATCACATTTTGACTGTTCTAGTGTGACCTTAGGGTTGAAACAATTTTCAGAAATAAGCATGTTGGTTGAAGCATGATAAGTGAATACATAGTAATCACTCCCCTTCATCCAGATCTGTCTTTGAAAATCTTCTGCGTAAGCGGCAAGGCTGCAAATAATGGATAAAATCAATAATGTTCTCATACTACCCTCATGCACTATTATAAATTTGATTAGTCATCAGGGTTAGAAGGTAAGAAACTCCATGTTTCAAGAGCTTATTTGCCCTATAGATTAAGTCGGTAAGTCTTAAAAATCTTTGGCAATTCGAGTCTTAGTTTATAATAAAGGCTCTCGCCTCTTTCCTATATATTCTTTTAGACCAAGGACTGATCAATGAAAAAACAGGATGATTTTTTGATCGCTCACGTTGACCTAGCCAAGGCCCATTTCGCCGGCAATGGTGAAATTGGCTTCGAATTCAGGAACGAAATCGATGCTTGGAAAAAGATGGAAGTACATTTCAAACACCAAATGCAGAACCCACGCAATCGGGGTTTGAAAAGTAAACAAGACTTAGTCCCATTGGTTTACTCGTTTAGACAAAGACTTGAGTAAATGAGAAGGCCCACCAAAAGTGGGCCTTTTTAGTTAAGAGGCGTGCTGCCTTGGCAGTGTAAGTTCACTGGTTAATATGAATTTGATTACTAATTAACCAGGAGTCATCTATGAAAAGACTGTCTATTTTAGTTTCGGTCCTGATCTTCTCCACTTATTCTTTCGCAGCAACTCCCAAAAATGATGCAGAAGTCATGAACATGCTCATGACTGTTAACACTGAGGAAATGAATCTTAGTACCGTAGGAAAAACGAAATCATCCAATGAAAAGGTCAAAGCATTTTCTGACAAGATGATGAAGGCCCACACTAACAATAATGAACGGGCCATGTCTCTTCAGAAGTCAGAAAATCTAAAGCTTGCCGAGAGTAAACCATCAATGAAAACAAAAACGAAGGCCGAAGACACTGTCGAAAACCTTAAAACCATGGAAGGTAAAAACTTCGATAAGGCCTACATGAATGCCCAAGTTAAAATGCATCAAGACACTCTCAATAAGTTAGATAATGAGCTTATCCCTAACGCTAAAAACGATCAGCTTAAGGCCCTTTTAAAGACAACGAAAGGTCACGTGCAGGATCATCTGAAAGAAGCACAACAAATTCAGACTTCACTTCAATAAAAATGAAAAGGCCCACATTCTAGTGGGCCTTCTTTATACAACTTTTAGTAATCTTCCTTCGAACCTCTGGACTTCTGCCAAAAGACCTCTCACTTCTAGCTCAGAAATTCCGTCAATAAGAGCAGCATGAATGATATTTTGAATTTTCAAAGATAAAATGTTCATATCAATATGCAACTTGTGATCAATTTCACTCTCTAAAATCGCCTCGCGAATCAGCTCACGATACTGAGATATTAAAGAGTCATGGAAATAATCGAAAGGCCTTGAACTCATATACACTCCTATGTTGGTAGGCCATGAATTCTTGAGAAAGGTAGGGAGTCGGAGAGAGAGGTCAAGTCGGAATCAAGATTTATGGCCCTGATTTATAGACCTATTTTCTGCCTATCTTCAGCGAAACGTAAGAATAAAATAATTAATTCTTATTCACATGATGGAATAATGGAGCATTAGAAGATTGGGGTGAAAATTTGTTAACTAACTCTCGTGTAGACGACTATTCCAAGAGTCAAAATCATTGTATTGACCAGGGCCCCGAGTAAAATCATCTGAAGTGCAGGAATAAAAGGTCTGTATTTTTTTTCTTCACCTTTAATGAGTTGAGAAAATGGGACACTGGTATAGATGGCACTTAGAAATAAAAGCACAGCAAGTGAAGTTAAGATAATCGGATGATTTTTCAACAGGAACAAAGAAACAGTTATCCAAAAGCAGGTACTGAATCCAAAGAAGTAAATATTACGGGAACAATGAAAACCAACTTCTTGATTGCAATGACTACAAACAATCAGTTTTTTATAATTGTCTCCAACTCTAAACTTCAAACTCTGACTACAGTAAGGACAGGCCTTTTTAAACGAGAAATTCATAGAAACATCTCCGACCGCATTCTTAGTACCCAAAAAATTTTAGCCTAAGATTCCAGAAAATAGGTTCTAAATTTTATAATTGTTCTTAATCGCTGCTTTCCAAAGAATGAGTAAAAGTAAGACTATTAAGATTTTTCTAATCGCATCTAGTGTTATAGCATTGATAAATATAAGAAATTAATAGAATGGAGGCCATGTGGTATCAGGTCAGATTGCGCTTATTATGCTTCTCATTGCTGTAGGAATCATCGTGATTTTAACCGGCAAATATAAGGTCAATGCATTCTTAGTGCTGACTGGAGTTGCCATTGCTTATGGGCTTGCCATCGGCCTCGCTCCACTTGAAGTCATTAAACTCGTGAAAGAAGGTTTCGGTGGAACTCTTACCAATATTGGTATTGTGATCATTGCTGGGACAATTATGGGCCTAACTTTAGAGAAGACCGGTGCCGCCTTATCCATGACTCGTTCTATTTTAAAACTCGTTGGAAAAGAACGCTCATCTCTCGCCATGAATGCGGCCGGTGTAGTGGTTTCAATTCCAGTGTTTTGTGACTCTGGTTTTGTGATCATGAATCCTCTAAATCAGGCCCTCGCAAAAGAGTCTGCGACTTCTATGGTTGTTATGTCCGTTGCACTGGCGACTGGTCTTTATGCCACTCACACCATGGTTCCACCTACTCCTGGTCCACTGGCCGCAGCCGGAGCTTTGAATGCCGATATTGGAATGGTGATCTTATATGGGATGATCGCTTCCATTCCAGCAGCACTCGCCGCTTGGTTCTTTGCGACTCGAATTGGAAATCGTTTTCCAGCTCCAGTACCAGCTTCTGAATCTTATCAAACACTGATTGATCGTTATGGAAAATTACCTTCACCCTATCTCTCTTTTCTTCCGATCATCGGCCCGCTTCTTTTAATTCTTGGAAAGTCTGTTGCAGATCTTCCCTCGCAACCCTTTGGCGTAGGAGGTTTTGCTTCAGTTGTTCAATTTATTGGTGAACCAGTCGTGGCCCTAATCATTGGAATGTTCCTCTCGTTCACATTGCTTCAAACAAAGAAGGAATGGAGCGAGGCCCTTTCGACTTGGACCAATGAAGGGATTAAGGACGCCGCTCTCATTCTCGTGATCACCGGGGCGGGTGGATCTCTGGGAAAAATTCTCAGTGTTTCTCCCCTTAAAGATTATGTAAGTACGGTCCTCGCTGATCCTAAACTTGGTCTTGGGTTGTTCTTACCATTTATGATTTCGGCCGCTCTGAAAACGGCCCAGGGTTCGTCGACAGTTGCAATCATTACGACGTCAACAATTATGGCGCCATTAATGGCAACACTTGGACTTCATCCGGCACTTACAGTGGTTGTGATTGGTGCCGGTGCCATGGTGGTCTCTCATGCTAATGACTCTTACTTCTGGGTCGTTTCTCAATTCTCTAATCTAGATGTAGGGACTGCTTATCGGGTGTTCACGACCGCCACTTTTGTGGAAGGGACTGTTGCCTTCTTAGTCGCTTGGATGTTGAGCTTCGTTGTATGAACAAGGCCGCTTTGGACGCTGAAAAGATTTTTAGAGCTGGTCTCGCGAGAGTTGATTCTAGGAGTATGCTTGGGCAGACTTTGACTCTGACAGGAGATGAGCTTTCCGTTCAGGGGAAAAGTTTCGATCTTCGTAAGTTTAAACGCATCTTAGTTTTCGGAGTTGGGAAGGCTTCTTCTAGAATGACCCAAGGTTTGATTGATGTCCTTGGTACGAGAATAAGTGCAGGTCTCGTTATTACGAAAGACAACCATAGTGAGTCCCTTCCCTCGCATTTTGTTCAGATTGAATCCTCTCATCCGGTGCCAGATGAGCGAAGTGTTCATGCTGGTCAAACGCTTTATGATTTCTGTGAGAAAGCAACTGCGGATGATTTAGTGATTGGTTTGATTTCTGGTGGTGCTTCAGCACTTGCTGCTCTTCCTATTGATGGAGTGACTCTGGCCCAAAAACAGGCCAAAACTAAAGAGCTCCTCGCTACTGGTGCGACCATTCAAGAAATCAATAAAGTTCGAAAAAGCCTTTCTAAAATCAAGGGTGGAAAGCTTGCGAAAGTGATTGCTCCTGCTACTTCATTGAATCTTGTTTTATCTGATGTTCTCGGTGATGACTTACATACAATTGCTTCTGGGATCACGGTTCCTGAGCCTGGTGAAGTTGGCCCTGCCAATCTTCATAATTTGATTATTGGATCGAATCGTCAGGCCTTGGCCGCGGCGGAAGTAGAAGCTAAGAGACTTGGGTATAAAACAGTTATTCTGTCAGATCAGTTAACTGGTGAAGCGAAGGATGCTGCTCGTTTGTTTGCCTCGGTTACGAACAAACTTGAAAAGGGTGTATGTTATCTTGCTGGTGGTGAGACGACTGTAACTCTTAAAGGAAGTGGTAAAGGTGGCAGGAATCAAGAGATGGCTCTGGCATTTCTTAATGAGATGGAAAAGCGTGAAAGTTGGCCTTATGGGGTTGCATTCTTAGCAGCTTCTACTGATGGAACGGATGGACCGACGGATGCGGCAGGAGCTTTTGCTACCAAAGAAATTCTGGAGAAGGCCTCAGGATTAAATATTCAAGTGTATTTGGATAGAAATGATTCTTATCACTTCTTCCAGCAGGTCCAGGGATTGTTAAAGACCGGACCTACTGGGACGAATGTGTGTGATTTGCAGGTATTGATTAATTAACAACCGAATATCTGGCCAGCTATACCGCAATCTTTCTTTCTCGTCTCGCTTGCCACATCTCTTGAACCAAAATGGGCCGCTTCACGTTCAGTGAGAACAGGTTCGCCATCTTGAAATGGACGGAATCTTAGCTGCTCTTCACTACAACTTCCGATTCTTTTATAGTCTGTTACAACAGAGTTTTTAATCGTAAAGACATGATTACAAGAGGCATCTTGCCACGTTGAAGCTGCGGCACTACATCCTTGTCCCCAATAAGAGGTACAATTAGTTGTTGCAGTCCGTGCTTCGTTTTTAAATGAATAAACTGTCAAACCTGATTTGGTTTTACGTTCTTGCACAGGCATCGTGGAGAAATGTGGATGAGTAAGAACATCATCCTCGCTTCTATCAATCCAAGTTACTCTATTCTCATCCATCACAAATGTTGGTTGGTGAGCACAGGCAAACACAAGTAGAAGTGGTAGTAGTTTTAACATGAGGTCCTCCGTTTTGATGATTATCGGAGGAAGGCCCTATGAACTTGGCCAAAGAATTATTATTCCTGCGAAAGGGCCTTAAAATCGGTCTCTCCGATACTATCCTTCACGCGTTTCGGGCTCATCGGATGTCCATGAAACTCACCATTTGGGCCAAGCTCAACTCTCATAAAATATGTTGGCTTGCCTAAGTCATATCCTACAGGATGAGTAAATTTCACATATTTATAAAGCGTACCTCGGTCTTCACGAAGCACCCCTGGTGTGTCCATGCGAAGGGCCCGCCGTTCAACTCTTTCGCGAACAAGTCCGGGCATATATTGGGCATGGGTATTTGACATCGATGCGGCCTCAGAAACTGATTTGGCCTTGGTATGTTTGTCATAAGCAGAAGGTTTGGCCTGTTCAACAAAGGCTCTCACCTTCTTATCCAGAGCACCTTGCCCTTGTCCCACAAGAAGCTGATGCTGCTGTTTTTTCTCAAACCCTGCACGATCAAAAACGTTTGTCATACACTCCCGCATTCTGAGCGACATGGGCTCAAGCTCAGCGAAAACAGAAAATGATAGAAGGAAGGTCATTACATATAACATGCGACCACCTTCACACTGAAATCTTTATCTGCGGTTGTGAGATTATCAAGATGTTTAAGATCCCCTTCAGGAATCTTATTGTGCATGAGTTTATCCATGAAGTTCTTCATCTTATCGGCCGTCATTCCAAGCTGGGCCCGGGCCGCAATTGATAACTTCGAAATAAGTCCCATGGTCTTAGCAACAGCTGAAAAACGTTTCGCCATTAATCCGAGACTAATGGCAATTTTCCCAGAAGCAACTCCGGCCGTAAAAAATGCTATCGCCGCGTCCACCCCAAGAGAACCAATGAATGAACAAATAAATTGAATCTTCATATCGGTAGACATGTTTGTTACAACATCTACCATTTCGTCCCAAGCTCCGCCGACCTTCGCTCCCATTTTTGTAAGAGTGCCACGAGGATCAGTCACCAGTCCTTTCGTAAAATTGGCAAGCCCCACAGTGAATCTTTCAACGGCATTCCCAATTTTGTCTACGGTCTCAATAGGATGTTTTACCGCCTCCCATAAACTGGAAAGCCCACTTGCTATTGCACCACCACTGGCCGCCCAAGCTCCTTCACCTAAACCACTCACACAATTCTTGGCGAAGTTCCAAACCATTGTCCCTGAGAGATTTGCGAAGTCAGTCATCTGTTGCACCAGTGCAGGACTTCCACAGTCCGCTTGGGCACGAGCTTCAGGGATAAAGACTGATTTAATCGAAGGAAAAGTGTACTGAGAGATTTTATTTTGCATGCGAATCAGTGTGAGCTTTACAGCTTCTTGATTGATCCCACGGAAATAAAGAAAGAACTTATTATCACCAATTTTATCGTGAACAAGATAGCCTTCAGGCGTTGTGATAATTTGCTTTAAAGGAAACTCCCCTTCAATACCATACTTCACCATGACGAACTTGCCTGCGTCCGCAAAATAAACCTGATTAATTCCAAGCGAAGGGATTCCAAATTGAGAATCGGCCAACGGAATAAATCCTTCATCTTTAAAAAACTCATTCAGCTTATGGGCATGTTCAAGTGGTGCCCCCTTAAAGGAAGCGTCTGTGTAGCTGATATCTTGGGCCCACGTCGTAAATGAAAAGACGAGTGAGAGAATGGCCAAAACCAGAGTCATATAAGGGTTATCGGATATTTTAGCAGGATATAAAGTGAGGATTTTATGAGAAAGCTAAGTTGTGAAATACAGGAAAGAAAAGGGCCTCCTTCGAGGCCCTGATTAAGTCTTAGTAACCAGTTGTTGTAGTACCTGTTGCAGTACCACCTGCTGTACCACCAGCAGTTCCACCTACTGTACCACCAGCAGTTCCGCCTGCTGTGCCACCGGCAGTTCCACCTACTGTGCCTCCAGCAGTTCCGCCTGCTGTTCCACCAACTGTACTACCAGTTGTTCCACCTGTTGTACCACCAGTTGTTCCACCTGTTGTACCACCAGTTGTTCCGCCTGTTGTACCACCAGTCGTTCCGCCAGTAGTTCCTCCAGTTGTACCACCTGTCGTTCCACCAGTTGATAGTGACAAGACACCACATGCAATTGGGAAATCAGCTTTTGTACCTTGAATAGTTGCAGGTAGCACTGTTTCTTCAGGCACACCATGAATATTAACTACCAAACCTTCAAGATTAAGAGTTGCGAGGTTTAAATTTGCCAGCATTTGTGAAAGTGCTGCACTTTCATCGTAATTATAGTTCGCACCCGATGGGAAGTTACCAGTTGTCGCAGCTAGATCATCATCTAGAGGAACAATTGCTGGACCATATACAGCAGTTGCTTCTGTTGCATCAATTACACCATCAGCGTTAGTATCATCGGCCGCAGTCGGACAACGAGTACCTGAATGGATGTGCTGAGCATGAGTTGTATCAAGTGCATTTGCCACCTGAACTTTTGCATTAAAGTCATCAGCTGCAATTGTGATCTCCGCAGTACCTGTTGGCGAAACCACACTAGCGTTTTCAGGAGCGAGAGTTGCTGTAAACGTTCCTTCCTGATTCTGAGGCTGCTCTTGTTGTGGTGTTGAGCTGCTATCATCATCGTCACTACCACATGAAACAACCGACATTAACAGTAAAGCACTAAGTGCCATCGGCGCAACATGCTGCAATTTGTTTTTCTTTTTCATCTTAAACTCCTTTTTAAAATGTGCGAAGGGCACGTAAAAAATGACTTCGGATAAAAAAGCAAAATGGCGGCCAGAGGTAAGTTCGTGAGATTCGATTTTGAATACTGAGTCGGAGCGGGGAAAGTTAATCAGACTTAAGAGGTAGATAATGCCTCCATAATCATTAAAGGTTCATCTTATTAGATGAATCATATGAAGTTCGCAGTCATTTTTCTTTTTTTATTTATACCTGAAGCAGCAGCTTCTCACCGAATGGTGAGAGACAATAAAATTTCCAAATCCGAGGCGGACACTCTTGCAGAGAGAGCACGAAGGAACACCAAGTTTCCCATCGTGGTGAATGATCAGGTTTTAAAACAACTCAATCGTCTCTTAGGAAGGCCATCAGGTAGAAAGCATATGTTAGTCTGCCTGAAAAGAATGAGGACCTATAAGCCGCTTATTACAAAGAAATTAAATCGCCACAAACTTCCTCATGAACTTCTCGCTGTTCCTCTGGTTGAATCCGGCTATCAAAACATTCACTCTGAACAGGGTTGGGGGTCAGGACTTTGGATGTTTGTTAAACCCACGGCCAAAAGTTTTGGTCTAAAAGTTAACGATCGGGTCGACCAAAGACTTAATGTAAAACTCTCCACAGAGGCGGCTTTAAAGTATTTGCGGTCAAATCACAAGATGTTCAAGGACTGGCAACTCGCTCTCCTCGCCTACAATATGGGTGAGTATCGAACCAAGGCCGCCATTAAAAGCACGAAGAGTCGCAACGCCTGGACGCTTATTAGAAAAGGTCATCATGGAGACAAAGAGTATCTCGCCAAAGTCATGGCCGTGATGATTATTATGAAGAACCAAAATGTCTTACATTAGTTACAGTGGTCAGGCCTTACCATGAATTCACCAAGAGACTGTCCTTTCACATTCTCATAGCTGTAAACGATATTGGCCTGATAGTTTTTAAGAATCGTTCCCTGACGAGAGTTCTTACAGATATTGTTTAAAACTTGCGTGCGAACTTTAGGAAGGGCCCAGTTGTATTCTTTCTGATCAGCATTGATAAGAAACTGGTATTTAATGTTGTTATTTTCGACGCTCGTGCGCATAAGTTTAGTCATGTGATCATAGACCTCAGGAAGATCCTTATTCATTTCCTTTGAAATCTCTTCCAGTGTGGGACGAGTTTGTCCAAAAGAAACTGTGCTTAATAATGCCAAAGTCAAATACACCATTTTCATTCCTTTGATATTACTTTGCTATTTCTCATTCGCCAACTGGCCCGTCTCTTGCTCACACTCTCAAAGGAGAATGCTTATGAACCAGACTAAAGTAATCATTATTGGAGCAGGCGCAGCAGGTCTTATGGCCGCAAGAGTTCTCAAAGAACAAGGAATTGATTTCATCATCCTTGAATCAACTCATCGTTTGGGCGGCAGGGCCCAGACGTTAAAAAGTACGCCGCACATCGAATATGGGCCAGAGTATCTTCATGGAGAAACTCCCCTCACTGACAAACTCATTGAACGGTTCGGCCTCACAACTTATGACGTGAAATTTGATTATCATCTTTTTAAAGATGGTGAACTTAAACCCACGCCGGATTTTTGGGACCGACTTACTCATGTGATGGAGGACATTGATCTCAAAAATGACATCTCCTTTGCTGATTATCTGCAGAAATATGATCAAAACTCGAAGGTCGACCAGGATATGGCCAGAGTTTTTGTCGAAGGATTTGATGCCGCTGATCTGGATACGATTAGCTCTAAAGAACTTCATGATATGAAAGAGCAAGTGGCAGATCCAAAAATAAGAAAATTACGAAGACTCTTAAATGGCTATGGCGAACTGATAGAGAACATGGCCCAGGATCTTTTACCTCGTATTTATTTTTCTCACATCGTTGAGGAAATTATCTGGGAAAGAAATAAAGTCATCGTTCGTGGAGCAATTAAAGAAGAGGACATTCCTTTCGAATTCGTCGGTGAAAGAGTCATTAATACAGTTTCTATAGGAGTCCTTCGCAATCTCTTTATAGGCCCTATGCCCGATCTTCTGACACATTTTTTGGATCAGGTAGAGATGGGACAAGTAGTGAAGATGATCGGTGAATTTCACCCTGCGTTTTTCTATGCCTTTGAAGATCATAGCTTCCCTTTTGTGGCCGCGCCTGATTTAAACTACAGTGCCTGGTGGTCATCATCGCCTCTTCATTTGCCAATTGTGACAGCTTGGTGTGGAGGTGCGAGAGCCAGGAAATTAACGAAAATGACGGAGGATCAGAGAAAAGAGATCTATATCCAAGAACTAGCAAAGATCTCCTCACTTTCTCCAGAGGAAGTGCGTTGCCAGATTATTAATATTCATCATCATAGTTGGGACGAAGACCCATCTTTCTTAGGGGCCTATTCCTATCCGCGAGTGAATTATCGAAGGATGACTGAAATGGTGACAAACTTTGAAGACACCTTATACTTTGCCGGTGAGGCCTTTCATGAAAACATGAGTGGCACCGTTGAAGGGGCCCTCACCTCAGGTAAAAAAGTGGCAGAAGCGATCGCAGACGATATTCAAATGAGAAGCGACTTGAGCTTGTCCGGATTTCTTTGAGTAAATATACGTGCGATCTTCCCGTTTTCCACTTCCAGAGTCATGATTGTTTCAAATCTCCACTCCCCGTCTTCGTGACGTCGAGAAATAACAAGTCCTGGCTTCTCATTCACAATCTTCAGCTCCTGGCGGATGCTTTCGTTTTTAAAGACAGGAGCCGACCAAACCGCTGAGATAAACTTTGAAATAAACTGATGATCGTAAACCACCACTTTAGAGGCCACGGGTACTTTACCACCACCATCTGACCAAAATTCGGTATCAGAAGCAAGCATTGCCATGAGGCCTTCTTTGTCTCCGTTATTGGCAAGATCAAAGAACTTCGAAACAACGGATTCATCTTCTTTGGTGTAAGAGCGAAAACGCTTTTCATTATCAAGCGCTTTACGAGCACGCTGGGCGGATTTTTTGCATGCATCTTCAGACTTATTCATGAACTCAGAAATTTCAGAGAAAGAATAATCAAACACTTCATTTAGAATATAGATCATTCTTTCTTCTGGAGTTAATTTTTGGAGAAGGAGAAGAAATGAAGTTGAAAGACTTTCTGTATAAAGAAGCTTCTTATCCGGTGCTACACCATCAATGAGATTTCCCCAATACTGGAAGCTATCTGGAACCGCATCCGGTAACCACGTCCCTTGATAAACTTCGCGCTTCTTATATGCGAGCTTCATGTAGTCGAGGGACTTATTCGAGGTAATTTTTGTGAGCCACGACTTAGGATTGTTCACTTCTTTTGGATTAACCGAAGCACACTGAATGAAAGTATCTTGCACGATATCTTCCGACTCAGAGAGACTCCCCGTCATCCTGAAAGCGAACGAAATTAAATACGGTCTATACTGTATAAATAGACCTTCCCACTCTTTAAGATAGTTTGTTGTATGTGCCATAAATCTAAGACGATTCTAGGCCCAAAAAAGGGACATGTCCCATCTAAATAGCTGAATTTTAGTGGTACTCTGCAGAATATTATAATGAGACCATGGCAATTAAAGTCGGAACCGGTAATTCAGATGGATACTCTCCAGGCGCTTATTACAAGAGCTCCAAGCCAGCTGTGATCGATGTTAATGACAAGATCGCATTTGCGAATTGGTGTAATGTACTGGGCCTATCTGAGCGTGAACTTACTGAGGCCATTCGTCAGTATGGACCTCGGTTAAGAGACATTCGCCGAGGACTGCGTGCTGATCAAGGTGAAGCAGCCTAGTCACCTTGTCCCTTTTTTAATTCCTCATTCGTCTTATGGTTGAAAGCGGATAATAACCTTCGCTATTAACCAAAGGACGAATATATGTCACGTTTAAATCATGGTGCTGAAAGCGCAGAACTTATTAAGAAGTTTGCTGAAACTGTTTATACAAAAACTTCAGTCGATCCAGTCATTAAAAACCTAATGGAAATTCGTGCCTCGCAAATGAACGGCTGTACTTTCTGTGTCGACATGCACGTTAAAGAAGCGAAGATTCGTGGAGAAAGAGAACTTCGTCTCCATCACGTTGCCGTTTGGAGAGAATCAAAGCTCTTCACAGATAAAGAGCGTGCGGCACTAGAATGGACAGAACTTGTAACTAGACTTTCTCCAACTGGGATTTCAGATCAAGATTATGAGAGGGCCCTTACTCACTTCTCAAAGAAAGAACTTTCAGATCTTACTTTCTTGATTGGATTCATTAATGTGTGGAACCGTGTGAATGTAGCTTTCCATGGTGAACCAGGTACTCTCGATAAATTCTACGGCCTGGATAAAGCTGGATTAAACTAAAACAAAAAGGCCCCAAACGGGGCCTTCGTATTATTTAAGACAGTTTGAAAACTCTAGTTCAAGCTTCTCTCTAACGACTATTTCTTCTTTCATCCAAGGCATTGCTCGTGCAGAGTTATTATAAGAATTGGTAGCTGCGATCATTGTATTAAGGATAAGGGTCTCAGGGATGTCTCTGTTTTCTACGACTGATGAAAACAACTCTTGGGCCATTTTGGTAAAGTCATTGCTCACCATCAAAGCCTCTTCATTTATTTTAGACATGTAACTCACAGACATGTCCGTATGTTTTTGCAATCTATTCAAAACATCCAAACATTGTGTTCTTGTTGAATTGTTTAAGCAGGACTGACTCTCTTCAAAGACAGTTTTGGCAAGTTGAACATAAGGAGAAACACGAGAAGCACGTTCTTCTGTGCCTAGTTTATAATTCTCAGCTGTTTTAAGAATTGACTCGGCAAATTTCATATCGACCATACCAAATTCGGCCATTTTCAAAATTTGATCACCGGTCTTTACAATTTCCTTGCCTGACATTCCATTGTTGAGGGCGGAGGTATAAACACTGTAGATGTACTCTGGCCAAAGAGTTCTTAACTTCGCTTCCTGTGGCTCACAGGCACCAAAAGAGTTGAGGCTAAACGACAATAAAATTAGGAAAGACGAGATGATTTTTTTCATGGGATTCATCTAATTCAATGGGAAGAAGATATCAAGAAAGTTTATAGATAATACAATGTTAGGTCCAAAAGAAAGGTATCTTCTGGACCTAAACTCAATATATTAAACCTGCCCGAATCCACCATCGGCCATGATCTCAGCTCCGGCAAGATAGCTTGAATCATCACTCGCTAAGAACAACGCTACTCTCGCCATCTCTTCCGGACGACCAAGTCTCTTGATCGGCAGACCAGCGGCCATTCCTGCTTTGTGCTCATCTGGCATTCCCATTTTACCGAAGATCGGAGTTTCAATTGGTCCTGGAGAAAGAACATTGAAGCGAACTTGATCTACTGGAATTTCCGCTGTCCAAGTACGTGCGAAGTTTCTCACAGCCGCTTTTGTAGCTGAGTACACGCTTGAACCAACAAAGCCTTTGCTCGCAACAACTGAAGCATTAAGCACCACTGCACTTCCCTTTGCTAAAATCGGCAGTGCCTTCGCGATTGTAAAGTAAACACCTTTAACGTTTGTATTGAACTGATTGTCGAAGAACTCAGGTGTTACTTCTGCTGTTGGAGCGGTTAGAGCGATACCAGCATTCGCAAAGATAACATCCAACTTTCCGTACTTAGATTTGATATGGGCATATAAGCGGTCCAGATCTTCCATCTTACTCACATCGGTTTGAACCACATCGAAAACGTTTCCGTATTCCTTCTTGGCCTTCTCGAATGTTTCACTTGAGCGGGCCGTAATGATGACTTGAGCACCTTCATCTTTATAGAGCTTGGCTGTAGCTAGACCAATTCCCGAGTTACCACCTGTTACTAGAGCTACTTTGTTGCTTAACTTAGACATATGTAATTCCTTTGATTTGAGGTTCTTTTTTCTGAACCGATTGGTTCAAAATATACACCTAGCCCAGTTCATTGCAACTAAAATATTGAACCGAACGGTTTTTTATGTTATTTTAAGCACATGGGACGCACAAAACAGTTCGACCGAACAGAAGTACTAAAAGAGGCCATCCAGTTGTTCTGGAAAAAGGGCTACGCTGACACGAGTCTATCGGACTTGGAGAAGGCCACTGGTGTGAACAAGTCCGGGCTATATTCTGAGTTCAAAGATAAGGATGATATCTTTCTTGAAAGCTTGAAGCTGTTCAGTGAAACGAATCCCGCCTATGCTGCTCTTAAACGTGAGCCATATGGTTGGCAAAATATCGAAGAGTTCTTTAAATCCAATACGACCTGCAAAGGTCATAAAGGCTGCTTCCTCACTAACACCTTTCGTGAGTATTCAATCATTCCTACTAAAGTAAAGACCTTCATTGATCAGAATTCCGCGAGCGTGTTTGAGCTTTTCTTAAAGAACGTAAAGGCGACCAATACGAAAAAAGATCCTGAGCTATTGGCCAAGATGATTATGACTTACGCTGGTGGAGCTAGTTTAAAGCTCAATGCCATGAAACCAGAGGCGCTTGAAGATGAAACGAAGGCGTTTTTGGATATGATTAGAAATTAACGTAACTATTAAATAAGTTTTACTTTAAAGCTATCTACTATTAGGAGCTTTATAAGATTTCTTAAGTAAAAGTTTTATCACTAGAGCCGATAGGCATTACATTTCAAAGAGGTAATGTTTGGCTAATCCTAAGGTTTTTGTAAGCTCCACATGCTACGACTTAAAAGAAATAAGAGAATCACTTTTAAATTTTATTAAAGAATTCGGATTCGACCCAATTTTAAGTGACTACGGAGATGTCTTTTATCATCCTGACCTGCATACACACGAAGCTTGCATAAATGAAATATCAAATTGTGATTTATTTATTTTGATCATAGGCGGTCGGTTTGGAGGGAAATACATTTCTGACATGGAAAAATCTATCGTCAATGCAGAATACGAAGCAGCAAAAAAAAGAAAAATCCCTATTTTCACTTATATAAAGCAGGATGTTTTTGACAATCATCACTTGTATCAAGAAAACAAGCACCACCAATTTCTAGATAAAATCCATTTCCCAGCTATTGAGAAACAACATACTGCAAATAAGATCTTCAATTTCATCGATCAAGTTAGAAAGTCGAGTAAAAATAATGCATGCGAACCTTTTAAAAATTTTCACGAAATAAAATCTCACTTAAGAAAACAATGGGCAGGTATGTTTTTTGAATTTTTAAAATCTCGGACTTTACTTCAAGAGATGATGATTCAACAAACAGTTCTAGAAAAGCTCACAGAAAGTTCATCTGTTTTAGAAAAGATTGTGAAAGAACTTTATAAAAGTAATTCCCCTCACGATGGGAAAGACTCACTTGACCGAATTGAATCCAGGTCTTATGCAGAAATGTTTATTAAAGAAACTTTTTACAACGTTGCAATTAAAGTTGACTCTGAAATCATTAAAAAGATCCTTGAAACAAAAACCGAGGGACTTACCTGGGATCAATTTTTAGTTGAAACAGGTGTTTATGATATGGACCTTGATGAGCAAGGTATATTCATAAATGAAAAATACCATAATTATGATGATTTTAGAACTGGGGGCTTTTCGACTGTGGCTGGAAAATATTCATTCATCGATAATATCGCTAAGTATTACGATTTTGGATATAGCAAGTTAACAGAACAAGAAAAAGAGGAATTATTGGTCAACGATATCTTTGTGGGTGTAACTTACTTCGAAGCCAAAAAGAAGACCTCAAAAAAGAAGAAATCTAAACAGTGATTCATCAAATATATTAATCGAGATATGCGCGATATCTCGATTCCAATTCTTAAGATTACTTCCCGGCTTCTAAGATATTCTTATGGCGAAGATCCTTGATCTCAATATGAACTTCATTCGTTCTTTGAGAATTGGTACGCCATCTTTCTCTTTGCTCAGGGGTCAGTCCGCCTTTGTTCTTAGCAAAGTCTTTGTGTTCGGCCTTAAGCACTTCCAGCTCTTTCTTTAGAGCTTCCATTCTTGCTTTATCTTCTTTACTTAAATATTTGCCATCTTCCATAGGTGTTCCTTTTTCCGGGATACTACACAGATTTCAGCCTAATGGCCTGAATTATTCGATCTAATGATCCTAGAAACGCAGAGCGATCCCTCTTTTCAAAAGGAGGAGGCCCGCCTTTTATCTCGCCAAGCTCTCGTAAATGCCTCATGAGCTCCCGTGTGGCCATGGCGTCTCCAATCATGTCTTCGGTGAACTCTTCTCCCCGGACGTTAAGCACTTTGGCAGATTTCTTTAGACATTTGTCGGCCAACGGAATGTCAGCGGTAATGCAGATGTCGTATGCCTGGATGTTTTCAGCTATCCAATTGTCGGCTTCGTCTGGTCCTTGGGAAACGACTTGCATAGTGACTAAAGGATGTAAGGGAATATTGATGGCTTTGTTGGCCACGACGATAACAGGGATTTGATAGCGGAAGGCGACTTTATAGGCTTCTTCTTTAACTGGGCAGCCGTCGGCGTCGATGTAGATTTTGGTTAATATCATTATATGAGAGTACTATTATTCGTCAGAAAAATGGAAGAGATTAAAGCTATTATGGTAGATGCTCTAATTTAGGAAAAATTTAATTAGGTCACTAGGACTCTAAGAATTCTTTAGTGCAGGTTTAAAAGAAATATCCCGATAAAAAATAAAAACGGGGAAATTATATGGCCAAGCCTTCTATTTTTATAAGTTCAACTTTTTATGACCTAAAACATATTAGAACCTCACTAGAAAAATTTATCGAAGAATTGGGATACATACCTGTTTTATCTGAGAAAGGAAGAATCGCATATGATCCAGATATTGAACTCGATGAATCATGCTACAAAGCAGCTTCAATGGCAGATATTTTTGTACTCATCGTAGGAGGAAGATACGGCTCTGAAACTTCCGAAGTCTCAATAGATAATAAAAGCTTCTATGCAAGATATGAAAGTATTACAAAAAAAGAATTCAAGTCTGCCTTTAGTAACGATATTCCCTGTTACATTCTGGTTGAAAAGAATGTTTATTCTGAATATGAAACTTTTAAAAAAAATCGAAAAAATGAAACAATCTCCTATGCCCACGTTGATTCTATAAACATCTTCTATCTCCTTGATGAAATCATGGAAAAAAGGAGAAACAACCCATTATTTCAATTTGAAAGACATTCAGATATTGAAGAATGGCTAAAAGAGCAATGGGCAGGTCTTTTTAAAGATTTATTAAGCCGTAGGAATGAAAATAAAAAAATTCAATCATTATCAGAAAGAGTAAATGAACTCTCTAGTGTGAGTAGTGCCTTACAAAAGTATATTGAATTGATTGTAAAAAATGTTTCAGAAGATAAGAATGAAGCAAAAATCTTAATTGAGGATGAAAATGCAAAAATATTAGACGAAAAAGTCAAAACTGAATTAATGAAACATAATAACTTCGCGATCCTTGTTGATATTCATAACATTTCAAAAGATGATGCGATAGAAGCATTCAGACTACCTACCTTTGATGATTTCCTTAACAAGCTGCATTCCTTGAACAAAGATATAAAACCGGACATCGCGAGAAAATCAGCAAAAACAAATTCTGAATTCTTAGATGAGCTAAATCATATTAGAGATGTGTTGAAGTTACCTCACTTTGAAGTCTCTTGATTATATACATGATGATTATAACGTGAAGAAGTTAAAATAAGGCAGTATACTTAATCTTTTGCCCTTGCTTGAGCATAGAGAGCTTGAACGACTCGTTTTACATCCGGGCTGTTAATAATTTCACTCACTCTTACTTTAAATTCGTGAATATCCGCACAGTTCGTATAACTCGGACTATCAATTATTAGGGGATATAAACTCATCTCATGCCTTAAACTAAGAATCTGATATCTATAGTTACCTAAAGCAGGCACGATTAGATAAAAGTAATGATAGATATATGATCCAATAGATTTCGTTAAAATTTGGCCTTTAAAAAGCCCATTACTTTTTGTTTCTAAAAAGTTTGCTTGCTCTGAAAGAATTTCAATTGGGGGAACTAAACTGGGATCTTCAAAATCAAAATCCCAAAAATCATTATTCTTTGACATATCTCTCCTTAAGAAACAATGAGACTAAACGTTATTGGAAAATGGTCAGATTTTCTTATGTTTTTATTTTTTAACACGAGATCAATGCCATTAATAGTAGTTACTACTTCCAAGGATGGTTCATCAAAAAATTTGAGCATTTCAGGACGTAAGATTACTTGGTCAAACACATTCCATTTAAAAATAACAGCCCCAGATCCATGAAAATAGTATGTACCGAAACCATCAAAATCTTTTGAAAAGAATTTCCACATTGGATTATAAAAGTATGAGCATTGAGTACCGGCAACCTTTCTCTTCAAATTAGAAACAGTTTTTTTGCAGTTAGTTGTATTTAATAATCCAGCATGAATCATTGGCTTACTAAAAGGATTCAGATTAAAGTCTCCTAATACAATTGTTCGATTATAAAAGTTTTTTTCATGTAATTTCAATGCTTCAAGGATGGCAGTAATTGGTATCGAACGATCATCATCTGTCGCCCATAATTTACTAGGTAGATGTAGCACAACAAGAAGGAAAGAAGTATTACATTGTGTTATTCCTATTATTGAATAATAAGGACTTTCATCTAATATTCGTAATTGTGTATTTTTTGATACAAGTGAAAAAATTTTCAAACGACTATTAAGTTTGAGACGAACGTATTGAAAATTGGGATCGGAAAGATCTTTCGAATTGATCGGATGCCGAAAATTTTCAGCTAAAACTATCAAGTCTAAAGATTTTTCAAAGGCCAAACCCTTAACTTCTGCTATTAAATCTTTATTATTAAGGTTCCAAAAACCAATATTCATAAATTACTAATCTACTTCCAATCCTTCCACTCCCGGAAAGTAACTTCCCTTCTGCCCAATCACATGTCCGGCCGGAATTCCCGTCCCGAGTTCATCCACTGACCAAACAGTCTCTGGAAGATTAAGACTCTGTCTCACTCTTTCCATCGTCTGAGGCGCGAATGGGTACAACATGATCATAAGGTTCTTCAGGATGTAGAAACTTGTATAAAGACCGTCTTTGCGGCCCTCAAGGTCGGCACGATCATCGTGCGGCTTATATTGAACGAAGAACGAGTTAATTAAACGAGCGTAGTTCTCGATCTGACCAAGAAGTGTGAGGTGCTCGCCCTTCTCCATGTTCTTAAGATAAAGCTGAACAATCTTCATCGTTTCTTTCTCGGCCTTCTCAAGAAGTTTCCCATCAGGAACTTTACCATCAAAGCGCGAATGAACCGCCGAGATTGGCTTCTCAATCGCCGCATTCATAGGCCCCGCAAGAAACTTGTTTCTCTCTTTGAACGTTTCAAATTCAAAATTAGACGGCTTCTCAGCAATCCCAAGAGTGGATAGGAAGTAACGAACTTGATCTGGATCAAAGCCCATTTCATTTGTCAGTTGATCGGCCGAATAGAAGTTGCCACGGGACTTACTCATCTTCTCTCCATCCACCATTAAGTGGAACACTGAGAAGATATCCGTCAACTGATACTCTCCAGGGACTGGCTGTCTATTTGGATCAGCTTGTGTGCCGAACCACATCGCTCCTTGCATAAGAACGTAGAAGTAAACGTTATCTTGCCCAAGGAACTGGAACACACGTGAATCAGACTCAGTCCAGAAGCGTTTCCACTCATCAGGACCTTTGCCTTTATTTTTAAGTGCAACCTTTGAGAATGAAATCGGAGCGATCAAAGAATCCGGCCACACGTAAAGTGTCTTGCCCTTCATCTCCGGATCAATTTCTTCCGGCACAGGGATACCCCAAACCACATCACGAGTAATTGATCTGTGGGCCCAGCCATCCATCACTTCAACCGGAATCTCCTGCACCGACATCATATTCATGCCGTTGATGAAATCTTCCTTGTTCTCAAACTGAACAACAACTTTCTTTCCTGGAGCATAACGAGACTTATGCTTCGGAAGATTCGCTTTCATTTCTTTATAGATCGGCTCATGAACGTTATCAAATTGGAACGCAGGTAGAACTGTGTCCATCACCTGATTGATAACACCCTTTCTCCACTTGTTCTGTTTCGACTTTAGCCACTCAACCAATTGGTCTTGAACTTTAGTCATGTCCATCCACAAGTGAGCAGTCGGTTTCAACTCTGGAGTCGCCCCACTAAGGGCCGATCTTGGATTTAGAAGTTGTGACGGATCATACTCCATGCCACAAACTTCACAGTTATCAGAATAAGCACTTTCATTTGTACAATTTGGATTCGGACACTTTCCTGTCACGTTACGATCTTGAAGGAATCGATTGATCTTCGGATCATACCACTGATTCGTCGTCTTCTTTTCAAGGAGACCGTTCTTCCACATCTTGCGCATGAACTCCTGAGAAGTCTCTGCGTGAGTTGGATAACAATCTGGTTGAGAAGTTCCAGAGAAAATATCGTATGAGATTCCGTAGCGAGTTACGGTCTCAAGTTGTTTTGCGTGAATCTCATCAATGAATTCACGAACACCTTTACCGGCCTTCACTGCAGACGCTTCAGAAGTTGAACCGTGATCATCGTTCCCTGATACGAAAAGCACATTGTCTTTACCAATGAGCATCCTCATATAGCGGGCCATGATATCTGGTGGAACAATCGCACCAGCAAGGTGGCCCAAGTGAAGAGGACCGTTAGCGTATGGCATACCTCCAGTGACGACCGCAGTTTTTGGGCGGTTTACACGTTCGAGGACTTCTTTAACATTTTGTGGGGGTGTAAATGGCTTATTCATGGGGAATATTCTAATAAATTGCTCACGGAGAGACCATACTATCTGCCCATAAATAGCTGAAACTATGACCCTTCTGATTAAAACGCGCTAACTATCTAATTTCACAAAGATGTATCGACCTATTTTGTAGGTCATACTACCTACTTTATAGGTCAATCCACCTATTAAATAGGTGACACCACCTACAAAGTAGGTAAAATAAAGCCATGATTGAAACAATTTTTGGAAACGTGACCGCCGCTAAGATAATGCTCTATCTCTTTCATTATGGAGAGGCTTACGCTTCCGGTATATCGAAAGATATGGGTGTGGCCTTGAGCCAAGTGCAAAAACAACTAGACCGTTTTGAAGAAGGCGGAATCCTAGTGAGTAAGCTAATGGGAAAAGTGAGAATCTACACTTTCAATCCGAAAATTGGCGTAACCAAGAAACTGAAAGAACTCATTCAAATCTTCTATGATTCAATTCCTCTCGAACAAAAAGAACAGATGTTCTCTGAACGACGCAGACCTCGCCGCCGCAACAAGCCTGTTTTGTCTAAAGTAGATAAAAATAGAGCATGAAAATTGATTTTAAGACTTGTACAGAAGAAGAGCTATGGAAGTATGTTGCAGGTCACTTAAAGGACCGAGGCATCGATACTGTTTTGGTAGGTGGAGCTGTAGTTTCGATTTATACCGAAGGTGCGTACGAGTCTGGTGACCTGGATCTCATTCTCACAAACTACTTTGTCACTAATCTTCCAGAAATCATGGCCGAAATTGGCTTTATAAGGGACAAGCGTCGCCACTTCATTCATCCGGAATGTAAACATCTTTATATTGAATTCCCTAAAGGTCCATTAGAGATCGGAGATGACATCCACATTCAACCTGATGAAACGACCGTTGGTGGTACAACCATAAAAATCCTCTCTCCCACTGATTGTGTTAAAGACAGGCTGGCCACATATATCCACTTCAAAGATCGTGTTGGAATTGAACAAGCACTTATGGTGGCACGAAAGCATCCTGTGAATTTATCGAGTATCGAAAAATGGTGCGAGAAAGAAAATGCGAAGAACATTTTCGAAGAATTTATATCAAATCTCAGAATGAAAACTGAGTAAGAAAGTTTGACAAAATAGGTTCGAGGCTTAGAATAGCTCTCGCTATTAGACGAGAGCTATTCTAAGCCTCGAAGTCACCCGCTTCCGCTGGCGAAAGTAAAATCCCTAATCATTTCCTTAGGTTATATCACAAATTGACTTCAATCTTTTTTCACTTTATATTTAACTTAATGGTTAATTAACCGAAAGGTTTAATATGCAAGATGAATTAAGCTCAACCTTCGCCGCCTTGGCCGATCCCACTCGTCGGGCCATGCTCGCGCAACTTTCCAAGGGCGAGGCGAACGTAACAGATTTAGCAAAGCCGTTCTTAAAAGACATGAGTCTTCCGGCCGTCACCAAGCACCTAAAGGTTTTGGAAAAAGCCGGGCTCGTGACCAAGACCAAGGACGCTCAATACCGCTCATGTAAGATCAATCCCACTCCTCTTAAAGACGCCACTGATTGGATCGAAGAATTCCGTGCCGCTTGGGAAGAGAGCTTTGATCGCCTCGATGAATACTTAAAAGAAATTCAGGGTAAAAATAAAACCAAAGGAAAATCCCATGGCCGCAAAACCAAATGAACTAGAAATTGTTCGCGTTTACGATGCTCCTGTAAAACTTGTTTGGGAAGCATTCACAGATCTCAAGCATCAGGTCCATTGGTGGGGACCTCGTGGTTTTACTATTACTACTAAGAGTAAAGATCTTCGCCCGGGTGGAAAGTGGATCTATACCATGCATGGCCCAGATGGCGTGGACTATCCAAACATCGCGACTTATCACGAAGTGGTTCCCTATGAGCGTCTGGTTTATGATCACGGTGGAAATGAAGAACGCCAAAAACTTTTCACTGTAACAGTTACTTTTAAAGAGGAACTGGGAAAAACCATCATGGTGATGATCATGGCCCTTGATACTCCAGAAGCGGCCAAAGAGATCAAGAAATTTATTAAACTCGCAAACGGCAACTCAACTTGGGACCGTCTTGCCGAATACCTTGATCACGAGATCACTGGAAAAGATCCATTTGTGATCAACCGCACTTTTGAAGCACCTCAAGCGAAAGTTTTTGAGATGTGGACCGACGTGAAGCATCTTTCAAAATGGCTTCCACCTCAGGGCTTTAATATGGAAGTGATTAGTGGGGAAATTAAAACCGGTAATACTACGTTCTACTCAATGTCGAACGGTGAGTTTACTTTCTTTGGTAAGTCTCATTATCTAGATATTAACCCAGTGACTCGTATCATTTATACTCAGGAGTTTGCTGACAAGAACGGAAATCCTTCGAAGCACCCGGGGGCACCGACTTGGCCTTCGCAAATGATCAGCACAGTTGAATTCGCAACTGAAGGACCAAATCTTACTCGCGTGACTCTTAAAACTGAAGTTCATGGCCAAGCGACAGCAGAAGAAAGAAAAGCTTTCCATGATGAGAAGGCCGGCATGATGATGGGCTGGACAGGTTCATTCGATAAACTGGATGAACTTCTATGAAACTATTTATAATCGGACTTCTTTTAGTGACTTCTGCCTTTGCAGATTACGCTCCTGTAAACGGCATCAAGATGTATTACGAAGTACACGGCAAAAAAGACGGAGTGCCTCTGGTACTCCTGCACGGTGGTGGCTCAACAATTGAGATCACCTGGAGCAAGGTCCTTCCCCTCTTCGCAAAAAATCGCAAAGTCATTGCGATTGAAGAGCAAGGTCATGGCCGCACCAGTGATCGAGATGCACCAGTCAGTTTTGAAACCTCGGCCGATGACGTGATCACACTTCTAAAACACTTAAACATTCCTCAGGCCGATATTTTCGGTTTTAGTAACGGGGCAAGTGTTGCGATGAACGTCGCCATCAAAGACCCAGCAAGAGTTCGCAAACTCATCTTTGCTTCCAACATTACAAAAAAGTCCGGAGGTCATGATTGGTTCTGGGACTTCATCAACAATAAAGCAAACTACGAGAACATGCCTCAGCAGCTCAAGGACGCTTTTTTGAAAGTAAATCCAGATCCCAGAAAACTTCGAGTGATGCATGATAAGGATCTTGCTCGCATGAGAAATTGGAAGGACATGGATGATAAGGAAGTGTCTAAGGTGAAAGCGCAAACTCTGATTCTGATTGGAGATAAAGATCTCACAAAGCCAGAGCACGCCGTTGAACTTACTCATCTCATTCCCAATTCACGTCTCATGATTGTTCCAGGTGGACACGGAGATTATTTAGGCGAGGCGATCGGCCATAGGCCCGGATCGCGTTCGCCAGAATATGTTGCAGGATTAATCGAAGAGTTCCTGAGACTACCGTAGTCTCAGGATTTCTTCTTGGGTTAATGGAGTTGGGTGCTTAGAAGCGCCCATCTCAGAAATTGTCGCACTCTTAAGACTTACTTCCGCCGAGTTTCCAGTCACGTATCTTTCCTGAAATGCTGTGAGGTCCATCCCGGTTTGACTCTCAAGGAACATCCAAAACATTTCATTATTGATCACGCTGTGCTTGTAACTTGCGTGAAGAGCTTTAAGCATTGGCTTAAGTCCACCAATATTGGCAAATTGGCGATCCAGCTCTGCATAAAGCGCTCGTCCATCGACATACACGTTCGATGGTGTACTTTTTCTAAACGGCGAGTAGTTAGCAAGATTCGTCGCTGAACGATTTAATGTGCTTGAAGCACGCGAATAACCGTAGTCTCGCCAAGAAGCAGTGGCCTCATCAATCCATCCACTTCTTCCATCGGCCGGAATCATACTTCGAGCAAACCAAGAGTGTAGAAGTTCGTGGTCAATAGAAGCAACACTGGTAATGGTCGCCGCCACATACTCCATTCCCCCACTTCGATCATTCATGTAGGCCAAGAATTTTGTATGAGGATAAGGACCGTAATCCCCTTCAAGTTCTTTAAAGAGTCCCGGAAGCTGGGCCGCTGCCGTATCAACGAGAGACTGAGTCACCCCGTAAACTTCCACAGGAATGTCTTTTTCAATTCCTCTAATGACCAAGGTCTTTGAAGGAAGAGATTGATTTGTTAAATGAACATAGAAAGAAGACTTACTATAGTAATCCGGGAAAACGATCTTCCAGGCCGATTGCTCGGAAGAAGTAATTTCTCCGTTCGTTCTCAGCTTATGTGAAGATGTTCCGTTCGCGACTTTTAGATTTAAAGTCATCGCAAACTGATCTTCTTCAAAACCAGTTGGTCCCCAGTACTCGAAGAACTTTCCGTTAAGGTCCGTCATGTCAGTCAGGAATCTCACTCCACCGCCCGTAAAGGTCACGCGACCAGAAGGAAGAGTGTAATCGAATTCTACGGTGTGAGTGTCACCACTTGCAACTGATTCATTGACCGATTTATAGGTCTGGTTTTGGCCATCCGGATCCGTGATGTTGGTCACGTCCGAAGAGGTGCCATCAATTTTTACATTTGAGACTGTTCCTTGAAGTTCGAAATAAGGACGTCCTTCTTGTTTCGTATTAAAATTAATCACACTGTGACCTTTCACCGTTTGTGCAACTGGATCAAAAGTCATGGTGAGTTCCTGCGAGATAAGATTCATCGGAACGTGAGTCACACTACTTTTTGTAATGACCTTATCATCAAACCCTTGAGGGAATTCATCTGGTGTTGTTGGTGTTGGTGTAATCGCAGGATTGTCACTAGTCGCTTGTTCCGCTGAAGAAGAGCCGCCGCCGCCTCCGCCACAGCTCACGAGACTAAGTAACAAAATTGAAAGAGGTAAAAGTTTAGTCATTCTGTCTTTCTCATGGTTAGTGGTTGATATTGGAGTAGGTAAAATATGCTCCACATGTTGAGAGAGTGTGGAATTTGATATTCCGAAACGATTTATAAAGTTAAAATAATTATATGAATAAATTTGCGTCTCTCTTGGCCCTCCTTACTGTGACCTCATATTCTTTCGCGAAAGACTGCTCGTTTCGTAAATTAGAAATTACAAAACGCGAAGGCACGACAGGATTCTATAAGATCAGTGACAAAATCACTCTAGAGTTACTCGAAGGAGTGGAAGGCCCGGCCTGGATTACATTGAATGGAAAAAGAAACTGCAAAATAGAAGGCGGGAATTTCTCAGACTTCTATATTTCTGCAAGCAAATTTTATCTTATGACCTCTGAATACAGCGGTTCATGTGGTGAAAATCGCATCATTGATATAAAGACTTGTAAGGGACACTCGGTGAAGGCCGAATACTGTGGAAGCGCAGAAGTTGTAAACGGAAACAAAGTCGTTAATAAACCCGCCTGCGAGCCTACAGAAAAAGACAGGGCCTATTGTACTTCGGCGAAGGTCTACACTATCACAGGCACAGACTGCAAAATGAAGCTGGATGAGAAGGCCTCAAAAGCACTTACGAAGAAAGAACTCGGTGTTGAGCTACCTTTTGATAAAGGTATGACTGTTCCCTATCCTAAAAAATAAGTTTTTAAAGATTAAACATTTCAATCAGGCCCGAGCGAATTAGCATCACACCGATGGCCGCAATAAGAAGTGAGAAGATCTTTGTCACAGCATCGCTCACATCTTCTCCGAGCTTATTCACAATCCATCCCGCACGGGCAAACATCACCCATACAATGGCAAGGTTGATCATTAAACTTAGGACTGTGATGGTAAAACCATATTGTTCAGTTCCTACCATCAAAGTAGTAAGAGCGGCTGGCCCCATCATGAGAGGTACGGCAATAGGAACGATTCCAACTCTTGTTGGGGCAGCAGCGCCCTGGTGACTTGAAGAATCGAGAAGATCACGAATGGCAAATACGAGAAGGAGCAAACCACCTGCCACGCGGAAGTCGCTTTCTGTGATACCTAGGAAATTAAAGATCGCACGACCACCAAAAATGAAAATCAATCCAATCATTAAGGCAGAACCAGTGGCGCGATAGATGAGGTTCTTTCTATCTTCTTCAGAGAGCTTCTTAGTGAGCCCTACCAGAAATGGAAGCGCGCCAAGGGCATCAATAGCAACGAAGAGAGAAATAAAGGCCTTAAAAAATTGATTTTCCATTGGCTTATTGTAAGGCTAAGGCTTTATAAACTTCAAGGTCATTCGGTCACTTTCACCGATGTCTTCATATTTATCTTTGTCCTTATCACCTAAACGATAAGTCGGAGGAAGGGTCCAGACACCGGCCGGATAATCAGCGGTGTCTCTTGGATTAGCGTTGATTTCAGATCTATCAACCAGTTTGAAACCGGCCTTGGTGGCAAAGAAAATAACTTCTTTCTCATACATGTAACCGCTCTTTGGTACTCGTTTTTTTCCAGCACGAATCCTGTGTTGAACAATTCCAAGAGTCCCACCTGGTTTCAGAACATCATAGAAGAACTGGAAAGACGCTTGGGCCGATCTTTTCGCCACCCAATTATGAACACTATTAAATGTCACAACCGCGTCCGCAAAGTCTTTAGGGATTCTATTTCTCTTATCAACGGGTTCAAAGGGAATGATCTTTGTATGGTTTTGAACTTCGTGGTTTCTCAACAGAATGTCCTGAAGCTTTTTCTCATTTTCTTTTAGTACTTGTGAGGGTCTTGGCGGCATTCGTGGAATGGCCAGATACAGTTGTCCTTGTTTTGCCAAGTAGGGAGCGAGAATTTCCGTGAAATAGCCGTCCCTTGGAGAAATCTCAACCACGGTCATTGTTGGTTTCACTCCAAAAAAATCCAAAGTCTCCTTTGGATGCTGATATTCATCACGTTCTTCATTTTCAGGGGTACGAAAATTAGATGTTACCGCTTCTTCCATGTTCTCAGGTAGCGGAGATGATGGGTCTGGGTATTTGTGAGAGCAAGAAACTAAAACTAATGCAGCTGTAAGAAATAAAACTTTCATTGTCACCTCAAAGAATACCGTATAACGATTCTTTCTTCTTATCAATCTCATGTTCCCAGATTCTTACAACTTTCACTCCCATGTCGCGATAGTACTTATTATTGCGTCGATCTCTCTTCTTATTAGATTGCACTTTGGTACTCCAAAATGCCTGATTACTCTTTGTGCCTCGATAACATTTCGGACACCCGTGCCAAAAACAGCCATCCACAAAGACCACAATTTTTTTTCTTGGAAAATAAAAATCTGGTCTGCCTGGCAGATCTGTCCTTTGCATCTGCCAGCCGGAAATTTTATTTCTAACCAGGAACATCCTGAGTTTTAGTTCTGTAGATTTATTTCCCTGACTTTTAATTTTGGACATGATCCGAGATCGTTCTGGAGGAACGAACTTCGGAACATGTCTTTTTAAATTCTTTTCCATAATTAACTTAGCTCAATGATCCCTGTGAGCTCCAAATTTTCCAAGAAGACACTGTCATGAGAAACAACAATCAAGGCACCTTTATATTCCAAAAGAAGACTCTCCAGAAATTCTATATTGGGCATATCAAGATTGTTCGTCGGTTCATCCAGAATTAAAACCTGTGCAACCGGTTCAGATAAAAGCACCTTCGCCAAAGAAGCTCGAAGTTTCTCTCCCCCACTAAGCTCTGAGACCTTTTGTGAGACTCTTTCTCCTTGAAAAAGAAACATCGCCAAAGCATTTCGAAGGTCTTTATCACTGATTTGAGTGACCGCTCTCACATTATCAAACACGCTCTGTTCATGATTAAGGACAGAGTAGTTTTGATCAATTAGACCAATCTCCACTGACCCAAAACTGAGTGAGCCTTTTTTCTCTCCCGACAAGGTTTTACCCAAGAATAGTTGAAGCAATGTGGATTTACCTGAACCATTTGCCCCGGTAATCGCGATTCGAGAGGGCCCATGGAAAGAGAAACTTAAATCATTCGTCCAAAGGTCTTTTTGACCTTTGAAGTGAAAATTAAAGTCTCGCGCCTCTACAATGAGTTTTCCCTGAGGAATTTCTACTTGTGGGAGATTGGCAAACATCACTGGATCAATTTTTAGCTTTTGGTAAGCGTCCCAAGCATCATTGACAGCCTCATTAAGTCTTTCCATGGTGTTTTTATCAATATCGCCCAAGGTCTCTTGCGCTCGTCTCTTTCGCCCACCGGCCAGGATTCGAGGCAAACTACCACTAAGACCTAACTTTCTTCCTTGGGCCTGGCGCTTTTGCTGTTTCTCGATTTTTTCTTGTCGCTCTTCAATACTGGCTGTTCTTCTCTTCTTTGCTTCTTCAAGATCATGTCCAAGTTTATTTCGCTCTCGTTCGCGCCAAAGAGAATACTCACCCCAGCCGCCAGTAAATAAAGACAATCCTTGGTTTGAAAGTTCGATAATTTTCTCAACTCGTTCCAGAACTTCGCGATCATGGGAAATAATCAGCACTCCGCCTGTGAAGAAGTTAAGAAACTCCTGAATGACCTCTCTTCCTTCGCGATCCATATGATTGGTAGGCTCATCAAGAATAATAAAAGAAGCACCAGAGGCCGCGGTCTTCACAAGTCTCACACGGGCCCATTCACCACCACTTAAACTCGAACAAACTTGCTCCAAAGAAAGATTCTTTAGAAAAGACAAAAATAAAGGCTCCTCAAAGGCATTGGTCTCCATCAAATATTCAGCAATGGAAATATTCGGAGGTGTTTCTTTCTGATGAAACACACGCACGACCTCAGTTCCTTTGGCGATGGATCCTTTTGTCGGTTCCAGGTCACCAAGGAGAAGATTGGCGAGGGTTGTTTTTCCCACACCATTAGGGCCAATCAGACCATAGATCTTGGACTCTAGTGAAAAATTAATATCGTTAAATACGGATTGACCGTTCGGCCATTCAAAGCCGACGTGATTGAAAACTATCGTCATAACACCACTCCATGCCTCGAAAGGCATTGTCTAATTTTTTAAATGGATAGATTTAGAATGGTTTATGCTCTCATATAGTCCGGGTGTTGACCCGGACCGCTATCATAGCACAATTTGATAAGAATAGGGCAAGATTCAATGATTAGAAAGGTTTGTAGACCGCCAAGTAGATCGCCACAACAACTAAGACTCCAGTAATACCACTGAAGGCCTTCCCTAATTGAGGTTTAAACTTCATCACTAATGCCAAAACTCCCATGATGATCCAAAGTCCAAACTTAGCGTTCGCCCACTTTGGAAAGTTCTCATGCAGCCCTAGTGCCGAAACCAAACCAAATGATGAAGCAAAAACAAGAATCCAGAAAAGACCAAACAGAAGATATGACTTCCTCGCCAGACTAAAAACCATCGCTGCAATACTTGCGAAATGAATCACCTTATAAAAGGAATAATCCATACAACTCCTCCCTTAACGTTAATAAGGAGGCATTGTAATACCTCAAGTTAGGTTGAGGTCAAATATGAAATTTCTCGGGTGCTGGCTTTGATAGTTCCATCACAAGATTGTTCTGATTCACAGTCAAGTGCCCGTGATTCCTCTCAAGGATCTCACTAAATTGCTTGTGGCTGATTTTGTCACCAATTCCTCCACTAGAATCCATGAAATAAATATTGAGGCCACCTTGCTCGTCAGCAGCAATGAGTTGGACCCATTTCTCGGGGAGATCAGAAAGCCTCTCCACAGATTGGTTTAAAAGATTGGTTAAAAGTTGTTCAAGTTGACTGATTCGTCCTCGAACAAACTTATTCTCCACACCTCTCAGACGAATTTGAATGCCATGATTTCGGAGTCGCTGCCCAGTGAGCTTCATGACATCTTCAATCAGTTTTCCCAGATCAATATAGGTCTCAACTTCTTTAGTGTCTGGATAAATAAACTGTCTGAGACCTTTCACACTTGTCACGATACGATCGCAGCCCTTTTTGATACTTAAGAAAATTTTTTCTTGTTGAGGATCATCAGTTTTTCTCGCCAATTGATCGGTCCTTCCTATGACGATGGTTACGGCATTATTAATTTCATGAGTCACACCTGCAGCAAGCATTCGCAACTCATTGAACTCGGTCTCTTTCATCCTCAACGCTTCATCTTTCTTTTTAATCTCTTTTTTAAGACTGTGACGCATGCGAAGTGAGGCGACGAGAATCCCGATTGAAAGTGCCAAAATAAAATATGAGGTGTAATTTGTTACCGTTTCCATTTGGCTATTTTAAGCTGCTCCATGAAAATCTTCTGCATGGATTTAAACTAAAGAACACTCAACTGAATTAAAGGCCTATTCTATTTCTGCTGGATGTTGAACCAGAGTCTTTACGATAACTTTTCATGAAGGAATAATATCCATATGATGAAGCCAGCTCAATGGGCACATGCAGGACTCAGCTTTAAAGGACTATCACTTGCAGGTGTTCGAACAAGTATTGCTCTCCCTGAACTATCACTCGCCTTTGATGTCGCGCAAGGTCTCCCTCATACAATTGGTATGAATACTTTCCTTATTTCGCATGGGCACATGGACCACGCTGCTGGCATTCCTTATGTGATTTCTCAAAAGGCCATGCACTCTCACAAGACACCACACTTCTACATGCCTGAGAGCATGGTTGATCCTATGAAAGAGATCATGAATCAATGGGGCCTTATTGAAGGACATCAATATGAATTTGAGTTCATCGGACTTAAAGCGAATGAGGCCTTCACATTATCGAGCCGCCATTTAGTGAAAACTTTTCCAACCGTTCATCGAATCCCTTCGCTTGGATATTCCATCTATCGTAAATTCAGAAAACTACGAAAAGATCTTGAGGGCCTGCCATCGGAAGAGGTTGCCAAGGCAAGGGCCCGCGGTGAGGATCCCACGGAGGAAAGAACTGAGCTGGTGGTGAGTTTTACTGGAGATACCCAAATTGAATTTTTAGATAAAGCACCTGAAGTGGCAAAATCAAAGATTCTCTTGATGGAGGCCACCTATCTTGATGAAAGGAAAACCATCGCGAGTGCCAAAGAATGGGGCCATGTCCATTTGGACGAACTTATCCCAAGATTGGATTCAATCAAGAGTGAAAAGATTGTTTTGATTCATTCAAGCGCACGCTACTCTCTTGAGGAAGCAGAGGCAGTTCTTAAAAAACGACTGCCTCCACATGAACAAGACAGAGTTCTGCTGTTCTCAGGTCGTTAACCTAAGTACATCTTCTTCGACATGGCCTCTAGTTCTTTGGCAGATCTTTCCCAAATCTCATACATTCCTCTTCCAATCTTATCCGGAATAATGTCTTCTACTTCTTTCTCAATCTCATTGAGAATACTTGCCGCCACGTCTTCCGGTGAAGTCATGTCCATCGTACTACCCTTGTTCATGTCTGTATCAATCGCACCGGGATTGACTGCATGAACAGGAATTCCTTTGGTACTTAATTCAATTCTTGCGGCCTGAGTGGCGGAGTACAGGGCCGCCTTGGAAGCAGAATACCCGGCGATAAAAGGAAAATTCACATAGGCCGCGATAGAAACAATATTTACAATTCGAGGATCCGAGTTCTTTTCAAGAAATGGAACAAACTCTCTCATCATATCAATTGTAGAAAAATAATTAATGTCCATGTCACGTTTAAGATCACAATCAAAAAGACCACCAGGACTGACCACTCCGGCATTGTTGATCAGAATTTGAACATCTTGGGTCTTGGTGGCCACGGCCTGAATTTGCGCAAGATCGGAAATATCTAATTGGATAGGAACGACCCTGGAATCTTTAAAATTAGGAAGATTTTCCAGTTTTCTAGAGCAAGCATAGATTTTTTTAATGTTCTTTTTTAAGGCCTCTTCAACCAGGGCCTTACCAATTCCGCGATTGGCACCAGTAATCAGTACGGTTTTATTATCGAATTTCATAGTTCCCTCCCTATATGGAGAGATTAACTCTGAGAGGGCCAGATTGCTGGCAGGATACGGACGTGATCGTCAGTAGCGAATCTCTACTACTGCATTTCCATCTTTATCAATTTCTTTCATTGAAATACTCAGACCGTTCACTGATTCAGCGAAAGTCATACCAGGAAGAAGAAATGAGTCGAGATTATCGTATAAAGAATAAGAAAGGACCTCATTATTTTGAGGATTACGATAATGAAGAGACTCTGGAGTCACATCCAAATTGTATGAGGTCATACATTTATCATTCTTATAGAAGCCACCTCGAATCTGAATACCGTTCGTTTTAATTTCCTTTGAGGCCGCATAATAATCAGGGGCAAGGACAAGTTGATTGAAGTAACGAGCACTCTCAAATGGAAGCTTTGAAATGTTTTCATCAAAACCTCGAGCGGTCCTATACTCCAAGAAAAGGGACTGAATGGCGACGGTGCAGTTAGTAGGATTCACACAAGGAACCGGAAACGGACTTTCTAGATTAATTCGAACCGAAACGTTCTTCCCGACAGTAGAGAAAGGACGAAGTTTCACAATTCGAGATTTATTCTCTTTATTGATCACAACAAGACTTTCGTCTTTAACACCGATCCATCCTAGCTCTTCCTTGTGACAGGCAGAAAAATGAAGTGACGGTCTAAAAAAACCTTCTCCCCCAAGTAGTGTGAACATATCGGCGATTGCCGATTGAGTGCACTGAGAACGGTCAAAGCTCATAATGTCTTTACCGCAATCCAAGATATTTGAGTGCCCAGTTGAACCAAAGGAATGACCAAGTTCATGGGCAATAACTGATGAAGTGATATTTGAAAGAGGTTGAACCGGAAGTTTTGGAAGAACAAACCGATTAGTGGCATGAAACTGAGCGAGACTCAACTTCACCTCACCTATTGAAGTGCGATAAGTTTCTTTTCCATGAGTGGAGAAACCAAAACTATTGTTCTTAGCGCACTCACCTGTATGGTTCATGTGATTAAACACTAAAAGACGGTCAACTTGAGTAAGGTCCAGAAGATTGTTCTGAATGATTGTTTCTAAAACGTCGCTACTTGATAGGTAACAAGTTTTACCTAATCCTTTCAATCTGAGCCATGGATAGGTCTTTCCCGTTAACCAGGCCTTCTGATGAGAGACTTCTTTCACATAATGACTTACCGACTTCGCTTCATCAAAAATGGCCTTCTTATAAAGATCTATCGAAGGCTCTTTGCCATCTTCTAAAAGATCAAAGAACACAACTGCAGTTCTTTGCTCACCAACAGAATCCCGCGCAAAAGAAACAAGAGAGAAGCTAATCAAGAAGAGGAAAAATAGTCTTTTCATACAATTTTTATCTCCTAAAGGGCCCGTCTCAGCAAGTGTAGCATTTTGGAGGTAACATTATGCACAGCATTTCTTGTACAATCTCTTCAAACTGGGACTCACCCCTATTCAAGGAAGATACATATGATTAAAGCACAAGGAATAGCGGCCTTTAATGCCAAAGAAGCTCTCAAACCATATTCATTCGAACGTCGTGAGGCAAAAGAACATGACGTTATCATCGACATCAGGTTCTGCGGGATTTGTCACTCTGACATTCACACCGTAAGAAACGAATGGGGTGAGGCCAACTTCCCAATCGTTCCCGGACACGAAATCGCAGGTGTCGTTCGTGCCATCGGATCAAAGGTCACAAAATATAAAGTGGGTGATCACGTTGGAGTTGGTTGCTTTGTAGACTCTTGTCGTGAATGCGCTCACTGTAAAGCTGAACTTGAACAATACTGTGATGTGGGCTTCAATGCCACCTATAACAGTAAAGAGAAAGATGGAGTGACTCCCACTCAAGGTGGCTACTCTGATGTGATCGTTGTGGATGAAAATTACGTTTTACAAATTCCCAAGTCACTTCCCCTGGATAAGGCCGCACCACTTCTTTGTGCAGGTATCACACTTTACTCTCCTCTTCGTCACTGGAAGGCCGGTCCTGGAAAGAAAGTTGGAATCGTTGGAATGGGCGGACTTGGTCACATGGGAGTAAAAATCGCTTCCGCGCTAGGTGCAGATGTAACTGTGATCAGCCACTCAGACAAAAAACGTGATGATGCCATGAAGTTTGGTGCGCACAATTTTATCTCGACTAAAAATCCTGAAGTATTTGAGCAGAATGCGGCCAAATTTGATTTAATCATCAATACTGTGTCGGCCGAAATCAATATGGACGATTATTTCAATCTCTTAAAAACTGATGGCACACTTGTTGTAGTTGGTCTTCCTGAAAGACCGCTTGAAATTAATCCATTTCCTTTAGTCATGAAACGCAGATCGTATGCAGGTTCGTTGATTGGTTCTATTAAAGAAACTCAAGAGATGCTTGATTTCTGTGCCAAACATGAAATTACTCCAGAGATTGAACTCATCTCTCCATCTCAAGTAAATGAGGCCTATGAGCGTGTTGTGAAGAGTGATGTTCGCTATCGGTTTGTGATGGATATGGCGAAAATTTAATTCTGATTTCAGCGCTCCCCTTTTGACCTTGAGTCATCAATTGGCGGGGCGCATTTCTGTATAATGAATGGATGAAGTGGCGAAATCCTCTACAATACATCAAGTTCGATTATCTCATTGCCGCCTTTCTCACTCTCATCGTGTGTCTTTTTATTTATGGTCGCCAACGACTCTTTCACGAAATGGACGTGAACCATAGTGAATCTGTGGAAGACATGGAAGAACATTTTCAAAGGATTTCCAGCGGCCAGCACTTAAGGAACCTTTCTCATCTCATCAATATTCATTCTGTGAATTATCTTTTGAGAAAAGACCCGAAAGATAAACAAATCCTAGATGAAACAAATGCCCAATTCCACCAAGTGCTGAGGCAGCTTGAAACTCCTGAAGACCATCCTCTCCTAGACGAGATCGCCCGAACTCAAGATGCAAAGCTTGCTTACTTCAATAGCATGCTCCCTCTTACTTTCGATCAAAAGGTCGAGGAACTTCAGCGTCCAAAAATACGTTCACTGAACGCAAAACTAAGAAACGATGAAGATGAACTTATAGAACTGGAAAGGAACAGATACTTAGAAGAAAGTCGAGACGTTGATGATGCTCGCAAGAAGATGGTAAAAGAATTAACCTTCAACTCGACTCTCCTGTTGTTTCTCACAATCGGAATTTCCGCCCTCATCATCTTCTTCGCCAATAGATTCCGTCTACAAAGTCAAAAAAGACTTCAGGCCATTAAATCCAGAGATGATATTCTCTCGGTTGTTTCCCACGATTTAAAAAATCCTTTAGGCACGATTAAACTCAATAGTCAGATGGCCCTTCGAAATCTCACGAGCAATTCTCCTTCAACGGAAAAGATTGTGAGAAACCTGGATGGCATTCAAAAGGCCGTAGATGTTATGCAAAGTCTCATCCTCGATCTTCTTGATATGCGAAAACTTGAAGAAGGGAAATTTGAACTTGAGCTACGCGAAGAAAATCTCAATGACTTGGTTTTGGAGGCAGAAACTCTTCTTAAGCCAATAGCGGACACAAAATCTATAACCATTGCTAACGTTCTTCCTCCTTCGCCCGTCATCGTTAAATGCGATAAGAAAAGAATGCTTCAAATTCTTTCCAATCTCCTTTCCAATGCCCTTAAATTCACCAAAGAAGGTGGAAAAGTAGAAGTTCGGGCTGAGGACCAGGGAGAACAAATTCATCTTGCTGTCGTGGATAACGGTTCAGGAATTCCCGCCAAAGATCTTCCTCATATTTTTGATAGATACTGGCAGGCCAAGGCAACGGCAAAACAAGGTACAGGGCTTGGACTTTCAATCGTTAAAGGTCTTGTCAGTGCTCACGGTGGTTATATTTGGGTAGAAAGTAAAGTCAATCGAGGCTCAGCTTTTCATTTCACTTTGCCAGTTTAATTATATAATCAAAGATACTTGAGGAGTTGTCATGAACAGTCATATTGCCCCTGTTGAATTAAAGAAGGCCTTCAGACTTATTAACCACGGCCCCACCGTTCTAGTTTCTGCCCGTTATCAAGGTGTAGATAATGTCATGGCCGCGGCCTGGGCATGCGCTCTCGATTTTGATCCTCCGAAACTAACAGTGGTACTCGATAAATCGACTAGAACTCGTGCGTTTGTGGAAAAGAGTGGGACATTTGTCATTCAAGTTCCCACAGTGGCGCAGTTGAAACTTACTCAAATGGTAGGAAGTAGCACACTTCACAATGATCCTGACAAACTGAAAAAGGCCGGAGTTCAAGTGTTTCAATTTGAAGGATTTGATCTTCCCTTTGTTGAAGGTTGTTCAGGATGGCTTGCTTGCAAACTCATTCCAGAACCTCATAATCAAGAAACTTATGACCTATTCATTGGTGAGGTTTTTGCTGCTTGGTCAGACACACGTGTTTTCAAAGATGGGCATTGGCATTTTGAAGATGCTGATCCTTCCTTGAGAAGTATTCATCATGTCGCTGGTGGAAATTACTATGCGATTGGGGAACCGTTTAGCGCCAAATAAAAAATGGCCTTCTTTCGAAGACCATTTTTCGTTCGCTCTCAGTAATTAGATTTTACTCTTATTACTTCCTTCGAACTAAATACAGGATACTCCCACCACTCCCGATCGACATCTCAATTTTTTCGCAAGCGCGAACCGTAAGGCTCAGATTACTGACAAGAACTTATTACGAACCTACTATGAGGATCATCATTAACCTGGAGGTTTATATGTACGTAGAAGGATTTGTAACAGCGGTCCCAAAAGCAAATAAACAAATCTACAGCGAGCACGCCAAAAAATTTGCCGAGCTATTGAAGAAAACAGGAGCAACTCGCGTGGTTGAATGCTGGCAAAGTGATGTTCCCCACGGTAAGACCACAGACTTCTTCGGTGCAGTTAAAGCAAAAGAAGATGAAGAAATCATTTTCAGCTGGGTCGAGTATCCGTCGAAAGAGATTCGCGACAAGGCAGACAAATTTATGATGGAAGATCCTGAAATGAAGGAGATGGGCAAGAACATGCCATTCGATGGTTCTAGAATGATTTATGGCGGTTTTGAGTCCATTATTGATTCATGAATAAAAGAATGAAATATATGAATTTTTGAAGATTGTTTAGGTCTCCTGAATTTGCCATAACTCTCCCGCAAACCCCAGGAGGCCTTTATGAAAACTCTCACTCTCGGAACTCTAACTCTCATTTCTGTTTCTTTCGCTCACGCCAACACTTCCCCTCTCTTACTAGACGCCGCTTGCAGCTACACCTGCACTTACACTGTAGAAAGATGTTATGAAGGTTGCTATGAGATGGGATCATCAAAGAAAAAGTACGTCGACTATCGTGGACTCACTCTTGAGGCCATTGAAAGTGTGAAGTACTCAGACGAGCTTAAAAAAGTATGTCTCCAAAATTTACCGGAGATGACTCAATGGGATGCTGATGCAAAGTTCAGCAGAATTGAAGATTTTAAATGTGAGTACTTTAAGCACTAAGCATCTTTAGCAACACAACGGACTGAGGCACCGTCTTTAAGATCGCCGACGTCCGTTTTCTCTTCCGATCCGTCCCACAAGTACACACTTGCAGGGACCGCACGTCTTCTATACTTTCTTTTTCTCTTAACGGGAGTCGATGACCAGAACCAATGATTCATACTTGGAAGCGCTTCTTTCATTCCATTCGCAGCGGCCGTCTCATATTCTCGGATTGAGGGCAAGCGCCACTTTAATGATCCTAGGATTTCATATCCTGAAACTTCATCATCGCAGGCCTTTTGAGATCCATAGTGATTAAAATCTGTAGGGACTCTACTGCCCCAAATGAGCTTTGATTTTGTGTCCTTGTAGAACTCAACACCCTTTTCAGTAGCGGCCACTAAAACGAAGTTGCCTTTCGTCTGATTACAGTCCTTGATTCGCTCTTCAATGGTTCCTTGAAGGCCACAAGGTTTCGCTAAAGCTGTTGAAATGATAAGGAATGGTAATAGGTATAAGTATCGCATAATGGATATATCGGACGACTTAGAGAAATGTTGAGTGCCTGACACTTTTGCTACGACTTAAGTATAAGGCCTCAGCAACACCTGAAAGTGTTTTTTAAGGTGGGCCTCAATGTTGTACTCACTTAAGAAAGAGAACTGAAAAATGGCCCCTTGAACCAGGGCCTCCATGGTTTTTGCAAGTTCCTTAGCATCCTCAATGTTCTTCAGCTCGCCATTCTCGAGCGCTTCAGATACCAATCGAAAAAAAATCCCTCGGGTAATTTCAAAGTAGGCCGCCACTTTCTTTTTCGAGCTTGGATGACGGGCCTCTGTGCCCAGCCAAGTCACATGCTCTCCTAGCCTTTTAGAGTTTACACTTAATGCAATGACCTTCAAAAAATCAAAAATTCCAATAAGGCCATGTAGCTTGTCTGAATTAATTTGAGATAAATTTTTGTCCCACTTCTGATTACGGGCAAGAAGCGCCAATCTTTTTTTTGTTTTAAATCTTTTCACCATGGCAGCGGGAGAAAGTCCAACGGCCTTCCCTACTTGCTCAAAAGTAAATGAATCAAAACCTTCCTTTGAGATGACCTCAAACGCTAGTTCCAACACTTCATAATCACTCATCTTTTTTGTTCTTGCCATAGAGCTTTATAGTAAATGGGCATTTACTTATAATCAAGTCACAGGAGGTGTGTATGAGTTTTTTTGATTACACAGATGGAGAAACAACTTTCGAGGGATATATTTCTGTCCCTAAAGACAATTCAAAAAACAAATTTCCATGTGTTTTAGTAGGACATGCATGGAGTGGCCCGAGTGAGCATTTCTATAAGATCGCGGATGATTTAGCGAAACAAGGATATGTAGGTCTTGCTTTTGATGTTTATGGGAAAGGCAAACGAGGCCCGGTAGATGGAGATAATAGTCACTTGATGAATCCTCTTCTTGAGGACAGGAGGCTCCTCCGAAAACGTCTTTTAACCGCTTTTAACGAGGCCAAGAAGCATCCACAGGTCCTCTCCAATCAAATCGCCGTTATGGGACATTGTTTTGGAGGTCTATGCGCTTTAGATCTTGCTCGTGCCAACCCTGAAGGCCTTAAAGGTGCCATAAGTATTCATGGACTATTAAATTCACCAAATTTGGAAGAAACACAAATCCATTCAAGTGTGCTTGTTCTTCACGGTTGGGAAGACCCAATGGTGAGCACTGAAAGTATTCTTGAATTCACCAAAGAGATGAATCGCACAAATGCGGACTGGCAAATTCATGCTTATGGGCATGCAATGCATGCCTTTACTTTGGAAGGTGCAAACATTCCAGAACTTGGTATCAAGTACAATGAAAAGGCACATAAAAGATCACTCTCAACTATTGCAAAATTTTTGAGTGAAATTTTTTAGTCCTTACTGTGCTCAACCTTGTTACCAAAGTTATAGATTTTGGTTCCGAGTTTTGCGGCACCCATTTTGGTGACCATTTCACCAACTCGTTCAATGGCATCACCAACAGTGTGCATGAATGAACCTTTTGATGTACTTTTCATAGGGCCCTCCTTCTATGCTTTTCTTCTCTTAAAGTATTGTATCTCACGTTCATGCTGGAGGGCCTCTTCTTTTGAGTTAAAAGTACCTAAGTTTCGTCTATGCCCTGTCTTTGGATTCACACTTCGTGAGTAAATGCGGTATTCACCTGACTTCAATTTTCTAATCATAAATACCTCCAAAAATGGTGTTGCAAGTGAGACGCCAAACTTGGCTAATTGAGTAAAATAGTGTAAAAAATAATATGCTCACAACTTACACTTTGTTGCTATTCCTGATCTCTTTTGGAGCAAGTGCGCTAGGAGGAATTTTAGGAATGGCCAGTGGGATTTTCATTGTTCCACTTCTCACTCTTTTTTGTAATCTTGATATTCAAACAGCAATTACTGCAAGTCTTATATCGGTCATTGCATGCTCTTGTGCTGGAGCAGGTGCCTATCTTAAGGCCAAGCTTACGAACTTTCGTCTTGCGATGATTTTGGAAATTTCCACGACTCTAGGGGCCCTCACTGGTGTTTTATTAATGGGAACGATTTCGAACACGTTCTTATCTTTTCTTTTTTGTGCGACTTTATTTATTTCTGCTTTTCAAATGTTTCTCAAACGCAAAGAAACAGTTGTATCAACTGCAAGTCCAGAAAGCTGGGGAGAGCGTCTTGCTTTAGGTGGAGAATATGTTGACTCTCACCAAGGTGCTGTTCGCTATTCAGTTCACAATCTTCCTCTAGGAATGTTTCTGATGTATCTTGCGGGAGTTCTCTCCGCTCTCCTAGGGATTGGGAGTGGTGTTTTAAAAATCCCGGCCATGGATTCTGCCCTAAGACTTCCTATTAAAGTTTCTTCTGCCACATCTAACTTCATGATTGGAGTGACCGCCGCGGCCAGTGCTGGGGCCTATTTTATTAAAGGTGCCATTGTTCCGGAAATTACCGGACCAGTTGTTGTAGGTTCTGTGGTTGGGGCCCTTGTGGGCGCAAAAATTCTTATTTCTACTTCTAGCGAAAAACTAAGAATGAGTTTTGTTTTAATTCTGATTGTCTTTGGAGTTCAGATGCTCTTTAAAACTTTTAAGGGGCTTTAATGGCACAGATTGAAAAGAACTTAGAAAATCTTCTCCAATACGGAACTTGGTCTGCCACCTTTCTGACAACAATTGGAGTCTTAATTTCATCAAACTCAACGATCAATTGCGGGATTGGATTATTTATTTTAATTCCAGTCGGACGAGTGCTTGGACTTATACTGAGCTTTCTCAAAGAAAAAGATTTTAAGATGGTCTCTGCGGGTCTTCTCGTGATGAGTATCATTGTTCTGAGCTTCTTAGTTGGTGGGCACTAAAATCACTAATAAGATTCCCTTTATTAATTCTCAACGATGACCAAAGAAACAAAGCACTAAGTAAGTCATGCGGCCCATTGTTGCGTGTTAACACTTATTGCCAGTGTCCTGCCTCATTCAAATGCTTTGCATGTAAAGTATCTTTAATACTGGAGACAAAGTAGTGAAGGAAATAAGCGCAGAACAATTCAAACAAATCGCTGAGGCCATTCCACACATTGTGTGGACGTCGGATCCAAAGGGTGACATCAATTTTGTCTCTAAGCAATCCGTTGATTTTTCCGGAGCAAATCAAGAAGAACAACTTGGCAAAAAATGGCTCAATTTTGTTCATCCCGATGATCGCCAAAATGCTTGTGATATTTGGTTGGATGCTGTCAAAAGCGGTCACATCTTTGATATGGAATATCGCTTGAGACGTCACGATGGCATCTATCGTTGGTTTAAGGCCTGTGCCGTACCAATTAGAAACTCAATTGGGGAGATAACAAATTGGTTTGGAACTTGTACTGACATCAATGACTCTAAACAGGCCCAGATGCAGTATGAGAAAAACATTGATATATCACCTGCTCTCTTATGGGTCACAGATGCCAATGGGAAAAATATTTATCTGAACAAACAGTGGTTTGAAATCACTGGTCAAAAACCAGAAGATGGACATGCCCATGGCTGGTTAGAAATGATTCATCCAGAAGACATTGATAATCTAAGGACACAGTTTGAGGACACGCTTAAACGACAAGACAAATTCAGATTTGAGTATCGAGTCCGACAAAAGGACGGGACTTATCGTTGGTCCATTGATTTAGCCAATCCCCTTTTTGACGAAGAAGGAAATTTTCAGGGCCATTCAGGTGCTGTGTTTGATATTCAAGATCAGAAAGATGCCATAGAACTTCTCCAAAACTTCTGGAATCTTCCGGGCCACATGCTGGCCATCTCTGATGTAAAATCAAATAATTTTTTGGAACTCAGTCCTGCTTGGGAAGAAACACTTGGATATCCACTGGAAGAATTGAAATCTCGTCCTTGGATGGATTTCGTTCACCCCGATGATGTAGATGAGGCCTTTGAGCAAGGAAAGAAATTACTCGTGGGAGAAAAGCTCATTGGATTTGAGATTCGTTATCGGAAGAAAAATGGCGAATGGATTTGGCTATCCTGGACCGTATATCCAGTTGGAGAAAAGCTTTATAGCCGGGTCTCAGACGTTACAGAAAAAAAACTTGCGACTGAGCGCCTGAGAGAAAGTGAGAAGAGATTCCGCTTTTATACAGAGGCCATGCCGCAAATGGTGTTCATTGCTGATCCTAAGGGAAATATTAAATTTTTCAACCGACGTCACTATGACTACTTTGGGGTGGATCCTGAAGTAGATGAAGGTTGGAGATGGACCGAACAACAAATATTGCATCCAGATGATATCAATCGAACCATAATGACCTGGCAAAATTCGCTTCGAACTGGTGAGCCTTATCAAATTGAATATCGCTTAAAACGTCATGACGGAATCTATCGCTGGCATCTTGGTCTTGCCATTCCTATTCGAAATGAGGATGGAACGATTAAAGAATGGCTCGGGACAAACACCGACATTCATGATGCAAAAATGGCCTCAGAAGAACTTAAAGGTCTGACTCAAAAACTAAAGATGGCCCTTCAAAGTCGAGATGAATTTATTTCCATTGCCAGTCATGAATTAAAGACACCAATTACTTCAATAAAACTTAAAAACCAAATGCAGCTTCGTGCTTTAGCACAAAAAACACCCCAGGCCCTAAATCCAGAGAGGATCCAAAATTTGGCCCATGAAACTGATCTTCAGATTTCTCGTTTAGCACGTCTGGTGGATGATATGTTAGACGTCTCAAAAATTCGTCTTGGCCAGTTTGCTTTAAATAGAGAAAGAGTCAAAATCTCTGAGCTTGTTCAACATGTGATCAAATACATGAAGCCAGAGTTTCAAGAAAACGACTGCCCTGTTCCTGAATTAAATATCATTCAAGATGCCGAAGGGAATTGGGACAAAATTCGGATAGAACAAATCATCCAGAATATTTTATCTAATGGGATTAAGTATACAGAAGGTAAAAGACTCCTCATTACAATCAATGTTGAAGACAAACTCGCTTCGGTTGCTATCAAGGACCAAGGTCCAGGAATATCCGAAGAGCTTAAAGAGAGAATTTTTGATCGGTTCGAACGTGGAGTAAAGGCCAGTGAGATTAGCGGTATGGGTCTGGGACTGTTTATTTCTCAACAAATCGCGCTCGCACATCATGGGAAGATCACAGTGGACAGTAAGAAGGGTGAAGGATGTGTTTTTACCTTGTATCTGCCTATCAGTGAGTAGGCCTTCTACCGCGAAGTCACCGGCAGATTCCTGCACGCCTCGGTCTTCTCATTCCAACATTGTTGGCACTTATCCAAAGACGAACCTTTGATCGCATTGGTTTTAACAGCCATTGTTGAGTTGAAAGTCACTTCACTCGCCTCAGTCTTAATCTCTAATTCCCAAATCTTTTTGCAGTCCTCGAGTCTAATAACGGCCGTGTACTCGAGTTTATCTCGAAAAGCGTCCACAAATAAGAGATCGTGATCTTTAAATTTTTTGATAGACCTCACATTTGGATATTCAATCTCACATTCAGTTTTCTTTTTCGTATTGATGATTTTGTTCGGAACATCTTCCCCATTCCAAACAAGATAGTCTCCGAGCTGGGCCCAATCATAGTTAAACTCAACGATCTCATCTTTGATCTTCTTCTTAAAGATGCCGGGCCTTTCGAACTTAATCTCTTCCATGGCCTTACAACTCAGCTCTGGGTCCTTTGGGGCCGGCTTTGTTACTGTGACTGCAGTCGCGAGAAGAAGGGTGGTAATCATAAATTGATTATAGCAGCTAAAAGAAGGGCCACTGGGTTTTATAATTGACCATTACAGACAGCTTCTATATATAAAAATAATCATTTAGGAATTTTTTGAAGTGTCCGACAAGCAGCCTATGAATACAAACACAGCATTTTTAAAAAAGACAACTTGGTTATCCGTTAAGCGTCCTTCGAAGGGTTCAGCACAAAAATCTTAGTCTGCTTGTCCGTGTGATAAGTAAGAAAGATAAAGTCTTCGCTGATAAGATCTGGATGAGTGACTTTACCTGTCCTCACTAATTCACTGATCTTCATCGCCTCTGCTTCGGTCGAACAATAAACCAAATACTTTCGATGCTTCTCCACCGGTACTGGGAACAGATAGATTTTTCCGTCGATCTTTCCCTGTCTTAGTTCACGCATTTAAGATAATCCAATCCACCCTTAATTGCCGCCACTTGGGCATCATTGCAAATAGCATCCGTGACTTTCGGACTATCAGGATAAACTTCAGTCGTCGTTGTATACTTTGCGCTTGAGAAGCCAGCACACAGTGAAAGGGCCTTAAGTGGATAATTAATCACACCCTCTTGCTGAAGTGGCTCACCAATGATGTTTCCATTCTCATCGGCCGGAGCAATATGTGTGACCTTTCTTACTGAATCAATGATCGCCTTCTGAAAATCAAAGCAAGGATTCTCCGTATCACCTACTCCATAGAAACCATCAGGAATTTCAGTCCAAGGTTCTGGCTCTTTACCGTCTCTCGCCGCTTTGGCCGGACGGAAGACAGAATTATCCGTGTCAGTTGTCTCATGGAGATCAAAGTGAGCGTAAATATCGTTAATGTACGGTTCCATTGCCTTCAAAAACAAAACGCATTCTTCGGCCGGACTATTTGGAATGAATGAGCGATTTGGATCAATCGCAAGATTGTTCCAACGATTGATTGTCTCATAACCCCATGGACTGATACACGGAGTGCAGATGATATTGAAAGTATCCGTGTAGTTCTTCGCCTCTTTTTCCATAAAGGTCAGAGCACCATGAACTCCGCTGGTTTCATAGCCGTGAACGCCACCTGTAATGAGAATGGTTTTCTTATTTTTATCAAAGTTGCGAGTCTTAAGAAGAAAGACCGGATAAAGCGAAGGGTTATATGAAAGAGCACCATACTGGGTCACGTCCAAAGAAGCTTTAAGCTTCTCAATCTTGGTAAGAACTTCGTCCTTATAAGAACGCTTAATTGTTTGCTCTTTAAGCCAATTTGCTTTTTCTGCGGCTCCCCAAGGGACTAATGGTTGCTTATTCATAATTCTCCCAAATAAAATGATTATATGAATTCAAAAGTCGAAAAGTACATTAGTTCAGCAAAAAAATGGCAGCCCGAAATGGAGGCCCTCCGCGAAATCCTCCTCACCTGTCCCCTGGAAGAAGAAATCAAATGGGGCAAACCGAGCTACTCAGCTGAGGGTGGCAACATTGTTCTCATTCAAGATTTCAAAAACTATCTTGCCCTTTTATTTTTCAAGGGCGGACTCATGAAAGATCCAAAGGGTGTTCTAGTAAAGATGGGAGAGAACACACAAGTGGGTCGTCAAATGAGATTCGCTGATGTTAAAGAAGTTCAAAAACTTAAGACCACAATTAAGGCCTATATCAAAGAAGCGATAGCAATCGTGAAGTCTGGCGAGAAAGTTGAAGTAAAACCAGCGAAAGTTAAAATGGCCCCTGAACTTCAAGACCTTTTTGATAAAAAGCCGGCCCTGAAAAAGGCGTTCGAGTCTCTCACTCCAGGACGACAGAAGGCCTATCATATTTATTTCTCATCGGCCAAACAAGCGGCCACTCGCTTATCAAGAATTGAGAAATACACGAAACAAATTCTTGCGGGGAAGGGATTAAACGATTGATCCCTTCGCTCCCTGAAGCCAACTCAAGATCAAATCCTTAGCGACCTTGTTCTTTCTCGCTCTATAACCTTTCGATGGATAGACCAAATACAATGGATGGGTCGCAATCGAATATTCCTTATAAAGAAGGACAAGCTTCTTTTCTTGCAGATCCTTCTCCACCAGATAGTACGGAAGTCTTGCTACTCCCAATCCCGATAAACAGATCCAACGATTGGTCTGATAACTTGAACTCGCATAGTTCCCATGAACATCAATCGAAAAGTCCTTACTCCCCTTCTGAAACTTCCAAGTGTTCCAGCTCTTACGAAGAGAGGCCATGAGGACCGGGACTTCTTTTAGCTCATTGGGATCAATGCCTTTAATTTTATTTTTCTTCACGTACTCTGGAGTTGCAACGATCACATCTTTAATATGACCGATATATCGAGCAACAAGTTCAGGATCAGTTTCAACGATTGCTCTTAGAGCAAAATCATATCCCTCAGCGATGAGGTCCCGTTTGACATTACTCGCCTCGATTTCAACTTTAAGGTTTGGAAGCTTCTCATGAAACATTTTGATTAATGGAGGGGCCAATGAATCAGCAAGAGAACTTGGGGCGGTAATTCGAATAAGCCCACCTTCCTCATCCACAAGTTCTTTCATGGACTCAGCGGCATCGTGAGAAAGCTTCACAATGGATTCAGCGTACTGAAGAAGGTGCTTTCCTTCTTCTGTCAGATTGATCTTTCTCGTGGTTCGGAAAAAGAGTTGAGCTCTTAGAATCGTTTCAAGACGTGCCACCTGTTTTGAAAGCTGGGCCTTCGATAAATTCATTTTCTCGGCCGCTTGGGTGAATCCACCACACTTTGCGACTTCGTAAAATGCCAAAACATCAGGTAAATAAGCATTTAGAGACATTGTTTCCATATGTGAACAGTATGTCTCCAATTGTGTATTTTTGCAATTTGAGATGTGTCGTAATCTGGGTTCATCAGGAAGGAGGGAGGCAATTATGAAAATCGTAGTAGTTGGAGCAACAGGAACAATTGGTAAGAGAGTAACAGAATTTTTGTCAGAGGGTCATGAAGTGATTACAGTAGGAAAAACTTCGGGCCAATATCAGGTGGACATCGCAGACGCGAAATCTATTCGTGCTCTCTTTGAGAAAATCGGAAAATTCGATGCACTGGTTTCGGCCACTGGTGATGTGGCGTTTGTTCCTTTTCATGAATTGAATGCAGACCACTGGGAAGTGGGCATTCGGAATAAATTTATGGGACAAGTGAACTTGGTTCAAATCGGCAAAGAGTACATCAAAGATGGTGGATCATTCACACTTACTTCGGGCATTCTGACTTCCACTTTCATCGCTGGTGGAACATCGGCCACAAGTATTAATCGTGCAGTAGAAGGATTCGCTCAAGCGGCCGCGGCAGAAATTGGACGTGGAATTAGAATCAATGTGGTCTCACCGGATCTTCTTGAAGACTCGAAGGCGGCGTATGGTTCCTTCTTCCCAGGGCATTATGGTGTCGCAAGCTGCCGAGTCGCTCAGGCCTATATGAAATCGGTATTGGGAATTGAGACAGGTAGAGTCTATAAGGCCGTTAACAACGACTACTAAGCCATGTAAACTTAAATCATGAAAGAGGCCATCATGATTGTCCTGGAAAAGGACGGAAAATTTCTTCTAGGTAAACGAAGCGCTTGGAAAACAAAGGCACCAGGATACTGGTGCCCGATTTCCGGCCATATTGAACCGAATGAGACCGAAGAAGAGGCCGTCATTCGTGAAGCGCAGGAAGAACTGGGAATTGAAGTTCGTCCAACTCAAAAGATCACTTCCACTCCTACACACGATGGAAGAGTGATGCTTCATTGGTGGAAGGCCGAAATTGTGAAAGGCAATCCACAAATCAATAACAATGAGAATGAAGAGATTCGCTGGTTTTCAAAAGACGAGTTGAATACACTAAGGCCTACATTTAAAGAAGATATTGCCATCTTCCATAGTATCTAAAGATTTCGTTGCTACTTTGTATCCAACCAGGAGGACACATATGAGGGCAGCGATTAATTTTATCTCATGGGGCGTGTTTTTAATGCTCGTTTTTCACATGACTGAACACAAACAAGTAACAGAGACGAATGAAGCACCTGTAGTGAGATATGTTTATTCGGAGGGGTGATTCCCCTCCGCTTCAGATCTTAGGAATTGAATACTTTTCTTGAACTTCCCTTTCCGTCAAAGTCTCTGTCTGTTCCGAAAAATGATAATGCTTAGGCTTTTTATCAATGAAAATTTGAGAGTGAAATTTCAAATGTTCGCTATTGTCGAGAATTCCAAGTGAGATATTTGTAAAACCAGATTCTTTAACTCGATAGAACAGATGTGTTCCACATTGTTTACAGAATCCACGTTCGGCCCAGTCAGATGAATTGAAGACGCTGATAAATTCTTCGCCTGAAAATCTAAGGTCATTGCTCGTATCTACAGTGAGCGCAGGACCTCCTCCCCATCTTCTGCACATTCCGCAGTGGCAGGCGTAGAAATGATCGTTCGCATAGGTGAAGGCCACCCCAACAGAACCACAGAGACACTTACCCGTTGCTGGTTTTGGCATACATTTCTCCTGTTCAAATTATTTATGGACCTCCCCCTATCGTCAATTCGCTAAGTAGACGAAAATACATCTCTCCATGCATTATGACGCAATCATTCAATATGCAAACTTGCAGCTTTCAGCTTGTTGATTTGTGTCTCGCATTCTACGATGACTTTAAGCAGCGACAGGAAGAAAAATGGAACTCGTACAGGCCAGAGAAATCAAAGGCAAATATCAAATTCATGATGATAAAAAGCTCAATGGAGTTCACTATACTCCAAAAGAACTTGCTGATTTCACCGCCGACAGAATCCTTTCAAGCTTTAATCTAAAATCTAAAAAAGTTATTTCTATTTTTGATCCTGCCGTAGGAGATGGAGAACTTTTAAAAAGTCTTGCGCAGAAGATCTTGGCCAAGGGAATTGATGTAAAAGTCTATGGCCTTGACATTGATAAAGAGGCCATCAAATCGGCCACTAAAAGAATAAAAGAAATAAAGTCTGGTCTCGAAGTTCGTATCGAACAAAAAGATTTCACGACGAGCGACGTGAACAGTAAGTTTGACTTAGTCATTGCAAACCCTCCCTATGTTCGCACTCAAGCACTTGGCACAAAAAACACTTCATCTCTAAGTGAGCAATACTCACTGGAAGGAAGGATTGATTTATACTACGTCTTCTTGATGGGTATTCAAAAATACATGCACAGTGAATCAGTGGCCGGTTTCATTGTCTCTAATCGCTTCATGACAACAAAATCAGGGGCCCCGGTACGAAGCGGATTATTAAAAGATTATTCGTTTGCTGAAATTTATGATTTTGGTGATACAAAAATTTTTGAAGCGGCCGTCCTACCTGCAGTCTTAGTATTTAAGCTAAAAGAATCAGAACAACAAAAATCTAAATTCGCCTCAATTTATTCATCGAAATCAACTCAAACTGCTGATTGCAAAGATGTTTACACTGCAGTTCTTCAAGGCAATGGATTATACCGAATTGGTGACCAAACCTTTGAAGTAAAGAACGGTCTTTTAAGAGAAGAAAGTGATCAAAGAGTAGTATGGTCTATATCAAATGATGATACGGATGAGTGGGCCCGCAAGGTGGAAGAAAACACTTTCTGTTCATTCGGCCAAATTGGAAAAATCAGAGTTGGTGTTAAGACCACGGCCGATAAAGTATTTATTAGTAAAAACTGGAGCTCTTTATCTCCAGATCAAAGACCAGAGAAAAACATTCTAAAAAAACTGATTACTCATCACTTTGCTGAAAGATTTAAAGAGAACGAGGGAAATACAAGGGAAATTCTTTACACTCACGAATCAGTGAAGGGTAAAAAAGTCGCCATCGACTTAAGTAAATTTCCAAAGACCTGGAAATATCTTAACTCTCACAAAAAGCAGCTCCAAGCGAGAGAATACCTAATTGAGGCCGGCAGAAACTGGTATGAAATTTGGGTCCCTCAGGAGCCATCTCTCTGGTCAAAACCTAAGATCGTTTTCAGAGACATTTGTGAAAGACCAACTTTCTGGCTCGATAACAGTGGGGCCATTGTAAATGGAGACTGTTACTGGATCACTCTCAATGAGGAACAGAACGAGGAAGACATTTGGCTTGTTCTGGCAGTCGCAAATTCAAAGTTCATTGAAGATTTCTACGACCATAAGTTCAATAATAAGCTTTACTCTGGAAGAAGAAGATTCATGACTCAATACGTGGAGCAGTTTCCCATTCCAAAGCTTAATGCCAGCGAAAAGAAGAAAATCATTTCTTTAACCAAGAAGATTTTTGAAGCGAAGCCAGGCAATACTGATTCGTTGGAAGCCAATCTAGACAATTTGATTTATCAGGCCTTCGGCATTAAGGACTAAACCTTTTCAAAAAAAGATTTCGGGAGTGGTATTTGAATCTTACTGTTCTTTACCTTGCCTCCAAACTGACGGAATCGAGTGAAAAAGTCCGCTCCTGTTCCAATGGCAAAATTCTTCACCAGAAAGCCTTTTTCAGTTACTTCAGCTTCAAAGACGATGTATCTCACGTCACAATTGCGAATTTCGGTGCCTTCTAGTTTTAACAGAGTTGTCTCATCCGTAGGCAAGACAAGACCTAGATCAATGGTTGGAGATGTTTGAAGTTTTACTTCAAGAAGTTGCGAAAGAACGTCTGGGAACTGTCCATTGTCAGAAAACTCATATCCAAGCAAACGGCAGACTTCTCTATGAATGATCGTTCCTCTCACTCTGTCCTGATTGGGCCCATCATTAATAAATTCTTTGTTTATGACACTCTTTAGTCTTTTAACAATTTCTGCTGTACTCAAGATCTCCCCAGTTAATGGAGACTCTGAAGGACGTGTGGAGAACTTTTTAGGATTAGTGGCACTTAAAAATGGTTGTAACCTTTCTGAGTCAGACTTAGAGAAAATATCAGGGCATCCTACGAGTTCATTTAATCTGGCTTGATATTTATGCGTTAAGGTACCCGTTTTATCTAATACTTTTAGTTCTTCACCAATTAAAATTTTGATTTCATAAACGTGACCTTCATCATTCACCAGAACAAAGACATAGCGTCTATTTGGTAGGACTTCTTCATTCCAAATCTGGAGATTGTTTCTTTGCTGTACGATCAGATCAAAATTTTGTGACAAGAATCGAGGTTTAGTCCTCTTGAATGTTTTTGGAACTTCATATCCCAAAGCTTTACAGACTTCTTGCTTAACAAACTTTGATCGCGTTTTATTGGCCATTCCTGCTGTAGAAATACCTACAAGTGCTTCTAGAAGAAGGTAGCGTAGCTCTTCATTACTGTAAGAATGGTCTTCAACCTCCAAAGGAACATGAAGACTTAAACGGGCCTTTTCAATTTCTTTCTTTTTTAGCTTCGCACTTTTCATTTAAATGCTTATCGTGGGGAACTATCTAAAACTCAAGGTTTTCTTTCCTTCAGCAATAGTCAGATCTAATGTTCTGTGCTTGCTCTTATCTTTCAAGCTCGCAAGCCCTCGCTCCGTATGAACATTTTCAAAATATTTCTTAAGAGTTGCTTGGCATTTGAATTTATCAGAACCAAGTTTTTCACCTGGTAGTACGATATTACTTCTCTTCCCGTAATTATTAACCACGCTAACCACAAGGCCCACATCCGAGTTTTGACTACAATCAAAACGCATTTCTTTAATATCGGTCCCTTTTCCTAAGGCACGAAAACCGAACTCTCCCCAAGGCTTAACCATTTCGACTTTAAATTTACCGTGACCGTTGAAGGCGTGGGCCTTCTGCCCAACAAATGGAAGGACGAACAGTAAGCTAAGTAAGCACAGGACTTTCATGGGATTCTCCTATTTCGGGAGATATAAGCAACTCGCGTACCAGAAATTGGATTCAAAAATCGCGGAGATAGCCGTAAGATTAGTTATAGAGTTTGGCCACTGTCTAAAAAGTGAACATTATGACTAAAACAAAGACCTTTATCATCGCCGGCGACCGCATCGTAGACAATAAGGGCTCTCACACAGAGACGGAAAAAGTCCTGACGTTGGCCAAGAAGAAAGACCTCCGCATCGTTACTCTTGAAATCGTAAACCTCGCCAAGCGCTGGGAAGATAAACTACAACCACTACAGTTCAAAAGCGGAGCTTCGGCAAACGCTGCTGTAGAGAAGGCCAGAAAACTTCTCTCTTCAAAGAAGGCCGATGTCGTTGTCATTAAAGGAACTGATTACCTAAAGACCGGTTATGAGAAAGGGGCCCGCGAAGGCTTCATGAAACTCTATAATAAGAAATTCACTCCGCTCGAAGGCTACGATAAGCTTGTTCCCCTATTTCTTCGCTACCATAAACTCAGTGAGAAAGAGTTCTTCGAAATCAGAGATGCTCTCTTTGATAATTACGTGAAGACCTGGAAGAAGATTAATCCTGAAGGACATCTACCTGATGAACGCTGGTTTCAACCACTCACTAAATATTTCAGAGGCGTGGACTGCGCGAATCCTAACGTGGACTATTCAGGGCAAATCATTCTCACGAACGAAAAGATTGCGGACACTCTTAAAGTCCCCAAGAGAAAGCGTGTTCAGATTATTGGTAACGCTTTCACAAAACTCTCCGTTGATGGAATGGAATCTCTTCCAAAAATCGCTCCTTATCTGCACTTAAAACGCACTATCAACAAGGCCCTGGCAGAATCAAAGACAGATTTCAAAGCAGAGTTCCTAAAAGGTCGCGCGCTCCTGGATGCCTATACTTGCTACCCAGTAGTACCAATGGGACTTATTTATCGCCTGGGTCTCGTAAAAAATATGAGTGAGATTAAAGAGCTTTTAACAAAACATGAAGTGACTATTACTGGCGGACTAAATCTTGGAAAGGCCGCTTGGAATCTTACCTCTTTAAACTCTTTAATTGTGATGAGAGAAAGACTTATGTCTTCAAAAAAAGCACATCTAGGACTTGTTCATGGAAATGGTTCACTGGGGAACCAGCAAGGAATTACACTTCTACTTTACAAATAATAAAACAGGGCGTAATTTCGGCCCTGTTAGTCCTGATATAAGTTCATAATACGGTTGAACGTCTCTACCAACTGCCTTAAAGAGTTGACTATTGGAACTCCAAATTAAACTGGAAGTTTTTAATGGCCACTCATGCTTATCAAGCTGAATCACATTCACTTAATCAAAACCTTACCTCGGGTATTCTTTTTATCTTGATCGGTTCCTCAAGTTACGGAATGCTTTCAACGTTTGTAAAACTCGCTTACAAGCAAAACTTCACGACCGCCGAAGTGACATTCTCTCAATTTATCTGGGGCGCTCTCATTCTCACCATCTTGGATTTCTTCCTGTCAAAGAATGCGCAAAAAGCGACATCGTCTGATATCAAGAAGCTCATGATCGCAGGGATTCCGATTGCTCTTACGAGTGTGCTCTACTATCTCTCGGTTCAATATATTGATGCTTCTATTGGCGTGGTTCTTCTGATGCAATCGGTTTGGATGGGAATTATCGTTGAAGCTTTTCAAACGAAGCGCCTTCCAAGTTTAGAAAAAATCGCGGCAGTGGCCTTCATTATTTTCGGAACACTCCTCGCGACTAAAGTCCTGGGTTCCTCGAATTTATCTATTGATATCCGAGGACTGGTTCTGGGTATTCTCACCGCCATGTCATTTAGCTGGACCCTTTACTCTACAAATAGTGTCGCTTCTCATCTGGCACCTGTTAAACGCAGTAAGATCATGTTGTATGGTGGAGTGATTGTCGTTCTGCTTTTCACATTGCTTACTCAGATTGGGCCACATTACTTGAATCTCAACCTGGTGGGTGAAGAATTCATTCGCAATAAGGCCTTTGATCCAAAGATTTTTCTCACTTATGGTCTGATTGTGGCCATTTTTGGGACCGTGATCCCGCCGGTCATGCTCAACAAAGGGTTTCCCATTGTTGGAGTCGGCCTCGGAAGCATCCTATCTTCGGTAGAACTACCTGTGGCCATGTGTATCGCCTTCACGTTCTTAGGTGAGGTTGTGAATCCAGTCCAATGGGTTGGAGTATTCCTGATCTTGGCAGCGATTGTTCTCATGAACTATAAGACATTTCTCAAAACATAATTTTTATTTATCGTGGGTGTATTCTTGTCACTGGCCCGCTCCAGTTGCTATGATTTCCCCTATGAAATACATCGTTCTTGCCCTCTTTTTTTCGAGCTTCGTGCACGCCCAAAACCTTTTTGAAAGTAAGGTCGCAAGCATCTTCATTTCTGAGGCCTTTATCAATGAACAGTTGGCAGGACATTTAGCGAAGTCTGATCTGGTTCAGAACCTCAAAATGAAACTCGATCCGGTTTCAAGCAAGATGCTACTTCAAGGCGATTTCCAACTTCCTCTGGATGATATGCGTGCCATTGGGATTGAACGCGATCTCGCCCGTTTTAAGTTTCAGCTGTCAATTCTTCCTAAGATCAGTCAGCATAAGCACCTGATCCTTGAGTTCCCTCTTTCTGAAACTTATTTCTATCAAGCGAATTCTAGGAATCCAAAACGTGACCGCGTGGTAATTCCGGTTCAGCTTCTGTCTCTTGGTCTTGCGGCCACTCGTGGATATCTCGCAGCTCTTTCCGGTGACTTCTCTACTTTTGATCGCAAGATCGCAAAGTATAAAGCTCTTCTAAAAGTCGCTAATTCTTCTATCGCCACTGAAAAGAACCCGGATGCTCTGGCCGTTTTAAAAAGCGGGAAGAAGTCTTTAGAACTTCAAATTGCTTCAACTGAACTAGAACGTGAGAACTTCGGTCGTACTGCCAAGGCCCTCAACAGTATCTTTGCTTTCTCGAGTGAGAAAGACTTCAACCTCAACAATGAGATTCAGGCCACTGGCAACACTCTTATGCTGAAGCTTAAACTCAGTAAACTTGTGCCATACCTTAAAGACATTGAACTAAGTGGAATTCGCGTCGGAAATAATAATCCAGACAATAGTGGTGAAAACTTTTTGGTCTTCGACATCAATACAATGGTGACTGAAGCTCCCCCGGCAGTTAAGAAAACTCCTCGTAAACCTATTCATTATAAAATCCCCCCTTCTCTCATGATTCGTCTGAGCCAAGACTTGTTTACCAGCAAGATGATGCTCGAAAAAGAAAAAGCAAAGATCGGTGACTCTATTAAAGATTTTAAAATCCGTTTTAAGAATGGGGGAATTCACGTCACCGGCAAGATTAGTAAACTCTTCTGGGACATTCCCTTTGAAGGTCTGGTGGATTTTACTTCAACCGATCCTGATATTTTTGAAGTACGCCTTCGTCAGTTAGAAGTGATGAATGTAGATCTTAAATTTCTGACTCCAGTGGTCCTTACGGCCGTAAAAAGTCGTTTAAAGAACGCCCTGAGTGGAATTGCGACTTATAAGTACCTTGGTAACAAAGATCACAGTCGAGTTCTTCAAGTAAAAATCAAACCAGAAAAACTAATTCCAGCACTTCCGAATTTCCATCTTGTTGGTGTCGATGTTCGTGATCGTAACTTCATGCTGAAAATTGGTCGCATTCAATAGAGAGACATATGAACAAAGCTTATCGTAGAAGTCTTAACACCCTAATGGAATATTTTGATCTAGGACCAACTGTGGCCCTATCCATTATTCTCGTCTCGAGTGCCATTATCTTCACCGGGATTGTGTTCTTCGTACGGAGCGCTCCTCCTACTGAACTTACTTTCATTTCCGGTCCTGAAGGAAGTATTTTTCACGGAATCGCTATGAAATATCAGAAGGCCCTTGGAAAGAACGGTATCAAAGTTAATGTCCTTCCTTCAAATGGCTCTCTCGATAACCTGAACCGTATCTACGAGAAAGACACTAAGATTGATCTTGCGCTTGTTCAAAGCGGGTCTGAGGAAGACGGCAAGAAATACAGACGTCTTATTTCTCTTGGTGGAATTAGCCACCAGCCTCTTTTCTTTTTCTACCGTGGTAAGCCGATTGAGCGCATGTATGAGATGAAAGGTAAAACGATTGCGATTAGCTCCGAAGGTTCTGGTGCTCGTAAACTTGCGCTCAAGATTTTAAAACTCAATGGAATCACTGAAGGTCCAAACCTCGTAACCTTAGAAGGCGAAGAAGTCAGCAAGGCACTACTTGGGAAGAAAATCGACGGCGCTTTCCTGATGGGAGAAGACGCCTCTCTTGATGTTCTGAGAAAGCTTATGAACTCTGACGACATTAGACTCATGAACTTTAAGAACGCCAACGCTTATATTCGTAAGATTGATATCCTTCACAAGTTAGAAGTTCCAGAAGGGGTTCTAAACTTTGAGAAGAACATTCCTTCTGAGAATATAACTCTCATTGGACCTATGGTTGAACTTATTGCCACTAAGGATCTTCACCCTGCTCTATCTGATATGATTTTAGATGCGGCAATGGATATTCATGGAAATGCGGGAGTCTTCAAAAAGCGTAATGAGTTTCCCGTGGCGGCCGAGAATAAAATTCCATTAAGTGATGACGCTCATCGCTTCTATAAGTCTGGTAAGGGCTTCCTCTATCGCTACCTTCCATTCTGGATGGCAAGTCTCCTGAATCGAATCCTTATTTCTTTCCTACCAATGCTGATCTTACTTGTTCCGGCCGTACGTAGTATTCCGGCGATCTTCCGTTGGTTTGGTAATCTTCGTATCCGCAGACGTTACCGTGCGCTTCTGAAACTCGAAGAGAAGTTTATGTACGAGAACGATGTGGAAAAACTAAAAGCGCTTTATGAGCAGTTTGAAAACATTGAAAAAGAAGTTCAGCGTATGAAGGTTAAAGCGATTCTCGCAGATCAGTTTTATATGCTTCGCTCGCATATTGAGTATGTGAGAAGGTTAATGGTCTCAAAGATGGGGGCCTAATACTAAGGCCCTCTATCACGGGCCTTCTATAAGAATGTAAACTCCAGCATTTTTACGACAGTCTCTGCAGGAATTTTCTGGCTACAGGCGCCTTCAATTATTTCTGGATTCATTTCTTCTTTTAACTGTTTCATAAATTCTAGAAAATGCTCCCTCACCTTTCCTGTAAGCTTCTCTTCACTTTCCTCAGTGAGGAAGGCGACCGCCAAATTGATGATGTCCCCTCGATGTTTTTTCCACTCTTTCGAATCGCCGCCCCTCTCCTTAATTTCCAGATAGGCCTTGGCCTTAAATGGAATAAGGGCCTTCTCATTCAATATATAGATGCCATCTTTCTCAACTGCATTTTTTCTTATGATCGCATAATACTCGTCATCCAAAAGAATAGCTGAGAGTGATTCAATTCCCGCTTCATTTACAACAGGAACTATATGTTGACCTTCGTTTAAATCTAAATCTCCTTCAGCTGTTGCGAACAACTCGATCATAACAGGGAACTCATCCTGTTTAGGTTTTTGAAAGCGATAGAAAGTGGATTGTCCTTTATTTCCTTTCTGAATTTCATAATCACCAAGCTTTATATAAGCTTTAATGGCATTCAAAAATTCAGAGTTTGGCTTCATTATTAAAACAATGTCTAAATCTTTTGTTGGTCTTACTCTTGGTGCCCCAACTTCATCAAGAAGAAGATAGGTAGCTACTCCTCCAACTAGAATAAAATTCTCCGAGTATGCCCTGAAATAATCTTTAAAGTGATCTAGACCTTTAACCATAACTAGATTTCCAATTTATGCTTTTTGAGTAGTTTACTTAACTCTATTTGCACCCTCTCATCCTTGATGTCTTTCAATACCAAGTAAGCATCAATAACATTGATACACTCATTCTCTTGTAATGTAGTGGGCCTATCCCACAATTCAATACGGGCCTTTGCAAATTCTTCAAGCACTGGTTCTGTATTCGTAAATTTCTTCTTAAAAGCTCTCTTGTCAGAAGCAAAAGTAAAGACTTCATCTTCTGCCAGCATCGTTTGCTTTGACAAGGCCGAGATACCAGACAGGGGCAGAGCTTTCGGAACTTTATCTATAAAAATGACCTCTTTGACTGGCGAATTTATGTTCTTTTTAAGATAGTTCCAAAGCTCAGAACGATCTTTAAACTGAATTTTCTTTACGACTCCAACCTTAATCTCAGAACACAATTCATTTTCTAGAAGTGGTTCAATGGCTCTTCCTGCTGACATCTTTGTTGTTTTAAAGAGTGTCGCAATTTCAACCTTACTTTTACCAGTTAGATCGCCCAAAAGAATTTCTCTAATAAGCATATTTACTGACATTCCAGAAAGTTGAGTTATGGGATTTGCCTTTACGACCTCTGCTCTTATTGAAACGTTCAAGGAAGGTAAATGAACCTGCTTATCCTCTATAACAAAGTTCAGCTCGTTCTCAATCATCCGTTGAACCTTATTAAAATGAAGTTCCTTCAGATACCAGATTTGAGGGTAATTGATACTGGCCTTTAGTATTTTACTGTGTTTCTTAAAGTCTTTCGGCCCAAGCCCCTTATCTTTAACTCTGATAACCAAAAAAGGTTGCTCAAAAATATCTAGCTCTTCAAAGTCATAGAGTCCTTGGTAAAATGCAGGAAGACTTTTGAGCCTCACTGACTTCCCTTCAACCTTAAGACTTGGCAGATACTTATTAATAGTTTTTTCGGCTATACTTCTCATGCACCTACTGTAACACAAAAAACGTGATTGTAACAAATATATGTTACGATCACGTTTTCACGTTACAAGCTAGTAAATTCAGATGATTAGTTGACAATCCCTGAGGCCCTTACTAAGGTAGCTTTGCTACCTTAGTAAGGGCCTGGATTGAAAGTTGATAGTTTCCCTGCCAAATACAACACCCAGACAGCTCGCACCTGAATGATCAAAAATCACTCTAACTACCAATTTACATAAGCGAGAATCAGTGGCGGCAATCCTATTGAGAACTCTAAACTGATGAGACGGAATTAACCATATCTGCTAGAATCTTCTAATGAAAGTCCTCCTCGCCCTCTCCCCATTGACCCAATTCAATACTCCGTACCCGTCTACGGCGTATTTAACGTCTTATCTTGAAAAGCTAGGACATGAGGTCAATCAGATTGATCTAGGGCTTGAACTCATCCTGAAGATTTTCTCTAAGAATGGTCTCAAAGAGATTACAAAGATCATCAGAAAGTCCAAGGTCAAAGATCAACTGTTAGACTTTTATCTGGATGCTCACCAGGAATACGAAAACAACATTGATGCTGTTATCTCGTTCCTTCAAAAAGATGAGTCACCTCTCATCCAAACCATCATCGAGCGCCAGACGATTCCTGAAGGCCCTCGCTTTATCCCATTAGACGATAATCAGGGTGGGGTCTTGGATCTTTATAATGATCTCAGCGACAAAGATAAGGCCAAGCACATCTGCAGCCTTTTTATGGATGATCTCGCAGATATTATCCGACAGGGTGTGGATGAGGACTTTGGATTTTCTCGTTATGCTGAGAAGATCGCGCTTTCACTTACCTCTTACTCTCCCATTTATAGACGTCTTAAAAAGAAAACAATCATTGATGAATGGATCGCTGAGCTTACAAAGGCCAGTCTTCAAAAGTTTCAACCCGACGTGATGGGAATCTCGGTTCCTTTCCCCGGAAACCTTTTAGGTGCTCTTAGAATCGCTGAAACCACGAAACAAGTGTCACCTAACGTGAAGGTTCTTTTAGGTGGCGGTTACGTGAACACGGAGCTTCGCTCTCTCGAGGACCCACGCATTTTTGATTTGATTGATTACATTACTTTCGATGATGGCGAAAAACCTCTCGAGCATTTATTGAAGTTCATCGAAACAGGTGATGGTCCTTTACTTCGAACCATGTATCGCAAGGACAATAAGGTTACTTTCGTCTCAAGTCCGGAATTGTTTGATATCAAATTCAAAAACCTAGATGCTCCAAGCTTTAAAGGTCTGGAGATGAATCGCTACGTCTCCATGATGGACAATATGAATCCTACGCAAAGACTTTGGACCGACGGTCGTTGGAACAAAATGATCCTTGCCCATGGATGCTATTGGAAGAAGTGTACCTTCTGTGACGTGAGTCTCGATTACATTGGCCGTTATGAGCCAGATACGGCGATGGGTGTAGTCGACAAGATGGAGAAGATCATCCAGGAAACTGGTGTTAATGGCTTCCATTTCGTGGACGAGGCCGCTCCTCCGACACTCCTTAAGGCCATGAGTGAAGAGATCCTGAAAAGAAATCTCAAAGTCACGTGGTGGGGTAACATCCGCTTTGACCCGTACTTCTCCGCCGAAGTGACAGAGCTTATGAAAAAGGCCGGTTGTATTGCCGTTACTGGTGGGATTGAAGTGGCCTCAGAGCGCGTGCTTAAACTCATCGACAAGGGTATCTCCATCGAGAAAGTCGCAAAGGTCACAAAGAACTTCAAGGACGCGGGAATTTTTGTTCATGCTTATCTCATGTACGGTTTTCCTACTCAGACCATGCAGGAAACCATCGACAGCCTCGAGGTCGTTCGCCAACTTTTCAAAAAACATTATCTCAGCTCTGCCTACTGGCATCGCTTTGCTTTGACCGCCCACTCTCCGGTGGGAATGAATCCTGATAAATTTAAAGTGAAGATTGTTCCTCAGAAGAAACCTGAACACGGACTATTTGCGAACAACGAACTTCCCTTTACTGAAGAGAAGTTCGTCGATCACGATATGCTTGGAGTAGGACTAAGACGAGCGCTTTACAACTACATGTTAGGACAAGGCCTCGACATGGATCTCCGTGATTGGTTTGACGAGAGAGTGCCGAGGCCCAAAGTAGAAATCAATTTCTAATTAATCTTCCCAATTACCCCGCAAACAATTGGTAAAGAGATGTGCGGTTGCTCACCTGGATGAGCTGCAAGGCTTGTTGGAAATGAACTCTGAGGGGCTGTTCCGTGAACCAGAACCACTCTTCCTTCAAAACCAATGCCCTGCCCACTTGCTAGTTTCATGACATTATCAGAAGGATCTTCATCTGCTTTCCAAAGGTCAGCGTTGACCTTTGAGAGAGATGCGAACTTCTTATAAGTCATAGCGCGACCTCTTGGATAAATGTCCTTTCCTGCTATTTGTGAACTTAAATCATCATCCAATGGCATAAGAGCTGAACCAACAACTTTCATGGCCTCTTCATAGTCCACAAAGCCGTCACCGTTGGAATCATCTGCCTGAGTCGGGCATCTAGTTCCAATATGCAGAGTCTGTCTGTGAGGAACCGCCTGATCATCATCCAAATTGGTGCTGACTTGAAGTTGATCGGCCTGCAAAGTAAAGGTGGCCGAACCATATGGGATGAAACCATTAGAGTAGAAATTAACCGGTCGAAGGACGGCATAATAAGTCCCTGGAGCCGCCTCGACCATTTCACGAGCGGCGGCCTGAGTGACACTTCCGCCACTTCCACTACCACCACCATCTTTACCACAGGCCACAAGTCCTAAAAGCGCCATCAGTACAAAAATTGTATTTGGTTTCATTTAAAGACTCCCTTGAAAGAAAGCTCGCGAGCGTGCTGCGTTTACTCCAGAAACACTCCAACCAGTAATTTGTCTACCGTTCTCAAAAGCACCAATGTCTTGAGGAATGTAGTAATACATTGGTTCATGCTTTGTGTAGCAATCCTGAGTCTGATCAGCACCGGCATCATAATCATTGAACTTGAAGTCGGTCACACATTCACGCTTACTGAATACTAGGAAATTTTTCCACTCGGTGAATGTCACCGGACGATCAAGGAATTGATAATCCATGACTATCTTTTTCCCGGAAGCTGTTGTGTACATCGGAGCTACGTGGAACCACCACTTATAGCGCGTTCGTTTAATGTATGTATCAGTCAGCATAAGGAAGGCCTTTTGCGACTTGATACCACTTTTCTGAAATTCATCATACGCCCATACATGGGCGCGATCCGAGCACTCAGATTTTCTACGCATATACGGATTCATTCTTTTAAAAATTTCAGGGATCTGTTCATCCGGAACGATTGTAGGCTCATAGCTTGCTTCCGGCTGAAGTTGGAATTTATTCTGAACACCAGAGACTGACATAGATTTATTGGCCATGAGCTTTCTCTCGAAGGCCGCAAGTTTATGTCCTTCATTTTGCTCAATGAATTTGACCTCACCAGAATTCATTTTAACTAAATGAGGTTCACCGTCTTTTCCCCTGACGATGGAATGAATACCATCCCCAATTGTCTCAGCTCTAACTCCCTGGCCGAAGACAAAGAATGCAATGAGCATAAAACTCTTCATGAATTACTCCCTAAGTTTAGTGTCATTTGTTAGATCGCAACTTCAAACAAATGATTTATATCTTAGAGGTACTCATGATCTCAAGATGCCAAAGTGACACCTTCACATAGTTTTTCATTGAGCGCTTAAATGGTTGAAAAAGAGATTGGTGTCTTAAGATTTTTGGAATGCATTAAAGAGATACAATTCCTCTGCCGCGACCGCACTAGGATTCAACAATCCTAACTCGAATTGCCGATAGTCCCTTAGGGCCTTCGCTAATTTGAAATGCGACTGTGTCCCCATCATTAGGCACACCTTCAGCGCATGCTGTTTTATGAAAGAATAAATCCTCCATCTCTTCATCAGGTCGAATAAATCCAAAACCTTTCTCAAGATTAAAGAACTTCACTGTCCCCAGAAAGAAATCACCCTGATCTTCTTTAATTTGAGCTTCGCCCCAGATAATTTCATGGATCTTAACGACTTTTTCACCTTTATGAATGCGCTCGAGCTGTGTGATGACGGCTTTCTCGCTACGATTATCGACCAACATGTCCTTACGCTTACGATTGGTGGTCTTACTCATGTCGTATTTAACAAATTCTACTTTTACTTTACTCATGACTTAAGTATACCAGGCAGGCGTCTACATGTTAAGATTTCTGAATGTTATTTATCACGTTGGCACTTTTTATCCTTGCTCCTGTCTATGCCAGTTTGCATCCCGTGCAATCAAATAAGCCATTATATGAGTTTGGAGTCATTGGTGGTGCTGCCTTCGTTCCTGACTACCCGGCCTCTGATCAGGGTCGTCTTAGATACTTAGCAGTTCCACAGGTGAGATACAGAGGACTTCGATTTCGTTCTGATGAAGAAGACAGTATGAAGGCGCGTCTTCTGCATAACCCCGTCTATGGTTTTGATCTGAGTGGCGGAGGAGCATTTTCGGCCAACTCGGATAAAAACGACGCCAGAAAAGGCATGAATGATCTTGATTGGGTTGGAGAACTTGGGCCAAGGTTTTATATATTTTTGGTTCGTTCAGAAAGACTTTGGGTAAGACTTTTCTTTCCTGTCCGCATTGCTGCTTCAACTGATTTAACCAGTATCACCTATCAAGGTCTGGTCTTTGCCCCGGCATTCAATACTCGCTATTATTTCGATGATAGTAAGTTCAATTCAATTATCTTGAACTTGTCTCGTACTCATACCACTCATCAGATGCAGGAGTTTTATTTTGAAGTTGATCGTACGTACTCCACTTCAGAAAGGCCCGAATATGATGCCAAATCGGGATATATGTCATCATCAGCGGCACTGGCCTACATTTACGAAAAAGATCAGATTGGGATTTACGGTGGTTTTGGACTGAACAGTTATAAGGGCAACGCCAACGCTGGCTCTCCACTCTACAAAGCTGATTACACCTACTCTGCGTTCGTTGGACTTAGTTATTTGTTCTATCAATCAAAAGAAAGAGGATATCAGTAAATATCTTACTTAACCTCTGCCCCACGCTCTTTCAGAATCTTCCTCAGGATAGACCTATGACATCTCTCCTCGTTCTCACAGTAACATCCTACTGAAAAGTTCGTGTCATGAGAAAGTGCGGCCAAAAGATCAAGGATATGAGTAGCATCGGGCCTTTTCATCTGGGCACGATATTTAGTTTCAAATGCCTTCCATTCCTTCTCAGTTTCTGCTTTAAGGGCCTTTGCTACGAGATCACTTGTTGGGGAGAGAATGGGCATCCACACATCGTAGAAGTCACGTTTTGCAAATTCTGATTTAGGAACTCCGCGAGGAGGTCTTCGCACGGTTCCTAAACGGAGTCCTTCATTTTTCGAGCGGGGTGAACCGAGCTGCACAATACGAATAGTCATAATCTTTGTTTCTCCTCAAATGAATTCTAGAGGATTCTTAAGCGTCATTACCTTGATTTTTCCAGAAGAAATGCATAAGGCCCCAGCAGATCAAGCTACTGGGGCCAGTTTATTTAATATCCGTTCACGTCTGATCCAGCAAAACTACATATACCTGTTTTACCAGCGAGATACCCATTACTTGTTGGAGTACAAATCCCAAACAAATTTGTCGGATCCACAATTCGCTGAACAGTTAGGTTTTGCGCCCCACCTGCTTCACCTGCACCAACCGAAAGATAACCATATTCCAAAAGCACGGCCGGAATGTTGGCATTGTTTTCATCTACGCATTCAACAGTCGCAACTTGGGCCACTTCCTGCAAGACATTGCTAAAAATATTAAATCCCACAGGATTGCAATTATTCTCATCCATACACGAAGAAATATTTGGATAAGCAACTTTACCTGAAAGAGCATCGAAATAAGTAATAAAGTTAATACTATTGGTAGGTAAAGAAGAACCAAATGGAACAGTCGTCACAAAAGCATTACTTTGTCCGCTACAAAACCCTTGTGAATGGGTTCCTGGATATTCAGACGACATCACTGACAAGAGAGTTTTATCGTTACTAAAAATCATACTTACGTCAGTTGAACCGTTCACATCCCACTTACCAAGGTGAATGGCGGCCCCCGGATTACCCATGACAATTTTAACTGCGGGGGCAGTTGTGACTTCTCCGGAATCAGCATTGATGATGACACCGTTAAGCATGTCCATCAAAAAGCTAATTTGTAATTTCACTGGGGCGCCCATCCCGAGATCAAGTTCACCTGTCATCGGATTAATCTTCCCTTCAGAAGAATAAATCTCGTCTCCGATCTGACACTCATTAAGACCAGGTCCAACTACGCATAAAGGATTTTTGAAATAGGTCGCGGTACACCACTGCGTCTCTGGTCCCATATTTAATTGAATCGGATGAACGGCCCCTGGATTTATCGTGCTAACGGTTCCATTCGCCTGGCCATAGATCAGATCGCCTTTATTAACATTTGTTCCATTACGGCCATTGTACTTTTCACCATTAAAGGTCATAGAAACGGTGGTCGAGAAACACAGACTAATGGATTTATAACGGCCAAAACCAATCGTCACATCTTCAATCTCGGCATTTCCAAAATCCGGATCAGATTTTCTAAAAGTATGTTGAACAGGGCTTTGAAATAATCCGTAATTGTCGTCATCAAACTTAGTCAGTTGAGCAGAGTTAAAAGTGTATGTCACCGATGTCGGTGTCACAGGCCCCTTCTCTTGGGCCATTGCAGTCATAGAACTCATTACTAGAAGTGCCAAAAATTTATTCATGCGATTCATAAAATTTCCTCCTTAAAATTTGCTCGCTTTCACTTTAACGGCGATTCCGACAGGTCCACTGCTGCCCTTTTTCTTGTCTTCCTTGACACAAGAAACAGTCAAACTAAGCAACGTAACGATAATCAAAAACATTCCCATCTTTAAGAAAATCGAATTCAAAATTGGCCTCCTCATGAGGGTTAATAAATTTTGACCGGAATCTACAAGCGCACGCACGACGACCTCACGGTGTTTCGCTCCTTAGAAGTTAAATTAGTTTGGGAGTGTGAGAGAAGTGAATGACGACCTGGAAAATCGGTCGAAGACCATTGAGCAAGAGGAATGCCAAGGTGATTAATAATATTTTAATGGTTTATAAAGAAAAATTTGACTAATAATTTTACACTGTCAAATAGGCATCTACTTGAAGCGCCAAGGCATTGCAATCCGGCTCTCAATTATTATCATTTGTATGAGGAAAACGATTATGAAGAAAATATTCATTACAGGCTCCACGACCGGTCTTGGATTTCTTGCGGGCCAATTACTTCTTGAACTTGGATATGAAGTGGTTTTTCACGCTCGAAGTGAAAAGTCCGCAAAGGAAGCAAAACTCAAACTTAATCAAGATGCACCCTTTGTAATTGGAGATGTTTCTAATTTGGATGAAATCAAATTGGTTGCAGAACAAGCGAATGCTCTAGGGCCTTTTGATGCCATCATTCATAATGTCGGCGTTTATGAAACCAATGCTGAAGTCATAACAAAAGATGGTCTTCGAACCGTGTTTGCCGTTAACGTTCTCACCCCCTATCTTTTGAGTAAACTTCTCGCAAGACCTGAGCGCATGGTTTTTGTAAGCTCGGGCATGCATAGGAGCGGAGAATTTAATTTAGAAGATCCGCAATGGAAAAATCGCATGTGGAACTACACACAGGCGTACAGTGATTCAAAACTTTTCGATGTCATGCTCACGAAATGGTTCGCCCGAAAGTGGCCAGGAACTTTTGTCAATGCCATTGATCCAGGATGGGTTCCTACTCGTATGGGTGGTGCGGGTGCTCCGGATAATTTAATGAAAGGGATTGAGACTCAAATTTGGCTGGCAATCAGTAATGATCCTGAGGCCTTAGTGACTGGAAAGTACTTCCATCATAAAGAGCAGCGTAAACCAAATTCATTGGCTGAGTCTGAAAGAAATCAAGATGAGTTAGTTTCTTACTTGGAGAAAATTTCATAAGATAAGCCTAATTGATAAATAGTCTAAAAGGCGGACATATGACTTTCTCCACTCGCCCGGTGAAGATCCCTTACCACGGCACAAATCTTTTAGAGATGTCTCTTCTCAATAAAGGGACAGGATTCACAGAACAAGAACGCCATGATTTAAAATTACATGGTCTCGTTCCGACAGTATTCGAAACAATTGAAGAACAAGAAGTAAGAATTGCGGCCCAATATGCTTTGCTAAAAGAAGATCTTGAAAAGCACATCTTCCTAAGAAACTTACAAGACACTAATGAAACGCTTTTTTATCACTTCGTGAAAAAGCATCTCGCTGAGATGTTACCCATCATCTATACACCGACTGTTGGAGAGGCCTGTCAGCACTTCTCAAACATCTATCGCGCTTCACGCGGCATTTTCATTTCTTATCCTAATAAAGACCGTATTGATGAATTGCTTAGCAATGTCACGAAACGGAATGTGAAAGTGATTGTTGTTACAGATGGGGAGAGAATTCTTGGTTTAGGAGATCAAGGAATCGGAGGCATGGGGATTTCAATTGGAAAGCTCTCCCTCTACACTTCATGCGGAGGAATTAGCCCGGCCTATACATTGCCTATCGTTCTAGACGTTGGAACAAACAATGACCAACTTCTAAAAGATCCTCTTTATATGGGATGGAGACATCAGCGAGTCACTGGAAGTGAATACGAGTCATTCATTGATGCTTTCATTAAAGCAGTTAAACGTCGCTGGCCAAATGTCCTTCTTCAATTTGAAGACTTTGCTCAACATAATGCTCTTCCTATTTTGAAAAAATATCGCAAGGAACTTTGTTGCTTCAATGATGATATTCAAGGAACTGCAGCTGTGACATTAGGATGCCTCATGGCCGCCTGTCGCGCAGTTGGAGATAAACTAAAAGATCAGCGAATTGTTTTCCTCGGTGCTGGTTCGGCAGGAGCTGGTATTGCGGAGAAAATTATTTCACGCATGAAAGTTGAGGGCCTATCTGATGAAGAGGCCAGAGCAAGAATCTTCATGATTGATCGCTATGGTCTCATTACAGATACAATGCCAAACCTTCTTGATTTCCAGCAAGCACTGGCCCAGAAAAGCCAGGCCCATCATTGGATCAAAGATCAAACTAATATCTCACTGCTTGAGACCGTTAAGAACGTTAAGCCAACCATTCTGATTGGTGTTTCAGGTCAGCCTGGATTATTCACCGAAGAAATTATTAAAACGATGCACGCTCATTGCTCAAGACCTATCGTCATGCCTCTCTCGAATCCAACATCTCGAGTGGAAGCTCAGCCGGCCAACATCATTGAATGGACAAATGGAGCGGCACTAGTGGCCACGGGAAGTCCGTTTATGCCAGTTGAATTCAATGGGAAGACCTACCCGATTGCTCAGTGTAACAACTCTTATATCTTCCCGGGCATTGGACTTGGAGTTCTCGCTAGTGGAGCGAAGGAAGTGACAGATTCGATGCTTATGGCCGCATCTGAGGCCCTATCAGAGATGTCTCCGATGGGTAATAAAACTGGAAATAACCTACTTCCAGTGATTGAAGATATTCAGAAAGTATCTCGCGCTATTGCTTTAAAAGTTGCGCAGGCGGCGATTAAGGACGGAGTTGCTAAATCTGTGAACGAGAAAGAATTACTTTCTTCCATTGATGCAAATTTCTGGATGCCGGTTTATAGAACTTTTGAGCCGAAGTAATTTGCTTCCACACAAATTTAAGATTTTCTATTTAGTATGGTCCTATAAAGGGGCCATACTATGTACAAACATTTAACGACTCTCCTCATTCTCCTAAGCATCTTCAGCGTGGGATGTAACAAGAAAGAGGATTCAAGTTCTGAAGCACCATCAGAGTCAACAGAATCACCAATTAATCCAACTCCTGATGTTCCCTCTGGGCCTGACCCCACTCCTTCTACTCCAGCAGATGCAAGGGCCGGCAAGGTCACACTTTGGGACCGTTCTTCCGGTTATGACTGCGCCGTTTTTTTGCCGGCAGACTATGGCACAGATCCAAACAAAACTTATCCAATGATTCTTTCACTTCATGGTCTTAATGGTTCAGTTTTAAACACTGCTCACACTGCTGTAGGTGGAGGAAAAACCGGTTTTATCAAACAAGTATGGAGCACTACTCTCGCACAAAAATATCCCGCCATTGTCATTGCTCCTAACTGGGCACCTGCAGGGTCAAATGGAAGCGGGCTTTGGATTCACTCTCAATTAAGGCAGGTCATCTTGGATGCGATGGAAAAATATCAGGTCGACACTGATCGCATTGTAGTAACTGGTCTTTCTGCGGGGTCTATTGGCACGCAGGAACTTATCAAAAACTCCAAAGACCTCATTGCAGGAGCGATGCCTGGAGCTTATTCCAATACTTTCTCAGATGTCTGTGAAATGGCAGACATTCCGGTCTGGGTCTTCGGGAACAACAGTGACAATTTATTTGCTTCGACTGGTTGGCAGACGATACAACCAAAGGTCGAATCTTGTAGTAACTACATTCATGAATTCACACTTACTGTTTACAACAGCACTTGTGGACATGGTTGCTGGGACTCTCACTGGGCAAAACCTGAAGTGCAAGAATGGCTGATTAATCAAAGGAAGTAGGACCTTAGTCAATCATTTCCAGGCACTGACCTAGTCCCATGCGAATGACCTCATCGCGAAATTCATCTTCGTATGAATTTGGAGCATGAATAAATTCACCAACAGCAGAGTATATTTTTGGGGCCTGGGCCCATAGTGATTCACTAGAAGTTGCCGTGAATTGAAACATTTCAAGAAAAAGTTTCGAATATCTTTTGGCCGACTCACTATGTACTTCGGCCTCAATTAATGATGCCTTTAACATTTCCAAGGCATTGGTCAAATCTTCTTCTCGATTAGAATTAAGGCAGCGGTAGAAGTTTTCTTCGACCTTTGCAAAGAGAATATCGCTCATTTTCCTTCTCTCCCCAGAGATTCTTCATGCTCTCTAATATACCCGTAAGGTGAAAAACGTGTTATCGTAACTAAGCCAACAAGTATCGAGGATCGGCCAATGATGAAAAAGAACCTACCAAAAGATAAGTTAGAGCTCATAGAAAGACTTTCAAAATTCAAATACATTTTCGCGCGAGAATTTACGATTGATGACTCTTTGATGGAAAGAAAACTTCATACGCATGACTTCGGGCTACTCAATTGCGTAAAGAAGGGAATCGTAAGAATCGCCACTGAAACTGATTCCTGGGTTATCTCTCACAACACTTTTTTTTATCTTCCACCTAACATAATGCACATCACAGAAATAATTGGTGAATGTTCAGTTATGGCCGTATTTGTACCAGAGCACTTAAATAAGACACTACCTAAAGAGATCGCTATTATGGAGTTCACACCTCTCTTTAATGCGATTCTTGAACGTATGAGTTCTTGGGAATCCGATCTCAATTACAATGTCGAACAGCAGAGACTGGCCAAAGTTGCAGAAGATGAACTTCAAAATGCAAAGGCCGCAAGCTTCTTCCATATCCCAATGCCAAAAGACGAAAAGCTACAAAAGACAGCGAAAAAGATACTTCAGTCCCCTGAAGACATGTCTTCTATAGAAACTTGGGCAAAATTTTCAGGAATGTCACTCAGGTCATTTACCCGCCATTTTACAGACGAGACAGGTCTCGCATTCACGGAATGGAGACAAAGAGTAAAGATCTATACTGCATTGAAGTTACTGTCGGAGAATGTATCGGTGAGTGATGTATCCTTTAACCTTGGCTACCAAAACGTTAGTACATTCATTGCTATGTTTAAAGGACACATGGGATGTTCACCGACAGAGTATATTAAGAATACCGGGATCAGTTAGATTAGTGACGAAGCTCTTGATGGTCAGCTTGGGCCTTTTTACCCACTTCTCTCGCGCCCGGCACTTCAGCATCATCAAATCGTTCACTGATAGACTTACCCTTCTCTAGCGGGGCCTTCTTAGGTTCCGCTGGGATGAATTCTGAAACGGTCCCTAGAACTTTGACTGATAGGTTCGGGAAGAAATGATGGATTTCGTTTAATAGCCCTGCCTGGAAGCCGACAATCTTAAATGCCTTACGCTCTTTAAGGGCCTTGACGATTCTGCGAGCGGCCTTATCAGCACTAATGGTGAGAAGTGGTGCTGTTGATGAAAATGCAAAAAGTTTAAACTCTTTTTTATTCCCACGTTGAAAAAAAGCATTCACATACGAACCTGTTCTCATAAGCCACGGAACAACGGTTGTGACAAAGATATTGTCTTTTCTGAGCTCAACAGCAATCCCTTCAGAAAATCCCACGGCCGCAAACTTGGCCGCGCTATAAGGTAAGAGATGAGGAACACTGATCTTTCCCCCAATGGAAGTGACATTTACGATGTGCCCATCTTTCCGCTCTTTCATATGAGGAAGAACCGCCAAAGTCGTATTCACAATGCCCCAGTACATAATATCCATCGCGGTCTCAAAGTCTGAGCGCTTGAAGGTTTCCATAGGACCAACTTGAATGACACCAGCATTATTGATGAGAATATCAAGTTTACCAAAATGCTTAATGACATCACTTACAAGCTGATTCACCTCTTCTTCTTTACTCACATCACAACGAAGAGTCAGGACATCTTTCCCAAGATGATCCTTAGCATTTTCTAGCTCACTTTCATCGCGAGCACAGATGGCGATTTTGCACTCTTCTTTAATGAGATGCTCGGCCAGGACATAGCCGAGACCTTTTGAACCACCGGTAATGAGAACGACTTTGTTTTTTAGTTCTTCTTTCATAGTTCAAAGGATAAACCATGAAATTGCAGGACACATTTAAATATGTCCTCAAGAGCGCTGTTTTAAAGTCGATTACACCAGTTTTGTATCGATGCTAATAGATCTAGTTAATAAGTTATAAACAGGAGTTTTATTGGCGATGGCGAGAAGCTTCTCTTTTTGCTCATTAGTCAGGTCACCTTCAAAGACGATGTCTCTCTGAAAGACGGCCCCTGTCACTTCTTCAGTGGTGATCTTAACTGTTACTTTGGTATTTAGTAGTGGCCAGCCTTTCTTGTCAGCGTACATCTGGCAAGTAAGGATAGTACAAGCGGCCAAACCTGCTTCAATAATTTGATGAGGGTTCATCCCTTCATCTTTACCACCTATTTTTTCTGAAAGACCTGCAACCAGTGAATGGTTCCTTGTATGTAACTCAGCTGCAAGTCCTTCTTGTCTGTTTCCCATGATCATAAATTGCTCCTATATTGCTTTACTCTCTTTAATTCCACCTCGTGAGCTTCAAAAAGTAAAACCGCTTCTCATTTTAAGAAGAATGAATTATTTTTTCTTAATGTTGTACGGCAATAAATCAATTCCCCAATATTCTCCGTCAAATATTGTTCTTTGGTTCATTCTAGCTTTTCAGGCAGGGCTGTTGAATATCGGTGGCTTTATGGCCATCAACAAAATTATTTCCCACGTCACTGGCTTCGCTACGTTTTTTGGTTACGAGATAAGTCAGAACCAAAATATACACGCGCTAGGTATGCTGTCAGTTCCCCTCTTCTTCTTATTAGGCTCCATGCTCAGTGGCTACTTTGTCGATCTAAGACTAAAATTAGACAAGCGTCCTAAGTATTATATTACTTTTGGTATCATTTTTGCTCTCCTGTCTGTTCTTCTTATTGGAGGCGTGACTGGCCAGTTTGGTCAATTCGGAGAAGCATTTGAGATCAATCGAAATTATGCTCTCCTGATTATCCTCTGCTTGGTCTGTGGCATTCAGAACGGAACGATTTCTACCGTCTCAAAATCTGTCATCCGCACAACTCACCTTACCGGACTCACGACTGATTTGGGCCTTGGGATTGTAAGGATTCTTAACAAGAAGAAGCTCAAAAATCAGATCAATGATGAAGAGAAGATCAATCTTGTTAGATTCGGAATCATCCTATCCTTTATCCTCGGCTCTGTAGCGGGTGCCCTGATTTTTAGAAGCTTGGGGTTTATAGGGTTCGCGGTACCAACAATCATTTCCGGTATCCTATTTGGCCTTATGCTTTATTTTCAGGTTTACCGACCTGCTACTTGACCTTTACCCATAGTTCAAGCTCACTTGAGCCTGTAGGCTCACTAGAACTTAACTCATATGTATCCGGCAAGTTTCCACCGAATCCATGATAGGTCACGACTCTCGTTCCCACTTTTAGTTCGGACAACTTCGCATGAACAGTCTCGAGATAGAAATCATATCTGTACTGACTCACTGGAACTGAAATATCAATGCGACTAAACGGTAACATCTTATTTTCATAAAACGGGTTGAATAAATAAAAAGCGTCATACTCTGACCAATCCAACGAGGTCATATTTCCATTAATAAACGTAACGTTATTTAGCTTAAAACTTCTGGCCGCCCCTTTAGATATCTCGTTGAGATAGGAACGTTGTTCAATTCCATAAAAATGTACATCAGGATGAGTGACGGCCCCGATGATGCAAAACTTCCCACATCCAGAACCAACATCAAGAATCTTCATGTTCTTTTTATTGGCCAGCAATGCGGACGCCTTAATCACAACATCCACCGGCGACCAATGCACCGATGAAAGCTTGCGGATCATGGAAGGATAGACGCGATCAAATCTGACATTGGATACTTTCTTCCCGCTCACAAGATCTTTACTTATCGACAGCGCCTGATAACTTGGCTCCGCATCTGAATAGAGCTTTTGTGCAAGTACCTCTATTTCCTGTTCGACCTCTTTAATAAGTTCATCCAAAGCTGATTTTTCCTCAAATGCCATGATTAATGCCCTTTACACTTTTCACAAAACCCATAAAAAACCATTGATAAATTTGCCTTTGAGAAACCATGAATGTCCTTAAGAGCTTTTTCGATCTTCTCGAATAGCTCCTTGTTGCCTCGGCTCGCCTTCCCGCAGGTTTTACAAATATAAAAATGGTGTACGTCTTTATCAAAGACGTATTGAAAACATTTACCCTTATTCGGAAGATTGAGTTCTTGAATAATATCCAGCTTCTTAAGAAGCTCTATGTTTCTATAAACGCTTGAGCGGTTCACACCTTCCACTTTAATTCCTAGAAATTCATAGATCTCTTTAAGAGAAATGTGTTTGGACTTGTTATCAAGAATATATTGGATCAACGCTCTTCTTGCAGGAGTTAATCTTAAATTTTTTGCTTTTAAAATTGATACTAAATCGCGGTGTTTTTTCATGCACTTATCCTTAGCGTGCTCTCTTATTGCAACATTCTCCAAATGCATCATGTTGCATCTAGTTTTGTATTATAGTATATGAATTTAACATTAACACCCAAAAGAAACTTGACTCCTTTTGTTTAGGCTAAACAATGATAAAAGAATTTAATAATGAGGCTTGGCAGAGTTCCGATTGGAAAGAGAGCTACATCATCACCTTGAAGTCCATCAGATACCATAAAGCTGTCGATAGACTTGATTCACCTACAACGTCTTTATTATTTGTTTCAAAGATCAATGATGCCTCTATTCGACAGCACTTCGAAGACAGCTCAAAGCACTTTAAGACGTACAATACATTTAATTTTACAAACTCCCTCCTGGATGCACCATCAGAAGCTGAGAATGGTACTTTAAGGAAATTGCCCTTCTGGCCGCTTAATATCCTGGATGTTCTTCTTAACACTTCAGGAATTTCTTTTTTGGTGCGTTTATTTCTTCGAGGAGAACTCAGGGACCATTTCTCTTATCGAAGCAGATTGAAGTCGATGCCAAAGGAACAGCTGGCCCAAGAACTCTCGGCCCTGTTTCATCTAGTAGGTCTTACTTCCCTATCACAATTGAACGTGTTTATTGGATCAAATAATAGTCGCAACAGTCTCTTCGCCGTAAAATTTATGGCCGAGAACTTAAATCATCCGACGGTCAAAAACTTATTAGGAAGTTCCGGGGTTTCTATTCCCGAAGGCTGTCAAACTCTCTATGGATTTTTTGATAAAAAGAAGAATCGCATTGATTATCAGTTCACTGATATTACTCTGGACATCAATAAGTCCCCAATAAATTACCTCCAACGAAAAACCAACTGGGTCTTAGACAGAAAACGAGTTAAAGACCTTACCCATGATTCTAAAATTAATCGAAACAAGACCTTTATCATTGGCCGTCGATTATTAACCAGAGGGCATGATCCTCTGAACGAAACGGCCCTCATTCAGTCTTACGATTACAAAAGAGACCCAAATCTTACGCTTTTAAGCCAACTCTTGAAGAATTTGCTTCGGGAATTAAGTACTTCTCATCCAGAGGCCTTGGTGGTCGTTGAGAATTATCCCAATCAGATTTCTTATCTCATATCCAAAGATGAAGATCTGAAGTCTTACCTGAACGGAAACAACATCGCTCTTGCCTCAATTGAACCCGAGAGCAAGGATGTTTATGTTTTTGAGGGAGATCAATTTGTACAAAGAAGTCTTAAACATATTTATTAACGGAGATTATATATGGGTTTAGTTGATCAGCTATTAATTCGTGCGGGATCCAAGTGTGAGTTGTGTTCAGATACAAACAATCTGTCACTCTATGAAGTTCAACCTATTACTAAGATTGACGAAAACTCTGCTGTCATTGTTTGCCAAAAATGCAAAGACCAGATTGAATCTGCGACCTCGCTCGATGCTCATCACTGGCATTGTTTGAACGCAAGCATGTGGAGTGAGTTTCTTCCTGTTCAAGTAATGTCCTATCGTATTCTCAGTTTACTGAAGGAAGAGCCATGGGCCCGAGACCTGCTTGAACAACTCTACTTAGATGAAGGGACTCTAGAATGGGCCAAAGCAGGTCTACCCGAAGAAGATGAACCGGAGACCGGAGCGCCAACTTTAGATAGCAATGGCACTCAGTTGGCGGAAGGTGATTCAGTGACTCTGATAAAAGACCTTGATGTTAAAGGTGGTGGCTTTACCGCCAAGAGAGGCACTCTTGTAAAAAACATTTCCCTTACCAACAATCCAAAGCATATTGAAGGTAAGGTAAATGGTATTCAGATTGTCCTTGTGGCCGCCTTTTTGAAAAAGGCCTAGATTTTCTCACCACATTCAAGCATGGCCTTACCCAAATATGGGTTCTTAAGATTGCCATTCTTTTGGACCCATTTGGCCTTCGCCATAGGACAAGTTGCTGTCGTTAAGGTTTTAAGCTCCTTCTTGTCACCATTCTCAATATAGACTTGAGAAAGTTGCTTAAAGGAGTTTCTTACTTCACCGAGATTCTTGAAGGACTTCGTACAGTCTTTGTAGTCATCCTTATAGTGAATGAGTTCCTTATCGCAAATGAACTTATGGGCATCCATCGCCAGTTTCATATCATCATTTGCAAGTGCTTCCTGCATTTTAAGATACGGGCCATAGGCCAGATCATGGGCAAAGGCCGATGTCACAGAAAGTAAAAAGGCCAAAATAAATAATTTCATATCAAACTCCTATAAACTCATAAAAACTTTATTATTCCCATGACCATCAAATGTTAGAACGTCATAAGGTTCACTGTAACTTCCTTCCATCCCTGGAGACCCCATAGGCATACCGGGAACAGAAAGTCCTTTGACTGCTGGTTTTTCGGCCAGGAGTTTTTTAATCGCACTGGCGGGCACATGTCCTTCCACTACATACTTGCCAACTTTGGCAGTATGGCAGGAGCTAAGATTATTCGGGATATTGAGCTCTCTTTTGATGGGACCAACATCATCAAGTAGGACCGACCTCACTTTCAGGCCGGCATTTTCAAGATGCTTTACCCATTTTTTACAACATCCGCATGTACGTGATTGGTACACAACAATTTCTGAAGTTTCTGAGGCAACACTATTGGACTCATTGATATACATAAGTCCTAGAACCACTGTGGCGAGAACAATAGAAGCTATTAACTTTTTCAAATGGCCCTCCGTTTCCCTTTAAGACGACGAAAAAAGCTAATTTGTGACAAAAAAAAGGGCCTCATATAAGGCCCTTTCTGCTTTAACCTTGAGTCACTCCATTAACTGGATATCCTGCTGCTTCGATTAACTTTGTTAATTGTTCAGCGGATTGATTAGACTGGACAGTAAGCGTTTGATTTCTAACATCGGCCTTTGCCTCGATAGTGGAATCAAACTCTTTAAGAGCGTCCTCGATATTGTGGAAACAGCTCATACAATTCAAACTTTCAATTTTAAACTTATACACACAATCCTCCTTTGGCTGTGGGGTTGCCCAAATCTTCCACCTTCCCCTAGGAGTAAAGTCAACTCTTTTTGAAAAATAAGAAAAAAGCTTGAGCTTCCCGGCAGGGGAAGGTTGATACTCAATATAACAAGGGTTAGACCCTATTGACCTTCCCTTACTGGGAAGGTTTAGGATATAAATATCAAAGGAAAATATATGCAAGAAACAATCAGCTTAGATATTAAAGGAATGACTTGTGCCTCGTGTGTGGGAAGGATCGAAAAAGTCTTAAAAAAGGACGCGGGGGTGATTTCTGCCTCTGTGAACCTCGCCACTGAAAAAGCGAAGATCGAATTCGAAAAATCCAAAATCACAGTTGAAGGATTGGTGAACCTAGTAAAGAAGGCCGGATACGAAGCTCGTATTTCTTCACAAGATTCAAAGTCAAATAAAGAGGAACAATTAAAACGAGAGAAAAACACCATTATTCTTTCATCCCTCCTTACTTTGCCTCTAGTATTGCCTATGCTTCTTGGACCTTATGGACATGAGTTCATGCCTTCCGCCTGGATTCAGCTATTATTGGCCACTCCAGTTCAGTTTTATATTGGTCTAAGATTTTATAAGTCAGCTTGGGGAGCGATTAAAGCTCGATCGGGCAACATGGAACTACTTGTAGCAATTGGGACCACTGCGGCCTACGGTTTAAGTGTTTTCCTTATGCTAAAAAATCTAGAGCATTTAGGACACCATACTCCACACCTTTATTTTGAGGGCTCGGCAGTCATCATTACACTTGTGCTGTTAGGAAAATATCTTGAGACAAAGGCCAAGATGCAAACATCGGCCGCAATCAAGGCCCTTCAAGCTTTGCAACCACCTACTGCAAGGATCTTAAGAGACAATACAGAAGTTACAGTTGCCGTAGAAGAATTGAAGTTACATGACCAGGTTGTTATTCGCCCAGGTGAGAGAATTCCAGTCGATGGTATTCTCATCAAGGGAAACACTCAAGTTGATGAATCACTTATCACTGGAGAAAGTCTTCCAGTTGATAAAAAAGAAGGCGATAAAGTTGTTGGCGGCTCTATCAATGCTGATGGCCTTATCATTGTAGAAGTTTCTGCCCTTGGTTCGGAAACCATGTTATCGCGAATTATTAGAATGGTTGAAGATGCCCAGGCCGTGAAGGCCCCAATCCAAAGACTGGTTGATAAAGTCAGTGCTTACTTTGTGCCCACTGTTCTCATTATTGCTGTCCTAACAATTGTTGTAACGGCCCTTATTTCTGGAAACTGGGAAACTGGAATTATTAATGGTGTCGCCGTTCTTGTCATCGCTTGTCCATGTGCGCTCGGATTAGCAACTCCGACATCTATCATGGTTGGAACAGGCTCAGCGGCCAAAGCTGGGATCTTGATTAAAGACGCTGAGGCCCTTGAAGTAGCCCACTCTGTGACAACAATTGCTTTTGATAAAACAGGAACTCTGACTGAAGGAAAGCCATCAATCAGTAAGCTTATTACTTATGAAATGGATCAAAATGATTTCCTATCTCTCTTGGCAACCATTCAATCAGGAAGTGAACATCCATTGGCGAAGGCCGTTCTAAACGAAGCTCAGTCAAAGAATGTTAATTTCAAGCAGCCAAGCTCAGTTAAATCCTTACCGGGACGAGGACTTGAAGCAGTGATTTCGGATCATAAGTATTACCTTGCGAATAAACGACTAGTTGAAGAGCTCAACATTGTTAATGACACTTATCAGAGTGTTGCTAAAGACCGTGAAACACTTGGTGAAACTGTTTCATTCCTTATTGAAGGTACTTCAAATAAATTACTCGGAGTGGTTACTTTCAAAGATAAGATCAAGGCCTCTTCTTTTGAAACTATCCGCCAGTTGAAATCGCAAGGGATCAAAACGTTGATGCTTACTGGTGATAACTATGGCAGTGCTCAAGCTGTTGCAAAAGAACTAGGCATTGACTATGTAAGAGCTGAGGTTCTCCCTGAGCATAAGGCCTCAGTCATTATGGAATTCAAAGGTAAAGGTGAAGTGGTCGGCATGGTTGGTGATGGAATCAATGATGCCCCTGCCCTCGCGGCCGCCGATGTGGGCATCGCGATGTCGACGGGGACCGATGTGGCCATGCATTCATCTGGTATTACCCTGATGAGAGGTAATCCTCTACTCATTCCAGATGCGATTGCGATCTCTAGAGAAACTTATAAAAAAATTAAGCAAAATCTTTTTTGGGCATTTATCTATAATGTCATCGGCATTCCACTCGCAGCAATTGGATATTTGAATCCTGTGATCGCTGGAGCAGCAATGGCGTTTAGCAGTGTAAGCGTTGTTACAAACTCACTGCTTCTAAAAAGATGGAAACCGCTTCAGAAGTAAAGGAGTCAGTATGAATATTGGTGAATTGGCATCAATGAGTGATGTAAATGCAAAAATGATCCGTCGATATGAAGAGAACGGAATTATCCCTAAAGCAGGAAGAAGCTTATCGGGTTACAGACAATATTCTGAAAAAGATGTTCACGTCCTTAAATTTGTAAAAAGGGCCAGAGAGCTTGGCTTCAGCATGAAGGACATCAAGCAGCTCTTAAGCTTATGGAGAAATAAGTCACGACCTAGTTCTCAAGTAAAGAGCCTGGCCTTGAAACATAAAAAAGAACTGGAAATGAAACTGAAAGAGATTCAAGAGATGTTGCATACGATAAATAATCTGGTTGAACACTGCCATGGCGATGATAGACCAGATTGTCCAATCCTGGACGGATTAGATTGTCACAAGTAGCACGTATCTGTCGTCTTTTAGACTAAAAACGGAAACACATGAAAAATAAAATTTTACTCATCGCCCTTCTTATGACCGCATTTGCAGTGAATGCCAAAACTGTTAAATACGAACTGACCGCCACCAAAGGTAAAATTAACTTAAGTGGAAAGAAGGAAGTGGATTTCGCCCTTATGCTTAATGGTGGAATTCCCTCACCTACACTTGAATTTACCGAGGGCGATGAGGCCGAAATTACTTTGATCAATAACATTCCAGACGATGAGTTGTCGGTTCACTGGCATGGTATTCTCCTTGATCCTTATATGGATGGAGTTCCCTACGTAAACACACCTCCCATTATGCCTGGTGAAAAATATACGTTTAAATTTAAACTAAGACAGCATGGTACTTATTGGTACCATTCACACACGAATGTTCAGGAACAAAAAGGTGTTTACGGCGCCATTGTCATCCACCCCAAAGAAAAGACGATCTCATCTGATAAAGACCTCGTCGTTGTATTGAGTGATTGGTCAGACGAGAATGCGACTCAAATTTTGAAGAACCTCAGAAAAGATGGAGACTACTATCTTTATAAAAAGGACACCATGAGATCATGGTGGGGCGCCATGAAAGAGAATAAGCTTAAAAACTTTCTCTACAACGAATGGACCCGAATGGGTGGCATGGATTATTCCGATGTGGGATATGATGCTTTCCTGATGAATGGTAAAGAAGACTCTCAAGGTATTGTGGCCCATCCTGGGGAAAAGGTTCGAATCCGAGTTATTAATGCCGCGGCTTCTTCGTACTTCTATGTCTCTCTTGGAGATGTTCCTATGAGGATCATTTCAATGGATGGCGTTGATATGAAGCCGACACTGGCAAAAGATTTCCTGATCGGAATGGCCGAGACATACGATATTCTTTTCGAAGTTCCAGAACATAAGAACTACGAGTTAAAAGCGACGGTCCAAGATGGGACAGGCTCTGCTTCAACATGGATTGGGATGGGAGAAAAGGTTTACGCACCTAAAAGACCGTTTCCGGATATGTATGCGCTAATGGATCATGGCGGTCACGGTGGCCATGGTGATCATTCAACAATGGATCATTCAAAGATGGACCACTCAAAGATGGACCACTCAAAGATGGACCATTCAAAGATGGACCACTCAAAGATGGACCACTCAAAGATGGACCACTCAAAGATGGACCACTCAAAGATGGACCACTCAAAGATGGACCACTCAAAGATGGACCACTCAAAGATGGACCACTCAAAGATGGATCACTCAAAGATGGACCATTCAAAGATGGACCACTCAAAGATGGGCCACTCAAAGATGGACCATTCAAAGATGGACCACTCAAAGATGGGCCACTCTTCAACCTCAGAAGAGGTCATTGATTCCTTTGACGTCAATAAGGCCGAGGCCATCTCTCGCACTGATTTTCCCGCCAATATCCCTCGCCATGACGTAAAACTAGTTCTTGATGGCGATATGGAAAGATATGTATGGCATATCAACGGTAAGGCCATTCATCAGGACAGAACTCTGACGATCAATGAAAATGAAGTCGTGCGCTTTACCTTTGTAAACAACACAATGATGCATCACCCGATGCACCTTCATGGCCACTTCTTCAGAGTCTTAAATGATAAGGGCGAAAAATCACCAATGAAGCATACCGTGGATGTTGCTCCCCACACCACGAAGGTCATTGAGTTCTATACCAATGAACCAGGTGAATGGATGCTCCACTGTCACAACCTCTATCACTTAAAAACTGGTATGGCGCGTGTTGTGAAATACTCATCATTCACACCTAAAAAAGAAATTAAAGAACTACAAAAACATGATCCACATCTGCATGACCACATCTATTACCGAGGAATGCTAGAGGCCGCAACAAACCACGCTCAAGCACAGCTTAATTTAATGAATACTTGGGACGAGCTTGAATTGCGTACTGAGCTTCGTAATGATTTCGGCTGGCAAGGTGAAGGTGATGCATTCTATAAGCATTGGTTGAATAAATGGACCAACCTTATTGTCGGTGGAACCATTGTCGAAGGATATGGAGCTGGAGTGGCCGGTGTTGGTTACATTCTACCTTTCTTATTTGAAACTCATACTTTGATTGATCATGAAGGAAGAATTCGTTTTGACCTGGAAAAACGTTTTCAATGGACCAAGACCCTTTACACCGATGCAGAGTTTACATTCAGACAGAAGCAACCATCGGAATTTGAAATTTCATTGATGTATCAGAACAATTGGGCATGGTCGGCAGGACTAATGTTCACAGAGCATAGTGCCGGTGTAGGGGCCCAGTATAACTTCTAAGAAATATGTGCCAAGAAGACGATTCCAAGAATCAGATTCGTGATCAGATCGTTGATCAATTACGAAAAGAAAGAATCATAAAATTCGGAATCGACCTATTAGTTATTATCTTCTTGGCCATCTCTCTTGTAGGTTTTATTTTGAGATCAGATTTTTAGTTCTTTAAGATGTGGATATCCACCAATGTTCTCGGCAGGTATTCCCTTCTTTTTCAGAATTTCGATAGCTCTCTGTGCTCTAATTCCAGACTGGCAGTAGATCAGAATTTTCTTATCTGAAGGAATGCCTTCGAAGTCGTTTTCAAGGCTTCCCACCGGCATGAGTTCAGCTCCGGAAATATGACCTTTATCAAACTCATCCTTTTCCCTTACATCAATGATAAAGACCGAGTCGGATTTTAGTCTTTGCTGAAGACTAATATCATTTTTGATTTTCATATCAATGGAACCCAAACTCCAAGAGGTCCCATTGATGTCTGTCAAGCGAAGGGAATACTCATTAGAAATTTTCTTATCCAACTTTAACGAGATCTGTGCCTTGGCCCCCAGTGGAGCGAGAAGAGAAAATTTGTCCTGCTTAATTTTAGCAATATATTTATTTTGAATTTGAATCTTAGAATCTTTCCACTGCTCCCCTTCGATCTTATAAAGAGGCTCTTTTTGGCTTAAATCAAGAACTTCCAGACGATAGACAAAAGATCCATATACATCCACCCCTTCAGTCCTCATAAGATCAAAAGTAATCACATCATTAGCATACGCAAGATTCGTGATTTCAAGCTTAGGGTTTACTGATTTATTATGCAGTTTTCCCCAGACTCCACCATGAAAGGCCTGATTGGTGGCCAGAGAGATAAAAAATACAATGAGAGAACTTGTGATGATCAACTTTGGCCTGAAGTAACTTGTAAGAAAAGACAGATCTAACTTTTTAAGTTTAAGAGCATGATCCAACGAGTATTCCCCGCCTCCTGTAAAAAATAAGCTCAGTCCTCCGGCCATTCCTAGAATACCAATTTGCCACTCATCCAAACAAGTTGTTCCGAGCCAACCAGCACTTAAAAGAATTCCGAGAGCAAGACCAATAACACCCAGACTTGTTAATCTTGTGAATAGCCCTAGCATAAGAAGAAGGCCGATAACTCCTTCCACTATAGTAAATACAGTCATGGTCCACCAGAGAAGATCAGGATGGGTCAAAAGATATTCAATGGGTCCTTTGATCAAGAGAGCATTAGGAAAGAAATGATTAAATTTCTCTCCAATGTATCCAACCGCCTCGGGATCCAGCTTATTCTCCAGGACGAGTCGTCTCCAGAACGCGGAAAAGTAAGTCCATCCGACAACCAGTCTTAATGCTAAAGAATAATTCATAGTGATCCCCCAAATTCTATTCAAGTTAACACTTGAATAGAATTTGAGTCAATACAAAAAGTATGTTACCCTGACACCATGAAATCATTAAATGAAAGAAAAGATAGTTATTTTGAAGAGAAGGCCATCTTCTTTAAGCTCTTAAGTTCTCCGATTAAATTGAAAATTCTTCAGTTTATATCTTTTTCACCAAGGACAGTTGAAGAGTGTGCGAAGAAATTCAATCAATCCATTCAAAATATGTCGCTGCACTTGATTTCACTTCATAAAGCAAATATTTTGAGCGTTAGTAAGGTGAAGAACTTTCACTTCTATTCCTTGGACGATGGCCAGTATTTCGACTTGGTTAATTCAGCGCTGGCGCTTGATCAACAATCTCTCCTCTCAGAGGACCTTTTGTTTGACTGCACGCTGGAATCCCTCGCCAAAGACATTAAATCAAAGAAAATTAACCTGATTGATCTACGGTCTCATGATGAAATAGCTTACATTCCTTTGAACGGCACCTTTGCTTTTTCAGACAAGCTCAATGCATTTCCTGCATTTTTATCTGAATTACCTAAATCTAAAATGAATGTCGCTCTTTGTAAGGGAAGACTGTGTGAACGACTGGCAGAAGCTGTGTTGATCAGTAATCAAAACAGCTTCAATGTAAAAGGTCTTCCGTATTCTGCAAAAGACCTAAGAAATCTCCAGTCTCTATTAATTTGAGTTAAAAGGCCAAAAAGAAAATGATTTCTTGCTCTTTGCGGTCTCAGTGACCTTTGCCTCGGTAGGTTCAGACGTTGCGATTGCCGTAGGATACTTTCGATAAGTTTTAAGTTTTCTATAAGTGTCCTCGTAATCCACTGTCAGTTTGTCCTTCAAAGTGAAAGGCAAAGTAAAAGTGAGTTCATCGCTCAATGCTCGGGCAATCGACTGAGTTGGGATACCTGGTCTCTCATCAATGAGATTCAGCTTCTTAATATCAGGCGTGATTTCCCCAATCACTGTGCCTTTGTCAGAGTAAGCAGTAATTTCCGCGTTCAAATGAGACTCATTGAAAGAAAAAGGCAGCTCATCGCCTGCGATTTTATTAAAGAAGCCGGCAGGTACAAACTTCAAAGAGCCATGAATAGACCAAGGAGTGTCGCCATTTCCTTCATGGGTTTTACCTGTAAGATTAAGCTTCCCACCGTCGGCGATCACCGAAGTAAGACTAAATTCGGTTTTCTTATTAATCGAAAGTAGAGAGACTTCTTTTACTTTTAAGTTCACATCGTTCAGCTCAAGCACTGTTCGACTTTGATCTTCTTTCTTTTCAATAATGTTCAATTTACTGATCTTACCTTCAATGGCATCAAGGTAGAGGTCTTGCTTATGTTTTTCACCAACAGTCTTAATCCTCTCCATTTCGGAAGATAAATCTTTAGAAAGAAAAAGATCAACTTTGTCAGCAAAGACTGAGACCTTTTTATTTTGAGACATGAGAAGATCTGACCAGTTTAATTGAATGGTAAGATTAGGCGCTTCGAGCATCTCGTTGGAGGTCTTCGAATTGAAGATTTTCACATCTTTGAGGACCATTTGTCCTTTCCCAAGAGAAAGTTCCACATCTCGAACTGAGAAAGCATATCCTGCAGTGTCGTCACCCTTCTTATTGATCCAATCTTCAACGATCATTGGCCCAGTTAATTTTAAAACTGCTCCAATAATCACCAAAAGTAGGATGAGAAAGATATAGACCTTCCAGTATGATCCAGTGTTATTCTTCTTTTTTTGTCCGCCAATATAAAGTGTTCTCATGGTTAATATTGATAGGACAAAAACCTTGAAAGAATGTGGAAGATTGCCTTATGCCGCTTTCCTAATATCCTGGCCTTGACCTTGGGTAAAGGCCTCACCGGAAAATATCTCGGGCTTATCAGGAAAGTATTGCGAAAGGTTCTTTATCACAAAATCACGGGCAACTCTCACGGACTCATCAGCACCTTTTGCGTCCTGAAATATGCTCACAGAAACCAATGTGCTATCATCGGCAAACATACAGTAATAATCGACGAATCCCTTTAACTTCGAGATCAACGGAACAAATCCTTTATCAATCTTACTGCTAAGTTCTTGTTTGTTTCCTACATATTTGTATTTTCGCACGACTAGATACATACACGTCTCCTTTGTTTTGGCCTCTAAAGGAGAAATGCAAGAGAAGGACCACTAATTGAGTTCCGCTGATACCAGAATCATTCCGTAAGAAATCTGATATTTCCCGGTTCTGAAATCCTCATTAATAAATTGAACTATCTCAGATGTTTCAGGGTCATTTGAGGCCCTGCCACTCATGATGGAATAGCATTGAATTTCTTGCTTCAGATAAAGGGCAAGTTCATCTATGGGAATAGTTTGAGTAGAGAAAGGAATATTTTCGACGATGATATTTTGGAATTCTAATTTTTGAAGGAGAGGCAAAACGTTCTGCCCTCCCCTAGACTCTACTGAAATCTTAGAACAGAAGTCTTTAACTAGCTTGGTCAGTTTATCGAAAGTCTCATGCTGAGGTTCGCAGGTAAACTGCGACCAATCGAGGTCAATGATCCAAAATTTTGAGGGCCTTTTTGATTTGGTTTTGAATAGCTCCAAAATCTTTTGAGCGTTATCCACATGAAGTAAGAAATACCTCATCAAGAATCCATCAAACCGTGAAAAGTCGAACGTGCTTTCGCGAGAAAACATATCAACTTGAAATGCCTCGAAGTTTTGAGAAAGCTTACAACTATCAATACAGTGCTTACGTTTGTCGATTCCAACGAAATGAATGTTTGGATGGTCCTGGGCCAAACGGACCGCGAATGTTCCGTTGCCAGTGCCGACATCTAGAACTTGAGAGCACTCATTTAATTTATGGCGAATTAAGAAATCATGGTGTTCTGGATAGGAAATCTTAACTTGAAGATTTAAATGACTCTGAACAAATGAATCCAGCTCGGAAGACAACTTCATCTTTAAATCAGACCGAGGTCTTTGCCTTTTTTAAGGATCTCTTCCTTTTCTTCCTGTGACATATTCATGAACATGTCTTGGATTCGCTTCAATTCCTCTGGACTCATTTTAGACATCATCTCCTGAGCTTGCTTCATCATGTCTTCTTGTTTTGAAGTCGTTGATGTGGCCACCTGAGAAAAGATGATTTTATCTGGTCCAATCTGAGCATCAATATTGTGAGAAGCTTTTAACTCTTCCAGAACTTGGTTAAAGCTAAAACCTTTATTATCGGCCGCTTCATACATTTTTTCAGTCGGAAGTGATACGCGCTTTTGAGGGAAGCCATTCGTATTTAGGATCTTTAAAATATGATCAATAAATTCTTTCATAGAGCTTACGCTACTTAATAAAAATAAAAGCTGCAAGACCCAGATTAACTAATGCCATGACTAGCATCAACATCGTCATGATGCGATTCTTCTTAGATAGTTCCTGAAGCTGAATTTTGAGTTCAGGTAAATCAGTAACCTTCAACTCAACCTGCCCCAGTCTTTCATTCAGAGATCTAAAATCTCCCTGGCTCGCTTCCAGAACCGAAACGCGGCTTGCGACCTTATTAACTGAATTATTGATGTCATTAGAGAAATTGCTGATCTTATCAAGGCTTTCAAGAACAAATGTCGCCACTTTTGGAAGTGTCAGCATCTTCTTAAACCAACTCTGCTTAGAATAAGTCATGCTTACACTTGAATCAATAAAGACAGGTGAAATGACCTCAGGCAAGTAATCAGGTTCAAAGTCTTGCACCTCAGGGAAATTGAAATGCATATTAGACTGTGGGCCTTTAAAATCCTGATGAAATTGCATAAAACCTTCTAAATAGATTGATATAAGAATATTTTAGACAGGTTTCATGGCGGGGAACAAGAGAAAAGTGCCAGGTGTTAGCTGGCACTCAAATCGGATTATTTCACTTCAACGATAAACTGTTCTTTCGGACGGCGAACTTTTTTCAAATTCACAAGCCAGTCATTCTTAGCCTCACGATAACCAATCGGTAGCATCACTGCACTTCTTAGTCCGCGGGCCTTAAGATTCAGGATCTCATCCACAGCTTTAGGGTCAAATCCTTCCATCGGAACTGAATCCACTTTAAGTTCTGCACAAGCAACCATCGTCGTACCAAGTGCGATATAGGCCTGACGGGCAGCATGTTGGAAGCTTACTTCCGGGTCCTGCTGAGGATACATAGAAAGAAGTTTCTGGCGGTACGCCTCAAAGCCTTCGTTCTTAAACCCTCTTTCCTCATTCACAAGATCGAACATCCCATTAATTCTCTCCGGCGTGTACTGATCCCATGCTGCAAACACGAGAAGATGAGAACAATCTGAAACCATTGACTGGTTCCACGATACGGCTCTGATTTTGTCTTTGATTTCCTGATTTGTAATCACGATTACTTCAAACTGCTGAAGTCCACTTGAAGTAGGTGTAAGTCTCGCCGCCTCTAGGATCTTATCTACCTTATCAGCTGAAACAGTTTCTTTATTCATGGCCTTAGTGGCATATCGCCAGTTAAGTAATTCAATTAGATTCATCCAAATACTCCAATATTGTGACAATAATTATTGCATTATAATCTTGGAATTAAAAAATAGCAAGCGACAAATATTGTTGCCCTAACCACCCATAATTCCACAATTCCATCAGTCATAATCTTTTTTTACACAAAAAAATTTTCTGCTACTACAATGCAGAAATGATCATATTTATTATTTGTATTTTAGTTTTGATTCTCGCCTACAAATTCTACAGCCCCTTCGTCGAAAAACAGGCATGCATTGATCCCAATGCTGAAACGCCTGCCATTCGATTAGAAGATGGAGTTGATTATGTGAAGGTCAAACCACTCAACGCATTTTTGATTCAATTCCTGAATATCGCCGGTGTTGGTCCAATCTTCGGGCCAATCTTGGGAGCGGTATACGGTCCAATTGCTTTCGTTTGGATCATTCTCGGAAATATCATCGGTGGTGCGGTTCACGATTATTTCTCTGGTGTTCTAAGTCTTAAGGAAGGTGGTAAGAGTCTTCCTGAAATTGCGGGACACTATTTGGGAAAACATTTTAAAGCTTTGATGCTTCTCTTTACAGCGATGCTTTTGTTCTTTGTTGGTGTCGTGTTTATCATGAGCCCAGCAGGACTGATTAGTAATCTCGATGTTTTTAAAGATACTTTTCTTTCAAGCAATCAGCTGTGGGTCCTCATTATTCTGATTTACTACTTTCTCGCGACTCTACTTCCGATTGATAAAATTATTACTAAACTTTATCCGGCATTTGGCCTACTCATGGTGGTGATGACAATCTCAATGCTGATTGCTTTGTTTGTTTCAGCACCGATGCTTCCTGAGATAAAAAATATTTTCGCTTATTTCGATCATGCACAACACATGGGCCATGAGCTTCTTAATCGAGATCCATCTGCTCCACCGGTTTGGCCTCTTCTCTTTGTGACTATCACCTGTGGTGCTATTAGTGGTTTCCACTCAACTCAGTCACCAATCATTGCCAGATGTTTGACCAATGAAAAATATGCACGTCCGGTTTTTTACGGGGCGATGCTGGCCGAAGGTGTAGTTGCGGCCGTATGGGCACTGGCCGGAATCGCCGCATTCCCTGGTGGCTATCCCGAGCTTAAAGCTTTAATCGATCAAGGTGGACCAGGACTCGTGGTGAATCAAATCTCCACTTCATATCTTGGCTCATTTGGAGGAATCATGGCGATTCTTGCAGTGGCGATCTTCCCTATCACTTCTGGTGACACGGCCTTTAGGGCCCTGCGTTTAACCATCGTGGATGCATTCAAAATTCCTCAAAGCATGAGAAATCGCCTTCTCATCTCGATGCCGCTATTATTGATCGCCTACTTCATGACAAAGATTGATTTCTCATTAATCTGGCGCTACTTCGCTTTCTCGAACATGCTTCTTTCAACCAGTGTGTTGTGGTTAGCGACGAAATATTTATTCAATAAGAAGACGTTTCACTGGATTGTGAGTGTGCCGGCAATTGCAGGGACTTCCCTCACAATTGCCTACATCATGACCTCAGAAATTGGGCTTGGCCTTCCAGCGTCGGCCAATGATCCGATTGGAATTGGCTGTGCGGTGGCGTGTTCGGGCCTATTGATTTATTGGCACAAGAAAAAATACTAATGATGTGAAGAAGATTAAGAAAGAGCGCCTCTAAAAAAGTTCTTAATCTTCTCAAGCAGTCCCACTTTCTTCGCTTCTACCGGTGGAAGAGCGACCTCTGGAGGTATTTTGGGTGCAGATTGCTTATGAACTTTCGGATGCTGTTGTCTTCTTTGATCGTTCTGAGGTCTAGGTCTTCGCTTTTCACCTGGCACAGGTTTGGCCGGAGCAGGTTTTCCACGAAGTTTAGCAATCGCCGCAATCGCTTTATCATCTTTTCCAGGAATCGCGAAAGTTGAGGCATGTCCAGTTAACCCACGTCGGCCAGTCCGACCGATCCGGTGAATATAATCGGCCGCTTCCTTGGGAACGTCATAGTTCACAACATGGGCGACATCATCCACGTCGATTCCTCTTCCCATCACGTCGGTGGCGACGATAATACGAAATTTTCCGGATTTAAAGTCAGCGACTGCAAGTTCACGGTGTTCTTGCTGAAGATCAGAGTGAATGTAAGTCACATCCTGAATGCCTCGATGGTGAAGAAGTCGCGTGAGCTGGAAGGTTTTTTCTTTAGCATTCACGAAGACAAAGACTGTGCCTTTTTCTTCTGTAAGAATCTGCACGAGCTTTGAGAGCTTTCTTTCTTCAGGAAGCCAAAAGAGCATCTGATCAATTTTTGGCGTCGATTGCTCGGTCTTAGAAATAATCACCTGTTCAGGATTATTCATCGCTTTGCGGGCCAGTTTTTCAACTTGCGGAGCAAAGGTCGCTGAGAGCATAAGCGTTTGACGAGATTTAGGGATCTGTTCTGTAATGATGTCGATCTGTTTAGCAAAACCCATCTCAAGCATGCGGTCGGCCTCATCGAAAATCAGACACTGAATGAAATCCAACCACAAGTTTCCTCGCTCAAGATGATCACAGAGTCTTCCAGGCGTCGCTACGATGATATGAGGGCTTAAAGCAAGGGCCGCCTTTTCAGCATTCATATCGGCACCACCGATACACACGGCCACTTTCATGCCGAACGGTTCGCCAATTCTTCTGAAAATTTCTCCTGTTTGCTGGGCAATCTCCCTCGTGGGAGCAAGAGCAAGAATGTAGGTTCCATTTTTATTTTTAAACTTTTCAACGCTCGGAATGACAAAACTTGCGGTCTTTCCACTTCCAGTCTGAGAAGAAACAAGGACATCTTTTCCTTCGAGGGCCAGTGGAATTGTTTGAGCCTGTACATCGGAAGGATGGCCGTAACCAATTTCCTCAATAAGTTTGAGCATTTCGGGTGAGAGATCTAGGTCAGTCCAAGAGATTTTTGGTGTTTCATTCATATCCTACAACTTTAGCATTTTATTTAGGATGTAGCGACCCTCCAATTAGCTTTTCAATCTTTTCTAAATATTTTAACTCACTCTTGGTGCAGAAACTGTAAGCAAGTCCTGATCTGCCAGCTCGCCCTGTTCTCCCTACTCGATGAACATAGGCCTCAGGCTCAATAGGAAGATCGAAATTAATTACCATCGAGACCGTTTCGACATCAATTCCACGTGCCACAAGGTCCGTTGCGACCAGGATATTGATTTTACCGTCAGCGAATTGCTTAATGCACTTTTCTCGCTCAGCTTGCTTTTTATCAGAATGAATCGCCCGAGTCTCGATTGAATTTCTTGTTAAATACGTGGCCACTTCATCTGCTACGTTTTTGGAGTTGGTAAAAATCAAAACCGAGCCAAAAGCTTCATCCATAATGATTTGCTTTAGGAGTGGGAGCTTCTGATTGGCCTCACAGTGGTAAACATATTGTGAGATTTCCGAACTGATGGATGAGTTCCTCGTAACTTCAATGAAAGCCGGACTCTTTTGGAAGTTTTTTGAAAGTTTACGAATGCTTTCCGGAACAGTCGCCGAATACAAAAGTGTCTGACGACGATTAGGGATAAACTTTAAGATCTGTTTCAAATCTTCAATCAGACCAATATCCAGCATTCGATCGGCCTCATCCAGAACTAAGACCTCAATGCCGGTGAGTTTGATCAATTCTTTTTTTAGAAGATCCAGAAGCCTTCCAGGAGTCGCTACAATGAAATTTACGCCTTGATTAATATCCTCGGCTTGGTAGATGTGTTTTACACCACCGTAAATGGCAGTGGACTTCAGCGGACTTCCCTTAGCAAAGGCCTGAATATTTTCCTCGATCTGCATGCAAAGCTCACGAGTCGGCACCAGGATTAAAACACTTGGAACTTTCGTTATTTCCGAGTTCAAGAGATTTTCAATCAGTGGCAGGCAAAAAGAAGCGGTCTTTCCTGTCCCTGTTTGTGCCACTCCAAAGATATCTCGCCCTTCACGAATAAGAGGAATTCCCTCCCTTTGAATATCAGTCGCTTCAAAAAATTGAAGCTCTTCGAGATTTTGAAGAATCAAAGTATTTTTAATGAGTTCGTGAAAATAGGCCATGCTGGTTTATACGAAGCTTTGTGAGGAAAAGATAGCCAGAATAGGCCTAAAAGAGCTAAGAAATGACTATGAAAAAGACATTTAAACTTACTGACCCAAAGAAAGCCCCTGCACGCCAAGTTGATTTTGTAAAATACGAGATCAGCAAATACATCGCCCGTGAAAGAAGAAAGACCCTTAAAGAAGGGTCTGATTTTTGGGATTTTGACTGCAGATTTGGAAAAGAAAGCCATACATCACTTATCATTCACGTATCAGAAATCAATAAGTGTATTGATGGCGTGGTGACCGAAGGTGCTGATCACTTCTATATCGAGATTCTTGCGAAACCTGGATACAGAACTAAGAAGCCGGTTTAATCACCCACGTCTAGCGGCATCGATCGCGGCCACATCAATCTTTTTCATGTTCATCATGGCGGTGAAGGCACGTTTGGCCTCATCCCCACCACGAGCCATGGCCTCTGTTAGTGTACGCGGAGTGATTTGCCACGAAATTCCCCAACGGTCTTTGCACCAGCCGCACTGACTTTCTTGACCACCATTTTTCACAATGGCATTCCAGTATTTGTCTGTTTCTTCCTGATTATCGGTCGCGATTTGAAAGGAAAAAGCCTCAGAGTGCTTGAAGTAGGTTCCGCCATTTACACCTACGCATGGGATGCCTAGAACGGTGAACTCCACAGTCAGTACGTCCCCTGCTTTGCCTGATGGATAGTCAGTTGGAGCGCGATGAACTGCGCCGACGGAGCTATTAGGGAAAATTTCCGCGTAAAAACGTGCCGCTTGTTCAGCATCTTTATCGTACATGAGGCAGATTAAATTCTTTGGGGATTGCATATTGGTTATCCTTTCCAGCGTTCAGTTGCTTGTTTAGTTAACTGCTCTTCTAAATGAAGAAGTGATTCTTCTTTTGCTTTATTAATCGCCCTTTCCTCTTGTTTAAAGAAGAGCGGACGCTTCATCTTCCACTCACCTTCGGTTTCAGAACCTAAGTGAACGACGGAATCTCGTACATCCCATAGTACAGCCTGAGTGACAAAAGCACTAGTGACGGTATTTCCATTGGCAAAGAGCGTAGGAACAAGAACCACATATGATAATCCAGCGGCATTGAGATTACTTTCCACTTCGGCTTTACCTTGCACGATTAATAGAGCATCAGCTCCTTGTTGAGCGGCCATTGTTCGCAAAGCCTTAATGTCTTCAGTGCCGGCGGTGTTGATGAGTTCGAAGGAGCGCTTTACGATATTCTTATTATCGTCGAGCTTGTTCTGGAGAAATACTTTGTCTTCCCTAGTCCAGCGCCAGTCTTCTTTTTTGTCAGGCTGTTTGAAATAGATCGCGAGCTCGAAGGGTCTTTTGAGTTCGACTTTCTTGTTGGCGATTGAGGCCGTTTTGGAATCGGAGACAGAGTCGCCAATGGTTTTGTCCCACAGATCGAAGAGTCTTTGGGTGATTTCGTTTTTAAGTTTGTCTTCTTTCTTGGTGGTTGAGCAGCCGGTTAGTGCTAGGAGCAAAAGCAGAGGCAAAAGGTAGTTCATGGGGTCTCCTTCATGAGGAAAGGATCATAGAGGAAGTCAGGTCAAGACAAGGTATGGTGCGGATTTCAAACGCCAAGGTTAGCTTTATAGTCAATAAGCATCTGGGCAATTTCAATAATCTTCTTCCTGCCTTGACGGGAGACGGGAAGGCCCATTCGATCATCCTGAATATCTACTAAAAAATCTGCAATCTCATCTGCAGTCTTAGACTGTTTAAGCAGAGAGAACACTTCTGGCAAATAAGCTCGATATTCTGTTCGAGCAGCAGGGTCAAAACAAACGCCAATGGGGTCCCATTTATTGTATAGGACTTCATCTACATAGTTGTAGAGCGCTAAATCCTTAGGTGAAAGTTTTGTACCCATTATTTTATGCTGCTCGGTTTGATATTATTGCTGAATCCTTTATCCAAATGCCTTTCTCTCTCTTAACTACAATAATGTTACCTACGATTCCATTTTCCTGACTCCTCGGAATACTAAAGGATTATAGAGTTCAATAAATGACAGGCATCCATTGCTCTATCACGTGTATATCAATTGAATTAAGAAATCTTAAGTAAACTATAGAATCCCGAATCCGAAATGCGAATTATCGTCAAAACTTTCAAAAGGGTTAAACTTGAACTGGAAAAACATTTCTTTGGAAAAAGGCTTCATCAAACAAGAGCTAAATTTTAATGGCAACAAGGTAATTAACTATATCCCTCTATGCCAAGTCGATTCATTCGGAATTGTAAGCACTGAAAATAAAAGATGGCTTTATGCTGGTTTTTTCTTTTTGGCATGTGCCCTTATTATGGCGTTTGCACAAAGTTTTCAGGGAATGATGCTTATGGGCTTCGTGGCAACTGGTTTAATTTGTATCTACTTCATGACCAAAACTACCTGGTTTAATATCACCTCGAGCCAAACAAAGTTTTCAGTTCAGGTCTCGACGACGAAAGAAGAAATTCAAGCAGTAAATGCATTTATTGAAGAAATAAAGCACAACATTTGTGTATCAGAAAACATTCAAACATCAAAAGCGGCATAAGAATTTATCCCCCTTTCTCTTTTTTCGGAAGGGGGATATCAGAAAAAAAGAATTATTGGTCGAGTGGTCCATCAAGAAGACGGGATTAAAATCAGGAGAACATCGGGTGAAATTAACTAGAAAACAAATAGTTTTTACTAGCATTATTTTAAGTTTTTTCCTTATCGCTTTTACTCAGCTAACATTCTTTGTTGTTCCTCCTATCGGTGCTGTACCAGAGGGGGCCACTGTTTTAATCCTCAGATTGAATAATTCAGAGTTTATAGACAGCCCGGATTCGATGTGCGTGAGGATTCAGGGAAATGTGAATCTATTATGCCGAGGAATGGCATTAGCAGCCGTGGGAAAAAACTCTACTGTTCTCTTACGTCTACCTTATAGTGAATCGCTTTATCTAATATCAACTTCTGGCCAGTCCTACACAAATTGAATGATTCTCTAATCGTGGCTTCATCAGACATTTCTTGAAGTAATATTTCAGGAAAAGTGTGCTGGATCCTCAGTTTAAAGCTTTTCTCAATTTGCTTAAGAATTCTTAAAACCTCCTTTAATAAGCCAGTTAGACTTCAAATATTTAAATTAAGAAATATTATTTCAATCTTATTTCAAACAAGGTCGTAACAGCTGTCTGAAGTATCAAGGGAGGACTATGAAGACAATTACAGTAGCAATGCTTTTAATCTCATTCTCGGCGATAGCTGACAATTGGGTTAATGGATACCAGAGGCGAGACGGTACTTATGTACAGGGGCACTATAAAACAGAATCAAATAATACCCGAAATGATAATTACTCGACTCGTGGTAATATAAATCCATACACAGGTTCTTATGGAAATAAGCCTAGGGACTATGAGACAAACTATAATTACGGTTCAGGAACGAGAAGACGTCCATCCAAAACTGGCTGGTAAAAAAGTTAATGGTGGGGATATTAAATATCCTCACCATTATTGTATTTATTTTTTCTCCGAGTTCTCAATATACTTCTTAAAATCTTTTTCAGAAGTCGAAATTCCTATTATAGGTTGCTCAGTAAATGCAGAGATTGTGCAATGTCCTTCTTCGTTCTGCTTATAACATGTATCCTTCCATATTCTTCCAGTTTGGGTATCCAATAATACTGAGTCGGCCCTTATTGAAGGATGAAAAATAACAATAAACCTCCCATCCTTCGCAAACGTTGACACTGAAAACAATGTTACAAGGGCCGTAAAAATTAATTTCATAAAAACTTCTTTTCAAAATGTTGTTCTATCTTCATTTGTAACAATGGAAAGAATTATTTCAATTTCTCGAATGCAGAAAGCATATCCTTGATTGCCTGACGCTCAGCTTTTGTTATCTTTCTATCTCGTCGATACTGACTTCCTATGAAACGCATTTCTGTAGAATTTCCATTTGCCAAAAGAGTTAATAATCCCATTTCATTTTCATTTACTTTCACATCTATCCATTCCCAAACACTTCCACTTGAATTATCTCTTTTGACTTCATATTTATTGAAGGGATAATCTATTACCGTACCATCTATAAGAAACTTAACTCCTTCTAAAAAGAGCCAATCATCACCATAATAACGAATTTTCATTCTCAACCAGTAAGAATCCGTAGTTGATCCCATGTAGAGCATCATCCTGGAATCGTAGGTTTCCTTGTCTCTTTTTGATTCATACCAAGTTATTCCTTCCATCTTGTCTCGACTTTTGCTGAATCTCTTTAAAATTGAAACTTTCTCAGCCTCAGTTAGAGCGGGTTTAGGAGGGAGGATCGTCTTGACCTCCACAGGGGCCTTTGAAGCTACACCTCTATGTCCATCGTGACCAATTAACCCGTTTAATAATATTAGAAATACAAGAACTCCGAGAATCCAATAGATCCAAGAACCTTTCCTCGGATTCAAGTCCTGTCCTTCAATATGAGTATTGTGATTCACACTCACTTCCTGAATTTGTACTCCACAATTTTGGCAGAATTTAGCATTAAGACTGATGCCGCTATGGCAGGCATGGCAATTCACAAAAGACCACCTTTAATATTTATAATTCTTTGATCCAGTTATCATCTTTGGAAAGTTAAATGACATTATTCTAATTTTGATATGACCACTATTCGGCTTTACATCTTAATACTTGGCCAAAGATTTCTCAAAAAGAGCAATTTATGTGATGTATAGGAGTCCAATTGGGTTATGAAAAAAGCTCTGGGACATGGCCTACTCGAAATTCTTAAGTCATGATATTGCCATGAACTACTACAAGGCCATAATTCAATACGACGGAACCGACCGCATAGGCTTCCAATGGCAGGAAGGCATGCCCACAATCCAGGGTGACCTTAATCTCGCTTTAGAGCAGATCCTCCAGGCGAAAGTCACAACCAGGTCAGCCTCTCGCACAGACAAGGGTGTTCACGCCTTCGGTCAGGTGGTCAAGATTTCGACCGAAGATCCATCACCGCTTGATCCTGCACGATTGAATGCAGCTCTACCATCGCACATCCGATGTCTCGCTATCTCTCCATGCGCGGGAGACTTCATCCCGTCTGTCGATCAAACCTCGAAAGAGTATCGTTACCTCTTCACGAATACGCCTGGAGTTTCAGGCCAAGATCAGCGCTATATCGCACAGACCCCATATCCTCTAAACATCGATCACATGCAGACCTGCATCGACATGCTTAGAGGAAGAAACGACTTTCGAAACTTCTGGTCGATTGGCGGAATCTCTAACACAACAATTCGGGATATCTTGGAGTGCGACCTCGCACTGATCGATCCTCGTGAACTGTTCCAGGACACCCTATTTACCGCCGGACAAATCACTAGCTGCTGGCAATTCCGCATCGTCGGCAAGGGGTTCTTGAAACACATGGTCCGCCACCTTGTAGGCGCCCTCTGGATGGTCGGAAACGGCAGGCTCACGGTAGAAGACTTCTCAGGGCTTCTTCATGGAGAGCAGAAAGAGCAGCGGCCCTGGAAAAAAGCCGATCCGCGAGGACTTTATCTTTTAAAAGTGAGTTACGAATAATGAGTCGATTGAATTTTAAGCTTGAGGCCAAAGCATCAGGATCGCGCGCGCGAGCGGCAACATTCACAACTCTTCACGGAGAGGTGCAGACGCCGATCTTTATGCCGGTCGGTACCCAGGCCACCGTGAAAAACCAGACCGTCGAATCACTTAAAGTTGCCGGATCTAACGTTCTCCTAGCTAACACATACCACCTCCTCCTTCGCCCAGGCGCGGAAGTAATGAGGAAGTTCGGTGGCATCCACAAGTTCATGAACTGGGATCGTCCCGTTCTCACGGACTCCGGTGGTTTTCAAATTTTTTCGCTCTCCCATTCTCGCGAGATGAATGAAAAAGGGGCGCGCTTTCTGAGCTATGTCGATAATCGGCCGATCCTGCTCACACCTGAACTCTCGATCGACATGCAAAAGGCAATCAACAGTGACATCATGATGGTACTCGATCAGTGTATCGAATCCAATGCCAGCCACAAAGATGCAAAAGCCGCGATGGAACTAACTCACCGGTGGGCAAAGAGAAGTCTCGAGGCCCGTGGTGATTCTCGACAAAGCATGTTTGGGATTGTTCAGGGTGCCTGTCACGAAGATCTCCGTAAGCAAAGCGCTGATGTCCTGACAAATCTTAGAGTTAATGGTGAAGGCTTTGACGGACTTGCGATTGGCGGTCTAGCTGTCGGGGAGACGAAATCCGAACGAGAAGACTTCACAGCAATCGCAACTGAGATGCTTCCAGAAAATCTCCCGCGCTATCTCATGGGAGTCGGAACTCCCATCGACATCCTCGAAGCAGTTCATCGCGGGGTCGACATGTTCGACTGTATTATCCCGAACCAATATGCCCAGCGAGGAGTTGTTTTCACGAGTCTCGGGAATTTCCAGATGAGGCGCTCGGTGTACAAGTTCTCTGAAGAGAAGCTTGATCCGAATTGTGATTGCCTGACCTGCACCAACTACTCTCGTGCGTATCTTCATCATCTCATGAAAACTGATGAGCCTCTCGGTTGGCACCTACTCACCCTACACAACATTACTTTCTATCACTGTTTAATGCGTGAGATAAGAATGAATATTCTTGGCGGAACTTTTCTAGATTTTTATAACCGTAAGAGAAAAGAACTTGTCATGAGCGATGAAGAAAATCCCCCTACTCCAATGACTCCTGAGAAACCTTACAAAAAAGATAAACGTCTTCAGCTCGGAGATTACGAAGTCTATGATGGTGGTCGAGGATTTTCAAGCATACGCCAGAAGAGTTCCGGCGAAGTTATGCATTCTGTAAATCCTCCTCAAGAAGAAGCGCGCAATCTCTACGTGCTACCCGCTCGAATTGATGAGCGACTTAACGACCTTGATGAAGTCGTCATTTGGGACGTGGGCCTCGGAGCCGCCCATAATTCAATGGCGGTCATCCATGAATTTTTAAATAAAGATTTCAAGGGTAAGATCCGTATAGTGAGTTTTGAAAACGATACCGATCCTCTAAAACTTGCTTTAAGAAACGCACATCACTTTCCGCACCTTCATCACGCAGCTCCGCACGAACTCCTAAAGAACAACAAATGGGTCTCTCCTAAGGAGAATATTGGGTGGGAACTCTTTCATGGAGATTTCTCTCACACATTCCAGGGAGCACCAAAACCTCACGTGATTTTCTATGACCCTTTCTCTATCCATACCAATGTGGAGCTCTGGAGCGAGGAAGCCTTCGCCAGAATCTTTGAATACTGCCGAGGGAATGAAGTTCAGCTTCTGAACTACTCGGCATCCACTGCAGTTCGGGCCACACTCCTCGCAGTTGGCTTCACTGTTGGCTACGGACCAGCGACCGGCCCAAAGAGCACAACGACGGTTGCCTTCAACGAGGCAACTCTAGCGAAAAAGCTAGGAATGACTCTGCTTGGTGAAGAGTGGCTAAAACGATGGGAAAAAAGTGATGCAAAGGTTGCAAGGACGTTGAGTAAATCGGATGAGAAGGAGTTTGAAGAGAAGATTCGGGGACATGAGCAGTTTCGATAAAACTTCTTATACACATAGCCTCATTTTGTCCCAAAGCACAAAAACTATGCCCTTGAGGTTTTATCATTCTCAACAATTCTTACGGCTTAGGTCTTTAACCAAAAATAAGTTTTCTTATATAAAAAAGCTCACAAAATTCCCGAAATGCTACAACACCACTCAAAAGGGATAATATGAGCCTACAAAATGTAATGAGAAATTATGTCAGTCCTAGTTCATCCGATTTTCAGGATTTACTGACCCATTTGGAAGTTCACCATCCAAATCAAAATATGCACCTCAGAGACATTCAGTATAAAAACAAAAAGAGAACGCTTCGATTCCTGCATATGACTAAACTTACTTCTAATAATAAAATTGAAGGTCACATTGCGGGTCCAAATAATCTAACATTACATTATGAATTAGAGTTAAATGCAGGCAACGTTCTTTTCCATGTTCATAGCCACACAGGTAATTACAAAGATCTATATCGAATTGCAAAGAACCTCAATAAATGGTTAATCAAAAGAATGAGAAGCGAACAGGTTATTCGCCAAAAAATTAGAGTGAAGTATTCTAAAAATGAATTCTATCTGAGAAGGTCAACGCCAGGAATGCCCATTACACATCGAAATATTCAAAACGGTTTAGCTCAAATGGTATTCACTCAAATCTTTGCAAATACCGTGGGGCGCTGGGGATTTGAGATTTTGAATCCTTAACAATAAAGATAAAAGGGGTATTTGAATTTCCACAAGAACAAGGTTTTGAATAAAGCCCTCTAAATTCCTTTGTTGCAAAAGGAGTATCGGTCGAGAGTCTAGATCCACACTGAGTACAACTAGAGTCTTTCACTTTAAGACCATATATTTCACACCAATGTTCAGTTTCAACTATGGGGATGAGAAACTTTTCAATAAACATATTAATTAATCTATCACGTAGAACAAATTTGTAAAGGCCAAAGCTAAATTCTAAAGAATTCTTTAGAAAAAACTTTAGCAGTTTTATAACTAACAGAACTTATTAAAGTCAATTAGAACAACTTAGAAACAATAAATAATGAATCCTGAATCAAAATTGAAATTGTTGAGCGAAGAATTAAATAACATTCTAATGGAACAAGCTCCTGACTTTGGATCGCTATTTATGGGGAAGACGAAATTCAACTCATTCTATGAATTCGTTAAAAAATTATCTTCAATCCCACTAGAGTTTTATTTTGATGCTCTAACTGCCATCTTAAGTAGACAAGCTGATAAATACAGTGATCGGATATGAGGTTACTTTTATTGGTGGCTAGCACTCAGTATTTTTCTTCACAAATCTCCGATACATTTATCAAAGGGAACTTTGCCACATATGCTGGTTGATGTATATGGACAAGCACAGGTGGTAGGCAATGTCGGGCCTTTCAAAATAATTATCTATCCTAAAGACCATCATCCTCCACATTTTCATCTTAAAACCGAATATCTAAATCTAAAATTTACAATCCAGAATTGCGAATTAATAGGTAAAAAAAACAAATTTGAGATCATCAGATTTAAAAATAATAAGAGAGTGGCACATTCAAAACAAAGAACAATTAGTCGAAATATGGGAACACTATCAATGCTTACAATAAGAGACTCCTTTTTTTTCATCCAAGATGTCTAATTAATTTTTTGGATTTATTCAAACGAGTGTGATTGAAAGATGAAATTTGAAAATATTGGAAATTGGAAAAATTTTGTACCTGAAAATCTTCAGAAAGATAGACTCGCTTCTGCTCATTATGATCGGCTTCAAATGCCTCGCCAATTTTCCCTGGAACTGTAAAGGCTTCGTACCATTGATTGATGTAATTAATAAGTAACATTTCATCCAGTGTAGTTTTTGCCAATTCTGGGTGCTCCCGATATTATCAATGAATGATTCTTTTCAAGAATTTCAACAGAATTATTAAAGACTTCCGTAATGTCTACATACAAAGAAATTCTTTTCTTATTAGCTTTTCTGCTAAGAACTTATGGGTAAACATCCTATCAGGTAGAATTCTTTCGAGGACGTCCTTGCTAGATAACCAAAGTTTATAATGAGTTTTCACAATCAGAAGATTCTCTAAGCAATTAATTTAAGTCATCCTGCCCATAAATGCCTCCAGTCCCCTATAATATGGCTTCCATTTTTTTTCTAATTCACCTTTTCTTTTGGGCTTAAAGCTACTGACGTTACGAGAATATACCTTGTAGGATTAAGCTTGGTAATTTTCGCCAATTCTTCATTAATAATCTTAGACTTTAAGTTAGCAAAACCACTCTTTAAATAGTGCTTGCACTGAACAATAAATTCACCACCTTCCCCTGAGGCGAACCTTAAATCACTCTCTTGATCTTTTACTTCTTTAAAGGACTCAAGTCTTATCCCTAATTTTCGATTTAGCAGATCACCGGATAGTTTTTTGAAATCTATTGGATAGAGTGTTAAAAAATCATATGATATGTAGCTTAACCTTTTTATAATGCATATATGACTGTTTCATTATTCAACTTATTACTTAATCTCAAATATTCAGGACAAACTTGAATTAAATCTCTGTAAAAGTAATCGTTATGTTTGTCGCGGATCAAGTGAGTCAATTCATGATAAATCACGTACTCAATACATTCGATGGAAGCCGCGACCAACTTGGGATTCAAATGAATGACTCCATACTCTGTGCAACTCCCCCAACGTTTTTCCATCTTTCTTATTTTGAATACCGGAATTGTCGGGATTGCGAATTTACTCGTAAAGTTCCTTAGGCACTCTTCACTTATAACCTTAACTACTGATATTAGTTGTTCATACAACCACGAAGTCACTTGTTTTTCGGTTTCTGTGTAGTCCTTCATGTAGAAGGTTATTCTGTGAAGGTCTTTTTCAACATTGTAATCATTAGAGAGTTCAATTTTTAGGTAATATTGCTTTCCAAATAAATAGATTGATTCACCTGAAACGTATTGTCGCTTAGGCTGAATTTGAACATTATTAGACTTTTCTGCGACTTTCTCAATAATCCAGTTTTGACGTTTAAGAAGCACTTTTTCAATCTTATTAAGTGGAATATAGTCAGGAGCAGTAACTATCACCTGGCCTTTTGCGTCTACGGTAATCCCTAAGGTTCTTCTTTTTGATCTTTGGAGATTGTAAGCTATATGTCGGCCATCTAATTCAATACTGTTCATCTGTAATCCAATCGCTTCGCAATTAACATGAAATTTTCAGTCATCTCCTGCATGTCTTCATCGGAAAATGTGACATTGAAATTATCTTCCAGGAAGTAGAAAACCTCTACCTCAATAGAGCTAATGATCTTCTTTTCAATATCAGAACCTAGGTGCCAGTCCTTTACAGCGTATTTTTTTACGATGTCATCAACCTTTAACGCCAAATTACAGATCTTTTCATTTTCGATATTCGGAATTTTCTTTTTTACTGTTTCTAGGACTCGGTAGTAAGCCTTAGTTGTCTGATGTTCAGCAGCTTTCTCAGGAACATCATTCTCCAAGTCAATTTCAATACGATCACGTACATCTTGCATCATCTCTAGGTATTCAGCTTCAGTAATTCGACGCTCGCGATATTTCTCGTAAGCTTCTTCAATTACTTCGGATAGCTTCTTATAGAAGATAGGGTCCTCATCAAAATGCTCTGTGATGTGAGCTGAGGCTAAACCTCTAATAATATCGGCCCTTGCTCCCTCAGACTTCTTCTTAGTCTCTTCTTCAAATTTCTCTTTATCAAAGATATTAAACTGTTCAACAATCACTTTAGGAGGATCAGACTTAAGGTTTACATCAACTAGACGTTTAATATCATCTACATAGTCTTTGTAATTGATGCCATCAGGGTAACGTTCTTTGATTACTGTTCTAAGTTCTGCAAAATACTTATACTCGTCTTTGTACTTCTTCTTATCAGCTTCACTCGTCTCATAAGTCCACTGAGCAAAACCAAGTGCCAATTTATAGATATTGTGGAAGATTCTAAACTTCTGATAGAACTCTTTTCTTAGGTTCTCATCCGCAAGATAGCGACCAATCTCTTCATCATCAGTCATATTATTAATAGATGAAAAGTGATCTTTAAGAGCCTTAAGTACCTCGTCTAATTTAGCAGCCTCTTTAGCCTTATCAAACAATGTTCCTTTAATATCTTCTGGATCGTAATCAGCTCCTTCCATTTGACGGTAGAAGTCGATGGCATCATTCATATCATCAAAGATACCTCTATAATCAATTACAAGCCCTTCAGACTTTCTTGGATAAAGCCTATTAACCCTTGCTATAGCTTGAAGAACACTGTGTTCCTTAAGTCTTTTATCAATATATAGAACCGCATTCCTTGGGGCATCAAACCCAGTAAGTAGCTTATCGACAACAATTAAAATTTCAGGATCATCTTCTTTCTTGAAGTTGTTTACAATAGTTTCCTGATATTTCTTTTCGCCACCATATTTTTTCATAGCAGCATCCCAAAATTTGGCAACCTCAGGACGATCATCTTCATCAATCGTTTTACCCCCCTCTCGCATCTCTGGAGGAGAAATAACCAGCTCGACTTTCATTCCAAACTCTTCCAGAAACTTCTTGAAGCTTAGGGCCTCTCCCTTAGAGTTCGTTGCAAGCTGGCCTTTCATAAAGTCTTTTGTGGGTTCGCCTTCTGCTCGGAAATTTTCGCGATAGTGGTTTTTTATATCAAGAGATATTGCCCTAATACGATCTTCTGCCTTAAGAATCTCTTGCTCCATAGAAAAACGCTTTTTAAGAGCAGCTTTTTGGTCATCCGTTAAGTCTCTTGTCACACGATCAAACCAGCGATCAAGTTTTTCACGGTCCCCTTTTAACTCCCCCATTCTGCCTTCATACACGATAGGGCAGACAGCTCCATCATCTAGAGCATTTTCCATGGTGTATTTGTGAATGAACTCTCCAAATTGAGCTTCAGTCGCTTGAGCTACTTCCTCATTCTTTTTAACACGTCTAATCGGAGTTCCTGTAAAAGCGATGAATGCTGCATTTTTAAAGGTATTTTTCATTAATGCATGAGTTTCACCAAATTGGGACCTATGCCCCTCATCAACTAAAACGAAAATATTTTGAGACTCATCTTTTACTTTGTGAGTTTTTGCGACTGCATCAAATTTATCAATAATTGTTGTTAAAACAGTATAATCTCTATTTGCAATACGTTCTTTAAGGTCATCAGCTGTTTTTGCCTTATGTGGCTCCTCCCCACAATCTCTAAACGTGTCACAAATTTGCTTATCTAAATCCACTCTATCTGTGACAACGACAATCTTTGAATCTTGAAATTTGGGATTAGAACGTAAAGCCTTCGCAAGCATAACCATTGTATAAGACTTACCAGAACCTGTCGTATGCCAGATAACACCACCTTCTCTAGCTCCTTCCGGTTTAATATTATTCACCCTCTTAATTGCTTCTCGAACTGCGAAATATTGCTGGTGACGTGGAGCGATTTTCACTTCATTTTCATAAATAATGTAATTTTGAACTATATCAATTAGCCTATCTGGTCTAAATACAAAATAAAGAAGCTGATCTTGAGCGGTGATTTCTCTTCTTCCCTCATTCCACATCCGTTCCATAATTGCTCTTTCAGTAGGATGACGAAACTCAAACAACTTATCTTTAACGACTGAAGCAATATTTTTGTTAACAAGGATTTTTAATTCTTCCTCTTTGTTTTCGAAATAATCTTCTTTCCAAGTTCCCCAGAATTCCTCTGGAGTTCCTACTGAACCATATCTAGCTCCAGTACTTCCCGCCATTGCTCCTAAAATTTGCTGAAAGAGATAAAACTTAGTTATCCCATTTCGGTTTTGATTTCTAACATGCTGTTCAATTCCTTTTAAAACAGCATCATTAAGACCAGGTTTCTTGCACTCAATGGAAGCTAGTGGCATCCCATTAAGAAGAATGACGACATCAGGGATGTAGTGTTGCTTACTACCATTTCTTTGAACCTTAAATTCTTCGGTTACTTGAAATGTATTATTTGAAATATTCTTAAAATCAAAAAAATGGAGGTGGGCACTTTTTCGATCGCCTTCATGAAAGAAGGTCAAACCTTTCCCATTGATTAGGTGATAATAAAGGTCCTTATTATCTTGTCTTAGGTTATTGTTACTCCAATCTGCAATCTCTTTAATGGCATCATCAATTAAATTTTCTGGAAGTGGTAATTGCACACCTCTATGAGTAAATGAATTGATCTTTAAGAGAGATTTTTTAAGCGTATCTTTGAGTATGACAACATTTGTATCCCCACGCTCTTCAAAACAATCATTAGGAGTTATATAGTGATAACCACTATTAATGAGTAGCTTCACTGCTGGTATTTGCGAGGCTATTCTTTCCTTGAATAGATTCGAGTTCATATCTATCTCCGTTTAGACTTTCACTTTTACTTTCCCTGTAAGGAGGTCTTGCATTAAACCTTTTTTTATTTTTTTAAGATTACTAAGTTTAATCTTTTTACTTGAAATATTCCTATCAACGCATTGAAGTATTTTTACAATCTCATCCTGCTCATCCTTTGGAGGAAAAGGTATCTTGAACTTAATTAAGTCTGAACCGGGTAAATTCGCAACAGTTCCTTTCCTTATTGATGCTTCAATCTGGCCCTTCATAAGATCAATCCCCATGAGAAATTTAAAAAAATAAGGATTATACTGATCATTTTTAAATCGTAACTTAACCATATAGGCACTTGGGATATAACGATTTTTCTTTTCTTCGAAAACGGAGGTAACTCCACAGTCCGCCGTAGTAACGACTACAACATCTAAGTTATCAAGTTTATGTGTCTCAACTAACTTCTCATCAAGTTTTGCAAGTGGTGCGGTTAAATAATTCAAAATCCCATCACTATCTACATCTGTTCCTCTGATGGTCCTTACATTTCCATTCTCATTATAATCATTAGCATTAAAGCGAGGTCCATAAATGTTTTTACTAATTACATTTGTTACTTGAGTTACTTCCCAACTCTCCGGGATCTTACCAATCGGACTATCCTTAAACTTACTATGTCCTATCCCTTTAGTTAAAAGATCTTGCATCATCCCTTTTTTAAGATTTTTAAGTTGTTCAATTTCAATTTCAGTTAACTCAATGACTTTATCTACTGATGTGAGAATTTCTGCGATTTTCTTTTGTTCATTTTCATTTGCTAATGGAATTTTAAAACCTCTGATTTCTGTTCCACTTATTGCCTCAAAAGTTGAACCTTGGGCCAAAAGCGAAATTTCAGGCTTATGAAAATCTAGTTGATAAAAAAGATATTTAGACTCCACATTTATCGCTCTAATCGCTGCGACTCCTCTGCCGATACAACAATCTTCAGACGCGATATTTAGATCACCAACTGGAGCTCTCACACTCATCAAAATATCATTTGTCTTTGCAACTTTACTAGGCGTTGAACACCAAAAACGTGTTACTGGATTAATAGCTCCAAAATCAGCTTTCCCTTGGTAAAATGGTAAACCATTTCGATTTTGGTTATAAGTCTCAGATGGCGGTGATTGACCTAAGATCACTGTTGCCAAATCTCCAATTGGTAATTCAAGCCATTCATTATTCATACTTTAATTCCTTCAGAAATGAGTTCATCTCCTTCTCAGCCTCAGTACTTTGTAATTCTATCACTCTCAATGGAATTGAATATTTATCCCACCATCTTTCAACTTGTGTAATAATCGCTTGATCAACTTCTCCCATCACCTCACGAATCTTTACTTTTGAATCAATTTCCTTTTTAAAGACGTAATATTCCTTGTCTCTTTCATTAAAAACTGTTGAAATATCAAAACCCTCAATAATGTCTTGAATGTATCCATCTTGAACTTCGTATTTTGGTATTCCACCATGAAGGATAGACTTCACATCAAATATTTCGGGTGGAGCCGATGTATCAGCATAACGACGAATATTTAAATTATAATCGTTCTCTTCAATTTCTTTTTTATCAACGACTCTTGAGTAATGCTTATCTTCGTGTCTATAGAGTCCTTCTGTCTGAAACTCGGTATAATTTTTAACGATGTGTTTAATATCATCTTTTCTTAATTTGTTCTGATTTTTCCCCTCTTGAAATTCAAGATCAGCATTAATAAACAATACTTTATTTTTTCTATTCGCTGGTTTTTTCTTATTAAAAATCATAACTGATGCCGGAATACCTGTTCCAAAAAAAAGGTTTGTTGGAAGTCCGATAACAGCTTCTAGTAAATCATCATTAATTAAACCTTCACGAATTTTTTGTTCTGATGATCCTCTAAAAAGAACTCCATGAGGAAGAACAACTGCACATCGTCCGTTATCATTTAAAGATGCGATCATGTGCTGCACGAAGGCCAATTCCCCATAACTCGCAGGCGGGATACCATACTCAAATCGTTTATAAGAATCATTTTGAGCTTCTTCTAAACCCCACTTATCTAAACTAAATGGAGGATTGGCCACAACTATATCAAATTTCATGAGTTCATCATTTTCAAGATGAATTGGGTTTCTGATAGTATCTCCATTTTCAATCACTGAACGATCAAATCCGTGAAGAAACATATTCATTTTAGCTAATGCCCAAGTTGCTCCTGTGATTTCTTGTCCGTAGATTTGAAAGTCATTAATTCCTTTTTTCGTTAACTGTTCAGCACAACGAATTAAAAGGGAGCCTGAACCACAGGTCGGATCATAAATTCTTGCCCCTTTCTCAGGTTTAACTAGCATAGCAAGAAGCTGAGAAACTTCTGAAGGAGTATAAAACTCACCGGCCTTTTTACCAGCTCCAGCAGCAAAGTTTGCAATCAAAAACTCATAAGCATTTCCAATGACATCCATATCCCCAATATGAGTCTTTCTCATATTTAGTTTTGGGTTATTGAAATCATCTAGAAGATGTTTAAGCCTAGCGTTTCGACTTTGAGTTTTACCGAGATTAGATTCAGAGTTAAAACTTACGTTTCTAAAGACGTTCTCTAACTTTTCTTTATTGGAATTTTCAATCTTCTCAAGAGCAATATCGATGATCTCGCCAATATTCTTTTCTTCTTTTTGCCTATAAATATCCTTAAAATGACAGCCATCTGGTAAAACAAAACTTTCTTTCTCTAGAGCCCTTTTGATTCGAGTCTCATTGCCATCAAACTGTTTACTATAGGCTTCGTATTTCTCTTCATAGGTGTCTGATAGGTATTTGATGAATAACATCGTCAGGATGTAATTCTTGTATTCTCCTGCATCGACAACACCTCGAAACGTGTCACAAGCATCCCATAGGATTTTGTTAATTTCTTCTTGTTTAACTTTATTCATACAGCACCTTTTATTCTCATTTCGATGTATCTAAGTAGTAATTCAACCTTTTCGTATTCACCTTCTGGGTACCAAATGGGAAGTATATTGACGCTAGCCAATCTGTCTTGTCTTTCAACAAGTTTCTCCTCATCATCTGGCTTTTGCAGGAGTGCATAATGATGTGTAATTGAACCATGATCATTCTTGAGTTCCGCAAGGACTTGGATAACTCTATCAACTGTGAGGCTACAACCTATAAAAAATAAGCTCCCGACTTCTGTTGTAGTTTTCAAAAATTTAGCAAGAGGTAAATTGAAATCTATCCCACTATTGCCATATCGAGCATCATACTCATTTTTGGTTAAAACTCGATTTGCAGTACCTTCCATTGTTCCATGAATTTTATAAATTTGGTGTTTCCCTTTCTTGAGATCGTTAATCCAATCTGAGTTTACACCTTCTACAACTCGTACCGTTCCCCCATATGCGGACTCTAAAACTTTATCAAAGTTTGTCGTTATAACTCCATTTGTGAATAGCAATGGAAGAAACGTTACAGGGCCTTGCACTTTTCCATTTAGAGTAAACTTATGTCTATATTTTTCATTAAACTGTATTTCCTGCATTTTCTGCAACAACTGATCAGCGCATTCATCAAACAAACCTGACTCAATCTTTTCCTTTAAATCAGTCACATCCATTCTTTGTTCGCGTCCGAGTTCCATAAGAAAGTTTGACCAGGTTGGCATACCACAATCAACAGTTAAACCCGCTCCAATAAAGGGAATTACTCTTTTACTTTTTATTAATTCGACAAGATCTTGAACTCTTCCAAAATTAGAATTTATTTCCAGTAATTCTTCGAATTGATTTTTCAATTCTTCATCTTTGATCGCTTTCCAATTAGAAAGTGAATCGTCATAGGATTCCTTCTTCAAATAAAATAAAATTTCACTTGGAGAAATTTTGAATCCGTTTATAACGATAACGCCAAATTCTTGAATAAAGTCTTCATCGAATTGTTCATTGAACTCTTTGTTTGTCCCATAAATATGAGAATTCAATTTCGAAGTTAATTCGCAATAACTTTCAATTGCTGCTTCCTCATCAAATAACTCACCATTCATTTTTTACCCATTTAAACTCACTTCACTAGCGCTTACGTTAAGAGGTCGTTTCTTTTAAAACAAAACCATCTTACCATAGAGGCTAGATCTATCTTGTTGAATTCATTTGAATAATTAGATAATGATTATCAATCAATGACAACTAAATACTGGGCCGCTTCAGCTTTGGACGTCCTAATCAAAAATAAGGACCAGCCCTTTAGGTTCTACATCAATTTCAAGGAAGCCGTAGCTTCCTTGAAATTAGCGCATCCAAACGTATATATCTCTGAGTCCTAAATTTTGGTAATGCTTTCTTCCATTCTCTACCTGAGAAATATACCTAGCACTACCTCCAATAGCCTTGGTGATATCTTTAGACCAAATCTCTTTGAAGCCTACAAATTAACCAGAACACCACCTGGGTGCTTATCTGTGAGACATGAAATCCTCTCATCCCCAATCAATAAGGGAGAAAAGTGAAAATCAGTGAGATTGAATGAGGAAAAGCTCAGATGGTAGCGACCGGCGGAATTGAACCGCCGACCCCAGCTTACCATACACTCGCAGCCTCGGGCATCCAGCCCTCATCTTCGAACCTTGTGCCTTCTCATCCAACCTTCTCTTCACTACGACTCAAATAAAAAAGGCCAGCATTGCTGCTAGCCTTTTTTATTCGATTCGTTGGTGGAGGTGGTGGGAATCGAACCCACGTCCGAAAGACCTTCCAGTAGAGAGTCCCACGTGCGTCTTCAGTAAGTTAGTACTGATACTATTTCTGATCTTTACTGAACCAGCAGACAGTCGTTGTTTTTAAGGAGTTTCACGCCAAATCTCCCGGTGATTTATATTTCCGAGGTTTCACCCAACCTCTTTACCAGCTTTTTGTTATCGGTGCTGGCCCCTCAGACGTTAATTAAAACTTAGTTCTAATTAAGCAGCCATTGCGTAATCGTTGCCGATTAACATGTGATCGACTTTTGAAGAGGCCTGTCGATCAACCTCTGCACGCACTCAATCCTTCTAGTCCCCCGTCGAAACCTGGGCACCCCCGGATAAGTAAAATCACTATATCACAACGCAATAGGTCTCACAAGATAAGCCCGAAACAGTTTGCTCAAATTCCTATTGCCTCTATTTTCACTCTCACCGAAGCTATTATTATGAAAATCATAACGACCTTTACCCTACTTTCCCTCTCGATGAACCTTTTTGCTGGACCATTTCGCGACAAAATCCGCGAGCGCTGGCTCAACCGGGAAATGCAAGGTGAGGCCCCAAAACTCACCGAAAACCTTCGTGCCATCAAAGTCGGGGACAAAGATCGCTACTACATCATCAACGTCCCTAAGTCCTACGATAAAACGAAAGCAACTCCACTCCTCCTCGCTCTTCACGGTGGAGGCGGCAATATGGAAATTCAAGCGGCGGATCGCTTTTATAAAGTCCTCTCTAAATCCGAAAAAGAAGGCTTCATCGCCCTCTTCCCTAATGGTTATTCTAAGTTTCCATCAGGGAAGTTCGCCACCTGGAACGCTGGCAACTGCTGCGGAGATGCGAGCGACTTGAACTCAGATGACGTTGGCTTCATCAAGGCCCTCATTCAAGAAGTCTCAGCCAAATACAACATCGACTCAAAACGCATCTACTCCATCGGTATGTCTAACGGAGCGATGATGTCCTATCGCTTGGCCTGCGAACTCTCCGACGTGATCACCGGCATTGGTGCCGTGGCTGGAACTGACAACACCACAACCTGTACTCCCAAGAATCCAGTCTCGGTGATTCACATTCACGCCAAAGACGACACTCACGTGCTCTTTAACGGTGGCGCTGGTGAAGATGCTTTCCAAGACAAAACCAAGGTCACAAATTTCATCTCGGTGCCATCAACGATTGAGAAATGGGTAAAGTTCAATGAATGCAATCCTAAACCTAAACGTGTGCTGGCCTCGAGTGGTGCTTATTGCGATCAGTACTTAGAATGCAAAAACAATGTAAGTGTTAAATTGTGTGTGACTGAGAAAGGTGGTCACTCTTGGCCCGGTGGCATGAAGCCTCGTGGAGTTGGCCCTCGTCCGACTGATGCGATCTCAGCGACAGATACCATCTGGAGTTTCTTCACGGAGCAAGGTCACTAAAATACTTCACCTCAGTCGCAAGCCCAAACTCATTAAGCTGGCGCCTGAACGTGAGATCTAAGCTTGAACTAAAAGTTGCGGTTCCACCCCACACCACTCCCACAACGTCCCCTCGGGTGTTAAGGGCCGGACTACCGGAGTTCCCACTAATGATGGGACAATTCTGCATCACAAGCGATGCTCTCGCACTATCCATCACCTCACACTCAAACTCAGTGATACGCGAATCCGTGAGATTCGGAGGAATAGCATCAAGTCCAGTGTGATCCACCACCCATACATGAATTTCATCCCCTATATCGGCATCATCATGAGAAAGCGGAAAACTCGCTCCCGTATAGGCATCGACTGTTTCAAGAACTGTGTAATCAATCGCTCGGGTTGGATCATTCGGATTCGCCACATCCTGCTCACTTCGAACAATTGAACTACAACGAGTTTTGGTATAACTATTGCCTGTGTAAATTGCGATGTAAGTATTATTGCATTGAGCGGCGGTCGACAGGCAGTGATAGTTGGTCACTAAACGATTAGTTCCAATCATAAAACCCGAGCACACCGCTGATTGGTCTTCATTCTCTGGATTCACAATCAAGAGCCTTACCACTCCATCCGGACATGCTTTACCATTAATAGAAGCACAATCAAAATTCTGATTATCCATGATCTCATTGATCTGCTCGTCCCGGATGGTGGTTTCCCGTCTATTTGATGAAGAACTCTTAGAGCAAGAGATTTGGAAGAGAAGGAAGGATAAAAGGAAGAACAGCGGCTTCACTTTCATGCAGAAAGCCTATTCCAACCTCCTCACTCTAAAAAGACATGTCGCAAACTCTGTGATACAACCGCATTATGAAATCCGCATTAATTATTCTGACACTCTTCTCCTTTGGGGCCATAGCTTCTGATGAATTCACGTTGGGAAAAATTGATGTGGTGGCCCGCAGGTCCGAGATCGGTCAAATGATGTCCTCGCAAGTGGGCTCGGCGGTTAAGCGCGACGACATTCTCAAATACAACCGTAACAATGTGGGCGACGCTTTAGACCTTCTCTCCGGTGTGACCCTTTCAACCAACGCACGAAATGAAAAAATCATTTCAGTTCGTGGTTTTGATTCACGCCAAGTTCCGCTCTTTATTGACGGGATTCCAGTCTACGTTCCTTTTGATGGCTATGTGGATTTTAATCGCTTCACCACCGCAGATCTGGCCTCCATTCAAGTCGCGAAAGGTTTTAGTTCCGTGGCCTATGGCCCGAACACATTAGGGGGAGCGATCAATCTTGTTTCTAAAAGACCAACCAAGGCCCTAGAAGCAGATGCCTCCTTAGGTGGTGGAACTGGAGATGAGTACCGAGGATTCGCGAATGTTGGAACCAATCAAGGAAAATGGTATCTCCAATCTGGAGCTTCTTATATTGATAGCGACTACTTCCCCATTTCAGGTGGAGATCATCGCGACAACTCTTACCGGAAAGACGGCAAGCTCTCAGTGAAACTTGGTCTCACTCCTCGTGAAGGTGATGAGTACGCACTTAGCTACTACATTCAAAATGGTGAGAAAGGCCAGCCACCTTCAGAAGATCCAACGAAAGTGCGCTACTGGCAGTGGCCATATTGGAACAAACAAAGTCTCTACTTTGTTTCCCAAACGGTGCTAACTCAAAAAGAAATTCTGAAAGCGCGTCTTTATCAAGATCAGTTTGATAATAAGATTGTTTCTTATACCGATAACTCCTACACCACCATTAAACCAAGTGGCCCTGGCAGTATTTCGACCGGTAAGAGCGTTTATCATGACCGCACCATCGGTGGTTCACTCTCCCTTGAAACTTACCGCCTGGAAAATCAAACCATCAGTCTCGTGCCGCTGTATAAATTAGATGAGCACCGTGAGTTTGATGCCAATGGAGCAAAGAGCACTTTCTTTAAAGACGAACTTTATTCCTTAGGCGTTGAAGACGACATAAAGCTCAAATCCAATCTCTCCCTGACATTGGGCTACTCTCATCACACTCTAAAACCGAATGAAGTTTATAGTGCAGGAAATCCCTATACTCTTCCTCACGCTCAGTCCGCCAACGATTATCAAGCGGGACTCTTCTTCGATCATACTCAAAGCTCGCAAATTTACGCCACAGCAGCGAAGAAGACTCGTATGCCGACAATGAAAGATCGCTACTCGCAGCGCTTAGGAACTTTCGTTGAAAACCCAGGGCTTTCGGCCGAGCAGTCTCTTAATCTTGAGATCGGTCACAAAGGCCGCACCTTCGGTATGGGACAATCAGAGATCGCCATCTTTTATAGTGACATCACCGACAAGATTCAAACTGTGGTGAATGCAGTGGGACCTCTTTCTCAAATGCAGAACATTGATAAAGTTCGTCTCTATGGAATGGAATTAGGATTTAATAGTGTGCGCGTGAATAAGTTCGAATTTGGTGGGAACTATACCTACACATACGTGAAGAATATCAAGGACCCTGATATCAAGATCATTGATATTCCTCGCCACAAGGCGATTGGAAATGCGACTTATCGTCCGATTCAGAAGCTCGCGATCATTCCTTTCGTGGAATACAACTCTCGTCGCTGGACTTCGAACACCAAAGAGCTTTCAGGTTTCACGATTTATAATTTGAAAGCGAGTTACAACCTTAACCCTCACACCACCCTTGAAGCGGGCGTGAATAATCTCACAGATAAAAGCTACTACCTGGCGGACGGTTTCCCGAGCCCAGGCAGAATGGCCTTCATCAATGCGAACTTTTCGTTGTAATTATTTTCCGAATTTATCGATCAGAACTTCAAGGCGCTTCTTTAACACTGTACAGTTCGGCACGTCTTCTAAAAGACCATCAGAGGCCATCATAAAGACTTCGGCCTCGAACTTATCGCCTAAAATATCGGTCAGGATTTTGTGCTTGGTTTTTTCGAACTTCTCGAAGTTCTTTTCATCCATATCACAGCAAGTATTAAAAAATTCCTGAGACATCGGACAACCCGAGATCTTGCCCCAAGGCTCGACCTTGATGATCTCAAGCATCTTCCAAAGCTTTTCTTTCTTAGAAAGGTCTTTTTGAGCAGCGACCTTTTCGGCCTCTTCCAAACGTCCTTCCATCACGTAATCGAACAGACCTAATAGAAGGTCTTCTTTGTTTTTAAACTTTAAATAGATGAGCGGACGGGAAATCCCCGCCTTCTTAGCGACATCATCCATGGAAGTCTTGGCGTAACCGAAATTTAAAAAGCAGTGAAGAGCGGCATCCAGGATGTCCTTCTTACGTTCTTCAATGTTGATTGTCGTTTTCTTTGCCATGAGGGAATTGTGACATTATTTGTAAAAAGTGTCAACTTACGAGAGCTTAGACAAATTGACAAAATATAGAAATTGTGTCAAAATGTAACCCATGATCCAGTATCTACTTGCTGTATTACTGTTACTTGTTCCTCTACTTGGAGAATGTATGCCTAGTCAGAAGCCTACAAACTATTCGATAGAAGCCGGCGAATTCATGAACCTTCCGGCCAAAGATAATAAAGTCAATAAAATGGGTTTCCTTGAGACTCTCTCTATTATGAAGAAAGTCTTCCTCGAAAAATCGACCCGGGCCCCGAAAACAAAACTCCCGGAAGTTAAACCCGACATGAACGAATTTTTAAAGCCGTCAGATTTTGTGAAGTTTGTGTGGTTTGGCCACTCAACTCTTCTGCTTAATCTGGATGGAAAAATCATCTTGATTGATCCGGTCTTCGGGAAATCAGCTTCTCCTTTTGATTTCCTGGTGACTCGGTTCCAACCACCAGTTCTTAAATTAGAAGAACTGCCTAAAATTGATGCCATCCTTATTTCTCACGATCATTACGATCATTTAGATAAATCAACTGTGAAGTACTTCGCGGACAAAAACGTGGAGTTTATTGTTCCCATTGGTGTGGGCGATCATCTTCTTGAATGGGAAGTGAGGCCCGTGAACATTGTGGAACTCAACTGGGGCGAATCTATTTCTCAAGGTGGGATTAAATTCACTGCCGCTCCCGCTCGCCACTTTTCAGGGCGTGGACTTTTTGATCGCAATAAAACTCTTTGGGCCTCTTGGGTGATCCAAGGGAAACACGATAAAATTTTCTACTCCGGTGACTCTGGTTACGGAGATCACTTTAAAGAAATCGGTAAACGATTCGGGCCATTCGATCTCGCCTTTATAGAAAATGGCCAATACAACGAACGCTGGCCGGATGTTCATATGCAACCCGAAGAATCTCTTCAGGCCATGATTGATGTCGATGCAAAAGCACTTGTCCCAGTTCACTGGGGAATGTTTGATCTTTCTCTTCATCACTGGACTGAACCCATTCATCGCACTTATCAAATTGCGAAAGCATGGGACATTCCGATTTTCACTCCTAAATTGGGTGAAATTGTAGACACTGGCCGCCCACATGAAAACAAACCATGGTGGGAACCACTTCCAACAATTAATCAGGCCCAGGACCAAAAGCTTGGCATGAAACTAGTTCCGGAGCTCGCGAAATGAAAGCTTTTGTCCTGTCGCTACTAATAATGAGTTTACCAGTCCTCGCTAAAAGCGATCTCCCTACTGGACTCTTTCAGGTAGACTCTTCCCAATCAAAGATCACCTTGCTCGATCAAAATCAGGAAACTTCCGGTTTTATCGACATCAAAGAAAATTTCAGGGACTCTGCCTTAAAGGTAGAGTCTCCTGATACCTCTTTTGAAAGCACTGAGATCTATGGTGATCCCGCTGAATTTAAAATTAAAGGAAATCTCACTCACAAAGGAAATACTCGTCTCGTGATTCTTCGCGGACGTTCTTTTTCTATGTCAGACAAGGTCGCCTGGAGACTTTTCGATGATTCTCTTCTCATCAGAATCATTGCGGAAAGACCAAGTGCTCGCACGATGGCGATTCAGAAAGAGGTTCAACAAATCATCCAATGAAAACAAAATTATTGGTTGTTATTTTCATGCTGATCATTAGTTTCTTTGCCAAGGCAGAGAAAACTTATCGGCGCGACCATGACGTTTGTCGATATAAGGGTGAATTGATTGATATCGACTTGAAGACTTCTGAGCAGTACTCGGTTTCAGAAGATGACGAGTATGGCGAAATCGTTTTCCTTAAACATAAAGACAAACTTACTCGAGTCGATCTGCGCGACATGGGCATGGGCCGCTATCGCATGCTGAAGCTCTACAATGACTACTGTCCCAAACTTCTGGCGATTCCCACCAAGGACGATGAGATCGCCTTCTTTTTTATGAAGGACAATCGTCCCTTCACGGATCTTTTGATGGTGTTCTTCTACAACACCAAGACCAATGAATCAGAGTTGGTCTCTACTTACATGCCGGTGAAAGGCGCTCTTTCAAAAGACAAAAAAATTTACTTCAAAACCTCGAAGAACGTTGAAGTGAAATATGGAACGACCACCATCAATGGACAAAAGTATAATTATATGGAACGCCCCCTAGAGCCGTGGGTCTCATTTGATGGGAAAAACTTTAAGCTCGATTTAGATCTCTCAAGAGAGAAGTTTGAGTATAAAGATCTTTTAAAGAAGGCCCATTGGTCCACCGTAACTGACTACAAAAATGCCACCATCTCCATTGCCGTAAATCCTACTCTCAAAAAACAGTGCATTTCTCTTAATCAAAGCGAATGGGTCTGTAATTAGAATTCATCCTGCATTTCATGTATAATAACCTGTTATGCAAAAACAACTCTCGTTTTTAGAAAATTCACAACCAAAAGGTCTTCACTACTTCCCTGAATTTATCTCTGTCGAGGAAGAGAAGAAGCTCATCACTTTCCTTCAATCTCTTGATTGGAAGAACATCCACATGCATGGAGTAATCGCAAAGAGGAAAGTGGTGCATTTCGGGATGGATTATTACTATGATTCTCGGACCTTTTCACCGACCACCCCGGCTCCCAAAGAACTTCATTTTTTAATTAAACGGGCAGCTGACAAATTAAAGATCGACCCTGGAGAGATCAAAGAAATTCTTATCTCATACTATCCAGTAGGCGCGCCCATTGGTTGGCATCGAGATGCACCTATGTTCGAATCGGTTTTTGGAGTATCTCTCTTAAATCCTTGTACGATGAAATTCAGAAGTGATTCTGGAAACTACAAAATGGAACTTGCGCCTCGTTCTGGTTACATCTTGGAAGGTGAGGCCCGCTGGAAATGGCAGCACCATATTCCAGCGGTAAAAATTGAACGTTACTCTATTACGATGAGAACCATGAAAAGCTAGTCACGATCTCTTTGATCGTTAATCTTAACTGGTTTTCCTACGGTGGTTCCCGCTCCGGTACCAGTTCCCATTCCGCCTCCAAGGTTGGGCGCTCCTCCCATGCTTTCTCCTTTCTTACGGACTTCTTGCTTCTCTTTCTTGGTCGAAGGACCCAAAGTCCCATCCGCATGACCTTCCATATAGGAAGGGCCAGAGCTCGCGGGATTTTCACTGGGTGCAGCTTTACCTTGGGCATATACATTTGATGTGAGCATGACTAACACCATAAGTAAGAGTTTCATTTTTACACCTCATCTAAAAAGATCAAACTTAAAGTCGGTCATTCCACCAATCACTTCATTCTTAAGAATGTTCACTGATTGGTTAAGAGCATTTTGAAGCTCATTAGCAAACTTCGACATTTTATCTGAGCTGGCCGAATCCACCGCCCGGATTTCTTTTTCAGAGAGTGGCAGCCCGGCCCCTGTAATGGTTCCGAGTCCCGCACCTAAGGCGAGATAAATCATAGGATCCAAATCACGAGCAAAGTCCAATGCCTCACGACCTTTTTCTTTGACTCTATCAATGGCCTCATCTGTTTTACTTGCCGTGAACTCATCTATGGTGAATTCAGATTTTGCTCCCTCTTTAGTTCTTGCAATGGAGGCCTTAAGCTCGTCTTTCTTGGCCTTGAGCTGGTCTTTCTTATGGGCCAACTTCTCTTTGGCCTCATTCACAGTTTCTGAAACTCTCGCCCCCACTTGAGAGGTGGTTTCACTGACCTTTTCCCGCATGACAGTCGCCTGTTCGCGGGCAAGGCTTTCAAACGAACGATGCTGTTCATCTTCCATCAAAAGAAGGGTTCCTAAAGTTAGAAAGGTTGTTCCAATAGGATTGGCCCGTAAATGCGCAAAGGTCTCACCGGGGTCCCTCTTGCTTCGATAGAAAATGGCATCATCAATGACTTGCCCCGGAGTCAATCTCTGCTTAATCTCCCGGAAGTCATCCTTTACCTTCTCGATGTCATTCAGAACTTGGTTCTTAAGCTCTTCAGTGGACTTCGTGTTGTCTGGTTGATTTGTATTCATTGACTCGCTCCTTGAGTGTTGATTTGATTTCGCCCATGGTCTCCAAAGAATGCTCTGGTACAAAATTTCGACCAGAGAGTTTTTTCTTCGCTCCCGAGTACATAATTCCTCCCACGCAAAGGAGAACCAGAGTCACGATAAGTGCCGAGGCCCATAGAGGCATCACAAGATCCAAGGCAATGATGGCAGTTGCGACTGCCGCAAAGATCCCTACAAAGAGAAGCGATCCACCAATTGCCATGGTAATTGCGGCGCCCTTGGCCTCATCAATCTTCTCTCGAACTTCTTGTCGAATGAGAAGGCTTTGTCTCTCATAGAGATGAGACAAATCATCGTAAAGATGGTCCAGTACTTCTCTCCAAGACTCCCTGGTCTCAACTTGAAAATTGTTGTTCCGATAGTTCTCAATATTTCCTTCCATAAAAAACTCCTTAGTGAAGCTGATTCTTTTTCATTCGAACCATATGTCGTCCCATTCTTCCAAAAAGCATTCCCGCAATATAAGAGGAAGAGAACATCGCGGCAGGATGCTCCCGCGCCTCTTCTTCTAAAAAACGGAGAAAATCTTTTTCATCCCCTGAATTTATTTTTTCGCGGGCCCCAACAAACCATCTATTTAATTCGGTAAACCAACCTGAAACAACTCGATCCGCTTCAGGCATTTGCTCTGATTCTTGAAATGAATCACATGCGGCCTGTAGGCCTTTACCTAATGCAGATAAATAAGGACCGATATCATTCCGATATTGATGAATAAGATCAACGAATGGAGCGAGACTTTTCTTCCCATACTCTCGAACTTGAGAAGTTGATTGCTGAGGCAAATCGGCCCCTTGAGAAACTTCATCACCACTAAATGCATTGTTATTGTTCGCCATAGTTCCTCCTTGTAATATTAGCCAAGGGAGAACTTTGCAATTAAAGGACCAAGAAATTTCCGACTGATGAAATGAGTATTTCTAGAGAGGATCAAGAGCAGTAGGTGACGCTCTCTTTAAGTCTTGAGTATCAATTTCTATCTTGTATTTGGAAATATCATGACCAAATCCGGCCTTATATCTCGCTTTAACTTCCGCGGCCTGTTTTTCGGCCCGCTGTAAAACGTCGACGAGATTCTCGTTCTCTTTCACGATCGTTCCACCCACCGAAATTGAGCCCCGATAAGTTGACTGCTCCTGGGCATAAGAGATGATTTGTTTTTTCTTTTGATCTTGAAATTTAGCGAAGTTCTTTTTCGCCAGGAGTTCCTCTTCTTCGGTCAAGGCGTTTCTTACGTTGTCTGGTAATTCGTCCCAAGACTTCGCCTTGTTAACACCTCTATACTTCTGAGTAAGATCTTTCACTTCTTCTCTGAAGATCTGTCTCACGCGTGGATTCTTGTCCACTTCATTGATCATACGTTGAGAAATATTTTTTATCACGGTCGGATTATTATTGTTCACAATGACGACAAGTTCATCACCGCCGTTTTTAAACACCATATCTCCAGGTCGAATACTTTTGCGGAGTGATTCGGCCACACTCTCCAGGTAGTCGTCCCCGCCTTTGGTTCCTGTCTTAAAGTAATTCACCTTACCTAAGTGGTTTACATCAACGAAAATCAAACTTCCACTGCCCGCCTTCGACTTAATCATCTCATCCATGATCGTTTTACCAATGGCCGAGTTGGCATCAATCGCCTGAGTTTTACCATCTACCGGAACGTCTTTGACGATCTTATGAAGCTTGCCGTCCTTCCCTGTGATCATCTGTTCAAACTGAAGGACTTTCTCTCCGGTCGGAAGTTCGGCCTCAATCAGGCGCGCATCTTTTAACTTTAAAAGCTCATTTCCACTCTTACTTTTTATGAGAGCATCCTGAGCTAGTTTTAATCGTTGGGCCAGATTGGTTTCACCTAAACCATTAATGGCCTTCGTTTCCGCCACAAAATTTTTCAGGGCCTTGGTGGTATTGATGGTCCACTTGGCCGCTTGAATGAATTTGGCGGCAGAAAAATACACCAGGAAGACTTCACTTACTCCGCGACAAACAATCTCACTTTGCTTTTTAAGTGGCAGACAAGGGAAACCTTTGATCTCTGCAATCAGAGAATCTTTTAGTTCCCCTGCAAATTTTTTAAAGGCCTTCCAATAATCAACTGCCTTGTCCCAAATACCACTTTGAGAACTGAGATTAATACTCGCGATCGTGGAGGCCATTTCCCCCGGACTTAACTCACCTGAAACAAGCTGGGTTATTTTTTCTTTTGCTTCTCCCCACACCCAGGCCGGTGCATCTACCAGAAGAAGTTTTAAAATATCAATGAAGCCTTCAACAACTCCCACAACCGCATTGCCACCACCTGTGAGACATCCCCAAGCAAGGTCAACAATCCCACCTTCATCTTTGTCTTTCTCAACACAGGCCTTTTCAACTGATTCAGTGGCAGTGGTTGCTAGAGACTGAACTTCTTGAAAGGGATAAAGCTCCGGACAGTTTGGCATCTGTGCAAAAGCGGAGAAAGAAAAAATAAAGAGGATTAAAAACTTAATCATGGGTCAAGACCCACTTTTTAAGCAGATCCGGAATGGTCTCAACTTCGCCACGATAAAGAATCGCGAGAACAGAATCCGGTCTTAAACACCAAACTTGATTCCATCCATTCACAGTCTGACTGCGACAGCCTTTTTCATCCAAGCTCTTTTCTTTCACAAAGTTTACAAACTTATTAGAGCGCGGAAACTTTTGAACCATAGCACTTGGAACTTCTTCTAACTTTTTAGTGGGATCGGCTTTTGCCCAGGTAAGGATCACGGGGTCGATGCTATTCATCTCAACCCATCCAGTAGGTGCTTTCGGATGCGGGCCCTCAGCGAATGAATTCACTGAGAGAAACACAAGCATGAGGAGGGTCAAGGTTTTATAAAACATTGTTAAACTTATCGGATCTCTCTTAATATTCCTTAAGCTTGACCAGACCTCATCGAAACCCCATCATATTAATATGATTACACTTCACCATCTCAATAACTCCCGTTCTCAACGTATTCTCTGGCTTCTGGAGGAACTTGGTCTTCCCTATGAGATTAAGCGCTATCAAAGAGATAAAGTGACAATGCTAGCACCACCGGAATTAAAGGCCATTCATCCTTTGGGAAAGTCTCCCGTCATTACTGACGGAGATTTGGTCCTGGCCGAGTCCGGAGCGATCATTGAGTATTTGGTGAATAAGTACGGCCACGATCGCTTGAGGCCCTCTAGTGAGAAAGAACAACTTCGTTATACCTATTGGCTTCACTATGCAGAAGGTTCGGCCATGCCTCTTCTCTTATTGGCCCTCATCTTCAATAAGATTGATAAGTCTGCCCCGTTCTTCATTAGGCCCATCGCTTCGAAGATCACAGGCACGGTCAGAAAAATGTTCATTAATCCTCAGCTGAAACTGCACTTTGATTTCATGGAAGGTGAACTTCAAAAGAACACTTGGTTTGCAGGTCATGAGTTCTCAGCGGCCGATATTCAAATGAGCTTTCCAGTTGAAGCGGCAGAATCTCGTGGCGGTCTTGAAGGACGACCTAAATTAAAAGAGTACTTAAATAAAATTCATTCCCGCCCCGCCTATAAGAGGGCCCTCGAGAAGGGCGGCGAGTACCATATTCTTTAGGTCAGACAGTCACTTTTTACCTCATCTGTCATTGAGCTCTGTATTGTGAGATAATAGTCACAACGGAGGTTCAATCATGAAATTCGTTATGATTGCTCTTATTTCTCTTCTTATGCTGGCCTCATGCGCGTCTCATCACGATCAGAGAACTCCAGCATCACAACAGACTTTGGATGAAGGCCCAACTGCCGAGTCTTACATCATGAACAGATAATTTTGTTCAAAGTTAAACGCTCTTGATTACTCGTCACTTTCATCTTCTCCTCGGTCGAGGCACTCTATAGTGGTCTAAGGAGACCACTATGGAGAGATGTGATAAATGCGGAAATGCCTACCACAAAGCCTTCCATGTTTTAATGAACGAAAGAAAATACACTTTCGATAGTTTCGAATGTGCCATCGCCATGCTCGCGCCTGTGTGTGATAGTTGTGGCACTCAGATTATTGGCCACGGTCTAGAAAATGGTGATCAGTTTTTTTGTTGTGCCGGGTGTGCCCGTCAACAAGGAATCACCCAGCTTAGAGATCATGCTGAACTTTAATTAGATAATGTAATTTCCACGAAGAAACTTCCGGCCGTACTAGTGAAAGGGATCACCACTGTTGGACCGTTCTTAGTGGTCCCTTGAAGAGTGTGACCTTTACCTGAAACAACCGTAGGAAGCGCGATTTTGATACCGTATCCTCTTTCATTCAAAGTAATCTTGGCCTGACCAAAAATCATGTTTGTGATTTCACCAGCACCATCAAGAATGTCTTGAGTTAATTGAGTGAACTCTTCACCCAACATGCTCGACATAACTTTTAAGAAAGTTTCTTCAGGGAAACTGATGACCACTGTGCCATTAAATGTTTCCGACACGATACCGATTACTCCGGATACGTCACCACTCAAGGTAGCGGGATTATCTTTCTTTAAATAAACTTTTCCAGGTGTGGCCTCAATATTTGCCTGCACCTTCAATACGTGTAGAGTCGCCGCTAAAAATGGATTTACGAAGTTAATATCGATCATGTGTATGTTCCCTGTTTGAGGAAGCATTATCGGATGAATTAAAGTTGAAATAAAGAACTGGTTGAAATAATTCTGACCGCCTTAAGATTTCCTTCAGTTAGCCGATAAGACTGAAACACTCCTAATCCTTCGGGAGAGGAATTTTTTCCGCATCTCCTGGGACCTGTGGAAAGCTTCCATCTTCCCAAGCTCTCTTCGCCTTCTCAATCTTCTCTTTGCTACTCGAAACAAAGTTCCAATAAATGTAACGTTCCTCAGGGAACGGTTCTCCACCAATCACTGCGATTAAGGCATCGGCCGAATGTTCGATGGCCAGATCACTACCGGTATTAAACACTACCATTTTATTTTCCGACGTTTTCTCTCCGTTAATCGTCGCAGTTCCCTTCACCACATAGATCGCAAGCTCATGGCCGTTAGATGGAATGTGAAGCATGCCTTCTTTGTTCGCACGAGCGATTAAAAAAATCATCGGACTGTGAGCAATGAGCGGCGAAGTTTGGCCCGCGTATGTTCCGGCCACCACATCAATCAAGGCCGCGCCTGTTTCAATCTTTGGAATGAGGTTTGAATCATAATGGAAAAAAGTTGGGTCCATGTCTTCAACTGACTTAGGAAGGGCCACCCAAAATTGGAGACCATGCAGAGAACGGTCCTTTGAACGGGCCGAAGCAGTTTCTCGCTCCGAGTGAGCGATTCCTTTACCGGCCGTCATCCAGTTCACTTCCCCAGGCAGAATCTCTTGTTCACTTCCTAGTGAATCGCGGTGATAAAGAGAACCTTCAAATAAATAAGTCAGAGTCGAAAGACCAATATGCGGATGAGGTCTGACATCAATATGATCATTTGGTGCATGCAAAAACACTGGTCCCATTTCATCTAAGAAGATAAAAGGACCCACCATTCTTTTCTTCGCCCAAGGTAGAATTCTTCGAACCGGTATTCCGATGTCTTTTACACGTGGTTCAATGGTCAAGTTGATATCATTTTTCATACGTCTCTACCTTAATGTTACTTTCCAATAAATTGTGAATTGGGCACTTATTTGCAATTTCTAATAAACGGGTGCGCTGCTCTGGGGTCGTTTGTTCGCCGAAAGAAATCGAACGTTCAATTACTGAACTCTCTTTGGTTTCTTTAACAATTTTTATATTAACCACCATATTTGTCAGGTCCCAATTTTTTCTACGGGCATACAACTCTAAAGTGAGAGTCGTGCAGGCGCCGAGGGCCGCCTCCACCAACTCGTGGGGATTAAGCCCTTCGTCTTCTCCGCCTGTTTCTTTAGAGACATCGGAGATAATACTGTGCTCACCATTAGTAAGCTGAACACTCATTTTCCCATATTGGTTTACGGTAATCACGCTGGTACCTCCATTAATAGAACCTCAGCATTTTTCGAAGCATTGATCTTCACATCTTCGAATTGGGCAAGACCAATTCCATCGCGGGCCTTGAAGGTCTGTCCTTCAATTTCCACTTCGCCACTTAGCACGAAGATATAAACACCGTTACCTTCTAATTGTCTTTCATAAGTCACACTGTTACCAGCGTCGATATCAGTTAAAGCAAAGAATGCGTCCTGGTTAATAATTACCGAACCATCTCGGCCATCTGGCGAAACCACATTCTGAATTTTATTTTTTCTGTCTTGAGCGCTGAAGGCCTTTTGGCCGTAACGAGGTTTTATTCCCATCTTCTTCGGAAGGACCCAAATCTGAAGGAACTTAACCGCATCAGTTGTAGAAGCATTCATCTCCGAGTGGAAAATACCTGTACCGGCCGACATGATTTGAACTTCACCTTTACGGATCACAGTCGAGTTACCTTCAGAGTCCTGGTGAGCAAGAGCGCCTTCAAGAGGAATCGAGATAATTTCCATGTCACGGTGAGGGTGACGTCCAAAACCTGCACCTGCGTCTACTGAGTCATCATTAATAACTCGTAGAGCACCGAAGCCCATACGTTGTGGATTATAATAATCAGCGAAGCTGAAAGTGTGTTTACTGTTAAGCCAACCGTGGTTAGCAATACCTCGTGTTTCTGATGCATGTACAATCATATGAACTCCTTTTTTATTGTGAATAACTTTTGAAGAGATAGGTAGGGCCAGTGCACTCATACCAAGGGACCCAAATAGAAATGTTCTTCTTTTCATAACCGTTCTCCTTGAAACCATTATCGTCGAATTGATTATAAAAAGAAATTATATAATTTTTAACATCTATATAAGTTTTAATTATATGTTTTAACTTGTCAGTTATGGCCTACCTCCTGGTAGCTGAACTTCAAGATCAGTGCCACACTGAGAAACCATATGCTTACCTATACTGCACAAAAGATAATGGAGGCCATCCCGAAAGAGCTGCTTTATGCTCGAGTAGATCTCGCTCTTTTGAAACCATTTTGCAAAGGCGCTGATGGATGTCGAAAGTAAAAATTGATTCGAAAGACCTTATTAAAAAATTACAACTCAAAATGCTGCGGATTCAGCAGTGTATCTGGCACAACAAAGAAAGAGTCATCATTGTCTTTGAAGGATTTGATGCCGCTGGAAAAGGTGGCTGCATTCGTCGAGTGACAGAGACTCTCGATCCTCGCGGCTATCGCGTCCATCCTATCGGGCCTCCAAATGAAGTTGAACAAGGAAAACATTATCTCTATCGTTTTTGGATCAATCTTCCTTCTAAAGGCATTATGGCGATCTTTGATCGCAGTTGGTATGGAAGAGTTTTAGTGGAACGGGTTGATGAACTTATCCCTAAAAAGCGTTGGAAAGAGGCCTATAACGAGATTAACAATTTTGAGAAGACCCTCACTGACGATGGCATTGAATTGATAAAAATTTTCCTTCGCATTTCTAAAGAAGAGCAATTGAAGCGCTTTGAAGAACGTTTAAATGATCCTTACAAGCACTGGAAGCTCACTGAGGCAGATATTCAGGCACGTAAAAAGTGGAATGATTATTCCAAGGCCGTAAAAGATATGCTGCTAGAAACCAGCACCACTGAGTCACCTTGGTATGTCATTGAGGCCGATGATAAAGAGGCCGCGCGCCTTGAGGTTCTCACGATCATCACTGATCGTTTAAAGGCAAAGGCCACCTGGTCGGAAAAACACGCCATGGATCTAGACACTAAAGAACTCAAGAAGGAACTTAGAAAACTCAAATAACTAGCTCGAACAAGAAACCTCAAAGTTCTTTTTACTTGGTGGAGTCGGTCCAGCATAACTCTCAAATTCCGGATGCTCATCGAATGGAGCATAGAGAACGTTTAACCACTCTTCTAGCTTCTTTGAACTCCCTGCTTCCACGTCTTCAATAATTTCCTGGGCAATATAATTTTTTAGCACGTATTTGGGATTGGTTTTCTTCATGCGCAGAGTACGCTCATCGTTTGAGAACTCTTCACGAGAAAGTCTTTCCTGATAGCGCTGGTTCCAGTCTTTCAACTCTTCTCTATTGCCGTAATAGTCCCAGATCTTTTGAAGATTTCCTTCAGCAAGGGTCCGGAAGAAAAAAGTGTAATCCACTGAAAGTTTATTTAGAGTATTGAGAAGTTCGATGAAGAGTTCAAAGTCCTTCTCTTCTTCTTTATAAAGTCCCAACTTCTCACGAGAAAGACGTTGATACTCCATCTCAAAAATCATCGGATATTCATTTAAAAGCTCTTGAAGCTTTTCTTTCGGCACTTCTTTTAAGAAGCACACTAAAAGGCGCTCAAGGTTCCACATTCCAATAGATGGCTGTTGATTATAAGCATAACGCCCATAATGATCAGAGTGATTACAGATATAATTTAGAATCGTGTCCTCCAGGAATCCAAAAGGACCGTAGTCAATCGTGAGTCCCAGGATCGACATGTTGTCGGTATTCATCACGCCATGACAGAAGCCCACATTTTGCCAATGGGCCATGAGTTTCGCGGTTCGAGTAATAATTTCTTTCAGCATCTCCTCAACCGAGTGACCTGGATAAAAAGTCGTGCGTGTGTAGTCAATAAGAGCTTTAAGTTCTTCGTCTTTTTCAAAATGAAAGCACATCTCAAAGTGGCCAAAACGAATGTTCGATGGAAACACGCGAGCGACAATCGCCGAGCGCTCAACCGTTTCGCGGTAGACAGGATCATCACCTGTAATGAGCGCAAGAACTCTGGTGGTAGGAATACCAAGTCCATTCATGGCCTCAGAACATAGATACTCACGAACCGAAGACCGGATAACGGCCTTACCATCTCCCCGTCTAGAAAACGGAGTGAGACCTGATCCCTTGGTTTGAATTTCTTGTCGGCCAATGTTAGGTGTTTGAATTTCGCCTAATGAGATGGCCCTTCCGTCTCCTAATTGGCCGGCCCACACTCCAAACTGGTGGCCCGCATAGCGAGTGGAAATGCGTTGCTCACCCGGAAGTGTTTTCTCTCCATTTAACCAGGCCGTGAGCTCTTCATTAGTTAGCCCCAAATCCAAGTCTTCTGCTAGCTTTGAAACATGCATAAGTTTTGGATGAGAGATCGGAGTCGGACGAACGTCTTCATAAAGGAAAGCAGGTAAGTTTCTGAAAGTATTATCAAATTTAGGCATAAGGCCACTATAGCCTCCCTCTATCGAACTATCAATACTAGTGATTGGAGCTAAAACTCACTTTCCTCGATAATAATCACAGGAGAAGTGTATGAGCATTTTACTTTTGGCATTTATTGGAGGGATTGTATCAGCTGTCAGCACCAGCGTGGGTTCACTCCTTGCTCCCCTATTTTCAAAGTTTGAGACGCTTCGGAAGTACCACATGAGTATGGACTTCGCTTTAGGTGTCATGCTTTCGGCCGTTGCCTTTTCCCTGGTGGGTCCAGAACTGATGAAAGGTCATCATTTAAAACTCATCTTCTCGGGTCTAGTGTCCGGAGGACTTTTTATTCTTTTCACTCATAAACTGATTTCTTATTTCAATCGTGATGAAAAATATAATTCCTACAAGACTCTTCTGGTCGCGGCCTTGATCTTTCATAATCTTCCAGAAGGCATGGGTGCCGGAGCGTCTTTAGCAGGAATGAATCTCAATGAGGCCATTCCCCTGCAAATGGCGATCTCAATTCAAAACGTAGCAGAAGGTCTTCTCTTAACGATGTTGCTACAAGGTCTAGGCCTATCCCTCTTTTGGTCAGTTCTGGGTGGAATCATTTCCGGATTGATTGAAATGAGTGGGGCCGTGTTTGCTGGATTTCTTTTGCAAGATACTGTGACTCTTCTTCCGTTTTTACTTGCCCTGGCCGGTGGAGCGATGATGATGTCCGTACTATTAGAAGTGCATGAATCAATTAGTTTGGGAAAACATTTAAAAGCGAAGGACTTTTTGGGTGGAATGCTGGTGATCCCACTGACTAATTTTCTGATGGGATAAGATCGTGCTGAAGGTATGGCATAAAGATAGTTGAATGACAGACTCGAGGTAAATCCACAAAGAAAGTGGCACCTTGATTCACTTCACTTTCAACCCAAATACTTCCACCGTGAGCTTCAACGATTTGCTGACAAATAAAGAGACCCAGACCAAGACCACTCACTTCACGAGCAATAAGACCTCGCTCATAACGTTGGAAGATTTTTTCCTGATCAGACTTTGCGATACCAAGACCCTGGTCCTTGACCGAGATACGAACGCTCTCCTCATAGTTCTTGACCTTGATGGTAATGGGCTTACCTTGGCCGTAGCGAATGGCATTGGTAATAATATTGGTCAGCACCTGATCAATCCGAAGAGGATCCCACTCACCTCGGGCCTCAGAAACATTCTCAACAATTGGCTCACCTGAACCAGAGACTCTGAACTGCTCTTTAGTGCGATTAAGAATATCTTTCAGCATTTCACTTAAATCACAGTCCTCTTTTTTAAGCGTGAGCTTACCGGTTCTGATACGTGAAATATCCAACATGTCATCTACCAGACGAGTCAGGCGATCAATCTGACGTGAGTTTCTTTGCAGGAGAAGATTGATCTTTTCCGGAGAATAAATAGAAAGATCTCCTTTAAGAACTCCGCGCTGATACAACTCAATTTGAAGTTTTAAAGAAGTAAGCGGTGTTTTTAATTCATGGGAGGCGATGGCCATAAATTCATCACGCACAGAAAGTGCATGAAGAAGATTTGCCTCGGTCACACGAAGCTTCTGCTCCGTCATCTTTTGATCGGTGATATCAATATTAATACCAATGAACTTCACCCCTCTGCCCTGGCTGTCTCTCATCATACGGCCACGGGCCAGAAGCCAACGAACATCATGGAGCTTTGTCACAATTCTGAATTGAAGATTAAGCTCACTTTCACCAATGAGAACACGAACAATGTTCTCATGAAAGTTCTGAACATCTTCAGCATGAATACGCTCCATCCACGATTCAAATGTCCCACCGAACTCCCCTGAGTTCAATCCATAGATACACTCGAGTTCTGAGGTCCAAAGAATTTTATTCGTCGTCATGTCCCATTCAAAAGCGCCAATCCGACCGGCTTCTTGAGCGAAAGCAAGACGTGCCTCATTTTCTTTTAATAGATCTTGTGTGCGATGATGCTCCGTCAGATCCTGATAACTAATGGCCACACCAAAAATTTCTTCTGTGATCGGATGTTTCACCGGATAGTAACTGACAAGTCCCGAGAGATTTTTTCCTGTATTGTTGCCATTACCTTGATAAGGAATGTTCATGAGAGACTGGCCGGTCTCAAAGACCCTGTTCACCATCACTTCCACCACATCAGAGATATAGGGAATCATCTCACGCAGGGTACGTCCTAAATGCCAGTCAGCGGGCTGACCGTTGATTTGTGCGAAGGCCGCGTTGACTCTGATATAACGATATTGTTTATCGATAAGAGCAAAACCGATTGGGGATTTTTGAATCGCCTGATCGAGAATCGCCAGGGCCTCTTCCGCCACTTTCTTATGCTCAAGACTGATGAAGTACTCAAGCTCTTTTTCCTGGGCCATCTCCTGTGCCTCAACCACTGTGGCCATGAAATAACCACCAATGGCCGTCCCAAAAGTCAGACATTGAATCCAGAAGAGATCAATTCCTGGAGCATCCGGAGTTGTCACCCAATGAGTAGAACGCCAAACCACCATGAAACCCATCGTGATGGTGGTTAATCCCACACCTCGGAAGCCAAATCGAAGAGCGGCCCAACAAGCAAGAGGAACCACAAGAAAGCGTTTTGTTTCTTGTCCTTCGAAGGCCCAGTAACAAATAAAACCTAAGCTGACATATAAAATGAGGGCCTCAAGGTAATTGGTCTTTCTTTCTCTTCGAGTAACGAAGGTCAGAAGGAACGGCGTAAAAATCAAAATTCCCAGAGAGTTTCCAACGAACAGGTTGAACCACATAAAAGGAACTTGTTTTGTACCAAACACTCCCCCCATAAACATGAATGTGGTGCTCATCGTACTCGAAACGAATGGGGCCAGGAAAACCGCGATACAAATAAATTGAAAAATATCTTTTGGGTCTTTAAATCGAAACTTTCCTTTTCCGATTGAGTGAAGGAGCAAGGTCGCAATTAATGTTTCAGACAGACATGAGGCCGAAACACCGATGACCGTTATAGGAGCTGAAAAGTTCTGAAAAGAAGTGATCAGAATACCAGTCAGGAGACCCGGTAAAACTTGATAAGTGCCAAAGGTCAACACTGCCGCCAGAGCAAGTCCGCTGGGCGGCCAAAGCGATGAAATCTCAGAGTTATGAGTGGATAATAACAACCCAATCTTTCCTGAAAGGACATGCAAAATGGCGATCATCACATTTAGTGCGATCTTGCGTTCCCAGGAAAGTTTGAACCGATTTTTATCTACGTACATGAACCGGGTAAGTAACAAAATATTGGACCCGGAGCAATCTTGTTAAGAAATCTTTAGTATTTGATCGAGTAAGAAATACACGCCTATATAGAATGTAACAGGCTTTGGACCCCGGAAGCGTTCATAGCTCCAGCTTGTCTTTTGATTTCCTTCCCATCTTTAAAAATGATGGTGCAAGGGATGCCTCGAATACCAAGGGAACCGGAAAGTCCCACCTCCGCTTCGGTATTGATTTTCACAAAGACCGCATCTGTATTTGAAAGTGAGGCCTTCTCAAATTCAGGCCCATACATCTGACAAGGCCCACACCAGCTGGCCCAAAAATCAGCGATCACTGGCTTATCACTTACACGAAGGAGTTTTTGAAACTCATCCGTTGTCACATCCATCACGAGGCCATGAAAAGGAATGGGAGTTTTACATTTTCCGCAAACTGCGTCCTTTGCCTTGTCGGTTTGAATACGATTGGCCGCATGGCAGTTCTTACAAATAGCAAATGTGTGACTCATGTTTTTCCCTTAACGCTTAATACACTACCCATCCTCTATTATATGCACCAAATTTCCCACGGCCAGATGTGAAGCATTCAATAACTGCCATAATTTGTGGCCTTCCACTTGCTTCTAAATAAGGAGTCTAACTTTGAACCAGGAGGTCATATGAAAAAACTCGTTATTCCCTTCATGGCCGCATCGTTATTGATAGTAACGTCATGCAGTCACCAGAAGCCTCAAGGGAAAGAAATCACCAGCTCAGGTTACACGACGAAAGTGACCAATGAGAGTGTCGCGGCAGTAATAAAGGATTGGCCCTTGGCCTCTAAATCCGCCACTAACAGTATGATCAATAAATACGGGCTACCTAGTATTGTCTCAGCAGATCAGCTCATCTGGTACAATACGGCCCCTTTTAAGCGCACCGTGGTTTACAAGGAAGAGTGGAAGCATCACTTTCCTTATGAACACTCGGACGTGCTTGTTCAAACAGTGGACTATCGAGTTCCTCGAGACAAACTTGATGAAATTTCACAACTTGATGGTTCATTACTTGTCGATCGTACCAAAGGTGAATTGGCCGCACGAAGTGATAAGGAAGAAATGAACTTCTTAGCACTTAATCTTGCGGACAAAGTTATCCGCGGTGACATGAGTGTTTCCAAGGCGAAAAGCACTTACGAAAAGTCTGCACTCGCCTTTTCGGCCGGAACATCAAATCAGTATCTGACCGGACTAAATTTCCGAGTAGAAGGAAATACCGCAGATCCTGGTTTAGGTGCTAAGGGGCAAGCGGGTTCTCTTGAAGCTCAAGAAGAGGCCCAAGATGCTGCAAAGAAAGTAGAAGAAATTCAAAGTAATTAATTTAAGTGGGCCGCAACCATCCTGTGGCCCATTTTTAGAACTTAAGTGATGTAATTGGACAAACAAACTCTTCCAGATTTTTTCCAAAATCCGCTTCAAATTCTTCTCGAGGAAGTTCCGCAATCTGATTGAAACGAGACTTTTTAATTTCTGCCACCAGATCATAAGGAAGATCTGCTTCAAGAGAATCAATGCCACGAGGAAGCTGACTCATCATCCCTCTGAAAGCGCGAGCATAACCAAAGGCCTGGTCCTGACGTTTAAATCCTTCATAGAAGGCCGCAACGACTTCACCTTTCTCGGCCATTGAGAGTTGATTTGAAGCACCTAGTGTCTCTCCCCAAGTATCCATGAATGGACCTACTGGGATGAGGAACTTGTATGAGCGTCTAAGACACTTGGCCTGCCTCATCGACATGTGTCGGTGATTTTCAACTGATAGGAAGCGTTTATTCACTTGGCCCGCGTATGCGAGAATCGGTGAATAGTTTTCATTCGGGATGTGTCCGAGTTTGTAAATTCTTTTTCTGAACGGATCGTCTTCCGGCATTTCCCACTGATCAATTACACGATCAAGGTCACCAAAGTTGTGGGCCATCAGTGCAGTTGAACGAAGAAAGTTCACGTGATCGCGTTTTTCACGAAGCTCAATCAGAAGTTTTTCTTCTTTTTCAATTTCCGCGAGAATCACATTCGCCACTTCTTCCGCGAGTTCGGCCTTTTTGTGTTTTACAAGAGCACAATAAGCGCCAATCGCCACACTTAACCAAGTTCCTTCGTGAGTGCTCATCACCTGGCCATTGCCAGGATTGTAGGCCTTACGATTTGTTACTTGTTCGTAGTCCCAGTTCCACGATTCAATCGTGATACGGGCCATGCGATCAATATGTCCGAGAATTTCTTTATGCTTCCAAAGACCTTCACGAATTTGGTTGTCCACGTTGGTTGGAACAAATGTTCCGGCCGTGGTCCAGTGTGCGGCCATACAAACATAGAAGTATTCAGTGAGGTTGATATACTTAAGAGAGTTTAGGTTCTTTTTATAGAAAGCAAGCTTCGCGAGGTAAGCGCGGTTCTTCCCTTCAAGATTTAACTCACCTTTAAAAAGGAAAGGAGCTGTCACCTCAATATCTTTAAGTAGAAGATTGGGAGCAATGCCGTTAAGTTCTAAATCAGAGCGCAGGACTTTCTTCGCCATTAGGACCTTTTCGTAAACTCAGCTTCAATGGCATCGTCTTTATTATTGATGGTCGTGTGTGGACGTGGCTCTTCCTGATAAGTTCTAGGTCCGCCCATATTGCCCATGTTGTAGGTACGGAAAACAAAACGTTTTCTGCCACCACCAAGGCCCGCCTTCTCTAATGTTTCACCACCAAGGGCCACGATCCAGCTGATCGTTACAAGGATCGGGTTAGTGTGAAAGTAAGCCACTGTCGCTAAACTTGCCACCAGAATTCTTGGACAGAAGAAGAAACCTAACCACCAAAAGAATCCACCAAAAGCAACTGATGAAAATAAAAGTGTTAGTCGCGGGAAAAAGGTAATAAAGATCAAAAAGAACACGCCGTGCTTTTGGAAGAAGTCGACTGTTCCGAACGGAGTTTTAAAAATATCCACCATCATAGAAGTCGCAACTAATAGGATGAAGAAGATAGCTATACCCTTAAAAAGAATCGTTTTCATGGGGCCGATTTTACTCTAAGAGAAACAGATGGGCCAAGGTTCTTTTTACTGAAATTCCAATAACCTAGAGAGTGCTTTTCGAGCAAAATAACTGGTTCCCGTGTCTGGATTCCACGGCTCAACTTTAGAGAGTTTTATGACAACTTTCTTTGATCGACAAAAATTTTTGATGAGCCTTAAGCCTTCTGACATCAATAAGATAGAAGAATACTCATCAACCTTTGAATATATGCCCTTTTCATGTTTTTGCTGATTAAAGAGGACATACTGAATAGCATTTTTGGTTGCTTGAATCGTCTTAAGCACATGAAGGTGATACCTCTCAACTTGAATTCTTCCCTTACTTAAACCTTTGGAGAAAGTCACTGTTAATGACCTCATTCCTGATGTGAGTATTTCATTGTTTGCCGCTTCAACAATGAGATGAATATGATTGGATTGCATTGAAAAGTGCAAAATTCTTAGCCCCTGCCTTCTCGAATTGAGAATTGCCCTTTTCAAGATTTGAAGCGCATCCTTATTCCTGATGTAAGTCCGAAATTTGAAATTGATATGAAGTGGAGTTCGGGAAATTACTTTTTCACGTTCGCGATGGGCAACACCTCTTGAATGAAGACGCTTTCGCCCTGATCCGGGACGTCTTCCACCATGAGAACCACGATAAATGTTGAGCTTTAATTGCATATGCTTCCTTTTGAAAAGGGCATATGTAAAACGGAGAAGTGCTATATGGAGAGATCAAAGTTCAATAAGGTGCTATTTGTTTCGACACTGAAGTTTAGTGGGATAAACAACAAGCCCCTGACAGCTTCGCTTCGGAATGTGTCCTAATTTCCATTCTCTATTTTCAATTTTTTGGGCAAGGGTAATGAACAACGGAGTCAGTTCTTTTTGAATGGCACTGGTAACAAGTAGTGGTTTGCGACCATTACCATCTGAGTATCCGCGAGCACACATCTCATGTTGAAACGCGACTTTTCCGGGAATGCGCTCTTCCAGCATAAGGTAAAGTCCTGCCAGCATTCCAGTTCGGTCTTCACCGGCGGTACAGTGAAAGAAGACCCTTCCGCCGCGTGATTTAATTCTGTGAATAAGATTCAACGCTGTCACAGTCTGCTCACAAGCAAGTTCCATGGACTCATATTCTTTCCACCGGAAAGGAATATGATGAGCATTGATTCTAAGATTGTTCAGGGCCAGGATCTCTTTTTGAACTTCGCCTTTTACTTCATTCTTATAAATGATGACGTCCGAAATCCCAAAGTGGGCCAGTTCTTCAACTGCCGATTTTGGTTCCTTCCCACGAAAAACGTGGCCATGACGATCAACCTGAAATGAGTTCGGGATCGTTAGACCTTCCAAGGCAAAAGCATTGGCACTTAAGATAAGTAGAGAGAGGAGCAAGGTTTTCATGCTCCCTATTTAAAGGAAGGGCATCCTCTTTAAAAGATGTGATATAAAAACTACTCAAAAATAAGCTTGTCTCGCTTACGAGCAAGGCGAGTGACTGTATTAATGAGGCCCACGTGGCTGTAAGTCTGTGGAAAGTTCCCCCATTGGCCCCCATCATCTGAACTTAGATCCTCACTTAAAAGTCCTAAGTGGTTGGAGTGAATAATAATATTCTGCAGACTCTTCTCCGCCTCGTCCAAGCGATTGAGCACCAATAAAGATTCAATGTACCAGTAGGTACAAATGAGGAAGGTCGCGTGAGTGTCTCCAAAGTCATCATGAGCGCGGTAACGATAAATCATTCCTTCAGGCGTGAGAAGTTCCTGCTCTAACCGCACGAAGTGTTTTAGCGTCTTAGGGTCTCGAGGATCAAGATAATTAAAAATGATCAGAAGAAATGCACTGGCATCAAAGTAAGAGACCGTCTGATCAGACATGTAGCACTCATATTCTTTCGAATAACAACGCTCAATATTTTTCTCAGAAAGTTCAAGGATCTTCACCGCAAGATCGGCCAACTGCTGATCACCATAATGATGGGCGATTTTAAGTCCGGCCTTCGCACCGGCCCAGTGAAAGACATAGGTCTCTAAGTGTTTCTGTTGTTTTCCTCTGAATTCCCAAATACCCGCATCCGGCTCATCCATTCGTCGTTCAATTTCTTGAAGAAGATTACGAATTGTATCAAGAGAGAGCATTTGTTCTCGATGAATAATACGTTCATCCATATAAAGTGGCAGAAGACTTAAGATAACCTGTCCGAAAGAGTCATACTGCTTCTGATAGTAGGCCGCATTCCCAACTCTCACCGGGCCGTTTCCATCGTAACCTTGAAGAGGAAGTTCACGTTCCGTTATGTCCGATTCTCCATTAATCCGATAAACCGGTTGAAGATTACAAATGTCATAAAGAATATTGTGAATGAAATGAAGATATCTTTCCGCTTCCTCGAAGTGACCCAAACTATTCATGGCCGCAAGACTAAAATAGGAATCTCGTAACCAGCAGTAGCGATAGTCCCAGTTTCTTCCTGAGCCGGGGTATTCAGGAAGAGATGTCGTTCCCGAAGCAATGATAGCTCCCGTATCTTCAAACTGATGAAGCTTGATCGTGATCGCAGAACGGATCATTTCTTTTTGAAAGATATTGGGAATGAAAGTGTCCTTCACCCAACCCCGCCAATAGCGATTGGTCTTATAATAGAATTCCTCAAAGGTTTCTTTTAAAGGGGCCTCAAAAGGATCTCCACCAGACAGGACCATATAAAGATCTTCTGTCAGAGTGAATTCTCTTTGTTCAATTATATAAGACTTCGCCGCATTGGTGGTGAGACGAACCGGATAATGAAGCCCTTTATAATTAATGTGATTTGATCCCACGGATATTTCGGGTTTCTGTTCACCATAATAGCCACGAGGATCACAAATCAATTTGATTCTTGGTTGCCCGCGAAGTCGCCTGATCTTCCTAAAAAACTGAAGAGGTTTGTGATAACGATCATGAATGCCAAATCGAGGGGCGAAATCCACCACTTCAAAATCTCCGTCTTCACAATAGAACGAAGTAATGATGCTGGCGGAATTCTCAACGTATTGTTGTTTGGTTCTGAAGGGCTTACAGGGAACAACTTTAAATGTCCCACCTTTCTCTTCGTCAATAAGAGAGCCGAAAATAAAACTCGAATCCATGTAGGGCCAGCACATCCACTGAACCTCACTATCATCTCTTATGTAAGCGATGTAATGACAGTTTCCGGTGATCCCTAAGTTATAGCGATGTGCCTTCTTCATGGTAGGATTTTAGATTATTATCCGTGCTGATTCAATGTCGGAGGTTCCAATGTCACGATGCCTTCTCGTCAGTAATCGCTTACCCGTTGCATTTAACTCGACTCTTAATATCTTTACACCAAGCTCTGGTGGATTAGTGTCTGCCATTAAAGGTCTTGATTCATCGAAGGTTGGTTTTGAATTTGAATGGATGGGAATCATAACTGATGATGTCGATCCGGAGAAAATTAATTCACTTCGTACGACACCTGTCGGAAACCTTCCGAGTCATCCTATCGTTGTGCCCAAAAAAAAATATGATCTCTATTACAATGAATACAGCAATAACGTGTTGTGGCCACTTCTTCACTATGAACGCTCAATGGTTCACAATTCCGAAGACGGATGGGAGGCCTATAAAGAGGTCAATCAAATGGTGGCAGAGGCCATCATTCAAGAGGCCCGTGATGATGACACGATTTGGGTCCATGACTTTCAATTATTTTTGGTGCCGGGACTTGTTAAAGATAAAAGGCCCAACTTAAAACTTGGATTCTTTTTACATATTCCTTTCCCAAGCTCAGAGATTTTCCGAGAACTTCCTCAACGCCGTGAAATTATCAGTTCTCTTATTCGCTGTGATCTGGTGGGATTTCATGATCTCTCTTACCTCAATCATTTTCGAAGTTCAGTCCAACGAGTTTTAGGAGAAATTCCCTCCAATGATCGCATGTGGGGCGTGTACCCTATTTCGATTGATTCACAACATTTTCTGGATTTACGCCATCAACCGGAGACCCAGGAGTTCATCAAAAAATATCAGGAAAATAAACGAGACAAAAAATGGATTCTGGGAGTGGATCGACTGGATTACATCAAAGGCCTCTTGCTCAAGCTTCAGACCTTCAAGGCATTTCTAAAACGTTTCCCGGAAGAGCGAGAAAAAGTTCAACTGGTTCAAATCGTCATTCCTTCACGAACTGAAGTTCCGGAGTACAAAGAATTAAAAGATCAAATCGAACAATTAGTTTCGAGCATTAATGGGCAGTACGGAACTCCGGCCTATACACCCATTCACTATCTCTATCATTCAGTTTCAGAAATGGAACTGTCGGCCCTCTATCAGCTAAGCGAAGTTCTCCATATCGGAAGCCGAAGAGATGGGATGAATCTTGTGAGTCTTGAATACATCATGTCTCAAACCGAAGAAGACCCAGGAGTGGTTTTATTAAGTGAGTTTGCAGGAGCTCATTCAACTCTGAGCTACGCCGTCTCCATTAATCCCTGGAACATCCAGGACACCGTGGTAAAACTGCGCGAGGCCCTTCATCATCCTTTGGTTAAACGGAAAGGTGAAATTGGGGCCATGAAGGACTTCCTGATTCACTATAATTCATCTGACTGGGCAAAGGTCTTTTTGCGAGATCTCGTGAGAGAACAGGAAGTTCCAGACAGTACCTTGACTCTCCCTTCCGATGGAAAATTTGAATGGATGAAAGATCTGGAAGGTAAAAAGATTCTCTTCTTCTGCGATCTGGATGGGACCCTTGCTCCTATCTCCTCTTATCCCAAAGACGTTAAACTCAATAGCAAAACGATTGAACTCCTTCAGATGATCTCCGAGAAGAAGAACTGCGAGTTTGTGGTGGTAAGTGGCAGAGACAAAGAGTTTCTGGAAGAACAATTTATTGATAATGATTTCAAGTTTCCTCTGGCCGCTTGTCATGGTGCCTACTCTTACTCTCCAAAAGATGAGACCTGGCACAATCAAATCCCTGGCGATACGACAAGATGGAAAGATTCAGTCAAAGATATTTTAGAACTCTATACTCAAAGGACTCCAGGAAGTTTTATTGAAGACAAGGGCCATGGAATGACCTGGCATTATCGCAATTCTCCTCGAGAATTTGCGGATTTTCTCGCGAACAAACTTTTCTTTGAACTTGAAGCATCTCTGACGAATCAACCGGTTCAAGTCATTCGCGGGAAAAAGGTCATTGAAGTTAAATCTATTCATGCCAACAAAGGTTTTTTCGTTCAACAATGGATTCAAAACCAAGATATAAAACCCGATGTGGTGGTCGCGATCGGAGATGACTCAACTGATGAAGACATGTTTCATGTCATTCAAGAGAGAAAAGACATTTCCCCGTTTTGTATCAAGGTCGGACAAGAAAAGACCCAGGCCCATTACTTTATTAAAGAACAAAATAGCGTCAACCTCTTCCTCCTGAACTTCCTCGATAGTGTGGGGAACTAAATGAGGAATCTTCTCCCAAATCCCTATCTCCTGGCCATTGGGATCAGTCTCCTTTCCTTTTTCCTCGTTTTAGGAATCAAGGTCCTGTTATCAACTAAGATTGGCCGATTCATCGGAAAACCAGACAATAAGTGGGACGACATCGTGGTTTTTACCATGGAGAAAACCACTTATATCTTTATGGCCGGTCTTGCTATCTATATTGGCTTCATGGCCCTTCCTCATTCCAAAAAATGGACGCATTATGGGGACCGTGCCTTTTTTATTATTCTCATGTGGCAGGTGGCAATCTGGTCGTATCACCTTCTTGATAAGTGGCTTGCCTACGCTATTTATCGCAGAACCAGGACCAATCCCGCGGCCGCGAGTTCCGTCAGTTTAATTCGTCTTTTTTCTCGCTTTATTCTTTTTACCACTCTCTTTCTTTTTACTCTTAGTAATCTAGGCATCCGAGTCACCACAATCATCGCGGGTCTTGGGGTCGGGGGTATCGCCGTGGCGTTGGCGCTCCAAAAGATTCTAGGGGATCTTTTCTCTTCACTTTCCATTGTTCTGGATAAGCCCTTCGTCGTAGGAGATTTTGTCGTTCTTGATCAGTACATGGGAGAAGTGGAAAAGATCGGTCTCAAAACCACTCGTATTCGCTCACTTTCCGGTGAACAAATTATTATTTCGAACTCTGATTTGCTCGCGACTCGAATCCGAAACTATAAGCGCATGCATGAACGAAGGGTCGTGTTCTTTCTTAATCTCGTGCATGACTTAAGCGTTGATCGCTTAAAAGAGGCCGTAAGCATCATCACCTCAATCATTCACACTAAGAACCGAACTCGTTTTGAGCGATGTCACTTTATGAGAATTTGTCCCACCTCCTTTGATATTGAAACGGTTTTTTGGGTGCTTAGTGAGGACCACAACCTTTACATGGACATTCAGCAAGAGATTTTCCTGGAAATTCTTCAGGCCTTTAGTCAGGCAGGAATTGAGTTTGCCTCCCCGATGCAAACTATTCATGTCGTCGGTGAGGGGCGACCTCTCGGTCATCAAGATCACAAACCTGTAGATTCTATAGTCTCTTAAGCTGGGCCCTTTTCTTTTAGGCCCTTCTTCCTTTAAAATAAATCTATGATTCTTTTGCCCCTCATCTTTGCTGCCATGTCGGCCCTTGCCGCAACAGAAGCGCTTAATACATTCGAGAAGACCTTCCCTCGTGATAACACGTTCATTTACCACAATGGAAAACGCCTTGAACTCATGCTTCGTGGTTATAGTAAGTATACTGAACCGAATGAAAGAGGTTTCGGGGAATACTTCTTTTATCGCCTGAAAGATAGGCCAAAGCTATTTACGTTGAACGAGCTCCGCTCGGATAGCTTCAAGTTTTTTCCGGGAACAGGGTCTCTTTGCACTAAGACCCTTTGTTATCAGATTGATCAAAACAACATTGCTGTTCTTCTTTTAAAAGAGAACCGTCCTTTTAAAGAGAAACTCACTATTCAATTTTTGGACTCAACTTTGGCCCCAAAGAGTTTCCTCGAAACAGACTATGTGACAGATAAGGCCGTTCGCAGAGTTGATGGATTCGCCATTCGTACCTGGACGGAGTCTCTTGATAAAGACATGGGCCAGGTAAAGATCGAGAATGAAGATTATATTTACCAGGAAAGAGAATTTCCTAAATGGGTGGGCTACTCAAGCCGCGGCTTCGAGGTCCTTCCTCAAGATACGTTCGTCAATTTTCCGTGGAAACGTTTCTTTCAGGATGAAGCTGATTTCTTAACTGCTGCCGGCTGGAACGCAACTGACAAGAAATTCACCAAGAGTCTTCTCCTCGTGGCTGTTAATCACAAGGTTCAAAAACGCTGTATCTACCTCACAGATGTAAAGCAAAAGTACACTGGTTCTGAGGCCTGGCGTTGTCAGACGATAAAAGCAGAATAAATCGAAAAGAGCTCTTCTAGTTTCCCTTCATACTGAAGGTCTAGCCACGGGTGACGGTCGGCAATGATTCGCTTCGTGAATTTTCCTCTTACGACAACTTTCACCGGTCGCTTGTGGGCGACGGCCTCAATTTGCTTAAGAGTATGATCAATATGTTCAACCTGGCCGTAGTCATAAATGAAGTAAACGTCGGCCATCGGAAGTTCGAATGATTTATCAAAAAGATCCTGGGCAATAAGCTGAGAACGATTAAAACCAAGCTCTTTGTAGATGCGATTTCCTTCATCTACTCTCGCCTTCACGTACTCATAGCCAGTGAATGAGTTCTTGATATACAGGCCACCAATCACAATCCCCATGCGTCCATAGGCCGCTCCGAGATCAATGATGTGCTGATAAGGTTTAATTTTTAAAAGCTGAAGAATGCGCAGGCATTCAGAGTAAGGTGTTTGAAGTGTCTGAAGATCCAGTCCCACCCATGTCTGAACTCCAGAGTGAAGGGCCGGTCCCCAGGTTTCGTGAGAACCATCAGGCTCAAAACCACGGGCCTCAGCGATCATCATTTCTTCAATATACTTTAAACGAAACCCAAGAATACGATCCACCATATTGGCATGCTGGCGGCGGATAACATCATTGGCCTTTGGGGTCTGATAGAATTCTGGATGGTGAGCGAGAAGTTTTCGGTCACTCAACGACAATTGAGTTCCCTCCAGACGTTGGAAGTCCGAAAGAGATTTTAGCTCCGTCCTGGGAAAAAACTCTAATTGTAGCAAAACCTAATCCTTAAGTTTGACCTACCAGTATTATTTCATTTTTTCGGGCGTATAACCAATTTCTTCTAGTAGGTAAATTACTCGCTCGTCAGAAACACTGTCCACGGTCACGGTCTTATCTTTAAGATTGACCTCGACCTTGGCGGCCGGGTTCTCTTTTGCAAGTTCAGCTTTAATTGCTTTCTCGCAATGACCACAGCTCATATCGTTTACTTTAAAAATACTCACGATGTCCTCTAATGCAGAATGTCTGGCTTTTCGTCAGAATCATCTGCTGTTCTCTCAACCGAATCTAAAAATTTTCTAAGTCTTTGTACACCAACAATCAGGGCCTCTTCAGCGCTCAACTGATGATAGATGATATCAACATGCTTAAAGATCTTATGAGATTCCTTATTAATTATGTCCACTTCTGCATGAAACTGCTCTTTAACCTGATGCAGAGTAATCCGACCTAAAAGATAAGGATTATTTTCTAGCTCAATATATTTTTCTTGTGGGTAGTCACTCATAATTCATTAAATTTGCCTCCGAATGGGACGAAAAGTCAATGATCCACAAACCTAGGAGAACCTATGAAATTCGTTACTTTCGCTTTGGCGCTTATGCTTACAACTGTTTCTGCTTTTGCCCATAATCATGAAGAGAAAAAGAAAGAAGGTCATGATAAAGAACACCAGCATGTTACTACTGATAAAGTAGACCATGATCATGATGATGCTCATCACAAGGCCCACGATCATAAGGCCCATCATCCAGAGCATGTTGATGCTCCAAAGACAAAGAAGAAGTAATTTAAAAACAAAGGGTGAGGTCTATGAACTCATTACAAAAAATGTTTCCAAGCCTCACCCTCTTCTCAGATCTTAATTGGGAAGCGGTCACTGAAGAATATGAAAGAGATTACATTGATCTCGCCTTTCCTGAATATCTTCAGCAGAAATCTCTCGACGGTGATTGTCCCCCTTATCTTTTTGAACTCGCTTTTTATGAACTGGCCCTCTATGATGCCAAGACTTCCATTGAACCTTTTCCTCATCAGAGCGGTATTTTTCTTAACCCAACGGCCCTGTTTTTAAGTTTGGAATTTGATGTTTCTAAAATGCTGGAACAAGCATTGAGCGGGAACATTGAAATTATTGAACGTCCCCATGTTCTCTGCTTATTCAGAGACACTCATGACAAACTTCATACGATGGAATTAAGTGAAGAGGCGCTTGAACTCTTGCAGTTTTTAGAAGACGGCCCTCAAAGTGATCGTGAATTTGTTCAGGATGAGATTCAATTTAATGAATTAAAAAAGACCGGCCTCATTATTGAGAACTTATAGCTTTTTTATCTTCGCAACTTCGAAATTAACGAGTCCCAATTCCTCGCTATTAAATTTCCAGCCAAATTCTGTGGCCTCGCCCTCTGGCCATAATGTCCCGATGGCCTCGAAGGTCTTAGGATTGGGATATTCTAAAGAACCTTCAGTTCCAAAGATGTAGTGCCCACCCGGTTTTAATTTTTTCCAAAGTTCAGGAATAACATTTGATACACCAAAAACAATGATCTGATCGTAGCTGGCGAGATCGGGATTGTTTACTTCAGAAGAAAAGTACTCCTGATAGTAATTGGTGATTTTTTTTGGATCTTCATTTTGAGTCACCGTCTCTGCGCTGAATTGGATCGCTACCACTCCAAGAGCACCCATATTTCTCGCCAAAACCGCTCCACCTTTATCGAGAAGGGCCACCATGAAAGCAATCTTTGCATCCACTGAAACAAAGGGAGAAAGACCGAGAGGATCACTCAAATCAAAGAGCGAAGTCATTGAAAAGGTGGGTCCCATATAAAACATGGAAGAGGACCAGAAACTTGGAAGAAGAGATTTCGGTTTATTTTTGATCGTCGCTTGTGGGTTTTCGATTAAGACCTGCATGGCACTCACCTTTTTCATCTAAGTTCCGAATAGTACGAGGTAGGAGTCTCATATGATGAAAATATTTTTCGTCCTTTCTATTGTAATGACTTTTTCCCTAAGCGCCCAAGCTAAAAGTTTGGAGCTCAAGAAAAACAGTGGATCCATCTTTGTTGAAGAAAAATCCGACTGGAAATTAAGTCGTGATCTATTCGGGATGCCGTTTATCTATTTCTCGCCTGAGTCTAATGGACAGCGCTCGAATATTTCCTTCACGGACACAGGAGCTGAACTTGAGTTAGACATTAACTCACTTTCTTCTAACCAAAAGTCCTATGAGAACAATAAAAAAATATGGGCCGACAAGGTCGGAGCGACTCCTCGTTCATTCGTCCCTTATAAAGCGACCGTCAATCAACATGGTCACCGCGTTCATTCAATTGGTTTCTCTTATGTGCATGAAGGGAAAAACTATCTCGAGAAATCCCACTACATTGAATGTCGGGGAAAAATTATTTTCTCTAAGTCCCTCCGTCTGATCGAAAACGAAAAGCACGAAAAGGACTTCTCAGATCTCATCAGCTCGCTAGACTGCGGAGGGGTGTAAGATGAAACAAATTCTTTCTCTCCACCTGGCGCTGGTTCTTCTTCTCTCTTCTCTTTCGGGAATTGCTCCCGCCTTTGCGGAAAGCAAAAAGGCCCCGGTCTCCACCTGTGAAAATGGTGAGTGTATCCCCAAGCTCGTTGATAAACTGGAAGATCTCACGAAGGTCTATGAAGACACCTGTCTTCCTTCCGAAGGTAGACGTCCTGCGGATCTCAAGACCTATTTTGAAGAGAACGGTCTGTCTGAGCAGTGTTGGAAATACATCACTGAAATCAATCATCTCGAAACTGAACTTCTAAAACATCAAAACCGCTTGGAGGCCCGCCTCGGCTGCGAAAGTGGTGATTGTAAACTTCCAGATCAAGAAGACAGCTTAAATGCCCAAATTAAAGAGCTGAGTAAATCTCAACAACAGCTAAGCTGTACTGAACCAAAAAAACAAGCCATCAAAAACCAATGTGGTAGTGACATGACCTGTGCTCTTGTGGCCGGGGCCATGGGAATTGGTGGTTATGTTGCGGAAATGATCGTTCCAGAAAATGCCAAACCTAAGAATTGTCACCTAGGTGATGATAGTTGTACCACACAGCTTGCGACTGGATTTTTAAAGGCCGCCATCTCTTTCTTTGAAGGAGCTTGGGATCTTTTAAAAATGGCAGGCAAGGCCGCTGGTAAACAGATGGGGAAATTCTGGGACTGGGTAAGTGGCGCTGAAGATCACTCTTCGACTGCTCAACTTGCCTTGGCCCGCGCTTCCGAAGACCCTGGCGTCTTCGACATGTTAACCAATGACTTCTCCGGTACCATGAAGAAAATGTGGACCGGTCTCGTGGCCGCTCTTAAAGAGTGGCTCAAAGCAGATGTCTTCTGTGAAAAGTGGGAAAAGGTTCCACGTTTCAGTAAGTGTCTTAAACCAACTGATAGCTTTGACTGTATTTCATGTAAGTCCATGGTGAATGGTCTGTGTTCAGTGACAGGAACTCTGGTGGCAGAAGTTATTCCTGCGTTCCTCACTGGAGGTCTACTCACGGCCGCAAAACATGGTGCCAATGGTGCCGCAAAAATTGCGAAGCTCTTCAAGGTGTCAGACAAGAGCATGGCCGCCATCAAGAACTCTCGGGTGGCGAAAATTGCCGCCGATGCTGGTTCGAAAGTTGACGACATTCTTAAACTCACAAATAAAGCGAAGGCCGCAAAAGCAACTGTTTCTGCTTCCCTCGCCTCTATCAGTAAATACCTTCTTACTCCAGCGAGAAAAGTCGCAAAGAGCGCCTATGGTGTTCTGTCTGAAACGATGAAAAAAGGCAAGGTCTTCATGCAAGACACGGGAACCGGCAAGGTCATCGTGTTTGGTGGTAAGGCCCTTAAAGCAACTGGTCGCGCGGTTCTTTATCCAATTGATAACCCTCTTACAACTCTCGCCTTCAAATCAGGTTCAAGAACTTTTGAGAAGGCCTTCAAACTAGGAGCTCCACGTCTGGCGGTCTCAACTGCTGCGACAACGGCCGTGGTTAAGAGCGAGAAAGGAACAGAGACCATTCTGGCCAAGCTAGAAGAGGCCCGCGTTAAGAAGAAAGATACCACGAAGCTTGAAGAAGAACTTCTCAAGAAAGTTGAACCGAAACGCCGTGAGATTCTGGAAAAAGTCCTGGATGATGAGAAGGCCGACTTCTCTGATATCGTGAGAAACCTTTATCCAGAACTTCAGTATGGAAACTTGGCCAAGAAACTTCCTTCTGAAAAAGTCCTGGCAGCAGAAAAAGAACTCTATATTACCATTGAACAAATGCCGGACAGTGCTCGCAAGAGCGCCCTGCTTAAGCGTTATCAGTCTCATGTGGTCCAAGGGGAAGCACGCTCTAAGATCATCAAAGACAATGCTCCCACTTATAAAAAGATCATTGATAACTCTCAATTAAAACAAGACGAACGTTTTAAAGAAGCGATGAAGATCACCAAGCGTGAAGTTGTCTCACCTGAGGAGAAGGTCAAACTTCAAAAAGCACTGGAAGACGCTCACCTATTTGGTGAAGGTAAGGTGTTTGAATACAGCTGGTCTGAACTGCGCGAGAAGTACCGCATTCTGACTGAAGGTGGATTTACCAAAGACGAAGCCGATCTTCTGATCCGAGCTGGTCTCGCGGGCCGTCCGCCTGTGCGTGAACTGGTTCAGCCAGGTAACACTCTCTTTAGTGGTTTCGCTGAAGACATTACCAAGGCCAACTACCTTGATCAGAGAGAGCAGCTTTTTAAACTTATTAAGGACAAAAATCCTGATTCATCAGGCAACTTTATCCAAAAGGTCCTGGGTTATAAGAAGACTCCTTCGAAGGACATCACAAATAACTTAGAGTCACTTTACTTCATTGATTATCAGCATACGGTTCCGGAGCTGGATACGTTCCTCAACGGAACAAAGCAACTGGATAAATCTCAAATGGCCGCTCGCTATGAGAAAGAGGCCTTCGAGAACTTCAAAAATGCCCGGAACTATCTTCTAGAAGAGAAACCGGAGTTCTCAACCGCGACTCTTAAAGAAGTCCACAAGCACATGATGAAGGGTGGAATTGAAAATATCCATCCTTCTCAAATCGGGACCTTTAGAACGGCGGAAGTTTACGGTAACGTTCCTCAAAATTACGCCATTGATGGAGCGATTAAGACTGAGCTTGAAAAGAACCCATACATCACTTGGATTGAAAATGGTAAGACCGCCGATGGAAAATTCTATGGCCGTGCTTACTACCCTAATGCCTCGACCATAAGTAAAGAAGGTCTGGATCTCATTCGTGCAAAACATCCCCAGCTCGTGGTTGAGATTGAAAAAGTTCAGCAACCGTATCTTAAGGCCAAAGCTGTCTCTGAAGAATTAAATAAGCTGGGTGCGCTTGAAAGACAAACGCCGCAAGGAAAAGAACTTCAAGCACAGCTCGATGCTTTAAATAAGGAATACACCTCTTCGCAAAAAGTTCGTCAGGAGCTAAACGGAAAACTGGTTGATGCCATGGTGGACGATCTGATGGATTGGTTCACTCGTGAACGAACGCTCATTGGAGACATCAATACTCCAGAGAAGCTTGATGCCTATGTGGATCTCGTGGCAAAGTTCCAGCGGGACCTGGTTTCGATCCATCCATTTGCCAATGGTAACGGTCGCTCGACTCGAGAATTCGGTCTTTCATATGCCCTGATGAAAGAAGGCTTTCCGCCTCCGCGTATTATTGATCCGAACGCCGACATTTACCGCAGTCTTGAAGATTGGAAGAAAATCGTGAAGCACGGTATTCTTGCCACCGACTTCCTGGTAGATGATATGACTGAACGTTTGAAGTTTGGTCTTACGGTTGAAAATTCGACAGAACTTATTACTCCGTTCACACGCCCTCCAGTTAAAATGGACCTTAAAGGTGCCTCTAAGAACGCAACTAAAATGGAAGGCGTGGAATACATTGATCCTCGTCTTTATCGCGAAATTGTAAAACGTGAAATGAAGGCCGATCCGACTCTGAGTGCTCAACTTGAATCAGATCCAGTTGGTGCTTGGGACAAACTTCATAAGAAGGCCGAAGCTGTTTATGCCAAAAACAACATCTACTACAAGCACCCTAAATACGGTGTTGAACGTGTTGAGATCGGTTACGTGGATGATGACTTCAAACAGCTCTATGGTAAATCAAGTTATGATAACAAAGAGCTTTTCGACTTTAAAATGAAGAACTGGTACTCAGATCAGATCACTTGGCGTGGTCTCGCGAGTAAGCACGCAGTAAAAACTGAGCCTGAGATTCTTCAAATGTTCAAAGAACTCTCGGCCCACAATGCTTCAAACGCTGTGGTTGGAAAACTCCGCGGGAACAGTTCACCAGAGGCGGTTCGCAAAGCGGCCTTGGAAGATTTTGAAAAATATAATGATGATGTCTTTGGTGACGGACTAGTGAAGATGGCAAAAGACCACTCAGAAACAGGTCCGATGTATGGCCAAAGTTACGGCTACTCTACTTCGAAGAACCGTGAAGTTGGTAAGGCCTTCGCCATGGGTGCCATGGTGGTTGGTGAATACGGCGCTCACCGTGCTCCTGAACTTCAGGCCCTCTTAAAGTCCCGTGTTCTGGTTGGTGCGCGCAAGGCCCATAAAGATGTGGATCTGACCCGTCTAAAACAAGTGAGAGATGAGTTCTCTTATAAATATGGACGTCAGCAAGAAGTCATGGGTATTGGTGCCAGTGATCCTGATTCAATCTCCATCATCCAGACCATTAATGCTGAAGGTGGCGTGGATCTGACTTATCTTAGAAATCCACAGAAGCCGGATCAAATTTGGGTGATCAAAGGTGACATTGATCCGAAAGACACGCCTAGGCCGGAACAACTATTAAAAACAATCAAGTTAGAGCGTTAATCACTTCAACAAATCTATAACAAACAAAAAGGGGCCCTTTAAGAGGGCCCTTTTCTTTGGGAAAATCTTCTTATGAATCAACTCTGTTGGATAAGAAGAGACCTTCGTTTACATGATCACGCCGCCCTCTCCAGTGCCTTGGAGAAAGGTGAAACGACGTTGGTTTTTATTTTTGATCCATTGATTCTGAATAAACTTAAAGACACCCAAGACCAGCGCGTGACTTTCATCTATCAGTCATTGGAAGAAATGGAGAAAGAAGTTCACAAGAAAGGTTCATCCATCATCATTCGTTATGGTGATCCAGTGGAAGAAATCCCCAAGCTCGCTCAGGAACTGAAAGTCTCACGCGTGGTTTGTAATCGCGATTACGAACCCTATGCCAAAGATCGCGATACCAAAGTGGGAAAGAAGCTAGCGGCCCTCAATATTGCTTTCGAACAATTTAAAGACACTGTCTTCTATGAAAAACGTGAAGTCTTAACCAACACGGGTGGCATCTACAAGGTCTTTACTCCTTACAAAAATAAATGGATCGAAACTTTTGAATCACAGGACAAAATCATTTCCGACTTTTCGTGTGATCTTAAAAACCTCAGGAAATTTGAAGACCAAAAAAATATTTTGAAACACAACTGGTACCAAGATATTGGCCTCATTGAAACTCCTCCACTCTTAACCGGTGGATCCAAGGCAGGACTTAAACGTCTGAAAAATTTTGAAGCGAAGCTTGATGAATATAAAGAGAATCGAAATTACCCAGCGATCGAAGGGACCTCTTATCTTTCGGTCTACATTCGTCATGGAAACATTTCCATTAGAGACATGGTTCGCTTGGCCACTTCTCATCATTCCGAAGGTGCCCGGACATGGTTATCAGAAATTATCTGGCGAGATTTTTATCAAATGATCCTGGACACTCATCCTTATATTATAAAAGAGGCATTCAAGCGTGAGTACGACCAAATTAAGTGGTTGGGTGAGGAACGTCACTTCAAGGCCTGGTGTGAAGGTGAAACTGGCTTCCCAATAATAGACGCGGCCATGCGCTGCTTTAACCAGACCGGTATGATGCATAATCGCTTGCGGATGGTGGTGGCATCATTCCTTTGCAAAACACTTTTAATTGATTGGCGCAAAGGTGAGCAATATTTTGCTGAGAAACTCCTGGACTTTGACCTTGCTGCCAACAATGGGGGCTGGCAATGGTCTTCAAGCTCCGGCTGCGATGCTCAGCCCTATTTCCGCATCTTTAACCCTTACTCTCAAAGTGAAAAATTCGATCCGAAAGGTGAATTCATCCGATCTTGGGTTCCCGAGCTTGCTCACTTAAATGCAAAAGACATCCATCAACCTGATTTAAATCAGGCTTCGGACTATCCATCTCCTATTGTGAGCTACGAACTCAATCGTCAGCGTTGTTTGACTATGTATTCAGTTGTTAAAAACGCCAAATAACGCTTCGTATTAGTCGGCTAAAAAAATCAAATTCTCGACTGACAACTCGTTCAAATCTGGTACTCTAAAAAGCAATTAAATTCAGACGTATATCCATCTATTTCTTTCGTTTTTTCAAAGGGAGTTCTTTCGTATGATGACATCTGCTGTTAATCATTACTTCGGTTCTTCCATCGGTAGAAAACAGTTAGTGGCCATTACTGGTCTACTTCTCTGCGGATTTCTTGTGGGTCACCTCTCAGGAAACTTTTTACTTATGGTTGGTCCGGATGCTTTCAACCTCTACAGTCACAAGTTGATTTCACTAGGCGCACTTCTGTGGCTTATTGAAGCTGGTCTTGGTCTGGTTTTCCTCGTTCACCTTGGTCTTGCTTTCAAGCTTACTATCGAGAACAAAAAAGCCCGTGGCGTTCAGAAATACGCTGTTAAGAAGAACACTGGTCGTGGAACAACTTTCATGTCGGCCACTATGCCTTACACAGGTCTGGTTCTTCTCGTGTTCCTCATTCTTCACCTTATGAATCTTAAGTTCGGTTCTTATTACGAAACTACTGTTGGTGGTGTTGTGATGAGAGACATCTATCGCACGACGATGGAATACTTCGCGAATCCAGTGAACGTGGCCTGGTATGTAGTGGCCATGGTATGTGCTGCTCTTCACACCGCTCACGGTTTTGCTTCTGCGTTTCAGTCTCTAGGACTTAACCACGGAAAATACTATTCAAAAATTAAACTAATCGGTTACGTGTATGCTGTTGCAGTTGGTGGAGGCTTCGCTTTCCTATCTGTATGGGCCTACTTGAAGGGAGTGTAATATGACGATTAATCTAGACTCCAAAATTCCTAGCGGCCCTTTGGCCGAGAAATGGGACAAATATAAGTTCGAAGCTAAGCGTGTAAACCCTGCTAACAAACGTAAATTCACTGTTATCGTTGTTGGTACTGGTCTTGCTGGTGGTTCCGCTGCCGCAACTCTTGCTGAACTTGGTTACAACGTTCTTTCATTCTGTATTCAAGATTCACCTCGCCGCGCTCACTCGATCGCCGCTCAAGGTGGTATCAACGCCGCTAAAAACTATCCTAACGATGGTGACTCGGTAAAAAACCTTTTCTACGACACAATCAAGGGTGGTGACTACCGCGCCCGTGAAGCAAACGTTTATCGTCTTGCTCAAGTGTCTAACAACATCATCGACCAAATGGTTGCTCAAGGTGTTCCATTCGCCCGTGAATACGGCGGATATCTTGATAACCGTTCTTTCGGTGGTGCTCAAGTTTCTCGTACATTCTACGCCCGCGGACAAACTGGTCAGCAGCTTCTTCTAGGTGCCTATTCTGGTATGATGAAGATGGTTGCCAAAGGTAAGATCAAGCAATTCAACCGTCGCGAGATGATGGACCTTGTAACGATCAATGGTAAGGCCCGTGGTATTATCGTTCGTAACCTTCTTACTGGTGAACTAGAAAGATATGCAGCTGATGCTGTTCTTCTATGTACTGGTGGTTACGGTAACGTTTTCTATCTTTCTACCAACGCTCAAGCCTCAAACGCTTCTGCCGCTTGGAGATGTTATAAGCGTGGTGCTGCTTTCGCTAACCCTTGTTTCACACAAATTCACCCTACTTGTATCCCTGTTCACGGTGATTATCAGTCTAAGCTAACACTTATGTCTGAGTCTCTTCGTAACGACGGACGTGTTTGGGTTCCGAAGAAAGAAGGTGATACTCGTAAGCCAGCAGACATTCCTGATGATGAAAGAGATTACTACCTAGAGCGCGTTTATCCTTCATTCGGTAACCTTGCTCCACGTGACGTTTCTTCTCGTCAGGCCAAGTTCCGTTGTGACGAAGGTAAAGGCGTAGGCTCTACAAAACGTGCGGTTTATCTTGATTTCCGTGATGCGATTAAGCGTGATGGTAAAGAAACAATCGAAGGTAAGTACGGTAACCTTTTCGAAATGTACGAAAGAATCACGGCCGACGATCCTTATAAAACACCAATGATGATTTACCCTGCGGTTCACTACACTATGGGTGGTCTATGGGTAGATTATAACCTTCAGTCGACAATTCCTGGTCTACATATTCTTGGTGAAGCAAACTTCTCTGACCACGGTGCAAACCGTCTTGGTGCTTCTGCACTTATGCAAGGTCTTGCCGATGGTTACTTCGTGATTCCATACACTCTTGGTAACTACCTTGCTTCAACTCCGCTTGAAAAAGTAACGATTGAAGACAACGCTTTCAAAGATGCTGAGCAAGCAGTTATGCTTCAGACTTCTAAGCTTCTTGGAATTAAGGGTAAGCACACTGTTACTCACTACCATAAAGAGCTTGGCCACATTATGTGGGAGAACGTTGGTATGAGCCGTAACGAAGAAGGTCTTAAAAAGGCCATCGACGGAATCAGAAAACTTCGTGAAGAATTCTGGCACAACGTAAGCGTCCCGGGTGACACTGGAAACTTCAACCTAGAACTTCATAAAGCAACTCGTGTTGCTGACTTCCTTGAACTTGGCGAGCTTATGGCACTAGATGCTCTTGAGCGTAAAGAGTCTTGTGGTGGTCACTTCCGTGAAGAATTCCAGACCCCTGATAACGAAGCGAAACGTGATGATGAGCACTTTGCTCACGCGGCCGTGTGGGAATACACGGGTGCTAACTCAAGCCCTATCCGTCACAAGGAAGAGCTCGTGTTTGAAAACGTTAAACTCGCTACTCGTTCGTATAAATAAGGAGCGCTAGATTTATGGCATCTACAGAAAATATGACGTTAAACCTGAAGATTTGGCGTCAAAAAGACAATAGTACAGAAGGCAAACTGGTTGATTACCGTGTTGAACAGGTCTCTCCAGATATGTCTTTCCTTGAAATGATCGACGTTCTTAACGAGCAACTTGTTGGGAAAGGCGAAGATCCAATTGCTTTCGATCACGACTGCCGCGAAGGTATTTGCGGTATGTGTTCAATGATGATTGATGGTAAGGCCCACGGTGGTTTCAAGAACACAACAACATGTCAGGTTCACATGCGTATGTATAAGAGCGGTGACACGATTGTGGTTGAGCCGTTCCGTGCAGCTGCTTTCCCTATCATCAAAGACCTTACAGTTGATCGTTCTGCGATTGATAAAGTTATGGCGGCCGGTGGTTACGTTTCAGCGAACACTGGTAACGCTCCAGATGGTAACTCAATCCTTATTCCTAAGCCGATCGCTGATGAAGCGATGGACGCTGCCGCTTGTATCGGTTGCGGTGCTTGCGTGGCCTCTTGTCCAAACGGTTCAGGTATGCTTTTCATGAGTGCGAAGATCTCTCAACTTGCTCTTCTTCCTCAGGGTGCAGTTGAGTCTCCGAAGCGTGCTCTTAGCATGGTTCACGAACACGATACACTTGGTTTCGGTAACTGTAGTACTCACGCTGAGTGTGAAGCTACTTGTCCGAAGAGCATTTCTATCGAACACATCGCCCGCGCTAACCGCGAGTACATGAAGGCCGCTTTCACGTACCACGAGAAAAAGCGTTCTGAGGGTGGAGCCTAATCCTTTCCATAACGGGGTCCGCAAGGACCCCTTTTAGTATGAACAGATTATTTCCTATTCTCATTCTCGTCCTCGCCATGTGCTCCATTCAATTCGGGGCCTCAGTCGCTAAAAAATTATTTCCCATCGCCGGTGCAGCGGGAGCTTCGTCCCTTCGCCTGATGTTCGCGAGCATCATGATGATTTTATTTTTTAGACCTTGGCGAGTGAAGTTCTCAAAGAATGAATGGAAGAGTCTCGCTCTCTATGGAGTCTCACTGGGACTCATGAATCTCTCTTTCTACTACGCTCTTGAAAGAATCCCTCTGGGAATTGCAGTGGCACTGGAGTTTACAGGACCTCTGGCCGTGGCCATCTTTTCTTCGAAAAGAAAGATTGATTATCTCTGGGTGGTTTTGGCCGCAGTTGGGATCTTCCTTCTTCTTCCGAAATCAGACAGTCCAGGAGCACTCGATCCCGTCGGTATGTTCTTTGCCCTTCTCGCAGGATTTTTCTGGGCCCTCTATATTATCTTTGGCAAGAAGGCCGGAGACAGTCATAGCGGTGGAATCGCTTCCGCTATGGGAATGGCCTTTGCGGCCGTTGTCGTTCTACCATTTGGTCTTGCAGTAGATGCATCTCGTATGTTCACCACAGAGGCCCTGCCTCTCGGCGTTTTCATCGCTCTTTTTGGCAGTGCCATTCCCTATTCATTAGAAATGATGGCCCTCAAAAAAATGGCGACAAAAACTTTCGGTGTCCTCATGAGCCTGGAGCCAGCGGTCGCGAGTTTAATGGGACTTATCTTTTTAAGTGAGCATTTATCTCTGCTTCAATGGACGGCCATTATGTGTGTCATCGTCTCTTCATTGGGCAGCACCCTCGCATCGACAGAACAACATTGAAGATGCAATGATCCCTCTCGCCGGAGGTGACCATGCGTTGGATTATCGCTTTGATTTTGTTTCTTTCCGGAATCGATGCCTTCTCAAATACCAACAGCGAGAGAATTAGTTCCATCAAGGAATTAAAACGCTTCGTTTTTGGTTCCTGTAATAATCAACATGATCCCCAACCATTATGGACAGAGATGGCAAAAGTAAAACCAGATCTTTTTATCTGGGGTGGAGATAACGTCTACGCTGACAAACAGAATAAAAATTTAAAGGCCGCTTTCGACAAACAAAACCTCGTTCCCGATTATATCCATTTCAAAAAGAAATTTCCTCTCATTGGAATTTGGGACGATCACGATTTCGCCACCAACAACGCCAATGGACACTATGCCTACAAGGACCGCAGTCAAAAACTCTTCTTAGATTTTTTGGAAGAACCTCTGAATTCGCCCCGACGAAAACAGCAGGGTGTCTATACCAGTTACACTTTCGGTAAAACGAAACTCATTCTTTTAGACAATCGCTACTTCATGGATGTTGAAACAACTGCACCCATGCTTGGCGAAGCTCAGTGGCAGTGGCTCGAACAAGAACTCAAACGCTCGACCTCGAAACTCACTTTCATCATGGCCGGTCTCTCCATCCTCTCGCCGGTGCACCCTTTTTCAGATGGATCATGGGCCAACTATCCAACTGAGCGCGACCGCTTGTTAGAGCTGGTCGAAAAACATCGCTCCAGAGGAGTTATCTTCTTAACTGGTGACATGCATTTCTCCAGCATCTTTCATCGCCATGGCCACTTAGAATTTATGTCCAGTGGCATGACTCACAGAGTGCCACAAGTTCTCTGGTGGTATTTAGGGCGCCGTTATGAAACTTCTTTCTTTGGGTTAAATTACGGACAAGTGGATATCCAATGGGAAGGTTCAGTTCCACTTGTCACAATGATGATTCGCGATCGTTATGGGAATGAGTATCACAAGAAGACTTTTCGCTTCGAGAAAAACGATTGGTTCGAAGCACCATCCATTTCCGAGTAAATAGTGCAAGGATTCCTCCACCCAGGAGGCCACTATGCACACCTTTGCGTTGCTCTTGCTCTTCTCTCTCACATCGTTCGCACAAACCAATCACGACAGAGTCACAAATCTCACCACCATCAAACGTTTTGCTTTCGGTTCCTGCAATGATCAAAATGACAAACAGCCTTTGTGGAACGACATGATTAAACAAAAACCTGATCTGTGGGTCTGGGGCGGAGACAATATTTACGCCGACTGGGGAAAATCAGAAGCAATTGATCGCGCTTATAAAATTCAAAACGCGCATCCCGGCTATGCAAAATTTAAATCCATGACTCCCATGATCGGCACCTGGGACGATCACGACTATGCCTACAACAATGCAGATGGAAACAATGCCTTCAAAAAAGAAAGCCAACGTCTGCATCTCGATTTTTTCGATGTGCCCGCAGACTCTCCTCGCAGGCTTCAAGAAGGAATCTATACCAGTTATCAATTTCTCGGAGAGGGTGGACAAAAAATTAAATTCATTATTCTGGATAACCGTTACTTTAAAGATGTGGATCCCAAGTCCCCTATGTTGGGTGAGGCCCAGTGGCAATGGTTAGAAAATGAACTTAAAAATAGTACCGCTGATTTACATTTCTTCGTTGTGGGCCTTTCGGTCTTCTCGCCCACTCTTCCCTACACGGAAGAATGGTGGCACTACCCAAAAGAAGTGGAACGCATGCAAAAAGTTTTAAAAGGAGTGAAGGCACCGGTGTTACTCACTGGTGATAAACACTTCTCGAGTATTTTTAAATACTGGGGGCAACTGGAGTTTCTTTCGAGTGGCATGACTCACACTGTGAACCGCAAGGCCTGGTGGTATATCGGAAGAAAATATCCCAAAACTTTTTTTGGTCTCTCTTACGGACAAATTGATATTTCCTGGGCAGACACTATGCCCATTATAAAAATGACCATTCGAAATGCGACGGGAAGAAACATTCATCCAACCACGTGGAGATGGGAGAAAGGAAACTGGCACTAAATCGCCGACTCCTCGGCATCGTGCCGCCGTCGGCATACCGGTCTCGTTCGCATTCGCGAACTTCCTGACCATAAAAAGGGCCAGGAGTTTCCTCCTGGCCCCCCAAAAGGGAGTATCACTTGAGCTCTACGAAAATTCCTTCGTATTGCTTCTCAGTGTCTGGCTTCTTCGCGTTCATGATCTCACCTTGAAGCATGAGTTTGCTTCCGAGTTTGATTTTCATGCGCATGTTTTTCTTCTGAGGTTCGTTCTGAATTAGACCTTTAAGATCAATGCTTAGCGCGGCCTTGTTTTCAACCTGACCCAATTCAGCTTTGGCGTTTGGATATTCGGTCTTCGCCTCAGCTATCGTTTTAAGTTTTGTGAGAAGTGAATTATGAGTAATCTGAAGGTCCACTGAACCTTGCGCACTCATCGCTCCTTCCATGACAACAATTAGCTTTTGAGTCCCCGCCTCTAAAGAAGCACTGGCAACAGCTGTCGGGAAAGAGATGGGAAGCATGCGAGCGTCCATCACTTCAAGAACCAACGAGCCTTTCAGCACAATTTCTTTCTCAGTTGATGCAGCAACTTTTACTTCTTTCTTTTTAAGGACCACAAACACTTGAGGTTCTTTGAGAAGTTTTGCTTCCATCACAAAGGCCGTTAGTGCAGGAGTTGTTTCTTTTACCAACACACTCATTGGGAACTCTTCAACCAGACCATTCGTTAGGATTTGAACGTTCACTTCAGATTTGATGGTTTTTTCAGATGTGCGGTTTTCTATGCGAGTTTCAGTACAAGCATAGGACTCAGATCTATATTGAGTTTCCATACCACAAACGTTTTCAGAGTAAGGAATTTGCGAACATTCGTTGCGACCTGGAACAGTTTCACAACGACGGCGAGTGACGTTGTCACATTCTTGATCTGTGTAGCTGACGTTACGACAAATGCGTTCGCCCGGAACATCGTGACAAGACATTCCTCCGCCCACTTCCGTGCAATGCTCACCCGGCCTTACATCAGTGCAAACACGACGACCATCCGGACGAGTTTGACAAATTTGTCTGGCAGGACGATCAGTACAGATTCTACGAGTAGGTTGTTGTTGGCAAACTCTGCGACTTGGACCAGATGAGCACTCATGACGAGTGCGGATCACTGGACGGCAAATACGATCAGTATCGTTCCAGCAACGTTCCGAGGCAGGAACCCACGAGCAAGATTGACGGTAGCGAGTAACATCACGACAAACACGAACTTCATAAGGAATCTGGCGAGTACAGGTGCTTGGGAATTCCACAGGAACTTGCGTGACCTGTGTGACTTTCTTCTCACCTCTAAGAACTTCAGCGTTCTGACCGTTAAACATGAATGACGTTTCGATCTGGGCAGAAGTCATCACTGGAAACAATAAGCAAATAGACAACAGTAAGTTGCGAATCATCGTGGACACTCCTTGTGTATACTTGAGCGCGAGGGTTGCAATTAAAGTGCCATCACTTTTGAAAATATTTCTCGATACTTGACGCGAGACGCATTGTTACTGGGGCCAGTTTGACTTTGACAGTCTGGGGCCACGAATGTTGCAATTATTGAAAATATCATAAGGAGAATCCATGCGTTTCATCGCTGCCTTCGCTCTGTTTACTTCTTTTTCTGCCATGGCTTGCCCAGATCTTTCTGGAACATATACTGCTTGCCGCTCTCAAACTGGTAGCACTGCCGGTTCAACCGATGTTGTGATCACTCAAGCGATCCAAAACAGAGCGACAACTTACTCTATGACTTCAACTGATCCTGATACAAATGAGCGTAAGACCGAAACTTACCGCGCCGATGGCCGCATTGTTTCTGAAACCATCACCGATCCGGACAGTGGCATGACCATTTCGATGAGTTCAGTCGTAAAATGTGTGAACAACACTGTGAACATGAATATGAAAGTAACAATGGCCGGACAGCAAGTGGCGAATGTAACAACAGTCATGAGCAAGGCCAACAAACAACTTACGATGAAAATGACGGGTAAAAATTTTGATGAGCCGATCAACGAGACACTTATCTGCGAGTAAGTGGTAGATTGTGGAATAAGTGTGTAACTATTCCGAGTAAACCATTCTCAAATTATCTAAATTTTCAAATTTCTCACTGACCAAAAAGTTTTTAATCTTTCATCAAATACATTTCTTTTTCATAATCAGGTCTCATCATCACGAGGAGACCTAAATATGACCAACAGGAAGTTGATCGTTCCCGCCCTACTTTTGACACTCTCATTCTCAGAAGCGAATGCCAAACCCGGGTTGAAACCAGTAACAAAGAATGAACTTAAATACATGCAGAAAGAACTTGGTATTAGACGTATCAAGCGAGTTAAACCCAATGCCTTGGGGCTAAAAAGAATCAATGCAGAGAGGGCCAAAAAAGGTCTCTCTACTCTGCCAGCATCTGCCATGAAATATGGAAAAGAAACAGAAGTTGATTCGGTTTCAGACGTCGACTCTGAACTGGTCGGTGCTATTTCAAGTGAGGTCTCATCAGAAGATTTTGGTGGATCTATGCCGGCCGCCATTGATAATAGTTTGCTTCCATCTTTTCCTACCATCGGTAATCAGATCCTAGGATCTTGTGCCGCTTGGGCCATGGGCTATTACCAGCACTCACATAACAATGGTCTGGTCATGGGATGGGCCAATAATACAACCACTGATAACTCACACAAGTGTTCTACCAAGTTCGTTTATAACATGATCAACGATGGTGTCGATGATGGCGCTTACTTCGCGGACGCGCTTGCGATGCTACAAAAACACGGATGTGTTCCTTGGAGTGTCTGGCCGGAAGATTCAAACTACCGTGAATGGAACACAAACCTTGATCATCTAAAGATCGCTCTTTCACGTAGAAACAATGCCGCTCAATACATCACCAACGTCGATACGGCCGCGGGCCTTGAGCAGGTAAAACAGCTCCTCGCCAATGGATATGTTCTGACCTACGGAACTTATATTACGTCGTGGACCTACACCACCATCAAGGCCGATCCTGCTCAAGCTTCTAATCCACTCGCGGGCCAACAGGTCATGCGCTATATGAACGGAACAGTGGATGGACACGGTATGACCATTGTTGGATATGACGACAATGCATGGGTGGACATTAACAACAACAACGTGGTTGATACCGGTGAGAAAGGTGTTCTCAAAATCGCCAACTCTTTCGGAACGTCATGGAAAAACAAAGGCTATGTTTTCCTCGCTTATGATGCTTTAAAAGCGGTCTCTGCGGTTCCAGGAGGCCCTAGCTCTGGACGAGTGGCCGCCTTTATGTCGAATCGCGTGTATCACCAGGTGCCTCGTTCGGCCAATGGTGTTGCTTATCAGCCAAAGTATCTTGCGAAGTTCACGATGAACCACGCTAGACGAAATCAGCTCGCCGTTAAATTTGGTTGGTCAACCACCGCCAATACTTCAGCGACAAGTACTTTCACTCCATTCACTCTTTATAACAAAGGTGGAGCTTACGCCTTTAACGGAACAACTACTGCAGTAACCAGCACTTTCCTCATGGATATTTCTGACCTGCCTTTCAATGGTTCAGATAATAAAGTTTATTTCACCATGACGGACAGTTCGACGGGTTATCCGGCCACGCTTTCATCGTTTGAAGTTATGGATGTCGTCAACTCCACTCAATCGGCCGCAAGTATCCCGACTCCACTTACTGCTGATGGAGGTTCAAAAACAATTTCGATGAACTATGTTCCAACGAACGCGAACATGGCCCCTGTCGCAAGCATCTCGTCTTCAGTGTCGTCTGGGTATGCTCCACTTGCAGTCAACTTCGATGGAGGAGCTTCGACAGATCCAGATGGAACGATTGCCTCTTACACCTGGAATTTCGGAGACGGTACAACGGCCTCCGGTGCTTACGTGACAAAAACGTATAATAATTCTGGGAACTACACGGCCACACTGACTGTTAAAGATAATGATGGCGCAACTTCCAGTGCAACAAAGACCATCAACGTTTCAGCGGTCTCAACTGTCGATACAACGAAACCAGTGGTAACTCTCACGAGTCCGGCCAATGGAGCAAGGTACTCCCGTTATGCAACCGTTCCTGCCGCGGCCACTGCGAGTGATAACAAAGCGGTAACGAAAGTGATTTTTTATGTAAATGGATTCAAGAAGTGCACCGACACAACTGCTCCTTATACATGTAACTTCTCGATGCCGAGAGGAACCAGCGTATCTGTTAAGGCCCGTGCTTACGATGCCGCCAACAACTATGCTGACTCAAGTACCAATTATATTTCGAATTAATAGGAGAAATGAAAAGGCCCTTGAAAAAGGGCCTTCTTTTTAGATTTCTTTTTTAGTATCGCAGAGAACTTCCGCCGCCACTTCACGAATTTCATCAATCAAGTGACCTTCTAATTTTGCTTCCGAAGTACAAGACTTCAGCACCACCTGGAAGCCAAGTGCGTTTCCATCGAAACGAGTCTGGCGACCAAAGCTGCCACACTTCACTTTTGATTTCTCCATTGGAATTTCAAGCTGCTTATTGATCACAAGGCTCTCTTCCTTGATCTCAATTGATTTAACCCCAGTCACAGTCGTTTCTTTAAATTTACAGTCTAGAGACAGAGCAAAAGCATTGTTCTGAAGAACTACTAGAACGAATAAAAATAGAGAAGCTGTGATGAGCTTTAACATTCCTTTCCTCCTTCATGTGGTATGGAATATTTAAGAAATAACAGGTTTTTCTAATCTATGTAAGAAGTGCATTTTGGCACTATGAACTTTTTTTTTCGCCATTGATTTCGAGTAGTTTCAAGAGTGACATTTTGGCACCTGTTCCTTTTTTCACAGTGAAAATTCAAGCTTTCTCTTACAACCTCCTATAGACCTTAAATCTCCCAAGGATTAGAATGGGCCCATGCTTATTTACGACTCAACCACCATTGCATTCACTCAAAAGGCCGAAGCTTTTCTAAAAGAAATCTTAATTGAGCTGGGCTTTCAGGTTAAACGTAACAGATTTGTTTGTAACAAGTACCTCTATCCCATTCATGTTGTGGCCTTCGAGGGAAAAGAATGGGGACACTTTAATGCCCCTTATATGCAAATTGGTCTGAACCGTAAGCTTATCTATATGGCCAAGGACAGTGTGATCCGAGACATCCTTAGACATGAACTCGCGCATTACCTTACCAGCATCTATTATCCAAAGGTCACTTCCTCTCACGGGCCGGAATTCAAAGAAATTTGCCAGCGTTTTGGATTTCAGGAAGAAATTGCAAAGGCAACCATGGACCTTGAGACCGCCAACCTGGACAAGGAAGGAGATCTCCACTCCGAAAAAGTTCTGGAGAAGGTTAAAAAACTTTTACAACTGGCCCAAAGCTCAAACGCCCATGAAGCAGAACTGGCGACCTTAAAGGCCAATGAGCTCCTTTTACGTCACAACCTGGATTACCTGAAAGATCGCGAAGAGCCGATCTATATGGATCGCCTGTTGATTCAGGCCCGAAAGGACTCAAAACTAACGGCCATTTACGAGATTCTGCGCCATTTTATTGTAAAACCTGTCATCTCCATGGGCCGCAACACCTGCTGCCTGGAAGTCTCAGGGTCTTTAACGAACGTCAAACTCGCGGGCTACGTGGCCAATTTCTTAAACCAAGAACTGGATCATATGTGGGAAGAGGCCCGAAAAGAACACGGCTTCTCAGGGCTCCGTGAAAAGAACTCTTTCTTTTTGGGTGTGGCCCAAGGCTTTAACCTCAAAATGAAACAGGCCAAGGAAAACTACAGCACGGAGGACCGTAAGGCCCTGGTGACAGTGGAAAAGCAGTTAGAGGTAGATATCCAAATGATTTACCGCAGGCTCTCTTTTACCCGATCAGGTCATCAATCGGACGCCCGCGCCAATCAGCATGGTATGGAAAAAGGCAAGAATCTGACCATTCGAAATGCGGTCGAAGGCAAAGCGAAAAACCTTTTCCTCTCATTCTCAAAGTCTTAAACTTGAAGCATGAAAAGCTTCACAGAAATTTTTAAGTCCATTAATAAATTTGACCAGGAAAACGAACTCACATTTGAGATTCACTCTCCTGGTTCTATTACCTACAAGATGATTGTCAAAGAAAAGCATCTGAGCTCACCCAACATTGCTCACGGTGCGGTCATCGCGGGGTTTATGGATTGTGTGCTTGGTCTTTCGGCCCTTTCTGAGGCCGTGACGAGAGAAAATCTCACTTCCACAGTTGAATTCAAAATTAATTACATCCGTCCGGTAAAACTTGGTGAAGAACTTGTTGGAACCGGCAAGGTGATTCACAAAGGTAAGAGTCTCATTATTAGTTCAGGAGAGATCCGTGTCGGCGGAGAACTCGTGGCCGTGGGGCAAGGGACTTTTAACACTTACCCATTTGCTAAAAAGGACTTCTTAAATGACTTTACATCCGTTGGCTAAAAAATCTCTCGTTATTGGTTCTGCCTTTCTTTGTCTGGGAGTTTTAATCGGGGCCTTTGGTGCTCATGGTTTGAAAAACATCGTGGCCATTGAAAAGCTTGTGACCTTCGAAACTGGTGTCCGTTATCACTTCTACCACGCTCTTGGGATGATTTTGATTGGGCTTATTCAGCAGACTTTTCAAACTCTGCGTTTAAACGTCTCTTACTATGCCTTCTTCGCGGGAATTTTACTTTTCTCGTTTAATTGCTACTTCTATGTCCTGACTGACATCAAGACCTTCGCCATGATTGTACCGCTAGGTGGGCTTATGTTCGTCTTGGGTTGGGGTGCTCTAACCGTGCAGGCCTTAAAACTTCGGTAGTCCGAAACCACAATTGTTTCTAAGATACACGTCGAATTCCTCGTCCGTTGGAAACTTAAATTCAATTGGGTTCACATCTAGTGGTAACCAGAAATCTTTTTTTGGACGGCGACACTTCTGTCCTGTTTGACCGTTCATAATCAGAACTTCGGCCGAACCGACTGTACCGTACTCCATATCGATCTTGGTATTTTCAAACTGCCCAAGTTGAGGTGATTGTCCGCGAGCATTCACACGCAGAACAACACCGCGACCTTGGTATTTAAGATCAGGATATTTTCTCTTAAAGCGATCTTTCGAGACATCCACCGGGCCTTCAGTGAAAACTCCATCAATGATCTCTTTAGAGTCTTTGTGAAAGACCATTTTTTCACCATTCGGTAGAGTCACATCAATGGTGCTTCCACGTTGCTCAACCAGATGCACGTTCTTTCTTGGAAAGAACCAAAAAATGGAATGCATGGTATGCGAGACCGTATCATTAGGAGCATCGTAAACTTCTAGTGAAAGATTCTGGCGGGCCTGTTCCGGATAATCGAAATTAAAGACTCGTTGAGAATAAGGATTACGAGTGGCATCCACGATGCGGTTGTCTCCGGAGTTCTCAATCGAGAAACCGTCGGTCGGATGGTTTGTATTCATACCGTCCCCTACACGAGGATGCTGAAATGAGTGCTGATTTAAAAGTTGCAGTTCATCTTTCACCGGAGCAATGGTTGTTTTCAGAACGATTTCCTTACTCACAACTTTTTCCTGCCAATCCACTCGCATGCGAATGTTTCGGCTCTTCACTCTTGGAAGAATTTCAGATTTATAAACGCCCTGTTTTAAAACGAAGGGCTTTGCTTCAACGTCTTCACTGGTTGAAAGGGTAAGATCACTTGGATCCACATCTGTTAGAAGACGACCTTGATCATCAAAAAGTTTTACGATGAGAAAAGTTGAATCCATTCCCGTCGCAAGAATCTGCGGATGCTTCAATTCCCCTTCAATTCTCTTCACCACCACTTCTTCACGAGTAAGACTCGCCAAATAGCGCTTGGATGAAGTGTATTTAAACTTCAGAGGTGGAGTTTGAGAACACGCAATAAGGAGGAATAGGGCCAAATATCGCATGCCCTCTTATCGGTTTGTGGCCCGTAAAACTGAATAGCTGATTAAACTAATTTGGCTTCAGGCCCGTAGACCCATTTATGTTGTTGGCCAATGACACGGAAAGGGAGTCCAAACTGCTCATTAAGCTGAACAACTTGTTGAAATCTGTTCATTGGGAAAGCTTCCCCTGGCTCAAAACATGGGGTCAAACACCAAGGGGCAATAGGAACTGAACCCTGGGCCTTAACGAAATGGAAGGCATCGAAAGTAGCTTCGAAGTCTTTCTTGTCTGCTACCACGGCCTTGATTTGCGCCTTGTGGCCATATTCCAGAAGAAACTTCAAAAGAAGTTCTTTAGAAGTCTTCACTGTTGTTGATGGAGTTTTAAAATCGTAAGAAACGAAGTCCACCTGATCAAAAACATCTTTCACAATACGAGTTCCAGCGGCCTCAATATTGATGAAATAACCACGGCTCTTTAACTCTTTGATCAGCTCAATCAGAGATGGAACATGAGACGGATGAAGCGGATCTCCACCAGTAATTGAAACGCGCTTAATGATATTTTGCGAGAGCGTTTCAACTTGCTCCATGACTTCATCAAGTGACTTTGTGTAAGATGGATCAAAGTCCCAAGTTTCCTTGGTATCACAGTTCACGCAACCCACGTGGCAGCCCTGAAAGCGCACGAAAATCTGAGGGATTCCAATATGGATTCCTTCGCCTTCGGTGGCCCGGTAAATGGAGTTGATGAGGAGTGTTGTCATGGAGGCGGAGTATAGCATGGTGGCGAGGCTTAGAAAACCTAGAGTTTCCACTACTTAAACCATTAGTAATTTTTACAGTAAAACGGGCATTTTCCCCAATTAAGTGGGGGATTTTCCTAGAATATCCCTAATAAGGATTATTTATGAAAGCATCACAAATTCTCATTGGCATGTGCCTTTTGGCCACAATAGTCGGGTGTAACGATACGGGGAATCAAACCAGAAAACCTGTAACGGATGTCTCAACTGGTGAGCTTGAACCGGATTCACAAACAATCATGTCCGGCATTCATCGTGAAAAAGGTGCGACCCAACTTAACTACGCTGAGGAAATTACCAAGACCCTGGCCAACGATCTACCGGGTGCCATCTATCGCCCAGTTCCTGATATTGAAAAAGACGACGAAGGAACAGATGGTGTGAACGTTAACACTCGCTCAAGTCTCGGTCGTCCGAAAACTGTTTGTGGTGCTACGGGAACTTTCAACGGAATTAATGCACGCATTGCCGACTGTGCTCAAAAAAATGGTGCGGCCGCCATTTGGGAAGGCCCTCGCTATGGTTCTTCAGGGGAAGGAACATGGCAACTTGTGGCCCTTCTCGATAGTACAAAAGAAATCTGGATGGATGTTCGCACGGGCATGGTCTGGTCTGACACGATCAAAAATATGGAATCCGGTGCAATTGAGTTTAACTGGTGTAAAGCAGCGGGAACTGAAACTCTCCCGACTCCAACTTCATCTATCGACTGCAATGCTGAGGCGGCCGGTGAAAAAGTTTGTACCAATCTTATCTATGATGAAATTGGCACTCAAATCGAATGGCGTCTTCCTACACGAAATGACTTCCTTCAGGCGGATCTCGATGGTCTACGTTTTGTTCTCAAAAAAGAAACGAGCAATGGTCTTTGGACCGCAACCATCAAGGCCGGATCGACTGGTCGATCTGAAGCTTGGATCTATCAATCTTCCAATGGAACATTGATTAGCGGAGAACTCACCACCACTCGTCAGGTGAAGTGCATTGGAACTCCAAGGTTGTAATGAATTTAGAGGCCACCTACCAAAAAATTCTTTCTGAAATTGATCAGGGCCATCGAGGCCTTCAACGTTTTACCAACGATGATCTGGAAGAACTCAATTCCCTGTACCTCGAGTCTTTGGCAAAAAAAGATTTTGATTCGGTTGAAAAAATTCTGTGCTTAGTTGAGCACTCGGCCGGTCTTTTTGGGAAATTTGAGGGCGCCATCATTCAAACCTTGAACTCTCCAATACCTGACAACCTTATTATTTTCGCTCTTAACTGCGCCAGAAAACACATTATCGAGGCCCGATTTCAGAAGGGCCAGCGTCTCGATTTCACTTTTCTAGAGGCGATTAAACAACACCTCTTTTCTAAAAATCCTGAGGTGGTTGAATGGACTCTTCGTCTGATCGAAGGGACCGGAAACCAGGGTATATATTTTTTGAGGGAATTTGATAAAATTAAACCAGGCCCATGGAAATGGTTTAATTCCCACCAACGGGCCGTGAGAGAAATTATCACGCTTCTAGAAAGAAGATGGAGCCCTCTTGAAAAACCCAGAACTTGATCCCAATAAGGCCCTGGACGTGATCCGCGAGATCGAAAACATGGCCGGCATGCCGAATTTTGATCTCGAACAAAGAGAAGATATCCAAGTTAAAATCAGAGTGAACGAACAAGTGGGACCCGCTATGTTTCGTCCCGATCCCCTCATCCCCGGGGGATATATTGCAAATTCCTTAACAATTCGGGCGATGCGACCGGACATCTTTGTTCTTGGTGAATCACTTGAAGATTTCTCGGCCGAAGTTGAGTGCGCTTGCGGGAAAACATTGGACGTCCAATTCTGGAAACTTTGCCCATTTTGCGCACGGGAAATAAAACCCTAGTCTTTGACTCCTCCAAAAAAAAAAGACACAATTAGTTAATGCTGATCGTTCAGAAATTTCATTCAATCCATGAGATTGATCCTGAATTCATTCCGAATATTGAAGTTCTCCTTCAGGAGGACGTGGCCTCTTTTGCCACTTTAGTTCAGCGCCATGACGGTGCCCCAAACGGCGATGTTTTCACCTACTTTCTTTTTTTCGGACCGACTCAAAACGCTCCGATTGGTTTTTGCCAACTTTGCTTAAAATCAATTCCTTCAAAAGATATTCTGCCTTGGTGGAGAAAACTAAAATTCTGGGACAAAGATCACCTTCACTGGAAACAGGCCACTTGGCAGGTGGGTGATGGCAGTTCTGGACTTTGTGTTTTTGATCCGCGTTTCGCCAGATCAGGAAAAGAAAAAGTTCAGGAACTCATCCGCGAGTACGAAGCACGTCCGGATATTATGGCCCACGAGCTTTACTGCTTAAAAGGTCTTCAGGACTACACGTTCTCAAAAGATCTTGAAACCAAATGGAGCAAAGAGGCCTATGTGCTTGAGCCCCTGGCAAAAGCATTTAAGACCTATCAAGACTATCTTCAAAGCTTGGAGACTGATGTTCGTAATGACATCAAGGCCTCTTGGAAAGAGCTGCATAAGAAAGGCAAGATTGATCTAGGCGATTATCCTACTCCTAGTGAAACGCCGAAGACTCTTCCAATTCCATCAGAGCAATTAGAAATCTGGGACAAATGGGGAGCACAGGTTCTGACGTTTGAAAAAGATCTTCAGGTTCTTGGTTGCTTACTGGTTCTCAAAGGTAAAAACGGAAACGTGTTCTTTGAACCGTTCCCATTTGAACCAGAGGGCGAATCCATTGTCAGTGACGAACTTTATACTCAATACGCTCTTCTTAAATTCTTTGAAATGCCGGACGCTCGTAAGTGTCATTTGATGAAATTTGGTTCAAAACTTGTGTTTGAAGAAAAAGAAGATCTTCGCTTCTTCCAGGCCCAGGGCTTTCAACTTAAAACTGTCGTTAGACAATTCCAGTCTGAGTTAAAAGAACTCTCTCATCCACTATGACAGATAATGAATGGATCTATTCAGTGGTCGAATCGTTTTATGATAAGGCAAAGACTGACATCCTGATTGGTTATCATTTCAGAGTCATTAAAGATTTTGATGAGCATATTCCTCGAATTGTTTCCTTCTGGGAACTTCAACTAAAAGGCAAGGCCTCACGTCCGATTGAAACACCTTTTGATGTGATGAAAGTCCATGTGCCACTGGGAATTAAGCGCGGAGAAATTGGAAGATGGCTGGTACTTTTTCGAAAGACCTTGGACGAACAAGTGGCCCTTCATCCAGAGATGAAACCACTACGCGAACAATGGGAAAAGAAGCTGGTTGATTTCGAAGGAAAGTTCTTACGGTTTTTTGGCCTCTAAACTCTCAGTCACAAATTTCTCTAAGATCGGTTCACCGGTCACATCGTCCCACAACCAATTGCGCGTATAGTATCCACGAAACTTCTTGGCCGCATAAATGGCATCGGCCTCAGTCATGAACTCGACACCGATAAACTCGAGATCTTTTACCTTCACAATGTGAGCAGATAAACAGCCATCAGAATAATCAGAACAGCTCACTCCTTCCGTCATGCTCTTAGGCAACACGATCGTTACACTTGGATCGGCCTTCAACGCTTTAAACAGAAGTTCCTCTTTGGTATACTTGAGTTCTTTTGTGCAAGATGCACTTAGTATGGACAGAGTCAAAAGAGTAAGCGGAAATAGGAATGTTCTCATACTCAAAGTTTAAACGAAACTCGACGAAGGACAAGTATGTTTCAACTACCAAAACACCTTCCCCTTAAATTTACCAAATCAACCGGCAAAGACATGGATATCCTTTCCCCTAACGATGGAAAGCTTCTGACCCGCGCCCAGATGGGAACGCCGGAGGACATTGAGCTTCTTCTCTCAACCATGAAAGAGGCCCAGAAATCCATGGCCGCCTTAAAACCTTTTGAGCGTTCGAAAATCTTAAAGGACGTGGCCCAGGATCTTAAAGGTCAGGTGGATTATCTTGCTTGGGTGATTGCCTCTGAAGGCGGGAAACCTCTGAAAGACGCTAAGGCGGAGGCCGCTCGTGCGGTGGCGACGCTGGAACTTTGTGGCGAAGAAACCGCGGGGCTTGTGGGTGAAGTTGTTCCGATGGAGAGAACCGCGGCCGGAAAAGATCATGTGGCCTTCACCATTCGTGCACCGATTGGGCCAGTGCTTGCAATCTCGGCCTTTAATCATCCTTTAAATCTTATTTCTCACCAGGTGGGTTGTGCTATCGCCAGTGGTTGTGCAGTGGTTTTAAAACCAGCTTCTGCGACTCCTATTTCAGCATTCCTCTTGTTAGAAGCTTTTGAGCGCGCGGGCCTTCCAAAAAATGGTCTTCGTGTTTTAAATGCAGAAGTTCCTCTGGTTGAACATCTGGTGGCATCTCCTGTTTTTGATTTTGTTTCGTTTATTGGTTCGGCGAAGGTGGGCTGGGAGATGAGAAAGAAAATTGCTCCTGGAACTCGTATGTCGTTAGAGCATGGTGGACAAGCGGCGGCGATTGTTCGCGAAGATGCTGATCTTATGCCCGCGGTAACGGCCCTCTTAAAAGGTTCTTACTATCACGCGGGCCAAGTTTGTATTTCAACTCAAAGAATTTTTGTCCACGAGCAGATGTACGCGGCCTTCTTGAATGAATTTAAATCAGGTGCAGAAAAATTAGTCACCGGCCCTGCGACTGATGAAAAAACTGATGTGGGTCCTCTGATTCGTCCGACAGAAGTTGAACGCATTCAAAAATGGATCGGAGAAGCTGAGAAACGAGGAGCGAGAGTTATTTTAGGAAATAAAGTTTCCGGTGAACAAAAGCAGTATCTCTCTCCTACTATTCTCACCAATGTTCCCCGAGACACCACTCTCATGACAGATGAAGTATTTGGTCCAGTGGTGTGTATCAATAGCTATAACGATGAAAAAGAACTTCTTGAGTACTTAAACTCTAATCCCTATATTTTTGAATCGGCCCTTTTCACTCGCGATATCTCCAAAGCTCTTCGCTGGGCCCAGGATATTTCCACTATGACATTTGTGATTAATAATCACACTGCTTTCCGCGTGGATCAAATGCCATTTGGAGGCCATAAGATGTCTGGACTTGGAATGGGTGGTGTGAAGTATCAGATTGAAGAGATGACGAGAACGAAGCAAGTCATTATGAAGTACTAATTCAGCTTTGAACTAAATCTCCACTCCCGTTCACTCAGGCTTTCTCACTCGTTTCTTTCGTTTTACATATGCCTCTTTCAAAGAGGGGCATATGAGCAAAAACCAATTAAGTCTTAATCTCTACCTAGGAAACTGGGGCGGCAGACGTCCTGGTTCAGGAAGAAAAAGAATCCATTCAAAAGGTGTTGCTCATCGCACTCGCGGAAAGGTCACTCATAGAACTCCCGTTCACATTAACTTTAAATATCGAACGTTCATCAAGAATAAGTTCTGTCTCAAACTCTTGAAAAGGGCAATAATGAATGCCCGCAAACAAGGTTTAAGAGTCAATCAATTTTCACTTCAGTCCAATCATGTGCATCTTATTATCGAAGCTGAAAACAACGAAATACTAACGAGAGGCATGAGGTCATTAACCATTACATTTGCCAAGGGGCTAAACAAAGGTAAGGTCCAAATCGAGCGTTATCACTTGCACGTTTTGAAGACGATCAAAGAGGCCAAGCATGCGGTTCAGTATGTCCTCTTCAATCAGCAAAAACACGGAGCCGCAGGAGCGGCGAGCGACGGCTGCAAAGATTTGCAGTCCCGTAGCAGGAAGCGGAGGGAAGAAAAAGGCACATATTCAAAAATTGATGAATATTCTTCCTTGTTATCCATGAAAAATGCAGTGGATTTGATCAGAAATTTCGCTCGCGATAAGAAAATGACATTAAAAGTAGAAATAAGAGATAAATGGATTCGAGATGAGGAAAGAAGCTTCCTTTTGAAAGAAGGTCTCACCCAACTTTAAGGCGCGAACCAACAACGAGGACGCTCTTTCTCAAGTAGCCCGGCCATCATCGTGTCCAGACGACACTGAGGACTTGGATAGAATGTCGGTGAAAGATCAGTTTTCTTCACCACTGTTTTGTCAGGAGTATCATAGTAAGTGTCGTTTGGTCCTTGAGTGCGAAGAAACATTCTCTCCACTTCAAGTTCTTGGAATCCACGATAACAAAGTTTTAGATCTTCGCTCTTCTTAAATTTGGCCTCACATAATTTTGCTGTGTAAGTGTCCGGTGCTTTCACGGGAACTTCTTCAGGAAGACGCTTAAAAATTCTCTTAATGCAATATCGAGCGGCATAGTAATCAGACTGGCCCTCAGTTGAAGCTTGAATGTTATCTGTTTTGTTCTTGTAAGGAGCTCCACCGATACCGTGGCCCAGTTCATGACAAAGAGTCATCGCCACTCCATCCATGGTCATTCCAACCATTTTTCCATACCCACCGAAGAGATAGAGATTGTGGTCTTGCAGGCCAGTTTGAGGATCTTTGTAACCACTATAAGAAGCATGAGCGGCCTCCAAGTCCCACCAAAAGTTTGGCGTTGCGGGAGTTGGAGGCCTATTGATGTTTAGTCGTGCGTTTTGAGCTTTAAGTTCCGGTCCGAATTCTAATTCGAAGACCGCCTTCACAATTTGAAATTCGGCCAGGGTCACCTGAGCAACGGCAGAGAAAGAAAAACATAGGGAGAAGATGGCCAGAAGTTTGAACATGAAGTTTCTTTAGCACACTGCTGACGGCTTACAAGTCAGCGGGATATTTTTTCATGGATCATTGAGCGAAATCCAGACTTGAGTTAAAAAGCGCCATCTATTTTTAATGAGGTTTAAGATGATTAAGTTTTTAATCCTGGGTTTCTTTGTAATTTTTACGGCCCATGCTGCTCCTTACAAAATCCATGCCCCTCAGAATCTTTCTCTAGAGGAAGGCGCAAGTCTCTTGAAGTCCCATGTAGAAGCTTCGCTTTTTTTAGGCACTAATTCCTTCACACTTGATAAGGGCAATAATAAGGCCAAAGATAACTCTCATATCAATGGTGATTTCATCATACTTTGGGGCGTTGGTAGCAATGCTACTGATCAACAAATCACCAAGACTGAATACCAGAACATGTGGCGTATCATGGATTACCTGAATGACCTCAATTTTCGTGTCATCATGAACGTTCGTTCAACTTCATCAGATTTGGCGACAGCTCTTCAGTCTTCCACTGCTTCAGTAGTTCTTTACTCATCTCACGGAAATGAGACTGGTTTTTACGATTATAATTTAACCATGGTTCCCTATTCGATCTTTAAGAAACTAGGGCCCAAGCTTTATCAGTTTATTCTTTCTGCCTGTTATGGAACTCAGTCCCTAGAATATTATGAAGTGCCTGAGCATCTCTACACTCTTTCTTGGAGTGGTCTCACTGACTCCACAGATTTGATAAATTATCTTACAAGTAATCATTGGACAGGGCTGGAAGGAAAAGAAAATCTAAAAACCGAGAAGAAATAAAAAAGGGCCCGATTTCGGGCCCTTTCTCTTAGTAAGCTGTTTCTTTAAGTGCCATTTCCAGAGTTGGATAATGGAAGCGGAACTTCTGCTCTTTAATCTTCTTCGGAAGAACTCTTTGTCCCTCTAATAGAACAGAAGACATTTCACCGAAGGCCGCTTTCAAAGCGAAAGCTGGAACCGGCATAAGGGCCGGACGGTGAAGGGCCTTTCCAAGGGCCTTTGTGAATTCTTTATTGGTAGCAGGATATGGAGCTGTACCATTTACTGCACCTTGAAGAGTTGGATTTGTTACAGCTTCAACATAGATTGAAGCAAGATCGTCTACGTGAATCCAGCTCATGAACTGTTTGCCGTTTCCAATTGGACCACCAGCACCTAGTTTGAAAACTGGAAGCATTTTTTTAAGAGCGCCGCCGCCGCGACCAAGAACAACACCTGTACGAACAACAACTACGCGAAGACCAAGGTCTTTAGCTTTGAAAGCTTCCGCTTCCCACTCTTTGCAAAGGTTAGCAAGGAAGTCACTTCCAGTTGTTGAAGTCTCAGTGATCTCTTCAGCATCACGGTTACCGTAAATACCAACAGCAGAAGCTGAAACCAACACTTTTGGTTTTTTCGGCATATCAGCGATGGCCTTAATCAGAAGATGTGTTCCGTTAATACGTGAATCATGGATACGGCGTTTTTGAGCATCATCCCAACGTTTATCAGCGAGACCCTCGCCCATAAGGTTAATAACTGCTTCAACACCTTCAAAAGCTTGTTGAGAAGGAACACTTACAGCGTCCCATTGAACGAATTTACAGCGGCTGCCAAGATTTAAGGCCGATTTAGCAATGTTACGAGTTAGCACCACCACTTCGTGCTTATTTTTTAGTAACTCTTTAACAACTCTTTGACCTACAAAACCTGAGGCCCCAGTAACTAAAACTCTCATGAATTCACCTCTAAAAAAATTTTCATCCCATTCTAACCCGACGCTCATAAAGTGTCTCTAATTTTGTCCTCTTGCTCCTAGCAACTTTTCCGAACTCGTGCATAATATTCTTATGAATAAGAAACTCGGTCTAGTGATGACGGGTGGTGGAGCTAGGGCGGCCTATCAGGTCGGTGTGGTCCGCGCCATCTATGAGATTACCAATCGTAAACACAACCTATTCGAAGTAATTACCGGAAATTCCGCCGGTGCCATTAATTCCACCTACCTCGCGGCAAATGCTGAAAACTGGGATGTTGCCACCCATAATCTCACCGCTCTGTGGGGACGGGTCAAGCCTGAGAACGTTTTCGATCTTCGAACCCGAACAATTTCAGAACTAGGTCTTAAGTGGATGTCTGGTACGCTTTTAGGAGGACTTACTCCCAAAGGAAGTACCGCCAATCACCTACTGGATACGGCACCTTTAAGAAAGCTCGCCCAGCGCGAGATCAACTTCGAAGACATCATCAAAAACTTAAAGCAGGGTCATCTTCACGGTGTTTCTCTTTCAACCACTAACTACAACTCTGGCAGTAATGTGGTTTTCTATCAGGGCCATGAAAAGATCAATGACTGGTCACGCTCTGATCGCTTCTCTCTTCGTTGTGATATAAAAATTGATCACCTAATGGCATCGGCCGCGATTCCCTTTTTCTTTCCGCCGGTGCAAATTGGACAAAGTTTTTTTGGAGACGGTTGTATTCGTCAAACCACTCCTCTCTCGCCTGCCATTCACCTTGGTGCAGATAAAATTATCGGCATTGGTGTTCGATATCCACGCCCTCACGAGCAAGTGAGACACATGGCACTCTCGCCTTTTCAGAATCCGACGATCGGACAAATTGCCGGTGTGATGTTAAACGCCATTTTCATGGACGCATTGGAAGCAGATGTTGAGCGTATGAGGAGAATCAATGAACTTATTGCTGAAGGTGCTCACAAAGAACTAAAATCAATTCCTATTCTCATGATTAAACCTTCTCGCGATCTCGGTAAAATGTCGGCCGAACACGTGAAGGAGCTTCCGCAAATGCTTCGCTATCTTTTAAAAGGGATTGGTGTGGCAGGAAATGAAGGAACGGATCTTTTAAGTTATCTCGCCTTCGATTCTTCATATACCAAGCCCCTGGTGGAGCTTGGTTATGACGATACGATGAAAATGAAAGAAGAAATTCGAAAATTTACCGACGACGTTTAATACCGCGGTTACGTTGAACTTTCGCAGGAGGAGCATTACGAAGCTCCTTCTCAGTTTTTTGTACACGAGCGGCGCCACGAACGTTTTTCTTTTGACCACGGAAAGTGGCAGGAGCTTTTTCAACCACCTTTTTCACCACTGGTTTGTCCTGCTTCATCTTCTCTTCAGGAATGATGTCGAGGTTCAAGTGCTTCTGGTTCATGACCGCTTCGTTGATCTGACTGATCATTTTCGAATCATGGTAGGCCACAAGGTTATAAACAATCCCTTTTTTTCCTCCACGACCTACACGTCCACAGCGGTGAAGATAGTAGATGGCGGTTTTCGGTAGACCGTAGTTAAGCACCCATGCAAGGTCCTTAATATCAATTCCTCGAGCAGCAACGTCAGTTGCGACAAGAATCTGTTGTTTACCTTCTACGAAAGAACGAATAGCAGCTTCACGATCTTTCTTTTCCAGATCACCGTGAAGAAGCTTCATTTTAAGCTTCGGCATTTTTTCTGAAAGATATTTGAAAAGATCTTCTGCCTGGTTTCTTTGGTTGGTGAAGATAATTCCACGCCCTTGAGCTTGTTTCTCAAGGAACATTCTTACCACCATGTCTTTCTCGGCCGGAGTGACTTTCACATTGAAAGTTTCAATACGGCTTTGAGGAGCGTGTGAAACTTCAGATGCAATTCTTGTGAAATGTGTTTCAGGAAATTTTTCCTGAATATAGTTTTCAACTTCAACTGGAAGAGTTGCAGTAATGAAACCAAGTTGAACCTGGTTCATATCAAGGTACTCGATCATGAAGTCAAGATCACGCTTGAATCCCATATCGAACAATTGGTCCGCTTCATCAAAAATCACGTATTGAAGTTGATTGAAGTTGAGCTCTTTTTTCTGGATCGCACTTTTGATACGCGATGGAGTTGCGATGAGAATTTCATATGAACCACTCGCCACTGATTTCATCTTCGCATGAGTGTCGCCACCGGTTAGGTCACGCACACGAAGTTTTAGATGGTGAGAGATGCTTTTAAAGACACCATGAATCTGAACCGCAAGTTCACGAGTCGGGGCCACAATAAGCGCATAAGGAGCACCTTTCAGGGTGTTTTTTCTGCCTTCATCTTCTTTTTGTTTAAGTTTGCTCGCGATCGGAAGAGCGTACGAAAGGGTCTTCCCCGATCCAGTTTCCGATAAAACGATCACCGATTTCCGATTCATGATCTCAGGGATCACTCTTTTTTGGACCAAAGTGGCGGTTTTAAGCCCCTGTTCCGTAAAATAGGCTTCGAGACCGGGATGAAATTCAACATTTAAGAAGGCCATGAGTGTCCTCAATTCGTGTAGATAGCTAGTTTTGGGCTGGTGTATCACGCGGGTCAGCCTTTGTCAGGGGAAGAGGTAAAAAATTCTAAATTACGGCGACCCCCCTGGGGCCAGTAGAATAAAGGCTTGAACCAAGTCCCGTTACGGGAAGGAATTAATGAAAAAGCTGCTCTTTACCCTCATGGCCCTTTCAATGGGACTCTACGCCTCTGATTCTTCTGCCCAAATCTTTACCATCAAGGTCACAGACTACGGCGGGATTGCTGATCCTACACTGAGAAACTTCGTGGATGAGCAAATTCTCAAAGTTCAAAATGAAATCAACAAAGACCTTCCAAGTGCTCCCCCTGAGAGATTAATGGAAGGGATGGCCAATGCCTCGGTAATGGCCGGTAAAGGTCTCGCTTCTGATTACGCTTCCGGTATGAAAGTGTTTCTCATTGGTGCCAACGTTGGTGCGGGTGCCGATCTCGCCAAAGATAAGAACACTGACAGTGACGTAAGTGGTGTTGGTGTTGCTCCTGGTGTGGTCGTGGGTATGAATCTTGGCTTCATGGACGCTGAGAAATTTCTTGGAATGGACACCAACCGTTTAAATCTTTATTTGAACTTCATGTCGTATAAACATGAACAACAAATCAATGAAGATCCAGGCAAAGAATCAAGTGCAGATCTAGACATGACGGCCCTTGGTTTTAGAATGCGCTACGACTGGATTGAAGGAAATGGTTCAAAACTTCTTGGCTGGGGCGGAGTAAAGTTCCACTTCGGTTATGAATACAATAAAACCAATATCGCTTTTAACAGTAAGATCAATGAAAGCGTGAATGAAACCAGCAGTACTGGTGAAGTTCTGACTGGAACGATTACGGGAGCCCCTCAGGCCAATATTGCAGTGGCCACACATTCTATTCCACTTGAACTATCAACCGATGTTCAGCTGCTTTATATCTTGAGTCTCTATGTGGGCGTTGGTGCCGACTATTCATGGGGTCAGGCGAAAGGTAACGGAACACTGAATGCTCCTACTTCTCCTATCACCTGTAATGGTGGTGCTGCTTGTGGTGGCGGTCAAACAATTCAGGTTCAACCAGACGCCAACATCGATGCTACCGGTAAAGCGAGCGGCTTCCTTTATCGTGGTTTTGCTGGTGTTCAAATCAATCTTCCGTACTTCAGAATCTACGGTCAGGTGAATAAACCCATTGGTAATGACCTTATCGGTGCGAACGTGGGTGTGCGTTTCGTTTATTAAACTTTCTCCAATCCTTGGGCCTTTGGAATCCTCCATGGGCCCAGAGTCCTCTCCTCTCATTTTTCGCCTTCTGCAGTTCTCTTAAATAAAAGTATTTTTCTTCCATAGACTCAAACTCAGCATGAGGATAAAGACTCACGCATCCCTCTTGGATAAGCTTCAAGCTCACATGGTTTAAATCTCCTAAAAGTCTTCGATAAATATCCTGTTTATAGATAGTGAGTTGAGTACTTGTTCCGATCGGAAGAAGCTTTGCTAAGCAGCCCCGTGAAAACCTTCCCGCCTTTCCCTGCCCAAATTCCGGAGCATCTAGTTTAGAAAGTCTCACCTTCAATTTCTGACGTTTATAACCAACCAGCACGGTGTCTCCGTCATAAACTTTCAGTACTTTGACCGTGAGTTCTAGGGGGAACAAGTCTGTAAGATCTACCCTTTGCAGGAATAAGCTAAACAAAGGCAAAAGAATCTGATAGTGTCGGCCCATTCAAAGTCCTTTACTGGAAACGCCCATGCTTCGGCATGTGGAAAACAATTTTGCCCAAAGGAAAGTTCATTTATGGATGTTCGTTCAGAAGTTAATAAACACTTTAAATTCACTCTAGAACACGTTGATAAGCATTGTGGTGCTCGTGCCGGATACATTGATACTCCACACGGACGTATTCACACGCCGGTATTCATGCCGGTGGGAACTCACGGGGCCATTAAGGCCCTTCAACCAAAAGAGCTTGTGGATCTTTCTATCGAGATCATGCTCTCGAACACTTATCACCTCCACTTAACTCCGGGCTCTGAGCTTATTGCCAAGGCCGGTGGCCTTCATAAGTTTATGGGTTGGGACCGTCCGATTCTTACTGACTCTGGTGGGTTCCAGGTATTCTCACTTCAAAAAAACTCAATCACTGAAGAAGGTGCAAACTTCAAAGGTGCCAAGGGAGAAAACGTTCTCCTTACTCCGGAAATTTCCATTCAGGTTCAACAGAACCTTGGTTCAGATATCATGATGGCCTTCGATGAATGTATTCCTTATCCGGCCACAGAAAAATATGTAGAGAACTCAATCGCTCGTACTCACCGTTGGCTCGACCGTTGTATTGATGCTTGGAAAAATCCTCAGCAGGCCCTTTTCGGAATTGTTCAGGGTGGTGTTTACGATAAGTACCGTAAGATCTGTATCGAAGAAGTGACGAAGAGAAATCTTCCTGGTTATGCCATCGGTGGTGTGTCCGTTGGTGAAGGTCCTGAGCACATGGAGAAAGTGGTGAAGCACACTGCTCCTCTTATGCCGAAGGACAAACCTCGTTACGTGATGGGCGTTGGTATGCCAGAAGATCTACTGATGATCTGGGAACACGGTGTGGACATGAGTGACTGTATCATTCCAACAAAGTTCGCACGCGGTGGAACGCTTTTCACCAACCGTGGAAAGATCCGTATTGAACACAAAAACTATCGTCGTGATTTCTTCCCGATTGAACCGAATCTAAAAGACTATGTGAACACGAACTTCACACGTGCTTACATCAAGCACCTTTTCGACTCGAATGAGATCCTGGGCCAGATCCTTGCGACTGCTCACAATATCTCATTCTATAAGTCGATGGCAGTGAGGGCCCGAGAAGCGATCTTAGAAGACCGCTTCCTGGAGTTTAAGGCCTCGTTCCTTGATGGATATAAGAGAGACTAATTATCTTCCAAAATATTCCTGGGCCATTTGTTGTTGAAGCTCATAACGCTTCTTCGACAAGTGGTTCTGGATTGTTTCGACACTGATCTGATTTTTCTTCACCGCTGGATCGTTCACAGTTGCTTTCAAGACCTCATACTCCAGCCTGTCCCAGTCATCTGAGTCTTTAATACATTTTTCACCCAAATATTTATTCACTAATCTCACGAGCATGTTTTTCATTGGATATTTCTGGGCACATGCTTGGGCCATTACACGGGCCTCTTGCTCGAGTTTCGCGTCGATGACCGGAGAAACTCTCTGCTCAAAGGCCGCTTGAGATGTTTGGACCCACTCCCTATACTGAGGAGAACTTGAAATATTCTGACATACGTTCCGGTCAAGATAGTTCGAGAATAGATCTTTCTTCAAATGATAAAGAGGACCGAAAGAAATCAATTCATAAGCGGCCTTCTTACAATCGGCCTCGAGCTGTCCAGTGCTTCTTATCCAAGAGAAGTTTGCAAGCACTCGAGTACGAATCGCTCCGTTGTCTTGAGACATGAAGTCCACCGCAGAATTGAATTCCTTCTCCCTGTCTTTTTCATAAAGCCCTTGAAGAATTCCTAATAAAACCGGTCTCGCCTCGTCGATCAAAATCACTTCTTCCTTAGGATGCTGGACACTTAAACCATCCACCGAAATGCTTCGGGTGATGATCTTAAATGATTCCGGAATCTGCGAATTCAAACAATTATAAAACGAACTGATGAGATAGCCATTTTTCGGTTGAAAATATCTTCCGGTAGGCTGCTCAACATCGTCGTGCTTAATCAACTTACAACTTTCCCAAACGTCCTCGGCCTCGCGAGAAATCATGTCACGGTTAGAGGCAATAATGACCTGATAGGCCTTCATTGTTTCCTGTTGGATGTTGGCAAAAGAGTGATAGGCCACATACATGTCCGCCAGCTCCTGAGTTTTCTCAGGTGGAACTCTTAGTGCAGATGCTTTTTCATATGCTCTCTTACTGATCTCTGACGCAAAACAAGCCTCTTCACCGGACTCTCCATAACATTGGAGATAGGCCTCTCTGGCAATGTCTTTATTTGAGATCTCGTTGTAGAACGACTGAATACGTGCGAGATACTCTTTGTCGTTTTGAACTTCCATAAGATACTTGTCGAAAGCTTTGATGAGATAATCTTTAACATATGGTTCCCATTTTACACGGCCAGGATTTTCGGTGAAAGTGTTACAACCATCAGGATCAGAGACCGAAATTTTGGCCTTCAAGTTCGCAGTAATTTCTTCAGCATTTGCACCAATACAATTAAGGACGCTCGGAACGACGTTTGAAGTAAAGTCTGACTTTTTAAAATAAGTAGACCTTGTGTTCCCCGGCTTCTGGTGACATTCAACCACGGCCTTAAAAATTTGATTGCCGGTTTCTGCTGTATATTCAGTCAGCCAACCTTGAATCAAAACATCCACGTCAAAGGCACGGTTCTGATAATAATTTGAAGAAACGAAGTTGAAGTGATCACTGGCCAGACTGGTCTTTGATTTATCGCCTTCAGTTCTAAAGTGCGCCACCGTGTCTGCGAAGTTTTCCTGCGGATTGGTTTTGGCGTAGTCTGAAACATATTTTCCAGTCGGAGAAATTTCCCATTTCTGAACGAGGCCACCAGTGGCAGGATCCACAAATTCATTCAGGGTCATTCCGGTGAAGGCCATATAGTCTGGTTTATGAGAGCGATAAAAACCTCTGCTACCTCTCGCTTCCTGGAAATCGACCTGGTGACTTAATTCGTGAGTGATCGCCGTGTAAAACCAGCCTCTGTCTGACTTGCCATAATTGAACCACAGACAGCCGTCTGTAAGCATGATCCAGCCAAGCGTACTCGCCAGACCACAAGCGTTTGGATATTTAGGAAACCTTTCTTTGCGAGGGATTCGTTGAATTTCCTTCATAGAATTAAGAGTGGTATGAGGGGCCTTCAACATGTGAGTCAGTCGCCACCAACCATACAATTCCTCATCACTATAAAGATAGTCCGCGAGAGGAATGTTCTTTCCATTGTAAACACCGGCAATGGGTCTTACATAATTGGCGGAGGTCGGATAGTCCTCATCCGGCATCAAGTTGTCGGCAGATAACATATGGCCAAATTTCAAATACCAGATGTAATGCACATAACCGGCAACATGATTCGTTTTTCCGTAAATCTGGTTGTAGATACATGGAACGTCTTCACACATGGAGTAATCGATGGCATCGGGATTTGCCACATCACCAATTTTATCTCCAAATGTTTTTAGAAAGTTTGCTTGCGGTACTGGTAATTGAGAAAGCTCAAGATGCTTCCATCTCCCACTTACCCTTTGAGCACCAGCATATTGTTTTTCAAGTTCTTTGACTTCGGCCTTCAAGGTATCCACTGAGAAGATGTCTTTCAAACACTGGCCCTGACGGTTTTGGCCACTGGCGAGCTTTCTCTCTAACACTGATTCTCTTTTTACGTTCTTCTCCCATCGAGAAAGAAGACTTTCCGGAGTTTTCGTTTTGGTACAAGAAGCAAAAACCAGAATGAATGAAAGGTAGATTAGATTATTTTTTTTCATATTCAACTACCCTTGAAATGAAATCACTGCCTTCGGTATAAACCACACTCACGCCCTCGGAAGGACATGACAGTTCATACTCAGGAAGTTCGTGACCTTTTGTTTCGTTAATTTTGCGTATGGTGGTATCGCAATCTTTGAACTTGTGTTTCCAATAGATCAGAGTCTTCTCATCACCCTTCGGATTTTTAAATCCGTGAGTCACGATGTCTCCTTTCACTTGATACTTTTCGTTGTCTTCATAAAGAAGAACTTTTCCTTCTGTTACAGGGATCTTCTTCTCTTCAATTGGCGGGCCCTTTTCGGCCACCAAATCTGAAACAGTGGTTTTGCCATAATTGGGTGAAGACTTCTTCACTCCACAGGCAGCGACGACCAGTAAGGACATCAAAAAAATAGATTTCATAGGCTCTTCTCCACAGTTCCTCATCGGTGAGAATGCCATACAACTTTAGTCAAATAACACTTCGGCGCTTTATGCATTTTCCGCTACTTGCATGACGGGCAAGCTTAATTTGACGTAAAGATTGATAGGGCTCCGTAGGCAAGAGAGAGACAAATAACTATAAAGCTTGCGCAATTCACGAATGCGGAGGCCCAATGAAGAAGTTAATTTTGGTTATGCTGGCTTTAGGAACTGCTCCCTTTCTTCAAGCGGAGACGTTCAAAAGCCGAATCTTTGCTGTAGAAGACAACATTGTGAAATTTGAAAATGGCCGTGTCGCCTTTCTGAATTCATCACCCGTTAAGTTGATAAAAAATTCTCTTATTCGTGCGGAGGTAGACGATCAGGACTCTTCACTCATCTCCTACGATGTCATTCAAGAACCCAACCTGAAAAATATGGCCGTTTCCTCTGTGGAGAATCCAACACCTCTTCCAGGTGTCCGTCCTCCATTCGAAGCAACCATTGTTCCAAGTATGGAAGAGGCCATGGCGATCTTTAACCGTTCCAACTCAAACTATAAACGAGTTTCTGAATGCACTGACCGTGCTCATGTATGGGCACATGATGAATTCAAGAGATCAGGCATCAAATCGAAAAAAGTTTTTGTGTTCTTCACCGCCTCATATATTGATAGCATTCGCTTCAAATGGTGGTTTCACGTGGCACCCGCCTACTCTGTTCAAACTCCTTCGGGTGTCCAGGACATGGTGATGGATTTCCGCTATACGGATCGTCCGATGACTGTGAAAGAGTTCACAGATCAATTCGTGTATACCAAACGTCCTTGTAAACCTACCCTTCGATTTTCTGAGTATGATGTGAATCCACAGACTGAAAACTGTTACCTCATGATCGATAGTATGCACTATAAGATGCCCGGTGAATTAGCGGCCCAGGAACAAGGTCGTTATAAATCAACCACTCCAGACAGTGAAATCCGTGCGGCCCTTCGCAATGGGTTTAATTCACAACCATGAGACGCCATATGAACAAAAAACTTTTTACTCTCTTTATTCTTTCTTTGTCCCTCATGTCGGCTTGTGGTGGTAGTGGAGGCGGCGGGAGCAATGGCAAATCGAGTAGCGGCCAAGCGGCCATTTCTGAACTGCGGGCCCAAGGAAGCTACCGGGCCATCCTTAGACCATTTAACAATCACCTCTCAGGTTTCCTCCCCTCTGGTTTTGCGGAAATCAGCATTGTGGGAGACAATGTTTCTTTTAAAACAATGTTGGATGATGATGCCCGCGTGATTCATATGCAAAGTGTTCACACCGGAACTCGTTGTCCTAATGCCAATGACGATACTAACGGTGACAGCTATGTGGACATTAATGAGGCCCATGCCGTCGTTGGAAAAGTTCTTATTCCACTCGATTCAGATCTTAATAATCATGCCAAAGGCGCGGGCTTTTATCCTATGGGTGGCGGTTATACTTATGTAGAAGCGGCCTCCCTTAAAAATCTGGAATCTGTCATAAAGGCCCAGACAGGGGAAAAGTTAAACCTTGCCGGACGAGTCGTCCTCATCCACGGAGTGGACGCCAGCACCATGCTTCCCCCGACCTTCGGAACCATTGAAGGTATGCCTCAAGTGGCCTCGGCCCCCATTGCCTGCGGTGTGATTTTCAGAAAATAAACTATTTAGGCCCGCTAAGGCGGGCCCTTTGGCCAGACTTTATTGTAATAATTGCAAAGGTCATCACCTGCCCGCTCTTTCGGATTATTATTTTTCTACTTAAAAAGAGGTCAATACTATGAAACGAATTTTCATTCTTTTCCTTCTCCTTATCACTTTTTCTGTCCAGGTGAATGCTGGCACTCAGAATGGACTCAAGGCCGCCTTTGATGAGCTTAACTACTCTTTGTCGGTAGAATGGGACCAGAAAGACCAGGCCTTCTTTAATGCTCAAAGTGAAAAATTCTCGGCCGAGATCATCAAGCTCCAGGAAGCGGGTCTATCCAACCAAGAGCTTATGAATTTCACTATCTCTCAAATCAAAGATCAGAATTTAGCTCGTGAAATCCAAACGACTTTCTCACTTGTCTCAATTAATGCCATGTCTTCGAAAGAGGCCCAGGAGCACATTAAAAAGAGCATTGAAAAAACTTATCAGCGTGGAGCAAGTTGGAATGGAACTGCTGCCTTCATTGGCGGAACCGTATTTGCCCTTGTTGTATTAGCGGCCGTTGCCGTGATTTATAAGGACGAACTGACCAAGAAAGGCGAAGAGTGCTATATGGCCTATAGATGTCACGAAGTATGTGAGCTAGGGTTTTGTCGCCAGGTCTGCGGCGAGGAGTGCATTTAAGCGAACATAAGTGATAATGCCAGCGAACCTGATAGATAAAAAATTAAAATCCACATAAAGGCCTTGGTCCATCTTCTTACTTTCAGAAGACGACCAAGGCGTTCTTTGTCCTTAATAACTTCAAGATAGGCCTTGCTCATGAGTTTATGAAAATCAATTTCATAATCTTCTTTTCTAAGATTCATGTAAGTGGTCCAGGCAGAGTAAATACCTACCCCTACTGTTACAAAAAGCCCCACAAGGACAATAGATAGCGCCATGCCCATATGATGGGCCACTTAGAAAAAAAGAGTTACTCAATTTTTTTTAACTTCTTATTTTTTAAGTTTTCTTATCTCTTCACTGGCCGATAGATCACATTCAAACCTGAAAGCGGATAAGGAGTATTGTGAAACTTCTTGTCTCTCGTAATGATCCACATGAAATCGGGACGAGTCTCAGTGATCCACTCTCCTCCGATCACATTCCCACGGTAATCAAGTTCCACAACATATTCGTAGTTTTTGCTTCTAAATTCCTGATGAACTGTATTTGTCACAGGAAGTTTTGAAACAAAGTTTCGAGCTCCGGCCGCTTCGGCCTCTGCTGTCCAAAATTTCAACTCTTCACCATAGGTAAATTTGGTGGCGATCTTTATTCTTCTCTCAATTCCCTGTCCTCGATGTTCAGATGTCACCGGTTCATCACCGATGATCTGAGATGAATAACCAGTTACAGGTTGGTTCCAAACATCACCAAAACGGTCGACATCGGCCACAAAACTTCTTGAATGAATGCCAATTAAATTTGCGAGTGAAACGTGGAAGGCCCCCGCATTAACGTCCGCGCAATCAGGAGTGTTTGCCAGCTCTGGCGTCGGCGGATACGGATTAGCATCGCGTTCGTCCCCTTCACCAGGAACTTTACCGCTAACGTTACAACGCATTCCGATTTGAGCATAGGTTCCTTGATAATTGTAAGCATCATGCATGGCCAGAAGACCCTTCACATCCGAAGAACCGAAATTCACAACAATCCCTTCTTTATTTCTTATTCTTACTGGAGCAGGCTCTGGATAGTTAGCAGCGGCCAGGGCCCAACCATGGCAAATTCCCTCCCACCATAGGTCCTTAGGAGTGAATAATCTCAAAACCTTCCTCGTCAAAGTGTAGTTATAATCACTCATGGTAATGTCATAAAGTTCAGAAGGCGAAAGCCGTCCAATTTCTTCTTCGCTCATTTTTTTTAGTTCTTCTTTTGTATAGAGCTTATATTTAAACGGTTGTGGATCAGGATGACTCCAGCGATAGGCAATTCCACCACGGTTAGATGGCCAAAAAGATTCAGACCAACCAAGGCGATCATCATTCAGTCTTCCACTGAGAGGCAAACTATCGAAGCGATATACCATCTGAGTATTTAAAATCTTTGAAAATACGTTGGGACTATTGTTCCCAGAAAACTTTTCCGCATAGACTGAAGTTGAAAGTACAGCGAGAGTCAGGGCCACTTGTCTTTTCATGATTCTTCCTTGGTTAAGACTAGACGGCGGGTTTATAACAAATGCGATGAGACTCGCTCAAGGCGACAGAATGACACCAAGATCGAATTTTACACTAAGGATTTAACTCTTCGAAATAAAGTCTGAGGGCCTAACGTGAAACTCAAGAGGAAATGTAGCCGCAAAAGGTCGAGCACTCTCGTTTTGAGAGTGCTCGATGCGAAATTAAAATTTATTTTTCCGATTCAATGGCGAGAGAAATGATTTTCGTGAGCTTCTCTAAATTCTCATAACTCACATTATGAAAGAGAGCGATTCGGAATTGATTGCGACCAAGTTTTCTATATCCATCAATATCCACCGCCACACCTTGAGCGCGAAGAACCTTGATTAAATCATCAACTTTATATTTCTCGTCCACATCAATACAGACCACTGCTTGTGAGCGGAACTCAGGATTCTTCACAAACGGACTAAGATAAGACTTACTTTCTGCCCATCCATACATAAGCTGGGCCTTCTTCTTTGCAAGCTCAGTGACCTTTGCTTCACCTAACTTGTTCATGAGTTTGATTTGCTCATTCAGCAGGAAGATTGTCGCAATGGCGGGAGTATTATAAGTCTGGTTATTGCGAGAATTTTCAATGGCATTCGACCATTTCATCACTTCAGGGATGTAACGAGTTTTGTCTTCCTGGATTTTTTTGGCACGAGCTATTGCTTTCGCTGACATGAACGCCACATAAAAACCACCATCAGAAGCGAAGACTTTTTGAGGTGAGAAATAATAAATATCAATGTTACTGAAGTCGGCCGGAATCTGCCCTGCCCCCGAAGTGGCGTCGACTGCCATCAGAGTATTTGGATCTTTGAGCTTAGGAATATTTGAAAGCTGTACCCCGGTTGAAGTTTCATTCAACGTACAACAAATGAAATCAAACCCTGGTTCTTCTTTTGGATTGATTCCTTCTCCGAACTCAACCTTTACTTCCTTGGCCGTGATCCAAGGAATAAGTTTATGGGCACGATACCACTTATCAGAAAACTCTCCGCAGATATAATGAAGCGAAGACTTTTCAACTAATCCAAGTCCCATCATGTCCCAGAGGAAAGTAGCACCACCATTTCCGAGGACCACTTCATAATCAGACGGAAGATTAAAATAGGTACGAAGACCATCTTGAACTTCTTTCACGAGGTTCTTAATCGGATCTTTTCGATGACTGGTTCCTAAAAACTTGGCCCCAGACTTTGCAAGATTCTCGACTGCTTCAATGGGAATAAGTGATGGACCAACTCCAAAACGAGGATCGGAAGGTCTTAGCTCTGAAGGAACTTTAAAATTTTCGAACATAGATGGAAGCTCCAAAATATATATCGCTCTATGATAGCGATCCGCTAAGAAATTTGATAGTGTTTACCAATGACTCAGAGATTAATTTTGTGGACTATATTAGGCTGTTTTTGCTTAACGGCCTCTGCTCAAGATCTTTCTACTTATGGTAGACGGACCAAGCGGGCCACATCTCCTCGAAAAACTCAACCAGTGAGACCCCAAGAAGAGAAGAAGCAAATTGAATCCATTCTTTTCAATCTCGGAACCCACACAGAATTTTACGATAACATCCAAAACGACTCCTCAGGGGGGACGCGTAAATTTGATGCCAAAGCTCCAACCATTGGTGTTGGTCTTTCAATGCCCATCAAGTATGGTTGGCGTTTCCTTCCGGAGTTTAACTGGGTCCTTCCCCGTTCTGCCGGTGATTCAAAAATCATTAAGAACCTTTTTATGTTTCGTGCCGACTTTGGTTATGACCCTCTCGACTGGTTACGACTACGCGTGGGAACGGGAATCATGTGGGCCAATCAACATGGCCGTGGCGGTACAGTTGAAATGAATAACGGTAATTCAACTTCTACTTTTTATTATCCGGAAGAAAACCGTTCTAGCTTGAACAATACTTTTGATCTGGGGCTAGAGGCCAAATATCAGGAATGGGCCCTTCGTCTTCAGACTTACACATACGCCCTTTTCAAAGAAGAAAGACGTCAGCTTTCATATACACTCTTTATTTCCTATTACTGGGATCAGTAGGTCTTATGAAGTTTATTATTGGTTTGTTACTCACAATTGGAACTGCCGAAGCTTACACGCTTAACAATAACTTTGGAGCTTCTTTCAAAGACAATAACGTGAAAGTACGAGTGGCCGGAAACACTGTTTGTACTCCAGCGAACTCTGGTATAACTCCAGGTGAGCTTGAAGATATGATTAAACCAGCAGTGGATAAATTCTGGAACAAGGTCCCTACTTCTGCTCTTGTACTGGATGCTTCCGGAGCTTCTGAGGCCATTAACAATATCAATCTAGGACGCCTATGCTCTCCTACTGACCAGGATTGTATTAATGATGGGACCGCCGATCCAAATGGATTAATTCCACCAGTTACAGACATCATTATTGCTTGTAATTCAAATCCTGATAACTTCGGCTCGAACAATGTTCTGGCCGTGACCATTCCTAATAAATTTAGCGGAAAGAAAATTGTTGGTGCGGTCATTCTTATTAATGATTTTGCTCCAACTTTTGGTTCACTATCGACTTCAGATAAAATTTCAGTGCTCGCCCATGAAATTGGACACGCCATTGGTCTTGGCCACTCCGAAGATTCTGCGGCCCTGATGTATTACAGAACCGTAAGTCTTCGTACAAATCTTGGCCAAGATGATGTGGATGGAGTGACCTATCTTTATCCGATGCACGTAGACGCTTTTGGTCTTTCTGGTGGTCTACTTGGTAGCTGTGGCACGATTCAAAATGTAGGTGGTAAGGACGATGAACCACCAAGCAATCCGCCATTTGTTCAAATGGGGATCAGCTTGGGGCTTATGATTTTAATTGCTGAAGCTTATAGATTATTTAAGAGAACGAAGACTAGTTCCGCGTTTTAAACATTCTGCCTCATACTCTTCAAGAAGCACTTTCTCTTCCGAGTTAAGTAGATTCATGTCGATCAACGCTGGATCAAATCCAATATACACGAATGGAACAAAATGAAGCATCTTAGGGAACTTCGGATGTTTTTCAACCCAAGCGATGTTCTCAAGACGAACCCCACCGAAACCAGGGATATAAATTCCCGGCTCAATTGAAACCACTTGTCCCGCTTTCATCGGAACATTTGAAATCGTAGAAATTCTCACCCCTGGCTCGTGAACATGAACACCAACCCCGTGGCCAGTTCCATGACTATAATCGTAACCGTACTTTCTCATGGCGTTTCTTGCCAGACCATCAAGCACGTTACCTTTTGTGCCCTCAGGAAAGACCGCTGATTGAACCGCCAGTGTGCCCTTAAGAACAAGAGTGTAGATTTCAATCATTTTTGGATCTGGTTTCTTAGATGAATCACCGAAGAACGTTCTTGTGGTATCGGTTGCCCAACCACCATCAAAGTACCCACCAGAATCAAGGAGGATCATGTCTGTGTCTTTAATCACCACTTCATCAGAAGGATCACCGTAGTGAACGATGGAACCGTTGGGCCCTACACCAGCGATAGTGTTGAAGCTCTGATCATGAGCGCCCTGCTCTTTGTATTTCTTTGATGTTTCGTTATAAAGATCAAGCTCCGTAATACGTTTGCCGGCCTTGATCGAATCTTTCACCCACTTAATGGTGTTGAAGATCGCCTTGTCCGCTTTTCTAAATGAAGCATCCATCTGCTGAATTTCAACTGGCTCTTTAATCGACTGATAACCATAGAGGCCATCGGCTTTTTCTTTTAAGCGATCAGTTCCGAAGACCTTCACCAACATCGCGAAGTCAGCTGAATTCAGCATGCTCGGCATATACTGCACTTCATTTAAGTGAAGTGTGTTTTGAAGTCGATCAAGTTCGCGAGGAAGATTGTTGAATGGAAGAGAGATAAACTCTAGTCCTGACTCCTTCTTCGCTTTATCAGAAACCGGAGTTTCCGGAGTGACAAATACATAAACTTTTTCTTTCGTCACAAGAGCTTTGGCATAAAAACTTGAAAGGAACGGAAGATGGTAACCACGACAGTTCGTGATCCAGGCGATTGAATCAAGTGCGGTTAAGAACATCGCCTCTTTTTCGTTAGAAAAAATCGAGCGCGTTTTTTCAAGAGTATCACGTCCACGCCATTCGCGAGGAACAAGTTGAACTTCTTTTAAAGCAGGTAGTGATTCAAAAGGAATTTCTTTGGCAAGCTCGCCACCTTCAAGCGCCACTGTTTCTGAGGCCACATCTGAAAGTTTCTTCAAGTATCCAAGGGCCGTGCGATCAGCTTCGTAACCCAGTTTCTTAATGCCTAATTTTTTAACATCATTGGCAAGATCTTGAGTCGTGGAAGAATCAGGGCCCGTCTTCACCACTTCCACTTCTGTAGCATCAACTTCCAGGTCCGCTTGCTCATGGTAGCGACCATCCACATAAAGTCTGACACGGCCATTGGCCGGAACCAGCACTTCGGCCATCGAGCCAGTGAAACCTGTGATATAAAAGCGGTGATTGTCCTGAAGAGGTACGTATTCATTCAGAAAAGGGTCAAAGCTTGAGATGTACATGCCATCCAGGCCACGGTCCGTCATAACTTTTCTGAGTTTTTGAATATTAGATTTAATGGTTTGATTTGATAGATTGAAAGCTTTTTTCATAGAATATCCTCGTTTAAATAAATTACTCCCCTCCGACATCCTTGGGAAGGCTTAAATGAAAATCCAGACTCCAGTTTATTACGGTGACTACCTGCAACTCCCTAAAATCCTGAGCGCTCAGGCCCCAGAGAGTACTAAATATGGGAAAACCGCCCATGATGAGACCCTATTCATCATCATTCACCAGGCCTATGAGCTGTGGTTTAAACAGATTCTTCACGAACTCAATTCGGTTCGAGAAATCATGCAGCAGCCATTCGTTCCCTCAACGGATTTGTCGGTTATCATTGCTCGTATTGAACGAGTGACCACCATTCAACAACTCTTGATTGATCAGATTCAGGTGATGGAAACCATGACGTCACTGGACTTCATGGAATTCAGAGATTATCTGGTTCCCGCATCAGGTTTCCAAAGCATTCAATTCAAACTCATCGAAGCGATTCTTGGCATTAAGTCCCAGCATCGTATGGAAGTTGAAAAGCAATTCTTCAACTCTCGCTTAAAAGCGGAAGACAAAAAACTTCTGGAAGCAGAAGAAGCGAAGATCAGTATCTTTGAACTTCTTGAAGCTTGGCTCGAAAGAATGCCTTTCAGTCAGTTTGAAGATTTCGATTTCTGGGGAGAATACTCTCAGGCGGTAGACAAGATGCTGAAGCAAGACCGCGAGATCATCTCTAATAACCCGGTTCTTGATGATCGTACACGCACGATGGAACTTAAAAACCTGGACATGACTCAGAACACTTTCAACACTCTTCTCGATTCAAGTTTATATACAGCTTGGCAAGGAGAGGGAAAAGTCCGCCTCTCTCAAAAAGCGATGCTTTCGGCCGTGTTCATTTATCTTTATCGTGATTATCCTGCTCTTCAAATGCCATTTAGAATTCTGAACGCACTGGTTGAAGTGGATGAAAAATTCACGACCTGGCGTTACCGTCACGCCATTATGGTTCAAAGAATTCTTGGAACCAAAATTGGAACTGGTGGATCTTCAGGTCACGAATACCTAAGATCAACCACAGAGAGAAATCGCGCTTTCATTGATTTCTTTAATCTCGCCACGTTCCTTATTCCGAAATCTATGATTCCGACACTTCCTCAAAACATTAAGGACCAACTGGACATCGTGTATGACTCATTCAGATCATAAGCGATACTACACAAGATTCTTAAACGGTCACGAAGGGAAACTTCATTTCGCGGCCCACTCTCATCACTTCTGGCCCGATGTCACCAGAGAAGCACAACTTCGCTATTGGGACGATACGGCCCTCGCGAGTGATGAAAAATGGAACAAGGTCTTTGGTGAAGTGATGCCGAAAGCCCAGAAGCATATTGCTGAGATTTTAAAACTCAAAGATCCTCATCAAATTGTTTTCGCTCCCAATACGCATGAACTTTCCACTCGTCTTCTGTCACTTTTTGTAGGCAGACCGGGTCTTTCAGTTCTTACCACCAGTAACGAATTTCATTCATGGAGAAGGCAAATTCTTCGTCTCTCTGAGATCCCTGAAGTGAATGTCAGCATTGTTTCTTCAGAAAACTTCATGAAAGATCGTCGCGGTGTGATTAATGAACTCAAAAAAGAACTCACTAAAAAACCAGATGTGTTTTTTTTAAGCCAGGTCTTTTTTGATTCTGGTGTTGCCTTCACAGATGAAGAGCTTTTGGAAATTTCGGAAGCAGTTGAATCACCTACGCTGATGGTGGTCGACGGCTATCATGGCTTTGCAGCCATTCCAACTGACCTCTCTCAATTGGAAGGCAAGATCTTCTACCTTGGTGGCGGTTATAAATACGGCCAGGGAGGTGAAGGTGTGGGCTTCATGGTAATCCCAAAAGGTAACTGGCGCCCGGCCTACACAGGTTGGTTTGCCGAATATGCCCATCTGACTAAACCCCAAGGAGCCTTAGTCGGTTACTCGGATGACTGGATGGCCTTTATGGGTGCTACTCAGGACCCTTCAGGACTCTACCGTTTTAATGCCACCTGGGACCTCTTTAAATCTGAGTATCTCACGGTTGAAGCGATTCATAACTTTGTTCGCGACCTTCAGATGGAATTCTTGAAGGCCATTCCTAAGACCTTTATAGCTGGCAATAACCTCACCCCGTTATTTGACCTGAATCTTAAGTGGCACGGGCACTTTTTGACCTTTGAAGCGGCCACTTTAGAAGAAGCTGAGGACATTCAAGAGGCCTTAAAAAAAGCCAGAGTTCTTATAGATCGTCGAGGGAAACGCCTGAGATTTGGTTTTGGACTTTATCACAACAAGGCCGATGTTCATCAGCTTCTTGAGCGCCTCGGAAACTTGGCAGTAAAAACTCAATAATCTTTGACTAAAAACTCTAAGGTTTTCATTTAATGTGCCGATATGGCCCTAAGAGACAATAACTTTGATTGTTATTTGGGGCATATATGGGTGTAAAACTAGGTTCGATTGTGGTGGTTTTGATGGTGTTTTTCATCGCCAAAATTTCATTTGAAACTGCAATGGCCGAGAAAGCACCTGAGCACGTAAACGAAAGATCTCCTGCCTCAATCGACCAAAGCTATAACGATCACATGAATCGTCACTAAAAAGCTTCTTTCGCCCAGGCCTTAAACTTCTCTCCACGATCCACATAATTTTTGAATTGATCAAACGAAGGAAATGCTGGTGAAAAAACCAGGTTGCCTTTGAGGCCCTTTGCTTTCTGAAACACCGTTTGAAGATCCCCTGCTTTCTCAATCACAAAATCATTTCCAAGCTCTTGGTATAAACGCTCAGTCACGTCACCAATGGTGAAGATCTTGGCGATCCTGCCCTTAAACGGAAGGAGATCTGGGAGAAGTTTGTCATTCTCGTTACGAAGCTTTCCACCAAGGATCAAGTACAATGGCTCGCTTGAGTCTTTGAAGGCATTAATCGCAGTTGTCGTCGCTAAAGAGTTCGTCGACTTGGCGTCGTTATAAATCGTGAGCCCATCTTTCGATAGTACGTATTCCAGACGGTGAGCAACTCCCGAAAACTCATTGATAAATTTTTGAAAGAGTTCTTTTAAATTCGGAATGTTTAAAAGTCTTAATACTTCATAGGCGGCAAAGAAGTTTGCTTCATTGTGTTCACCACGAGCACGGGCCTGTGAGAAATCAAACATACTCTTAAATTCTGCCGGCAAACTGCCTTTGGTAAAATACGTGCGCTTGGCCGGATGATCTTTAATGTCATCCAGATACGGATTCTCAGTTCCAAGAATAAGATGATCTTCACCAGTCATATTCATGAGCATATTAAACTTTGCTTTAGCATAATCATGAACCGCATCGTAGCGCTCAGAATGATTTGGGAAAACGTTTAAGATCAAACCAATCTTCGGATGGAATTCTTTAATGGTCTCAAGCTGAAAACTTGAAACTTCAATGACGGCATAATCAACTTTCTCACCGGACACAGCGAGATCACAATACGGGACACCAATATTGCCGCCACAGAACACACTCTTACCGGCCATTTTAAGGGCCTCAGCAATCATGGTGGTGGTGGTGGTTTTTCCATTTGTTCCCGTGATAGCAATCACCGGAATATCTTTAGTCACGCGGTAAGCGTATTCAATCTCAGAAACAATTGGCACACCCTTCTCGACGGCTTTTTTAAGGGCCGGATGAGTGGTCGGTATTCCCGGAGAAATAACGATTTCATCCATTTTATGAAAATGCTGAGCGAAGTCCTCTTCGGAAGCACAGGCACAGGTTCCACAAATATCGGCCAATTGCTCGGCCTCCCACCAGGTCTGTACCGGACCTTTATTCACGGCATAGAAGTCTTGCTTGTATTTTTTAGCGAGTTTAAGGGCCGCTTTACCGGATTTTCCCATCCCGTAGATGGCCACTTTATTTATCTTGTTCATAAGCTGTGATATACCCTTTCGAAATGAATCACCGAGAACGTTTCCAAGAGATTTTGGATTTTTTAAAACCATATCAAAGAATATGGCAAAACGAAATCATGCTGATGTATCCAAATCCATTGGAAGGGTACCCTATGGAATGGATCGAAGATTTACGGCGCTTCCAGAATAAGGAAGACGTGATCCGACTGGAAAAGAAGGATGTTTTTGATTATATCGAATCCCCTTCTCTCATTAAGTTTTACAAACGGATTGAAGAACTTTCCCAAGTGCCTCAAATTCCAAACTACGAGAAGATGCCAGAAGAGCCTTGGACCTGGTTATTCATGATTCCTAAAAAGCAGCATGAAATCCGTCGTCTCGCCCCTCACTTAAATCATCTCTACCATACCCATAAGATTGATCAGGTGTTGGACATCGGAGGTGGAATTGGTTATCTCGCGCAGACCCTAAATAACCAATACAAATTGAAAGTCACGTCCCTCGACATGAACCCGGAACTGCAAAAAACAGGTACAGAGATTCATATCAAGAACGCCAAAGATCCTTCCAATAAGGTCCAGTACAAAAATGTTAAGGTCAGTGACCAGGGTGAGTTTGTAGAAATCCTAAAGCAAAACGTGATGCCGGTAGGACTCCACACCTGTGGTCGCCTTGCTCTTGATATCATCAAAGTCAGTAGCTCAAAAAAAGTTCCGGCCCTGGTAAACTTTGGCTGCTGCTACCACACTCTGGATAAATCTGATCTGCAAAACATCTCAAAGTTCGCACAAGGATTCGATGAGCGATTGGACATGCACAAGTTTGCTTTAACACTTGCTTGTCGAGCTCACCGAAAAATGGATGAGAAAGATTTTGATCTGAAACAGAAGGTGAAGTATTTCCGCTACGCCATTCATATTCTTCTTCACGATCATTACGACATTAAGGAACTCGTGACTCTAGGGAACTCTTCACCCAAGCTCTACGACAAAAGTTTTGGTCATTATGCACTTGAGCAGTTCAAGCGAATTAACCTTGAACCTCGTCATACGGAAGAGGAATTAAATGCCTTCTTCGCCCACCCGGATTTAAAACTTTTAATCGACCGTATGCTGGCGGCCGGGATGATCCGTAACGCCTTCGGACGAGTTATGGAATTGTATCTCCAGCTAGATAGAGCGATTTTCTTAGAGGAACAGGGCTATCAGGTGACCGTTCAGGAATTCTTTGAAGAAGAGCTTTCTCCTCGGAATATTGGTATTACGGCCACTCTTTCTTAAAATCTGAATTCGCATACAATATTCGTATGCTTAAACATTCATCGAAAGACATATATTTAGTCATTGAAGCAATCTTCCAGTTCACACTTTTAGTATTACCTTTTGTGACACCTCTAAGCCACGGTGTGCTCATGATTCTGGTCATTATCAATGTCTATATGGTGGGGACAAACTATCAATGTGTGTCTCACAACTTTATTCATCTGCCGTTTTTCAAGAGTAATCTCTTAAATCAAATGTTCTCGGTTTTTAATTCCGTTGGCATTGGTATCCCACAGTCGGCCTACAGACTTCATCATCTCCAGCATCACCGTTACAACAATCAGCCAGACAAAGATGATTCTTCAACTCGTCGACATGGAAAAGACGGCAAAGATGAAAACATCATCGCCTATTCAGTGCTGGGAGTTTTTAGAACCGACGTTCCCGGACTCATTTCAGAAGCGGCCAAGAAATCAAAACTGGTTTTCGTTGAAATACTTTTCATGTTGGCGTTCTCCGGAGTCCTTCTCGCGCTCAACTGGAAACTATTCCTCGCCTATATCGTTCCGAGTATTTTTTTAGGCCAGGTGTTCGCTCTCTGGGAAAACCACTGCGAGCATCATCACGCTGATCCTTACGACCGCAAACGCGATTCAGTCAGCTGTTACAATTCATTCTATAATTGGATTTGGTTCAACAACGGCTACCATCAGGAGCATCACTTCTCTCCTCAGGTTCACTGGACAAAAATTCCAGAAGTAAAAAACAACCTTCCAGATGATCGAGTCATCGTGAAAGGCTGTCATTTAACAAATAGTTTTTGAAATTAGTTCAGGTGGAACACTTCTTTCATTTCGTCTTTAAGAAGCGCCATTTTGTGATCGATATCTGGGTGATTACGATCGTTTGGATCTAGAAGATAGTTCTCTGGGCCCATTGGCTTAATCATAAGCTTTGTTTGCCAGATATTATCGTTCGCAAGGTTAAGGTCCTGACGGTATCTATACAACTCCAGTACTTCAGGCTTAATGAAGTCTTGAATTGAGTTGAAGTAGTGATCGTTATAGATCTTTTTACCGTTCTCAAGACGAGTGTAACCACGAACAACGTAATCAATGTAGACCACGTCACACTCAAATACTTCAAACATATAGTTCAAAGCTCTAAGTGGAATGATTTCTCCACAAGTCGCAACATCCAGGTCCAGACGGAAAGTACAGATACCTTCAGGATCCGAAGCATCCGGATAAGTGTGAGTTGTGATGTGAGATTTATCCAAGTGCATTTTAACTGCGGCCTGACCTTGCGGACCAACTTCCCAGTTACCACCGCCCTTGATGTCAGACATCAACGTCATAGTCGAAGCACCGACCGGTTCATAGTCCTGAACAGTTTCCGAAAGGATATTAGCCTCGATAATTTCACATACTTTACGAGCGATCAGACCAATGTTCTTAGCACTGTATTTAGTGTGAATGTAGTTAATGTAATCCTGCTTCTGCTGTTCATTCATAGCAATGCAGAAGTCGTAAAAATTGAACGACAAAATCTTCGTTAAATTATTAAACCCGGAAAGCTTGATCGTTTCCTGCATGTTACTCATAAGCAAGGCCCTCTCACATTAAAAAAAACGTAGAGCCTTTTATAGGGAATTAGGGGGGATATGACAAGAAAAAAGGGCCCAAAGCGTTACGCTCTGGGCGCCCTGATATTGGTAGCTTAGATTAGACCTAGAGATTTTACAGCATCACGCTCGCCACGAAGTTCGTCGAGAGTAAGTTTGAACTTTTCTTGACCAAATTCATTATGCTTAATGCCTTCGATAACTTTGATTTTTCCGCCTTCTGTACGACATGGGAAAGAGAAGATCAGTCCCTTATCAACACCGTACTCTCCATTCGAAGCAAGACACATTGAGTATGTCTGACCTGCCGGAGTTTCATGAACAAGATTATAAATCCCGTCGATCGCAGCGTTCGCAGCTGAAGCAGCTGATGAAAGACCACGCGCTTTAATGATCGCTGCCCCTCGCTGTTGAACAGTCTTAATGAAATCACCTTTTAACCATTCAAGGTCTGAGATCACTTCAGTTACTGCTTTACCATTAATTGAAGCGTTGAAGAAATCTGGGTATTGAGTAGCAGAGTGGTTACCCCAAATTGTTAGGTTCTTCACTGCTGAAACATCTGCACCTGCTTTAAGAGCAAGTTGTGCTTTCGCACGGTTCTCATCAAGAGTTGTCATCGCGAAGAAACGATCAGAAGGAATTCCTTTAGCAGCATTCATAGCGATAAGAGCGTTTGTATTACATGGGTTACCCACAACAAACACTTTTACGTCTGAAGCGGCACTTTTCTCAATCGCTTTACCTTGAGCTGTGAAGATACCGCCGTTAATTTTTAGAAGATCCGAACGCTCCATACCTTCTTTACGAGGAACTGATCCCACGCAAACTACGAAGTTAGCATCTTTGAATGCGGTATTAAGATCTGAAGTTAAAACGATATTTTTAAGAAGTGGGAATGCACAGTCTTCAAGTTCCATCGCCACACCTTTAAGTGCAGGAAGAGCTTGTTCAAGCTCAAGAAGCTGAAGCTCAACTTCCGTTTCAGGTCCTAGCATTTGTCCCGAAGCAATTCTGAAAAGAATTGCATATCCAATCTGTCCGGCAGCACCAGTGACAGCAACTTTTACTCTTCTTTTGGCCACAAAAACCTCCACTCAATATGAGTTAAATAATTGAGAGTATTATATGCCAAACCACCCCTCGAATCACGTTTTATTCGTCTCGCCTAGACAAATTCTTGGCTTGAAGCATAGTATTAAGACTTAAAAAGTTTTCATCCAAGGTGTAACCAGTGAGCGAATCACGGAATAATTCAAATAACCCGAATCCTAATCCTAACCCAGGACAAGGAGGGGGCGGCAACCGCAGACGTCGTCATCGCGGCAACCGAGGCGGTGGAGGCCAGCAGAGTCATCAAGACGGGCAAAACCGTCAAGCAAACCGTCCAGAAAGCAATGCCAATCGTCCTCAGGGCGGGCAGAACCGAAATCAGGCCCCAAGACAAGGCCAGAACGCTCCGGCCGGTCCGAAGGCAGCGTCGGCCGAAAATCGCAATAGAGGCCACCAGGCGGGTTCTAGAACCCAAGGAAGCCGTAACCGTCGGGGCAGCGGTCGTGTTTTAACCACGAATCAAGTCCTGGTTAAGTACGACAACCTACTTGAGCAACACTTGATCACCCGTAGAAAGTATTACGAGTATTTTAACCGCGTGGATGAGCGTCAGCTGTACAAGCTTGAAAAGAACTTCTTTGACAGCATTGAGCATCTTCGTCGCTTTGAGGCCAATCTAGAGCCTTGGCAGCGTGAGGCCCTGGAAAAGCGTAAAACTGAGCGCTACAAGCTTGATCTCACCTACTCTAATAATCGCGGCTGGAATCCGGAAGAAATTGCCAAAGAGGGTTTCCAACCAGATGAAAATGAAGATCCGCATTTCAAAGACTCTCAAAAAGAAGCTTTCGAAGAATACAAAGAGGATACGGAAGAATCTGAGGGAACTTTTGAAGACTATCTAAAACTGAAAGGTCTTGCCTAAAAAATAAAAGGTCAGGCAATGCCTGACCTTCATCAAAAAAAATTCAATAAATTAACGATTAAATTCCGTCTGTACCTGTAGCACCGTAAGTTGCTACATGAGCTGTTGTTTGTACTTCAGCTTTTTCTTTCTTAGAAGGCTTGATGTTGTAGAGGTAGTTATTAAGAGTCTCTTCTTGGTCTTTGAGAATAGCAGCTTTCAATTCTTCAGCAGGGATATCGAGAACTTCAGATACTTTGCGAAGCATTTTAAGAGGGATATTACAAAGAGCACGCTCTACGTTTGAAATGAATTGACCATTCTTATAGCCAAGTAAATGAGAAAGCTCAGACTGAGAGTAACCTTTTGGATGATTCATTCTTTTTGTACGAATAAGCTGAGCAATGTTCTTAAAGCAACGCATGTGTTCTCCGTCTAGGTTGGGGCGAGATTCAAAATAATATTCATTTTTTCTAGAATGTCATTCACCATTCACAAAAAAATTATTATCTATCTTATCGACCTTCTTTTTTGAAAATAACTAGGAAAAATTTTTTATGAAGCTAATTTCGTGGAATGTTAACGGTATACGCTCTGTGTATAATAAAGGATTTCTTGAATGGTTCACTAAGGAATCACCAAATATCTTATGCCTACAAGAGACAAAAGCTAACTTCGATCAGTTTCCTCTTGAAATCAGAGAAATGAAGGAGCATGAGATTTTTCATAGTTCCGCTGAAAAAAAAGGCTATTCAGGTGTTGCCACATTTTCTCGAGAGAAAATCCTTGACACGAAAAATATTGAAAAACATTGTTTCGATTCAGAAGGACGTGTTCTCATTCACGAACTCGAAGAATTTTATCTCTTGAATTGCTACTTTCCGAATGGGCAACGTGATCATAAAAGAGTCCCTTTCAAGATGGAATTTTGTGATGACGTTCTTGCGAAGATGAATGAACTTCGAAAGAAAAAACCCATCATCATCACTGGTGACTTCAATACTGCTCACAAAGAAATTGATCTCGCCAATCCTAAGACCAATCAAAAAACCACTGGTTTCCTTCCGAATGAGAGAGCGTGGATGGATAAATTTATTGGCGAAGGCTATGTGGATATTTTCCGTCATCTCAATCCGGAGAAAACAGGTGCCTATACATGGTGGAGTAACATGCCCGGTGTGCGGGCCAGAAACGTTGGATGGAGGATCGATTACTTCTTCATCACACCAGATTTACTTCCAAGAGTAAAAGATGCCTACATCAAACCAGATGTTATGGGTTCAGATCACTGTCCAATTGTTTTGGAATTAAACTGAAAGCATCTCTTTAACTTTGGCCACCAACTCCTGAAAGCGAATTGGTTTATAAATCACGAGATCGAAATCGGATCGGCTTTTCTCTGATCCGAAATCTTCTATGTTGCCTGTGACGAGTACAATGCGTCCTGAATAGAGACCTTCGCTTCTCACGATACGAAATAATTCAGGCCCGCTTCCCGTCGGCATTTTTGCGTCCGAGATAATCAGGTCATATTTATTGGCCCTGATTAAGGCCAATGCTTCCTGAAAATCTGAACATGTTTCGATCGGAAGATTTTCTTCTTCGAAAAATGTGGCAGCTAGATCCAGAAGATCTACTTCATCATCAATGTACAAAATGCGAGGGGAGTTCATTCTTCTCTCAATTTTTTAGGTAGTCGAATTATGTCCCTAACCTGAGTCAGCAGACTAAAAGATCCGCAATTTTCCATGAGTTCAGTAACTTAATCCAACTACCTTAGGAGACGTTTTTTTAATGGTTTATCTAAAACTGGCCACTTTAAGAGGCTATTTAGAAAGGGCCTTCCCACAAAAGTAGACATCCTTCACTAGACCCTCGTAACCATGACGGTCCTTACGGTGAGGAGTAATGAGGTCACTTAAAAGGGCCTCAGCACCTTTAGGATTACTATCTTTTGGAAGTGGCACAACGATGAAGCTCGCCTCTTTGCCTTTGTTAAGGTTACCAGTGGCCTTGCCCTGACCCAAAATCTCAGCACCAGCAAGAGTTGAACGGTAAAGGGCCTTTACAAATGTGGCCTCTTTCTTCTTATGTTGATCGACAAAACTTCTCATCACATCAAACATAGATAAGAAAGGTCCGCCACCGATATCAGAACCAAGTGCCCATCTTACTTTGCTCTTTTCAACTTGTTTAAAGTTAAAAAGACCTGAACCAAGTCCTTTCTCTTCGATAGGAGCGTTTGATGTTGGACAGTGAACAACACTGGTCTTCGTTTTGCTAAGAGTTTGAAGCTCTTTGCTTGAAAGGTGAATACCATGTCCCATCAGTGATCTCTCACCTAGCATGCCAGTTTTCTCGTAAATTTCTGTGTAGCTCTTCACTTTTTCAAAACCAGGAAGATTACGGTAAATCGACAAAACGAAATCAATTTCAGCAGGAGTCTCAGACAAGTGAGTTTGCTTAAAGCACTTCGCTTTATCGGCCATCTTACTTCCCTCTTTCATCACTTTCGGAGTCGTCGTGATCGCAAAGCGCGGAGTGAAGCAGTGTTTTTTGCCAAACTTTTTAATCAGTTTCTGAGTCAGTTTCAGAGATGATTCTTCTGATTGAGTCAGGGCCTCTGGTGAATTCATATTCATGATCACGTTACCGATCACAAAGTGTCCCTTGGCCTTTTTCATGGCCGCATCTACGGCATGTTCGTGAATTGAGCTATAGCACGCGCCACCCAGAGTTCCGTGACGAACAAGCTTTTGGAAAAATAGTTCAGCGCGCTTCTTCGCGTAGGCCTTATCTGCAAATTTCATCTCAGTTGGGAAAGTGTATTTTTCAAGCCACTCAAGAAGAGAATCTTTAGGCATCTCCCTTACATCGTCCTGTACCCAGTGAAAGTGCATATCGAAGAACCCTGGCATGATCACAGCATGACCAAAATCAGTCGTGTTACGCTTATTCATCTTCGCGCCGTATTTCTTGACTCCTTTCTCTAAAGGAAGGACGTCTTTGATCTTTGTGCCTTCAACTGCAAGAAGACCATTGGTATAGAAGTCACATTCTTTATCATTTTGAGGATTAAGAATGGTTGCGATATAAAATTTCATTTTTTGCGTTGCCATAGGCGACCCTTTTAACTTGTACGTGTGTCTGGTTTTCATTAACCTAAGATGTATATGAGACAGAGAATAATACTGCAGTTTTTGGTTTTTGTCTTGGGAGTTTTGCCTTTAACGGGGCTTTGTTCAGACTATGTGGTGAACGAGATCAGTCTGTTGAGCATAAATTCCGCCATTACTCCCGCCTCCTATGATTATCTGAACCAACATTTCAAAGCTTTGCCTAAGACCTCCCTGATTGTGCTTAAAATGAACACACCAGGTGGCCTGGTTACGACCACGAAAGATATTATCACCATGTTTGGCCGTGAGAAAAGACCGGTCGTCGTCTGGATCACTCCGGAAGGGGCCTCAGCTTCAAGTGCCGGGGCGATTATTGCATCGGCTTCTCATTTTCTCTTCATGTCTCCAGGCTCAAATATTGGAGCAGCAACTCCTGTAGGTCTGGGTGAGGACATAAAAGAAGGTGATGGGCGCCAAAAGGCCATGAACGATTTGGCGGCACTGGTGCGCTCACTGAGCACATCCCGCGGTCGCCCTTCTCTGCCCTTTGAAAAAATGATTACCGAGGCCGAGTCCTATACAGACGCTGAGGCAATAAAACTTGGAATCATCAATGGAGTCATTTCTAACGAGCAGGATCTGATTACTTATCTCGATGGGAAAACCCTTTCTCTTGATGGCGAAGTAAAAACATTAAAACTTAGTCATAATCTTCAATTCAAAGAATACGAAGCGACGATGGGACAAAAACTTTTAGAAGTTCTGGCCAACCCTTCGACGGCCTACTTTCTTTTTTTAATTGGTGTGGCGCTGATTTACTTTGAACTGCAAGCACCAGGTGGATATGTGTCGGGGGCCTTCGGAGTGGCCTTTATCATTCTTGCCGCCATCGCTTTTCAGGTTCTTCCTCTGGACTGGGGCTCAATGGGTCTTATCGTTCTCGGAATCGCCTTACTCATTTTAGAAGTGTTCATAACCAGCTATGGCCTTCTCTCTGTTGCTGGACTCGCGGCCTTCGTTGTGGGCTCTCTCTTCTTATTTCACGGAGACTCTGGTTACATTTCAGTTGAATATCCGGTACTCTTGTCGACTCTGGCAGGTGTTGCAACGGCCATTGGCCTTATTGTTTGGTATCTTTGGAACGATAAGAAAAAACAAAAAAGCCCGGGCGACTTTTTTCTTCCGACCGGGGCCAAAGGATTTGTTCTCACTCGTCTTTCTGGTGACCAATATCAGGTAAAAGTTCTGGGTGAAATCTGGAACGCCGAGGCCCAGGAGAATATTGAAATTGGTGATCAAGTGGAAGTCACTTCCGTTGATCCAAAACAGTTACTTATAAAAATTAAAAAGACATCTCACTCATAAGGAGCTTCCATGTCTCTTACGTTTTTGCCTTTTATTGTTTTCGCCGCACTTATTTTGTTCAGCACTTTCAAAATTCTTAATGAATATGAAAGAGGTGTTATTTTCCGTCTCGGAAAATTCTCAGGAGTTCGTGGGCCCGGACTTATTATCCTGATCCCAGGGCTAGAAAAAATGATCAAAGTTGATCTTCGTCTCGTGACGATGGATGTTCCTTCTCAGGACATTATTTCCAAAGATAACGTGACTCTTAAAGTGAACGCGGTGGTTTACTTCAAAGTGAGTAATCCTGAGCGCGCCATCATCTCGGTTGAAAACTACTACCACGCAACTGCACAAATCGCTCAGACCACTCTTCGTTCAGTGGTGGGCCAGTATGAGCTAGATGAGATTCTTGCTCACCGTGATGCCATTAACTCTAAACTTCAGGGCATTTTGGACGAGTTAACTGAGCCATGGGGTATTAAAGTGACAAACGTTGAAGTTAAGGCCATCGACCTTCCGGTTGAAATGCAAAGAGCAATGGCAAAACAAGCTGAAGCTGAACGTGAAAAACGCGCGAAGATCATTTCTGCGCAAGGTGAATTTGAGGCCTCTAAGAAGCTTGCAGAAGCGGCACAGGTTCTTGGTGAACAAAAAGACGCCATCACTCTTCGTTTCTTAGAAACCATGAGAGAAGTTGCCGGCTCTAATAACAGCTCAACAACTTTCTTCCCAGTGCCTGTGGATTTTCTAAGTAAGTTAATGAATCGTTAGTCTTTCAAGTTACAGTTCAAAAGAATCATCGGATCTTGGCGGGAGTACCAACGACCGCCAAGGCAGATGGAGGCCCCACCCTCGCATTCCTGATAACGTCGTTTATACTGCTCACTATAACAAGTCTGATCTTTCTCCGGAGGACACTCTGGAGTTGCGGTCCCGGCCTGAGTCACCGTTGCAATCAGCTCTCCTAAAGTATCGGCCGGTGCTCTTAGAGTTTTCGATTTTTGAATCAAGACTCCACGGTCAACCAAACTCTGTGAGTTACTCATCATCTCTTTGGGCGAGACAAAATTAAGTCCCAAACATTTTCCGATATCCAGGATGACTGGAATGGCGGCCGTATTCATGATCTTGATGTCGTGAAATAGTGCCACTTGCATGGAATTGCCTGAGCACATACTTTTTAGATTTTTTACGACATAACTTTTTAGAACATCTCGTGAAGGCATCCCCATCCCATGAGATGAATCACCGGAGTCATTGTTCCAGCCGAGATGAGAAAAACCATTACCGGCAAGGATTTGCAGAGGAGCACTTTGGCGACGGTACTCCGCCAATTGGCCAGCATAATCCCTACTTTGAAAACGCATGGTCCCTTGTTGGTCCATTCGTTTTAATTCAGCGGCCGAAGGCATCGCCCCTCGCCCGTAGGGGAATCGAAAGAGCAAAGGTTTTTGATTACTAAAACGGTTCTGGGTGGCGTAGTTTAAAAGCTGAACACTACGAGTAATCTGTTGTTCTTTCTGTTGATCAGTAAAACCTTTCTCCAGCACTTCACCTTTACCATCCATTCGCAAATCGTAAGCGTTATGTTCGTGACCGTGACTTGCGATTAAGTGGCCCGCATTCATGGTTTCATTTACCAATGCCAGGTTTGTCTCGTGACTTCGATGTGAGGCCTCTAAGTTGGTCGTAGACACAAAAAATGTGGCCTTCACATTGCGTGCTTTTAATTCCTTCAGAAGTACAGGCGTCACCTGAGGATTCGGGCCATCATCAAAAGTTAAATGTATGGATTGATTGTCACAATTAATGGGATTTCTTGTGAGTTCATCAAGAACTTCTCTGCCAAGGGCTTCCTGACTTTTTAATTGGCAACTTTGCGCTTCACCATGGGTGGAAGCAAACAACAACAAAAGTGAGAGATAGAATTTCATTGAGGACTTATCGGATGTCTCTAAAAATTGCTCAAATAAAAAGAGGGACTTTCGTCCCTCTTTTTTACCATTTATTTGGCCCGATTTGCCTTACGTTTTTATCTATCTTATTTGGGACTTCATCCGCTGGAGTAACTTCTACTTCCACAGAAGCAGGGGCACGAGCGGCCCTGGTTTTGAATGCGTCCTCGTCCTTTTTGAAATCAGTTTTCACCGTTTCAATCAGCTCTTTATTAAAATCTTTTACAGATCCGGCAAAGGCCGCGCCTGAAAGTAATAAAACGCAAGACACGATCAGTTTCATAAGTTCTTCTCCACTACCATACTTATCGGATAGTGGAGCAAAGAACTTTAATTCTTGATCTTATTCGAATTTGGCTTTTTTACTGGTGGAACCTCTTTCTGATTCTTAGGGGTTGTACTGTAATCAAGTGCGTTCTCATCCTGCTGGGCCTCCATGCCTTTACCCTCTGGTTTTGAAGGTCCTGACTGAGGAACGTCTTTTGTCAAAGTGGTGTCTCGAAGTAATTCATCTTCTGTTGCAGGGGCCGGATTCGGAGACGTATTCATCTCATCAGTGGTGATACCTGAACTGTTAGAGATGCCCGAAGGACTGGTACTTGAATCAGTGGGAGTGGCGACACCTATGTCAGCACTGGCCGGAGGTGAAACTTTTTTCTGAGAAGTGGCCGCGCTTCCATACAAACTTAAACTAAGAAGTAAGACCGAACCAATTAGTTTTTTCATAATCCCTCCTTTCTTCAATGAGAGATATAGTGACTAATCTGATTATAACAATGAAGACGAGATTGAATGAGTGAAGGTTTTCGCAAGATAACTGACAAGCACAATTAAAAAGGGCCTCCGAAGAGGCCCCATAAACTAGCGTGTAACTTTACGCATATTTTGATTAAGTTCTTTTTTACGGATACGGATGTTTTTCGGAGTTACTTCTACCCACTCATCGTCATCAATCCAATCAAGTGCCCAATCAAGAGTTCTTGGAGGAATTGGTGGAAGAATGATGTTCTCATCTTTACCGGCCGTACGTACTGATGAAAGGTGTTTTTCACGACATACGTTTACGTTTAGATCGTTAGGACGAGTATGCTCACCTACTACCTGACCTTCATATGTTTGCTCTGTAGGAAGAACAAACTGCTTCCCTGAAGAAAGAAGATTGAAGAGAGCGTATGGAGTAATTTTACCAGCACGGTCTGAAATAAGAGCGCCGTTCTGACGAGCAAGCATCTTACCCACGTGTGGCTCATAGCCTACGAAGTAAGAAGACATAAGACCCTGACCACGAGTATCAGTCAGGAACGTTGAACGGTAACCGATGAGACCACGAGATGGAACATGGAATTCCATACGAGTACGGCCTTCACCGAATGGTGCCATGGCCTCAAGACGACCTTTACGAGTTGCCATCTTTTCTGTGATTGCACCTGTTGAATCATCAGGCACGTCCAGAACTAGACGCTCGAACGGCTCCATTAGAACGCCATCGATTTCTTTTGTAATAACTTGCGGACGAGCAATCATAAGCTCGAAACCAGCACGACGAATTTCTTCGAACACCACTGCTACTTGAAGCTCACCACGCGCTTTCAGAATGAAAACTTTTGGATCTTCAGTTGGCTCATATTTAAGAGATACGTTCTTACGAATCGCATCGATAAGGAACTCTTCTAGTTTTCTAGACGTTAGGTATTCACCTTCACGGCCAGACATTGGAGAAGTTGATACTGATACCTGTACAGATACTGTAGGTGGCTCAACTTCAATACGAGGAAGTGCTTCAGGATTATCAACAGCGGCAAGAGTGTCACCGATGTCACCATTTTCAAATCCAGAAATAATAACAATCTCACCAGCTTCAGCTGAATCAACTGTCGCCATGCCAAGACCATCATAAATTTGAAGTGAAGAGACCTTGAAAGGCTTCACTTTACCATCAGCACCGATGTGAGCAATTTGCTTAGAGTTTTCGATCTTACCACGAGTGATACGACCAACCATCAATGAACCAAGGTAGTTTGAGTATGAAAGGTTAGTCACAAGAAGTTGTGCTGAACCTGATTTATCAAAATTCGGAGATGGGTAATAGTCACTTACTAGGAAGTCTAGAAGCGGATCCATGTTACCTTCACGACGAGTCTTATCTTTTGAAGCGTAAGCATTTCGTCCTGAACCGTAGTAGAAAGGAATATCTAGGTCGATATCGTGACCAGAGTTAGAGGCGATTTCAAGAAGAAGATCTTCTACTTCGCCACGTACTTCATCAATACGTTCATCGGCACGGTCAACTTTGTTGATGAATACACCAACACGAATTCCACGCTCTAGAGCTTTTGTTAGTACGAAACGAGTTTGAGGAAGAGGACCTTCAGAAGCATCTACCAGAAGTAGAATACCATCCACCATCATAAGAGAACGTTCAACTTCACCACCGAAGTCGGCGTGACCAGGAGTATCCAGAAGGTTTACTTTTGTGTCTTTCCAGCGAATCGCACAGTTTTTAGCTTTAATTGTAATACCGCGTTCACGTTCAAGCTCACCAGAATCCATCACACGTTCAGCAACCTGTTCGTGAGCAGAAAATGTACCTGAATACTTTAGAAGTTGGTCAACAAGAGTCGTTTTACCGTGGTCCACGTGGGCCACAACGGCAATGTTCTTTAGTTTCATGAATGTCCTCAATAGTGGGGATTAATGGAGGGAGTCTACATGAGCGACATGGATATGACGAGTCAAAGTTGGGTTAACCGATGGATTTTTTTCTGTTTCCACCTCCCCCTCCGCTACCTAATTTCAATAAAATACGCTTTCAAAACCCGAGATCAATACTCTCCCCATCCTCAGGAACCAAGATATTCCGTAAAGAGTACTCCGCCATTAACCCTTTTAGGCGAGACCGAGAAACCCGACAATGATCGAGGGCATCCATATGATTTGCGATAATTTTTCCGCGCGAAAGTTTAGACAACTCAATGGTCTCCTTCTCGGTCAATAAAATCGGTGAACCAATATCAAATTTTGCCATGCCGGTTGGAGCAACAATGTAATCCGGTTGTTCAGCATCAATGAAGCTTCGTATTTCATCCGTAAGGACAGTGTCTCCCATGATATAAAGACTCGGCATCTGTGGCAGTCGGATGAAGTATCCCACTCCATGCTCCATTAAAAAGGAGATCCCGCCTATTCCATGCCTGGCATTCACTAACTCAATTGTTCCATCGAAAAAATTGTTCTTCATGTACCTCTTTAAAGGAGTGGTTAAAAGACCCAGTTTGTTTAAATAGGTTTGATCTTTGGCGTTCGAAAAAACTGGAATCTTTCTTTGACGTAAAAAAGAGGAACCTCGGCGATCTAAATGATCAAAGTGTCCTTTCTGACAGTGAGTAATCAGGGCGAAGTCTACTTTATTTGAAATTTCATCGAACTTCTCAGGGAGTTCAACCAGCGGATTCGGACTTCCTCCTCCCAGATAACGCAATCGAGGTAACTTTCCTTGTCCCGCCAGCATGGGATCAATCAGGATGTTGTGTTCTTTATAAGATAAAATCATCGTGGCATTTCGAACTTGAGTTATTTTCATGGATCCACCTCTCGCAAACTATGGTAAAGTATGAAGTAACTCCACAGTCAAATGGGGACCTATGAAAATCTCTGAACTCGAACAATTAAGTGGCCTTGGACGCGATACAATCCGCTATTATGAGCGGGTTGGCCTTCTCACATCTCCAATACGAAAATCCAACTCTTATCGGGTCTATACCGAAAGGCATTTGCGAGAACTCCTTTTCATTAAAAAAGGCAGAGAGATTGGCTTCTCACTAGAGGACATAAAACATGGGGCCAAGATGTTTGCTCTTAAAGGTAAACTCTGTAAAGAAAGTGTCATGCAATTAAAGCAAAAGAAGATGGAGATTCTGGAGAGAATCGAATCCGAAAAGCTTGCCCTTCGTGAAATTGAAAAATTAATGGCCGGAGTTATCGAGTAGTTTTTCTTGCTCTAAAATACTTAGTGCACACTTCACGCCATCCACGGCGGCGGAAGTAATTCCTCCGGCGTATCCGGCCCCTTCACCACATGGATAAAGTCCTTGGTGAGAAACCGAAAGAAGTGATTTTTTATCTCGAAGAATTGTTAGAGGCGCAGATGTTCTGGTCTCCGGAGCGATCAAGAGACCTTCCTCGTAAACAAAGCCCGCCAGGTCTTTATTGAATTCGGCCAGCCCCTTCTTTAAGTGCTCAATCACGAATGGAGGAAAAATCTCACGGATGTCCGCTTTGAAAATTCCCGATGGTGAAGAAGTTTTAGGAAGTGGCTTATCGTTTAACTTTCCTTCCATGAACTCTTTAATCGTCATGGCCGGAAGTTCTCTACCTGTTGCATTTTTTTTAGAGAGAGCGAAGGCCTTCTGTTCAATCTCATGCTGGAACTTAAGTCCGGCCATCAGATCATTTGATTTTAAATCTCTTTCTGATTTTACCGAAACCACCAGAGCGGCATTTGACCAAGGAGAATTGCGGGCATAGTTACTCATGCCATTAACAACAATTCCGTCCTTCTCAGTTCCGCTTGATAAAACATAGCCCCCCGGACACATACAAAAACTATAAACACCACGGTCGGTCCATTTATCGTGCCAGCTTAAGCGATAACGGGCAGAGCCCATCTCTGGGGCCTCACAGAACTTTCCGTGTTGAAGTGAATCAATATAACGACGAGGATGTTCAACTCGAACACCAATCGCAAAATCTTTTGGTTTCATGGCGACTTTAATATCTGCCAGATGCTGATACAAATCCTGAGCTGAGTGACCAGTCGCAAGTACTACATGATCTGAATAAAGCTTCTCACCTGTAGAAAGCTTTACCCCCACAACTTTGTTCCCTTCAGTCAAAAGCTCGTCGACTCGGGTGTTGTAGCGAAGCTCAGTTCCCTGATCACGAAGCCAGTTAGAAATTTGCGTAATAATGGTTCTGATTTTATTTGAACCCAAGTGAGGATTTGAAACATAGGCCGTATCGGCCGGAGCACCAAAGTCTACAAACTTTTCCATCACGTACTGAACCAAATTAGATTTAATTCGCGTGATAAGTTTTCCGTCTGAAAAAAGTCCTGCACCACCTTCACCGTAACAAACGTTGGTCTCAGGATCTAACTCTCCATAACGCCAAAACTTCGCGATATGAAGCATGCGCTTGGAGGCCTCATCCCCTCTTTCAATCACGATTGAAGGAATGCCATATTCAGCGAGACGAACAGCACAGAAAAGTCCGCCTGGCCCGGCACCAATGATAATTGGTTTTTGTTTCAATTGTTTTAACTTAGGAAACTGTTCCGCTTCAGGATACTTATCATCCGCAGTTACTAAGGCATCAAGAATGTAATGAAAAATAGGCTTCTTCCCACGAGGAGCTCCACGGGCGTCCAGACTTTTCGAGATGGTCCGGAATTCCCGAATCTCGGGATAGGTCTTCTTAACAAATTTTTCGAGGTCCACATCAAAGGGCAGCTCGAATTGATACTTCTTAGGCATTATGCTCGACTTTTACATCATGCAACATGGAAAATCAAAGAATTTCCTTCTATATTATTCCTAGTAATTTGAGGTGCATATGAAGATTGGATATTTGGTCATCGGTAGTGAAGTTTTAGACGGCAAGATTTCGGATACAAACACTAAGCTTTTGGCCGACTTTTTAAGGGCCTATCACCTTGAAATTCACCAATCCATGGTCGCTAGAGACGAAAGACTCGCGATCTTAGAGGCCATGAAAGTTCTCTATGATAAATGTGATTTGATAGTCACTTCGGGGGGCCTTGGTCCAACCAAAGACGATATCACCAAAGAAACACTCGCTGAATTCTTTGGTTCTAAAATTACATATTCCGAAATGGCCCATCAAGTGGCCGAGGCCAACTATAAACGCTTCGATCGCCCATTTCCCGGGAAGGATCACGGTTACAGTTATCTTCCAGAAAACTTTGTTCCTCTTAATAACTCTACTGGATTTGCTCCGGGTTTTTTCAGTGAACAAAAAGGAAAGTTTCTCTTCTCTGCTCCGGGAGTTCCCCGCGAGTTCAAGAGCATGCTGGAAGAACACCTTATTAAACTCGTTTCAAGTAAGCTCGATCAATCCGTGGTTCTCGGAACCGTCATTATTCGTACCAAGAAAGTACCTGAAGAAAAAATCTTCGGTGAAGTTGACCCAACTCTTTGGGACAAACTCGAAAAGTTTGGAGAAGTGAGTTCACTTCCGATTCTCATGGGTGTTGATATCGGAGTTAAGATCAGGGCCAAGAGTCAGAGTGAACTCGCAGAAAAAGTTTCTGCAGTCAAGGCCGTGATTGAAGCTTCACCGATCAAATCCGCAGTTTGGAGCTATGGCCCAGAATCATTGGAAGAAAGAATTGTGACTGTGGCCAATCATAAAAAAATTCGTTTTGGTTTTGCAGAATCGGCCACCGGTGGACTGTGCTCAAATCGCATTACGAATATCTCAGGCAGCAGCCAATGCTTCATGGGCTCCATTGTTTGTTACGATGAAAAAGTAAAAGAGCACGTTTTGGGTGTAAGTGCTAAAACTCTTCAAGAATGCACGGCCGTGAGTATCAAGTGCGCTGAAGAAATGGCCCATGGGCTAAAAGAAAGACTTAGTGTCGATATCGCCATTTCCATTACTGGATTCGCAGGACCTGGTGGAGGAAATGATAAGTTCCCAGTGGGTTCAGTTTGTATTGGCCGGGCCAAAAATCATCACATCTCGGCCGAATCATTTCACTTCAAAGGTGACCGCGAGATTTTGAAACAACGTTTTTCTCAAGCGGCCCTTCATGTTCTCCTCGAGGAATTGGAAAATTTTGCCTAGTCCTGACTGAAATTCTCGGCACGTGAGGTGAAAATCCTTCCAGCTATTCAGGTTATTTCAATGACTTACAATAAGCATTCGGATGCCCCTCTTAAGGGGCTTAAAATAATTCCAGGACGATAAAGATCTTTAAAAATTTTTATCAAAAAATCCGATAGTTAACCCAAGAGGAAAACACGGATGTTGCACTCGAATCAACAAAAGACAATTTATACAGCAGTACATGCGCTTATTTTAATGGCGCTGTTCTCTCTATATTCATGTCTTCCGACAGCAACTCCTCCGGCGGTTAAAACTGGTAGCACCACTGATCCCGGAACGACCCCTACTCCGACTTATTCTGAACCTACATTCCCTCTTTCGGGAATTTTTATTCAGGAAGGATCCGTTCGTTCGAATACGAATGTGACACTCCCAGTGAACTTCAGTGACTCATTTCTTGTGCGTGGACAAAATCTTTCGGTTTATCTACGAACACTTCCTAACACAACGAAGTTTTGTTTGGTGGGGAAATACACTTATCTTTCTGGCAGTGATCAGTTCCTGATTTTAACCGCCAAACCAAAATCATATACAGATCTTGCGGCCAAAACCACTGAGTTCTACCTTCAAGTGGAGCCGGCCAATGATGCTGCCAACCAGAACGATTGCTTAAGCTATAACCTAACCAACGTTCTGTATGCGGATGCTTCGAATCCTTCGGTTCATTTTAGCCTGACTCAAGTGTGTGCTAACTGTAGTAGCGCAGTCACAAGTTCAGGACTTAAACTTTATTTCGTTAACGGTGAAGAAGTTCCTACTCTCAATGTAAGTTCTCTTGTACTGACACTTTCTGGTAGCTCTTCCGGAGGTGCCGGCAATACCTGTTCAGAATCTTCTGCCTGTACGGGAAGAGGCTATGACTGTTGCTTACAAGGGGCCTGTGTAAAAGATGGGGCCGTAAGACCAGGTGCTGTTGATATGCCAGGCTTCGCAGCGGCCCAAGAAGATGTTCGTTCGAATCCAAATCGTTTTGTGGTTTACCCACAATACTACTTCGTTTGTGAAAAGAGACCTGAAGGCAGTACCACTGGAACGACAGGTGGTGGTGGAACAAACCCAGATTATGAGGCCGCCATTCGAATCATGGAACTTAATCAGCTTTATAATTGTATTAATAAAGTTGATGGTGAGTTCTCTTACTGTACTCTCAAATACACAAATGCTGCCGCCACAATCCCAGGGAATTTCTCAGCTGGTGCCAGTGGTTACAATGATGACATCAACTTTACTTCTCTTAACCCTAATCTCACCGGCGATTACGCCAATAACATTGTTAAAATCATTTACGGTAGCCAGACCCTCTATGAACTTAATAAAACCGCTTTGACGGGCGCGACCTTTGTTAGTGGTTCGGCCAATGACAACCTGACCTCTTCTCAGGTTGTGAACGTGACGGCATCTCTCGCGACAAATGCTCAGGACGGAAACCTTTATCTTACTTATAAAGTCGATGGCTCTTGTGAAAAAGTAGGAACAACTCTGGCCAAATGTACCAAGACCTATGTTCAGGCCTCTTCAGATATCTACTCATCAACTTGGCACGATAGCTCTAAAACATTCCTATTGCCTTCTTATGCGGATGTTTCTTCTACCTCCAATGTGATTCTAAAAGTAAGCGGAGTGGTCGTTCCTGAAGACTCTTCAACATGGACCAAGGCCCAGTCTCCTAATCGCATTGTCTTTAATAGTTCATACCCTCTTTATCAGAACCAAACGGTAGAGATCACTTATTTTGTGACATCCGGAGCGGCTGATCTGATCAAACTTAGAACCGCCGCTCAATCACAAGTTAACAGCATGTGTAGCTGTGCCGCCTCGACTAAATGTAACTTGAAGCCAGTGGCCGACACTTCGGGTGCCATTGTTAACTACGAATGTACTTACCCTACTTCAGAAACAAATGAACCACCGGCCAATCAGACCGTCTACGTCTCAAATAAAAACGTTCCTCATCGCTATTACGATCAAAACGGCGTGAATTACGATGAAGACTACGCTACTGCTCCCACTCAAGAGCTAACGGCCTTTGCTTATACCAACAATGATGTCTTAAAACCGACAAACGCTTCTCAATATACGGGCTTTAATGAAATCTATGGTTCGTTTGCGAAGTCTGGTACCTATGTCGCTAGACCGGCAAAACTCGTTAAAGTGAAGAAAGACAAGCAGTACGACATTCTGGTGAACTCAGGTGCGTTCTCAACTTGTTTAACTTGTGGCTCTGACTACTACAACTCTCTTCAAAAGATTTTCCCTCAGAACTTCGCGGGTCAGGGTGGCGGTTATACACCAGACATCTACGAATCTCGTCGTGAATCAAATGCAAGTCTCTACCGCTCAGATGATCTTCTCTTTGGTCGTGCTTGTTTTGTTCCGGCCACAATGATTCCATGGACCCACGTTCAATCTTCTACTCCACGTGATCAGCGTCGCGCCCGTTTGGCCGCTCAGCATTTCCTATTTGCCAACGGATATAACCGCGATTGGTTCGGCTTTGACTATGGTTCCATTATTGGTTCCTTTGATGGAGTGACCTGGTTCTCAATCGGTAACCAACGCCGTATTAAAGCGACCACCAGTAAGCTTTTCCTTGCGGTAAACGCTTATTACGGTGACGTGAGTATTGATAACAATTTCAGCGTCACCGTTTCTGAGACTTCGATTTATTCTTCTGAAATTCCAGACCACGACACTGAAACTGACGGGGCCCAATGTCAGAAGTCCCACTACTGTTCAAATGATAATGATTGCTTCAGACAGCTTGGTTACGATTACACCTGCCAGAACGTGGCAGGTCTCTCAACGAACTGGCCTCAGTTTGATGCTACAGGATCTGAAGTCATTGGTTCAGCTTCAAGAACACTTGTATCTATCGTCGGCGGAAGTAATGGCCAGGCCAAGCGTTGTATTTACCGTGGCCGAGGTGCTCCTTGTTTAAATAACCTTGATCAAGCAAATTCCACCACGTTCAACGGCTCTCCTCTGATTGGAACGCTGACTTGTTCTCCGAACAATTCATGTGCGCCAACTTCAGTTTCTAAGTTTAACGATCGAATCGCTCGCTTCGCCAACACACCTACGGCCCAGAACACGGCCGCAGTTTCTGCTACCAAATCTGATCTTGTGGGCCAAGGCGCTCGCATTCTAGGTCGTCCATTTGATTATTATGGAACAGCGGCCGCTCCTTCTTCTGCGAAATCGGCCCTTACAACCAATCTGGTGAATGCCGTTTGTATTCCAGGTAAAGACCTGAATAACTCGGTACGGACCTTCGATTTAAACCGACTAAGTCCAAGTGTGAGAACAGAGACCTCCGATAAATTATTTGGAACCGGCCCAACCATGTCGGGCTACATGAGTAACAAATACTTAAATGCCTGTCCTGCAACAGATGCCGCCGGAAATTCAATGCAGATCTACGATCTTCCAATGGGAGATACGACTCTGAACATGTTTACCATTGCTCAGAACATGTCTTCTAACCTACTCGATATGGTTCCTTTAAAGAACTTAAACATCTATAGTTCGACCAGCGGATCCCAAATCACAAACGTAGGTTATCAGAAAAACGCTTGTCTTCGTGCCCCGGGTGCCTCATGTTTCTCTGATATGGAGTGTGCTCCATCAAACTTCATCGCCTCAAAAGCAAAATCTGCGGACCTGTCGTCTTATATTAATAGTGCTGAAGAAAAGTTCTGGGAAGAAGAACTGGTTTGCGGTAACCCTGACTTTAAAACGGTCTCTGCAGGGCTTAAGAACCCTAACTTTGATCCAAAGAAAAACTTTTGTTGTCGTGAATTAGGCAAAACAATTTCCGTGTTCACTCAAACACAGACCTCTGCCTATCAGTGGTGTGATGTTTCGACCAAGCAGGTGAAAGTCGCCAGTGTGAACATGAACATTGCGACACCTTCTCGTTACTCACGAGTGCATACAGGCTATGATAAAATGACTTGTAACGCAGATGAGATTTCATCAACTAAAGCATTCGCCCTTTCAATTGCCTCACTTAATAATGATTCAATCGAAAGAATGCGCCAAATTCTTGGCCAGTACAAAACTCTGGACGCAGTTAACTCTCGCACATGTTGTACTCAGCACTGGGTAAGAAGTTTTGCCACAGAAAACGGTGGTGGCCACGCGTTTGCCAAAACTAAAATGCAAAACATTGATAAGGCCATGTTCAAGCACATCAGCTGGTCTCAGGACGATGAAACTTCAATTCAACCACCTGTGAATGATGCTCCTTTTGAATGTGACACAAACCAATACGCCAATGCTTCTTGTGAAATTAAAAGTCTGACTCCTACTGAGGAAGATAAATACTTAACTTGGGCCGGCTCTCTGGAACTACTGGGAATTCCGCAAGTGGCGATCAAGTCTAACGACCAGATCTTCCAACTCGTAGACGATAATCAGAACAACAACGCTGCTTCATTCCTACCACTAAAAGATTCAAATAATCAGCCTGTGATGTCACCGGTAGGTGCAGTGGGTGAAGATTTTACGGACTCTTCAGGAAACAAATACTACTCAGGTATGAGCTACAGTAAGTTCGCAATCGGTGCTGGAAAATTTAAGAAAGTTTTCTCAGAGAATGAATTTAACTGCTGTCTCCCTTCTGGCCAAGAAGTTCCTGATACAACCGTGGCAAGCCAGTGTTGTACCGGATTTATGGCCAATAACAACAATATCCGTCGTTGTTGCTTACCGGACTTCACGAACCTAACGGTCTATCTAAACCGCTATGTTTCTTCTGAGGGCCGCGGTCTTTCTGAGTCGGCCTACGATCCGGCCACTGGGTACATTAAAGATCCGGGCCAGGTGAAACTCATTGCTGCTCAAAAAAATCTTTGCTGTTCAGGTAAAGTGATGACTGGGGTGGCGATCAGCCAGCTTTCTATCCCACTGACTGATGGAACTTATAAACCGGCCGACTCTCTCAATACTACTCGTCGTTTCAACTATCGTAGCGACGAAGTTGATAACAACAGCGATACCGGTTCAATTGGATCTGTCTTCGATGCCGGTGTTCGTTGGAACAATCACGTTTACTGTGTGCCTGAAGGATTCGGCGAATAATCACACACTCGTTGTCTGAGAATTTCCAAAATACTCCATGTTCTTGGTCTCAAGAGCGTCCAGAAGGTCTTTAAAGTTCTGAAGAAGCTTTTGGATGCTTTCACTCGTACTTGCTCCAGGCAGGGCCTCTAATAGCTGCACCAGTGATCCAACATTTCGTTTCCAGACTTCAACCAATACTGGATCTCCATGAGACAGAACCGATGAAGAGGCCTCAAAATAATAACCATAAAGGGCCTGGGCCTTCTCTGGTTGAATGTCCTTGAGCTTTGGTGTTGAGAAAAGATCCAGAACCTGCAGGGCCGTCATGATCTCTGATTCACTACGCTTGATCTCTGGGTTCCAGTTAGATTTTTCAAGATTGTATTTATAAAATTTCGTGGCCACAGCATCGAGATTTTCTTTCTTCTCAAAATTCACCTTAAAGATTCGTCCCTCACCTTTCATGAGTGGCACAAGAAGATCAAAAGGCCTTTGTTTCATGAAGCTGATTTTCATGAAGATTGTGTTTCCAATTTTAATAAAGCCAATTTTATCAAAATCCTTATATTCGATCAGAGACAAGAAAGAGGCCTTAAAATCAATCAGTCCTTTGATAAAGAAGGTCTCCGTCTGCATTTTCTCCAAAGCATTCTCAGCATCCAGAGCAAACGACATTTTAATGAACTCAATCATTTCGTTGGCGAAGGCAAGCTGAGTGACCTGATTTTCTTTGGTCTTAAAGGCAGGATTACTGTTTTCCGCAGAGTAAACGAAGTTATAGATTTGAGGAAATTTATCATAAAGGAAAATGTTCCCCTTCATGCCGATTCCCAAAAGCTCTCTTAAATCAAAATTCTTGAAGACCTCAAATCCCACTGTCGCTTGTTGATCTTTCTGATAAAACTGAAGTCCATTTTTAAGAGTGATCTTATTTCTCACTCCATGAAATTTAAAATGCGGAATCACGGCCAGCTCATCGGCATTATATGTCAGGGCCAGGTCTAAATACTTACTGGCGTCTTCGGCCACAACGACCGTGGCGGCACTCTCCGGCCGGTTCCTCACCTTCATTCTCTGATCCACTTTTTCATTGATCGCAATGGCACGTGGTAGCTCTAGACCTTGAAACAACGGCGACACTAAGGCCATGGCAACCAGTAATGGAAGAAGAACAAGGGAACCCAAGATGGCCCATAGTTTAGAAATAAGAAATGTATGGGTGAATGTTAGAAACTCTTTTAAGGTACGTCGTGAAATCACCGCTGGAAGATCAAAAATCAAAAAAGGGCCGGTGATCATGCCGATGAGAACACGAATCCCTCCTCCAATTCTCTTCCAAATAATATTTCCTTTAGAGCCCACACCTAAGAGAAGTTCAGAAATGGAAACGCCAAAGATCAGTGTACTGACCAGGCGGACCAGCATAAACATGACGACCAAAGGACCTGGATTAAGAGTGTTTGAAAAGAAGGTGTAGGCATCTTCCGCCATAGCACCAACAAATTCATAATCTACAATGAAGGCCTCCCACATTCCCTGCCAATCGGCTTCTACGATTGAGAGAACAAATGTAGGAATAAAATCTAAAAAGTTTCTTACCTCATCAAAGGGATGAAGAATGACCAGGATTGAGTAGGCCAATAGAAAGTCACAGATCACCGCCACTAAGCGAACTAAGCTGTTGGTCGCATAGTTAGGGGCCTCAATACTGATGAGCTTGACCTGCTTTTTTACATTGAATTTTTTCTTATCGATTTCTTCTGGAACATCCGGCGTTTCTTCAACGGCTACTTCTTCTGGTTCCTGAATTTCTTCCGCGACATTCTTCGCAATAATTTTGACTTCTAGGTCACCGATTTGAAGAACATCACTCTCTTCCAGAATGATGTATTTCCCAGTTGGGATCTTCGTTCCATTGACCAAAGTTCCATTAACACTTCCGTGATCAATAACCGAGATCACTTCCTGCTGAAGAATAAAGGTGGCGTGACGAGGAGAAATGGAGGGGTCCGCAATAACGATATTTCCAATCTCACTTCCAATAGAAAGCTGATGAGTGAGATCATAGACCGGCGAGTCCTCCATATTGGATAACTGGAGTTCAAAGACCTTTTTATAACGTAAACGTGGGGCCCCAGCATGGTCTAATTCGCCATTATTCGTTGGCACCGATTTTCGTCTAAATAGCTTCCCTAGCACTGGACTCCTTCCCGCCTAAAACCTATGAAATTACACTAGTTTAGTTTCACTTTTTTTGCCGATCTTGCCAAGAAATTAGCGCCCTTAGGGCTTTTCCTAGGTCCCTAAACTGTATCCACTTACAATATTGGAAGAGTAGTTCTGTAAGTTATTTAAGGTACTAAGTTTTTTAAACGAAAGTGCCGAAAAAACAAGAAGATACAGATTTATTTAAAGGGAACTATATGAAGCAACGAAAACTGGCCCCTCTTCTTGCTGTCTCACTCAGCCTTCAAATGGTGGTGTCACCTGTAATGGGAATTGCAGCAGAAGAAAAGAAAACCAGCGCATCTGATGTCATTCTTGGCACCAGCGAGGCCTTCGCCACTTCAATTCAAGCGGCAGGACAAATCTGGAGCACAGTTAATCAAATCAGATCTGGAGGTTCTACTGGTCTTAGTGGCCAGGCCGCTTTCGATATGCAAAAGCTTCAGGAGCAACAGACTCCTCAGCCAGATAAATACTTCAGCATGCAAAGACTCGGTGCCATGCCAGGAATGACTGAATACTTGGCAATGAACAACATCAACCCTGCCATGCTTGAATGTAAGACCTTACCAACAACTCTTCACGAGGCCAAAAACGAAGTATGTACACTTGGTGTAACGACCGACCGTGGAGTTGCACCGGCAGCACAGCTTTCCGAAATGCAGGCCTACGCCAACCAATACTTTCAAATTAATAAGATGTACCGCAACTACTCTGCTGACTCAAACTCAGCGGGCCAGTTGTTTGGTGTGGGATGTATGAAAAATGCCATGAACATCCTCAACGGTTTTTTTAAATATCGTTTGGATGAACTGGATAAACTGACCACAAACCTTGAGGCCATGCAAAACCAATTTCGTGAGGCCTCTCGTTCGGATCTTGATGCCATTGAAGAATCAGTTGCTGTCCTTGAAGGCGGCGACTCTGAACTTGCCAACAAAGTAAAAAGTAAAAAGCCGGACCTGTTCGACTTCGGTAAACGTTTCGAGAATCCTGCTTGTACATCTATGTTTGCAAAAGACACATTCAACCAAATCGGTCGCGGTAAAGGTCTGAATGCCATTAATCAACAACTAAAAACTAGCATGTCAGAGAAACCTCCTGGATCAAAATATTCAGGTGAGTCTTATTCAAACTCTCACTCTGCTGTTGTGGAAGATCTGAATAACCTTGCTGATAAAGTGGCCAAACAATCAGAACTTCGTTTTTCTGAACTGGCCGACGAAAAAGGGTATACTGGATTTCTAAGAAGTCTTTCGGGTTCAGTAAGTTCTACGAATGGTGCCAATAACCTTCTAACTTCTGATCTTTTCTCAGATGTTCAGACAAGTTTTACTGAGAAATCTCAGAAACTACAAAACGACTTTAATACAATTGCCAGTGAACTAAGCGCCGGTGGTGCCAATCCAGCAAGAGCGCTAAGCATCGTAAGAAACCTTACGACCACAAACTTCGATAGCGAAGTTTCAACCATTGAAAACCAACTAAAGAATGGGTGTCTGAAAAGCAATCTTTCAGGCAACTCTTCGTTGGACTCATTGCTTGAGAAGATCTACGACCCAACTTCATCAAATTTCGCCAATAAAAATGCATCGAACTTCTTGAAAGACAAAATCAAGACCATCATGGAGAACGATAAAACAAGTCCAGAGAAGAAGTTGTCAGAACTTAAGGCCCTTGAATCATCTCAAGGTAACCGTTACTACGTTAAAATGGACAACTCTTACGAAGTTCAGGAGACAGACGCGAACGGTAACATCGTTAAACGTATCGTGGACGCAAGTACAAGAAAATCTCCGAGCGTTTTCTTCTCAGATATCATTCGTAACTGTGAGGCCCAATTTAAAGTAAACAAACTTGATAACCAGCTTTCTGGTGCTGAGGCGATTCAAAAACTTCGAGCCCTACACTCTAGTTACAAGAACCTTGCGAAAAGCCACGCCTCAGAAATGAAGGCCTCAATCAAGAAGAAACTCATTGAATGTGAAAGCCCTGAAGACGCCAATAGCTCTGCCATTGGTTCATGTACTTCGGAGCGTTTCAATACGACTGCTCCTGGTTTCTGTGCCAATGCCGCCCTTTCTTGTTCAAAGAACATGCAAGCTTGTACTCAGCAGGCCGAAAAATACGTATCTGAAATCAAGGCCCAAAAAACGGCCCGAGTGAATAACTATAAGGCCCTGGTTGAGAAGAACAAAAAAGACATTGTTAAAATCTTTGATTCGGCCCTCGCAAGATATATGAAAGATGGCGAGATCCTTCGCGGTATGTTCGGTGCCGGTTTCTCTTCTCCATCGGGCATTGAGCGTGAAGTACCGGAAGGCAGCAGATACCTAAATCTTTTCACCGAAGCAACCAGTGGTTCTCCGGATGGCAGACTCCTCCTGGAAGATCCTGACAAGTACGTGGAGATGTTCAAAAAGAACATCACAGCTCTTAAGAAAAGTGTAGAAGACCAGCAAAACCAAATTGTTGGTGGTGGCCTAGGCAAGAACAACGGTCTACTGGCCGAACACATTAAGCAAACTGAGAAGAACTATAGAGAGGTCGCCTCTTCTGCTGAGAAATTCGCAGACAAGTGTGACCGTAACTACTCTGAATATGTGAAGGCCTCTGAGCAGCAACGTAATCAGCAAAATGCTGAGAACCAAAAACTTCAAAGCGAACTTGGTGAAAAGCTCCCTCGCTTCTGTAAGAAGTATCAAACAGCACAATCAAATGCTCAAGGTGCTTGTAAAGGTGAACTGACTGATCTTTTTGATTCTGCAATGAAAGCGGCCAACCGTTCAGGAACGACTTCATACTCGGATGGACAGGCCATCGCTGAATTCAGAGAGATTTGTGACGGATTTAACAATGAATCTGACACGTCGTCTACTCTCTCAGTAGACACACAAACCATGTGTACAAAACTTGGTGTTAAAGATGGAAAATTCGAGGACGCCGACTGTCAGCTTTTACTTAAAGGTACACTTGAAGAAAGAAAGAACAGCCCGTTCTGTGTGACAAGTACTGTTTCAAACGGAACTAACACCACAACAGGAACACCAGACTGTAAACAACTAGTAGAGCAGATCTCGGCCCGTTATACATCGAAATACCCTCTTGGTGGTGCATCGGGCACAGTGACTGTTACTTCTTCGGCCCCAAGCTTTTGTACGGCCGGAGATAACTCCGATCGCGGTAACGTATTCCAAAAAGGACTGGATGTGTTCCGCCAGGAGCTTGAAAAATCAAGAGCAGCTAAGCAGTAATTGACTTTATTGATCGGTTGAGATTTGAACGTCTCAACCGATAAGGTATATATGAGAGCGGTACGTCAGCGGATGATAAAACCTTTCAAACTTATTCTATTACCATTTCTGGTAGTTCTAAACGCATGTAATCCAACTGAAATTACTGGGGCAAATCAAAGAAGTAATATCATTCAAAATGATGGAACTTTAGATGGTAAGGCCCTCATTTATAGAGACAGCCCTACTATTCTCGCAGGTAATAACTATGGCCCGGACAATCCGGAAATGGGCCGTTTTATTGATCGTAAAGCTGAACTGATTACGACGAATTCAACTCTCACGAGTAACTGTACGATTCAATTTCTATTTTACGGAAATTATTCTGACAGTGTTTTGAACTGTGTTCGTTCTTTAAGTAATTCAACTCAGACTCAAGCATTACCGCGAAATCCAGATCGCACTTATATCTTTAGCCCAGGCTCTCCTGAATTCTATCAAGTGAATGCTCTCTACCATATCAACCTGGGAACCAAGACCTTCTTTGATAAATTGAGCTTTGCCTATAACACTATCCACAGTCTTTCAGCGGGAATTCCAAAATCAATTCCTCAGTATTTAAAAGACTCCGATATGTTCTGGTTTAAAGCGGTTTCAAACACAGACAGTAAACAGTTTAAGAACGACTTTCTGACTTCTTATTCTCAATGTGAACTGGATGATAACGCTTCTTTCAGCCCAGCAGGTCCTACTCTCTGCTTCGGCGGAAGTTCAGTTCGTTCTAATTTCTATTTTGTTCAAGACCCTTCTGTTATTTATCACGAATTGGCCCACGCTCTCGTTTCCATCATGATGAATATCCGAAACGGAACTAGCAATCAAAAACACCCTCTCCGCTCAAATCTTGGCGGCTATGGATATGACGAAGGCGGCTCACTTAATGAAGGGATTGCCGACTATTACAGCTTCGTGATGAATAAACGAACTCATTTTGGTGAATGGGCACTTGGTAAAGGTCTTAATCAATCTCGTCCCATCTCCGAAAGTGATTCTATGCACATCACAGGGGTCGAGGAATCTTCTGAGGGTCGATTATCTTATCCACAGTACCTTCTTTACGATCCAAACTATCCTGATGATCCCCATGAAGATGTTCACTATGCGGGCCAAATCGTAAGCCATTACCTGGTGGCCTTGACTAAATCTTTTAAGAACGAATGTAATATCGCATCTGAAGCAGACGGCGGTCATGATAAGGCGACCTCTTATGTTCTTCTTCTTTTGGCGGAGACACTGAGTGAAATCGGTGACCTCAATGCCAAAGGTATTGATGATTTCTGGGGCCCTTATAGTAACAACAGCGTGTTCTTCAATAATCTGGATTTTAATAACTCTTATATTTGGTCACATGTGAACAATCAGGCGACCTATCGCCGATTCTTCCAGATCTTCGCCAAGAACATCTATAAATACATCACTGGCAATATCTGTCCTTCATTTGATAAAAATGACTCTGAAAAACTTTTAGATGATTATGGTCTTCTTCTCTTCAAGACCTACAATAACAACGGTAACTCCACCAAGAACCGTGCTATCGACTATAACGATGTGGTGAGCTTTATCCCGGTTCAAGGTCTTACTCAGGTCTCTGAGAATAACCGCCGTAAATCAGTCCTCGTCTCTAAACAGCTTCTTCAATTAGCAGAGAAAACCGATGCCAATCAGGATCGAGTTGGCTTTTATATCATTGATAACCGTACAGACATGCAGAATCTTTTAACTGACCTTCTCTTTAAAGGTTTCACTGTTCCGTTATCAACCAGTGTCGCCAACATTGAATATAACAATAACAACATCCGAGTTTCTCCCGGTGAAGTTGTTGCGATCATTCCAAATCTTCAAAACAATTCCAACAGTACCATGGCGGGAGTTCAGCTTCTTGCCTCTGATTGGGACCACGTTGATATCACTGATGATACAACCGGAAATTTCAAACCATGTGTGGTGGATTCAGTGACAACTGTTGATCAAGGTGCCGAGGCCGGTAGAACTTGTACGACAACCGATACTGAGTATAAACGTCTCGTGAAAAACACAACGACCGGCAAGTTCCCTACCAGCGCCGCCGCTCCGGTTTGCTTAGTACAACTTGAAGAAGGTGAAAGTACTCGCTGGGTCTCGCAGAACGAATTTAGAAAGAAAAATGGCCTTTCTCTCCTGGATAAAGACTGTCTTGGTTATAACAGCACAGGAACAACAGACACGGACTTCACTTTTAATCCGCATGAGTGTCTGGTGAGATTCCTGCCTGGAGCGAACCATGGTTTCTACTCTAAAATTGACGCTCAAAAGACCTACTATGAATCAGTGGTTAAAGAATCGTCGAATAAAACATTCAATGCCGGTAACCTGATGATTATGGAAGTTAATAAATGGATTCCACCCGGGACCAAATTCCGTTGTCGTATGCGTGCCCGCTTCAATAACTGTACTGACTGCTATACTGACGGTTCAAACTCGAACGATGACTTCATTGATTCTGAGCTTAACGGAAGTAAACCGTTCCAGGTCATCAACTTTGATTTTGACGTAAATGATTAAGCGCTGGCCCTATTTTATTATTCTTGTGGTAGTGGCCGGCGGTGTTCTTTATCTCTGGAAAAAAGAGACGCCGGTGGCGCCTCCCGCCCCTTCAACTGCTAAAAAAACATCGGCAACGCCCCCTTCTTCAACACCTCCAGGAAAGACCTTTCAAATTGACGGTAAAAAGGTCGTGGGTCTCAGCCCTGGCAAGGAAGAGGAAGAGATCAAAAAACTCAAGGTGGCCAATGCTGTGTCTCCAGAGTGGCAAGAAAATCTAGAAGTGGCCCTTAAGGCCCAAGGTGGACAGGCCATCAAAGATATTGCCATCCAAAAAGTGGATTCATTCATCTGGGCCCAAGATGGCGTGGCCCTGAATGTTGAGTCCGTCATCGTCACTCTGAAAAACCAAAAAAATGAAGAGACGACCTTTCGTGTCTTAGTAGATGCACAAACAGGTAAAATTCTCAAGAACTGGGACCGCCCGGTTTTTGATCCGGCCAACCCACGTCAAAACTTTGGAATTAAAGTCGACTCTCGTTATCATAATGATTAATCAAATCGCTTATTAAACTTTGAGATTAAAGTAAGTTTTCTCTCCTTCACAAGCCCACTACCCTCCTCTTATCAAGGAGGATCCCGTGAAGACTTATAGATTGGACAATTCAACTATTGTGATCACAGGTGCATCCAGTGGGATTGGAAAAGCAACCGCTCTGGCCTTCGCCAAGCTCGGCGCAAATCTAATTCTTGCTTCACGTAGTGAAACTCTCCTTCAGGAACTCGCCAGCGAATGTGAATCTCTAGGCGGGAATGCCGTCGCCATTGAGGTAGATGTAACTGAAAGAAGCTCCGTTCAAAATCTCTTTGAAAAGGCCCTCGCCTTTTATGGGGACATTGATGTTTGGATCAATAATGCCGGCGTCGGGGCCATTGGTGAATTTGATCACACACCTCTTGAGGCCCAAGAGCAAGTCATTCGAACTAATCTATTGGGACCCATGTATGGCTCTTACTTTGTCGTTCACTATTTTAAAAAGCGTGGGAAGGGAATCATCATCAATACCAATTCCACTGGCGCCTTTATCGGTGCCCCTTTTAGCGTTTCCTATAGCGCGAGTAAATTTGGTCTCCGCGGATTATCGGAGGCTCTACGTTATGAATTAAAAGATCACAAAAACATTCATGTGTGTGACGTCTATGCTTCTTTTGTAGATTCTCCAGGGATCAGACACGCGGCCAATTATTTAGGTAAAGAGGCCAGACCCGCTCCTCCTCTGGTTGATCCAGAAGCCGTCGCAAGCGCCATGGTGAAATTAGTGCAGCGACCTCGTGACTCTATTCATTTGGGAAGTTCAGATTTCATCGGAAGATTTGGACATTTAATCATGCCAGGTCTCACCGGCAGACTCATGAATAAATTTGAAAGAAAGTATTTTTCAAGAGCAAAAGAAGCTCCCGTGACTGAAGGCAATCTGTTTGAACCAGATTACGAAGAGACTTCAAGTCACGGGGGCTTCGCTTAAATTAATAACGACAAGCTTTAACGATCATTTGAACAAGAGCAAGGGCCTCAACTGATTCATCAGTGTCTAGCTCAATTCTCTTACCATCAAGGATCATGTGGAAGTTTTCAACTTCACTGGCAGGAGCTGCATTCGAAGCGAATTTAGCGGCCGTACGAGCAGCAGCTTCAACGCCTTCAAACGTAATCTGATACTTTTCAGTAGATTTAACAATTTTATCCTTACCGAAAGTGATCACTTTAGTAACTTCGTTACCTTTGATCGAACAAGTTGTCATAGGTCTTGGAACAAGACCACGTAGTTCAACATCGGCCATAGCAGCGCCAGAGATCATAAGAGCAGCGAGAGTCATTACTTTAAACATAAATTCTCCTTATGGGTTTAAACTTGAGGCCTTCTCTTTTAATTTGAGATCCAGCTCTTCAATTACTTTAGGGTCAATTTTTGGAACAAGTCCTTGTGGTTCTACTTGAAGTTTAAAATCATTCGAGAAGAAATCTTTCATGGCCTTCACATCACCTTGATAGATCTTCTTCACCAACTCACTTTCGGACGTAAGACCAAAGTATGAAAGGATTGCTTTCGATAACTGAGGCAGATATGGGGCAAAGAAAGTACCGATGACAAGAACGTAAGCAGAAGAGATGGCGATGGTTTCTTTTGCCTTCTCCGGATCGGTCTTAAATTCTGTCCACGGAGCTCTTTCTGTGATGAATTGGTTTACCTTCGAACCAAGGGCCATAATGTGCTCTTGGCCCTTCTTGATTTGATATGAATCAAGAAGCTCATGGTATTCCTTAATGAAACTTTCTACATCTTTTACATGATCATTAAAGAAAGCATCAAACTTAGAGGCCGCAATTCCTTCAGGGAATTTTGAAACCGAAAATTTCATCGCACGGTTAATGAAGTTACCAATGTTGTTGGCCAGCTCAGAATTTATCTTAAGCTCCATGCTCTTCCATGTGAAACTAGAGTCCGCCGTCTCAGGAATTAACGAAGTTAGATAGAAACGTAGAGCATCTGACCCGAACTGAGTCACGGCCTCGTCAGCATCCACATACCAGCCTTTCGACTTCGAGAACTGCTTTCCTTCAAGATTCACATACTGATTAGCAGGTAGATCAGTTACCGGATTCACGAATCCAGTTCCTATACACATCACTGGGAAAATGATCGAGTGGAAAATGATATTATCTTTTCCAATGAAGTTCACGATCGTGGTGTCTTTCGAACCCCACCAGTCTTTGATGTGATCTTCTTTTGATCCAGATTGTTTTAAGAATTCGGCAGTGTTTGAGACGTAACCAATCGGAGCATCAAACCATACGTAGATTTTTTTACCTTTGGCCTCAGGTAGAGGAACATCAATCCCCCAATCAAGGTCACGAGTGATCGCACGATCAACCAGGTTTTCTTTTGTCAGAGACTCAACGTAAGGAACGATGTTTTTTCTCCAAACTGGCTTTCTAGTTTCAAACCACTTCTGCCACTCTGGATATACTTTTGAAAGCATGAGGTACCACTGGAACGAATCCACGGCCTTCACATCGTTCGATCCACAAAATTTACATACTGGTTTTAAAAGTTTTAAAGGGTCAATCCAAGTTCCACAGTTCGGACATTCATCTCCACGAGCTTCAGGATAGTGACAAACATAACACTCACCTTCCACAAAACGGTCAGGAAGCATGTTCTTACATGATTGACACTGAAGTTGCTCTTCAGCTTTCTTTTCAATCAGTCCTTTTCCTAGAAGATCATTAAACCACTTTAGAGTTTCTTCTTTGTGATAAGGAGCGGAAGTCTGTCCGAAGAAATCAAACTGGATCTCATATTTATCAAACAGGTCTTTATGAGTTTTGTGCCACTCATTCACGTATTCCTGGTAGCTTTTCTTTGCTTTTTGAGCGTTTTGCATGATCGCAACACCGTGCTCATCAGAACCAGAGATATGAATGGCCTTAACACCTTTTAGTTTTTTGTGACGGGTGAAAATGTCGGCCGGGAGGTAAACACCGGCAATGTGCCCGAAGTGAATAGGCCCATTGGCATAAGGAAGAGCGGATGTAATCAAATACTTCATAAAACCTCAAATAAACTCATTTACAGACGAAATTTATAGTACAAAGTAAGGTCTTTTTTGTCTTTTGATTTTGACAGTTTTACCCCCCTTTTTTATTCTGAGGCACTGATGATTTCACTAGATGGTTTGAACCCAGAACAACGCGAAGCTGCCGAGACAGTTGAAGGTCCGGTATTGATCCTTGCCGGTGCCGGCTCGGGGAAAACTCGTACCGTGACGTACCGTATTGCCCACATGCTTCAGAATCTCCGAATTCCGGGAAAGCAAATTCTAGCAGTCAGCTTCACGAATAAGGCCGCGGCCGAGATGAAAGAACGTGTGTCCCACCTGGTCGACTCACGTACCCGTAAAGGCATCACTCTTTCGACCTTCCACTCTTTAGGGATTCGCATCCTTCGCGAAGACATTCACCATTTGGGCTACAACAACCTTTTCACGATTTATGATCAGGCCGATCAGATGAGTATCGTGCGAGAAGGTCTGAAGAACTACCGCTCTAACAAGAACTATGATCGCGGCATTATCATGTCGAAGATTGGTCTTTTAAAGAACCAGGGTATTTCGGCGGAAGAATTTCCAAAAAGTAAGTACTACGATCCTGAAAATAACTATGATGGCGCCACTGAATACGTTTATCACTTCTATCAAGAGAAGCTTCAGTTTTATAATGCCCTCGATTTCGATGATATTCTCTTTATGGTGGTGAAGCTCTTTAAGAACTTCCCTGAAGTGGCGAAGAAATATTCTGAGCGCTTTAAATACATCATGATTGATGAGTATCAAGATACCAACAGCCTTCAGTTCTCACTCATTCAGGCCTTGACCTCTACTCACCAAAACATTTGCGTGGTGGGAGATGACGATCAGGCGATCTATGGTTTCCGTGGGGCCGATATTTCGAACATCCTGAATTTTGAAAAACAATATTCAAATACCAAAGTAATTAAACTCGAGCAGAACTATCGCTCAGTTTTCCCGATTCTGGATCTTGCTAACAACGTGATTAAGGAATCAAAGGGCCGTAAAGAGAAGACCATGCGTACCACTCAGATGGAAGGACCTCTTCCACAACTCTGGGCCGCAGGTGATTCTGATCATGAGGCCGCGATTGTGACAGAAGAAATTATTAAGCTTCAGTCGAACAGTGTGATGCTTTCAGATATCGCGATTCTTTATCGCTCAAATACCCAAGTACCACCTCTCGAGGATCAGCTGCGTATTTCGCAAGTTCCCTACAACATCATTGGTGGCCAGAAGTTCTATGAGAAGAAAGAGATCAAGGACATCATTGCCTATCTTACTCTTATTCAGAACTCCCGCGACGAACTTGCTCTTCGCCGAATTTTAAACGTCCCTAACCGCGGCATTGGTTCAGTAACTCTGAATAAGAATCTAACTCTCGCGGCGGAACAAAAACGCCATCTTTATCAGGTTCTTTGTGATGAGCAAGAACATGAAGGGATCAAGTCGTTCGTTGAGATCATTAAGAAATATCAGCGAGTCTTCCATGAGAAACCGCTTCTAGCGGCGATTACTGATCTGGTTGAAGAACTCAATTACTACGACTTCATTGATAAGAGCTATGATCAGGCAAAACTTGCGGCCCGTAAAAAGGATGACGTGAAAAACTTCATGCTTGCGGCCGATCGTTTCCAGGATCGTTATGGAGAAGAAGCGACTCTTAAAAACTTTGTAGAAAGACTCCTTCTTGCTGATTCTCAGGACACTCAGGCCCCTGGTGAAGGATTTAAGAAGAATGAAGTGACTCTCATGACTCTCCATGCATCTAAGGGTCTAGAGTATGATTTTGTTTTTCTGATTGGTATGGAAGAAGAACTACTTCCGCACAAGAAAACCATTCAGGACAATACTGATATTGATGAAGAACGCCGCCTTTGTTACGTGGGTGTGACTCGCGCTCGTAAAAAACTGTGGATGACTTATGCCAAGGAAAGAAAGATCTACGGCAAGATGATTCCGCGTTTTAAATCACGTTTCGTGATCGAACTCCCTCATCTTTATAAAGAACTCGACCGAACAAATTTCGGGGACATGTCTGAAGAAGAAGTGAAGGACTTTAAAAAGAACTTCTTCGGCAGCTTAATGGACAGTTTAAAAGAATGAAACTAATAGACCTACTTGCAGATTTTCATAACTGGGTAACTGACAAAGATTTTGTCTGGTGGCCATTCTCGTTTCTTCGTCCTGAACCAAAAGAGTTCATCACCATGAAAATCGTCCTGATGATGACTGCCTGTTTTGGTGGACTCGCCTTCCTTATGTTCACCGGTCTTGCTGTCGCCAATAATGCTTTCGACGCCACCAATGCGATCTCTACTCTGATTGCTTGTTTTCTCGGCTTCTTTCTGTGGTTTGCTTGTATCACGCGCCCACTTTGGAACCGCCGCGCCCGCGCTCTTCAAAAATAATCACTTCTTCAAAGCTCGCGAGGATTTCTCAGAAAGTGCAAGTTCAAGGAAGTAAGGAGCGAGGACTGAGACTTACTCAAATGTAAGTCGCAAGTCCGAACGACGAAACTGACGTCGAAATTGCCTTTATGAGGAATCCGCAGAAATAAAAAAAGGCCATCCCTGGCCTAATGTTATCCATCCTTGGAAGACAACCCCTTCCTGACGGTCAAATCTGTTATTTTTTAGTTGGTGCTACAGTGTCCATGTCCAGATCTTCTGGAAGCATCTGACCTGAAGTATATCCTGTGATCGTGAAACCTCTTGGAAGATAAAGACCAAGAGTTAAGAAAGAGATCAGAATGTCTTGTGGATTTTTTTGTTCGTAGATAATGAGTTTCGACATTCCATCGTACCCTGCTTTTCTAACTTCTTCGTCGATGAATACTTCGTGCTCTTCTGGTTCAACACCCCAGAAATAGAAATCTCTCTTACCAGTAATTGAAACTTCTTTCTGATGTTTTGGATTACCTTCGAATGAAACAGGGATCGTATTTTTTGAACGGAAGTGAATGGTAGTACAGCTTGCAACCATTACTAATAGAAATAGGGAAGACAAATTTTTCATATGTCTTAATTCTTTAGGTTACGCGCTGACTTGTCAAAAAATATTTTCAGTTATGATCGAAGGTTGGAGTCTTCTTCTCGATCATTCCATCCAGTGCTTTGAAGTGGTCCGATGAGCGCTGAGTGATTCCTTGATAAGCGGCCATCAACTCGAGATGTGAATTGAGATCATGTTGATAAGCATGAATCACTGCTTTTTTAGTCATTTGCAGAGCAATTGGAGGAAGTTTTGCCAAGTGATCGGCGAGTTCTTCTGTCTTATTTTTTAGATCTTGTGGTAGGACCACTTGATTTACGAGGCCAATGTTCTTCGCTTCAATTGCTGAAATCATCTTACACGTAAGAAACATTTCCATCGCCTTCCCAAAACCGATCAAGCGAGTTAGGAAAAACGCGCCTCCGTCCCCTGGAACAAGACCAACTTTTGCGAAGGTCTCGGCGAAAGTTGCTTCTTCTGAAGCAATTCGCATATCACACATGGCCGCGAGATCACACCCTGCCCCTACAGCAGCACCATTTACCATGGCGATCAATGGAGTTTTTAAATTCACAATCGTCGCAGGAATCTGTTGAATTCCTGCCTGATAAGCTTCACGAAGTTCGTTGGACTCTCCCGCGAACATTCCACTCTTTCCTTTCATCGCTTTAACGTCACCACCGGCACAGAAATTTTTCCCGGCACCTGTGATCACAATGGCACGAATTTCATTATCAATGTCAGCAAAACGAAGAACTTCAACCAGGGCCTTCACCATACCAGTTGAATAAGCATTACTCGCTTCTGGACGATTTAATGTGATCCAGAGGGTGTGTTTCTTTTTCTCAACTAAAAGATCTTCGAATGGCCTTAGATAAAAACTCATACCTTTCCTGTGTTCAAATATGCTCTTAGGAATTTTGATTCCGTCTGACGATTGGCCCTACTTAAAATAAACTGTGAGGCCTCAGATAATTTTTTAATATCAATGCCGGTCTCAAGACCTTGAGAGTTCAGAAGATACCAAACGTCTTCAGTCGCAACGTTACCAGTTGCTCCCTTCGCGTATGGACAGCCTCCAAGTCCTCCGGCCGAAGAATCAAAGGTCGTGATTCCTTCTTCTAGTGATACAAAGATATTAGTCGGTGCCATTCCACGAGTGTCATGAAGGTGCATGGCAATCTTTCCAATCGGGAACTCTGATTTTAGCGCTCGAATATAACTTCTTACCTGCATCGGAGTGGCCACACCAATGGTGTCCCCTACTGAAACTTCATAAACACCCAGTTCAAACAGGCGCTTCGTGACACTAATAAGTTTTTTCACATCCATGGTGCCCTCATACGGGCAACCAAAAGCGGTCGAAACATAACCACGAACGAGAATGCCATCACGTTTGGCGGCATCTGCCACTTCTTTCATGCGCTCAAAACTCTCGTCCACAGTGGCGTTGATATTCTTCTTCGTAAATGAATCTGAAGTGGCGGTGAAAAGAGCGATTTCTTTCACTCCTAAATTTTTCGCCGTCTCGTAACCTTTCATATTCGGTACAAGACACGGAAACGCCACACCTCGATCACCTAGTTCATTTTTCACTTTGGTGTAAAGCTCTACCGCGTCCGCCATTTGGGGAATCGCCGGTGCTTTTACAAAACTCGTGACTTCAATGGTCCTTAATCCCGCATCACAAAGAAGCGAGATAAACTTAAACTTATCTTCGGTTGAGAGAATGCTTTTTTCATTTTGAAGTCCATCACGTGGACCAACTTCAACGATTTTAATCATTATTCCACCTCGGCAAGAGTTACTCCGCCTTGAACCAGTTCTCCGACCTTATAATTGATTTTCTTAACTGTGCCGTCTTTATCTGAACGGATTGAGTGCTCCATCTTCATGGCCTCAAGGATAAGGATTGGCTCACCTTTTTTAACAACTGAGCCCGCTTCTTTAATCACTTTAAAGATTTTTCCAGGCATTGGACTGGTAAGTCCTCCAGCAGCTCCGCCAGATTTTTTCATCTTCTTACCGGCCGCAAATGCTTTTGCTTCACGCCCGTTAGCGATGATCATTTGCTCGCCTTCGCGATTAGGAGTTCCGACTGCGGCCTTAAAACGTCCGCCGTTATCCAGAACGAGCTCGGGACCATCTTTTGTGATCAGCATGTAATAGTAAGTTCTTCCATTAAGAACGAAACTCACGCCATCACCAGACTGTTTAAAGTCCTGCACCTTCACTTCCTGACCGTTGATATTAAATACTTTTTCCATAATTAATTCCTAAATCCAGTTAGCTCGGTCCATGGAGTTTTGTTCGATTCAACCACTCCACCGGTGGCCACTTTGGTTTTCCCACTGAAGCTCATGGCACCAATGATGTTCGCGAGATCAAGATCATTCATCGGAGTTGGTTCAAGTTCTGCTTTATGATCCGGGATAAAATGCGTGTGCGTATTTCCTGCCACAAAATCTTTGTGAGCAAGGAGACGCTTTAAATAATCACGATTGGTTTTGACCCCTAGGAAAAGAACTTCATCCAGACTATGGATGGTTTTAGAGATCGCAGTTTCGCGAGTTTCACCCCATACCACGAGCTTCGCGAGCATCGGATCGTAGTTCACACCCACTTCCGTGCCATCCAAGAATCCGCAATCAAGACGAACATCTCTTAGAGTTGGAATTCCGATGCGCTCAATCTTACCAATTGAAGGCATGAAGTTATTATCTGGATCTTCAGCATAGATACGGCATTCAATTGAACTGCCCTTCTGCTTAATGTCCGCTTGCTTCAGAGGAAGTTTGTCCCCTTGAGCAACCATAATTTGATATTTCACGAGATCATGCCCCGTCACCATTTCTGTCACCGGGTGTTCTACTTGAAGACGAGTGTTCATCTCCATGAAGTAGAATGATCCGTCTTGGGCCATGATGAACTCAACCGTACCCGCACCACGGTAGTTAATCCCGCGAGCGATTTCCACGGCTGTTTCACAAACTTTCAAGCGAAGTTCCTGACTCATATTTGGAGCTGGAGTTTCTTCGATCACTTTTTGATAACGACGCTGAATCGAACACTCACGCTCAAAGAAATGAAGATGATTGCCATGAGTATCTGACATCAATTGCACTTCAATGTGACGAGGATTCACCACATATTTTTCAATCAGAACTTTGTCAGAACCAAATGATTTTAGACCTTCTGACTTGGCTCCGCGAATGCCTTCCAAAAGTTCCGACTCTTCATGGACAATTCTCATCCCTTTACCACCACCACCGGCAGAGGCCTTAATCAGAACTGGGAAGCCAATTTTCTTCGCTTCTTTAGCAAGATTCTCGTCCGTCTGATCATCTCCGTGATATCCCGGAGTCAGAGGAACTTTAATTTTCTCGAGTGCTTTCTTCGAACCAATCTTATCTCCCATCAGGACAATAGATTCCGGAGTTGGGCCAATAAATGTGATCCCCGCGCCTTCCACCATACGAGCGAATTCTTCGTTCTCAGAAAGGAATCCGTATCCCGGGTGAATGGCATCAGCTCCCGACTTTTTTGTGATCTCGATGAGCTTAGCTTTATTTAAATATGTGTCTGCCAGAGCACCCGTACCTAATGAGTAAGACTCATCCGCATATAGAGCGTGCGGGAGATTTTTATCGTCTTCAGCGTAAACTGTGACAACTTTAATTCCCATTTCTTTGGCGGTCTTTAAAACTCGTAGAGCAATTTCCCCACGGTTCGCGACCAGAATTTTTTTAATCTTCATTGTTTCATCCAAGCTGGTTTATCTTTTTCTAAAAGTGCACGCATGCCTTCCTGCCCTTCAGCACTGATTCTGCGTTCACTGATCATCTGACAAGTGAAGTCCTCACTCGCCTTCAAATTTTTCATCACACCACGGATAAGTTTTTTTGCTTCCTTGGCCGCAACCGGTCCCGCCGCCAAGAATCTCTTCTTAACTTCCTCGACCTTGGTATCAATCTCAGGTCCAAGAACCACGTCATGGACTAGGCCCATACGTTTTGCTTCTTCTGCCGAGAATCTCTCACCTGACAAGAACCATGCACGGGCGTTTGATTCCCCGATTTTTGAAATGCAATAAGGCGAGATAACCGCTGGAATAAGACCAAGTCTTGCTTCCGTGAATCCCATCAGAGCTGTGTCAGCGGCGATCACATAATCACACACACTCACAAGGCCAACACCACCACCAAGGGCATGACCATTGATTCTTCCAATCACTGGCACATCACACTCATTGATGATTGAAAACATTTTCGCCAGACGTTTTGAGTCTTTAAAGTTTTCTTCTTTGGTGTAATCTTTCATGGCCTTCATCCAATTAAGATCCGCACCAGCGCAGAAGCTATTTCCTTTCCCTGAAAGAATAATCAAACGCTCATCTTTGAAAGATTCAAAAAGCGCAATCATCTCTTCAATCAGTTCAGCATTAAAAGCGTTATGAAGTTCCGGCCGGTTTAACCAAACTTCTTTCACACCCTTTTCTTTCTCAACAACTTCAAGGTATTTCATAAATTACATCCTGAAGACGCCCCATTGAGGGTCTTTAAATTCTTCATTATGAGTGGCACTTAAACACAAACCAAGAATGTCACGTGTCTGAGCTGGATCAATCACACCATCGTCCCATAGACGGGCCGATGAATAGTACGGTGATCCTTCTTTTTCGTATTTATCGAGGATTGGTTGTTTAAATGCCGCCAATTCTTGTTCTGTCATAAGTGGTTTCTTTGCATGAGCTAGACCATCTTGTTTTACCGTCGCCAGAACGTTCGCTGCCTGCTCGCCACCCATGACTGAGATTCGAGAGTTGGGCCACATGAAAAGGAATCTTGGACCAAAAGCTCGTCCACACATACCGTAGTTACCAGCACCGAATGAGCCACCGATCATGATCGTGAACTTTGGAACTTTAACAGTTGAAACCGCCGTCACAAATTTTGCTCCGTGCTTGGCGATTCCTTCGTTTTCGTATTGTTTACCAACCATAAAGCCCGTGATGTTCTGAAGGAAAATCAAAGGAACTTTTCTCTGGCCACATAATTCAACAAAGTGAGCGGCCTTCTGAGAAGACTCCGAGAAAAGAATCCCGTTATTCGCCACAATCCCAACGAGGTAGCCATGGATCTTCGCGAATCCTGTTACGAGAGTCGTTCCATATCTTTCTTTAAATTCCTGAAACTCAGATCCGTCCACCAGACGCGCGATGATTTCTCTTACGTCGAATGGTTTACGAGTGTCCTGAGGAATGATTCCGTAAATCTCTTCAGTTGGATAAAGCGGAGCTTTCACTTCCGTTTTAATAAACTTACGAGGATTCTTTGATTGATAGTTAAGAGTCGCCACAATATGACGAGCGTGCTCAAGGGCATCTTCTTCTGTTTCAGCAAAGTGATCGGCCACACCTGATTTAGAAGTGTGAACATCCGCTCCGCCCAACTCTTCCGCAGTTACTTCTTCACCAGTCGCCGCTTTAACCAGCGGCGGACCACCTAAGAAGATCGTTCCGTTACCTTTTACGATAATCGTTTCATCACTCATCGCCGGAACGTAGGCGCCACCCGCGGTACATGATCCACACACCACTGCGATTTGCGGAATTCCCTGAGATGACATTTGCGCCTGGTTAAAGAAAATTCTTCCGAAGTGTTCTTTATCCGGGAACACTTCATCCTGCTTTGGAAGAAAGGCACCACCTGAATCCACGAGGTAGATACAAGGCAGTTTATTCTCAAGCGCGATTTCTTGCGCTCTTAAATGTTTTTTTACAGTTAATGGAAAATACGTCCCACCTTTAACAGTGGCGTCGTTGGCCACAAATAAACATTCCACCCCATGAACAAGACCAATCCCTGTCACCATACCGGCCGAAGGAACGTCTTCTTCATAAACACCATCGGCCGCAAGAGCAGACAGTTCTAAAAAGGGAGAACCTGGATCCAGGATCTTTTCGATACGCTCACGTGGAGGAAGTTTTTTACGGGCCTTATGTTTTTTAACCGCATCTTCACCGCCACCTTGGCGAACTTTTTCAATTTTCTTTTTTAACTCATTGGCGAGACCGCGATTGAATTCAGCGTTCACCTGGAAATCTTTCGAATTGGTATCGATGTGCGAGGCCAAAGGCTGCATGAGAACCCCATTTTTGTGAATAAAAATAACGATTTAGTTTATCGTGAAGGAGGGTTTTGTGACAATGTTTTGGGCGGAGCCCTAGAGAGATAAATTATTATTTATCAGCCCATTCATGAAGTACTGAAGATAGGCCTTTAAGAGTGGATTATTTGACTCTACCGGATGCATTTCCCCGGTTTCCCAGTCGTAATTAAAAGATTGCTGCTGATAAGACTTATCTAAGGTCGTAACAGTCTCTTTTTGAGCCATGAAATAGGTCGATCCATCGGCGTAATTCAAAGCAGCACCCTCATCATTTGAGAAAGCACTAACACTTGTTGCAGGTAGCTCATCACTCTTGATTTCCAGATAGTCCAGAACTGTCTTCGGAATATCCGAATGTTGAGTCACTTTTGTATATTCTTTCCCTGCTCCACCTGGAACATAGATCAAAAGAGGAACACGATAGCGCCCCACTAAGTTTGAGAACTTCTTAGTCTCTAATTTCTGACTGTGGTCAGAGGTAATGATGAAAATAGTATTACTAAACCACTTCTCTTTTTCGATGCGTTTAAAGAACTCGCGAAGAGCATAGTCGGTGTAACCAATGCTCGGATGAATCTCGAGACTTCCCTTCGGAAACTTTCCTCTAAATTCTCCAGGTATTGTATAAGGTTGGTGCGAACTTAGAGTGAAAACGCCGGCCAGAAATGGTTCAGTCATTTCTTTTATTCTGTCTGCAACGTATTGTAGATATGGCCCATCAAAAACGCCCCAAGTACCATCATAATCTTTCTCGCCATAGTCCTGACGAGAAAAATAACGATCAAAGCCATTGGCCAGTGTATACGATTCAAATCCCATAGTGCCCTTAGCACCTGCATGGAAAAAGTGATTCGTGTAACCGGCTTTTTTTAACATTCTTGGAAAACAGTTAAACTTATTACCAGAATAAATAGATTTGCTAATTGGTTCATCAAGAAGTGATGGAAGACCACATAAAAGTGAAGGCAGGGCCTCGATGGATTTTCTTCCATTAGCGAGGTGTCGACTGAAAAAATAAGATTTTGTTTTAAGTTCATTTAGGAAAGGAGTGTATCCACCTTCCATATATTCAGAGGCAAAACTTTCTAAAATAATCAGCACCACATTGGATTTCGTCTTTCCTTGAATCCCGTCTCTGAAATCACGTTGATTAAGAATGATATTTTTAGCCTCATCATCACTCTTAAAAAGAGTCAGTGGCCTCATTGGTTTATTTTTTAATGTGCGAAGAAAGTGATAGGGAGAATTTAGTACTAAATGTCCTAATTCATTTTTCCCCTGAACAAACGCCGACTGTACATTAATAGATTTGTGCTGAAGCCCTCCACGAATTCCAATGAATGAAAGTCCAAGAAGAACCACACCAACAATCGCTCTTGCCGGTAGTGATACTTTTCTCTCTTTAGCGGTAAAAAACTTACGATCAAAGAAATAGAAAGCAATTCCAAAAGCAATCGCCGCCACCGGCAGATACCAATAATAAAGAAAGATCTGTGGAAGTTGTTGGAGAATGTCGTCAGAAATAACGAAGAAGTCATAACTCAAGCGTTTCCCTGTGAAGAGGAAAAGCTCATAGTCATCTACGGTCACAATGAATCCGCAGGTATTGATGAAGATAAAAAGAATTCTTTCTGTCCTCTCTTTTATCCAAGAGAAACAAGACAAAAGAATAAGAGGAAGATTTAAAAGACAAATTGCGGCCACATCAAAACGAATCCCCAATAGAAAACTCTGGAAGATCTCATCTTGTGTGAACTGCTTATAAATATTTAAGTGATAAAAATAGAATCCAACCCGAAGGATTGAATAAGGAATCAGGAGAAACAAAAGTCGCTTTAAAAGGCGAACTTGGGGAGCCGTTAGAACCATGTACCCCTAAAATAAAAACGCCCACATTACTGCGGGCGTTCTTTATAAAAATGGAGGGTGCATCTTGCTATTCTGACACCAAGTTCCCCTGGCACTACCTTCGCCGCAAGTGAGCTTGACTTCCAGGTTCGAGATGTTACTGGGTATTTCCTCACCGCTATCGACACACCCAAACTGTATTTCAAATTTAGGCTGACTGCACTTTTACAATCACAAAACAAGATAAGCAAGACAAATTTTGAACCATGTAGATCACGCTAATAAAACTTCTCTTGAGCGTACAAGAGACAAAGAAAATAAAGCAAAACGGGTTATTAGTATTGGTCAGCTCAACGCCTTACAGCGCTTACACACCCAACCTATCAAGCTCGTAGTCTACAAGCACCCTTAATAGATATCTAATCTTGAGGGGGGCTTCCCACTTAGATGCTTTCAGTGGTTATCCCGTCCAAACTTAGCTACCCGGCGATGCAGTTGGCACCACAACCGGTACACCAGAGGTTTGTCCATCCCGGTCCTCTCGTACTAAGGACAGCTCCTCTCAAATATCTTACGCCCACGGAGGATAGAGACCAAACTGTCTCACGACGTTTTGAACCCAGCTCGCGTACCGCTTTAATTGACGAACAGTCAAACCCTTGGGACCTGCTCCAGCCCCAGGATGCGATGAGCCGACATCGAGGTGCCAAACTTCCTCGTCGATGTGAACTCTTGGAGGAAATCAGCCTGTTATCCCCGGAGTACCTTTTATCCGTTGAGCGATGGCCCTTCCACTCGGAACCACCGGATCACTAACACCTGCTTTCGCACCTGCTCGACGTGTTTGTCTCGCAGTCAAGCTCCCTTATGCGTTTACACTCTACGCCTGGTTTCCATTCAGGCTGAGGGAACCTTCGTGCGCCTCCGTTACTCTTTAGGAGGCGACCGCCCCAGTCAAACTGCCCACCAGACATTGTCCCCTCGCCAGATTATGACGACAGGTTAGGATTCCAATTAACCAAGGGTGGTATTTCAAGGTTGCCTCCCCGTACGCCGGAACGCACGGATCAAAAGCTCCCACCTATCCTACGCATGGTTAATCGAAACCCAATGCCAAGTTACAGTAAAGGTTCACGGGGTCTTTTCGTCCTTCCGCGGGTAGCGCGTTTCTTCACGCGCTCACCAATTTCGCTGGATCTATAGTTGAGACAGTGGGGAAGTCGTTACGCCATTCGTGCAGGTCGGAACTTACCCGACTAGGAATTTCGCTACCTTAGGACCGTTATAGTTACGGCCGCCGTTTACTGGGGCTTCAATTTAAAGCTTCGCCTTGCGGCTAACCTCACCTTTTAACCTTCCAGCACCGGGCAGGCGTCAGCCCATATACTTCACTTACGTGTTTGCATAGACCTGTGTTTTTGGTAAACAGTCGCTACCCCCATTTCACTGCGACCCTCATACGCTACGCCAGCAAGTGACTTCACGTTCAAGGGCAAACTTTATCCCGAAGTTACAGTTCTAATTTGCAGAGTTCCTTAACTACAGTTCATCCACGCACCTTAGGCTTCTCGCCTCAGCTACCTGTGTCGGTTTACGGTACGGATTAATCTCTATCTCCCTACGAAGCTTTTCTTGGAAGCTTAGGGTCACACACTTCGGCTTGCGCCTCGGCATCAGTTCTCAGTGTTAATGGGCCAACGGATTTGCCTATCGACCCCACCTACGACCTTACACCAGAACAACCAATCTCTGGATGTGCTACCTTTCTTCGTCACTCCTTCAGTCAAACGATAAAGACTAAGTTCAGGAATATTAACCTGATGTCCATCGACTACGCCTTTCGGCCTCGCCTTAGGATCCGACTTACCCTGGGAGGATTCACCTGGCCCAGGAACCCTTAGCTTTACGGTGGGAGGGATTCTCGCCCTCCTTATCGCTACTCATTTCAGCATCAGCTCTTGTGGGACCTCCAGCGCTCCTTACGGTACGCCTTCATCAGCACACACAATGCTCTCCTACCACTCATATAGAGTTCATAGCTTCGGTACGACGCTTAAGCCCCGTTACATTTTCCGCGCAGAACCACTAGTCCAGTGAGCTATTACGCTTTCTTTAAAGGATGGCTGCTTCTAAGCCAACCTCCTGGATGTCACAGTAGTTCCACAACGTTCTCCACTTAGCGTCAATTTAGGGACCTTAGCTGATGATCTGGGCTCTTTCCCTTTTGTCCACGGACCTTAGCATCCATAGACTCACTGCCTGTCTGTACTTAACGGTATTCAGAGTTTGATAAGGTTTGGTAGCACGGTAATGCCCCTAGCCTATTCAGTGCTGTACCCCCGTTAGTAATCGACAAACGCTGCACCTAAATGCATTTCGGAGAGAACCAGCTATCACGGAATTTGATTGGCCTTTCACCCCTATCCACAAGTCATCACAGACGTTTTCAACCGTCACGTGTTCGGTCCTCCACGAAGTTTTACCCTCGCTTCAACCTGCTCATGGATAGCTCATCCCGTTTCGGGTCTACAGCATGCGACTAACGCCCTATTCAGACTCGGTTTCCCTACGGCTACACCTGCAACGGCTTAACCTCGCCACATACCATAACTCGCTGAATCATAATGCAAAAGGTACGCCATCAGGCTTTACAATAGCCCTCTGACTGTCTGTAAGCATGCGGTTTCAAGTTCTATTTCACTCCCCTCATCGGGGTTCTTTTCACCTTTCCCTCGCGGTACTAGTCCACTATCGGTCAGTAAGGAGTATTTAGCCTTGGAGGGTGGTCCCCCCAGCTTCAAACAGGGTTTCACGTGCCCCGTTCTACTCAGGATACTCGCCCAGTTCGTTCGATTTCGGATACGAGACTTTCACTCTCTATGGTGGGTTCCCAAACCCTTCTCCTATCAAACTCCCCTTGATGCAAGTCCTACAACCCCAAAGTGCACGCACTTTGGTTTGGGCTCCTCTGCGTTCGCTCGCCGCTACTAGCAGAATCTCAATTGATTTATTTTCCGGTAGGTACTTAGATGTTTCAGTTCCCTACGTTGGCCACTCATCTACTACTTTACTCATAGAAGGTTCTTCATCACTTTCGTGAAGAGGGGTTGCCCCATTCAGAAATCTCCGGGTCGAAGCTTGATTATCAGCTCACCGAAGCTTATCGCAGATTAACCGCGTCTTTCATCGCCTCTTACTGCCAAGGTATCCACCGCATGCCCTTAGTAGCTTTATCTTAGTTTTTTAAGCATGGATTCTTTTAAAAAAAATTACTACATGGTTCTCGTCTACTTGCTTATCCTGTTATGTGATTGTCAAAGAATTTTTGATTTTTTGATCTTTGAAAATTAAATCTGACCCGAAGGTAAATTTAACTTTCTGAGAATGAGATGATGATGAATGGAACCGCGTTCGATTGATTGACCCTATAAGGTTTTCCTTTAAAAAGGAGGTGATCCAGCCGCAGGTTCCCCTACGGCTACCTTGTTACGACTTCACCCCAGTCATCGCTCCCACTGTAGACGCTCTCCTCCTTGCGGTTAGAGTCACGTCTTAAAATGAAAACAACTCCCATGGTGTGACGGGCGGTGTGTACAAGGCCCGGGAACGTATTCACCGGAGCGTGCTGATCTCCGATTACTAGCGATTCCAACTTCATGGAGTCGAGTTGCAGACTCCAATCCGAACTGAGGCGCGCTTTTTGAGATTTGCTCCCCCTTGCGAGTTCGCTTCCCTCTGTACGCGCCATTGTATTACGTGTGTAGCCCTAGACATAAGGGCCATGAGGACTTGACGTCATCCCCACCTTCCTCCTGGTTAACCCAGGCAGTCTCGTCAGAGTGCCCAACTTAATGCTGGCAACAGACGATAGGGGTTGCGCTCGTTGCGAGACTTAACCCAACATTTCACAACACGAGCTGACGACAGCCATGCAGCACCTCTCACTACATTCCCTTGCGGGCACCCCGTCCATTACAACGGGTTCGTAGGAGTTCAAGCCTAGGTAAGGTTCTGCGCGTTGCTTCGAATTAAACCACATAATCCACCGCTTGTGCGGGCCCCCGTCAATTTGTTTGAGTTTTAGTCTTGCGACCGTACTCCCCAGGCGGAATACTTAATGCGTTAGCTGCGTCACTGAAGGAGTCAATACCTCCAATAACTAGTATTCATCGTTTACGGCGTGGACTACCAGGGTATCTAATCCTGTTTGCTCCCCACGCTTTCGCGCCTCAGCGTCAATAGTCGTCCAGGCAGGCGCCTTCGCCTCCGGTGTTCCTTCACATCTCTACGGATTTTACCCCTACACGTGAAATTCCCCTGCCCCCTCCGACATTCTAGACTAGCAGTTTCAGACGCAGTTTCGAAGTTGAGCTTCGAGATTTCACATCTGACTTGCTGATCCGCCTGCGCGCGCTTTACGCCCAATGATTCCGAACAACGCTTGCACCCTTCGTATTACCGCGGCTGCTGGCACGAAGTTAGCCGGTGCTTATTCTTTAGGTACCATCACTTTACAGGGTATTAGCTCTGTAATCATTTTTCCCTAAAAAAAGAGTTTTACAATCCGAAGACCTTCCTCACTCACGCGGCGTTGCTGCGTCAGGGTTTCCCCCATTGCGCAATATTCCCTACTGCTGCCTCCCGTAGGAGTCTGGACCGTGTCTCAGTTCCAGTGTGTCCGATCATCCTCTCAGACCGGATACCTATCGTTGCCTTGGTAGGCCATTACCCCACCAACTAGCTAATAGGCCGCAGGCCCTTCTTTCAGCATGAGCCCTTGCGGCGCCCATTTTCTTATTACTAACGTATGCGGCATTAGCTCAGGTTTCCCTAAGTTATTCCCCACTGAAAGGCAGATTACCTACGTGTTACTCACCCGTGCGCCACTTTACTAAGGGTTGCCCCTTTTCACGTTCGACTTGCATGTATTAGGCACGCCGCCAGCGTTCGTTCTGAGCCACAATCAAACTCTCCAAGTATATATTTAAATAAAACTTAAAGTTTATTTGGTGACTCTAGATTCTTGTTTTGTTCAAGAATTAGTTCAATTTTGTTTTACAACACAAGAGACTCTCATCTCTTGGCCGTCTTCCTGTACCGAAGTACTAAAACTTACGGAAGACTAGGCAATTGAACGGGTTCCATTCTCATCTCATCTTGAAACCCGAAGGTTTCAAAAATTTTAATCATATTCAATTTTCAAAGAGCAAAAACTTCTTATCTGAGCGTTAACTCAGCTTTAAAACTACTTGATTCGTCGTGAAGTGTTTGAGGATAATATTTATCTTCGGTTGGATCGTCAAGGGATTTTAGAATATTATTTTTAAAAAAAATTTTTTCTAAAATCCCTTCTAAACAATGTCTTTTTAAGACCTTAGAGGAAAACCTGCCTTTTCAAGCACTTGCACTATTTTTTGTTCAAGGTCTTTTATTGTTTCGGCCGCTAAAGTTTTTTCAGAATCTTCAAAAACTGCACGAATTGAGACAGCTTTTTGCATTTCATTCATCATAAAAATATCAACGATCGACTTCGATTTGATTTCTTTCTGCTTAAGTGAAGAAAGAGCAGTGATAACTGAAGCAGCTGGAAGCTCTTTATTCATTACGACTGTGAAATCACTCGAAGAAGACGGAAATTTTGAGAGTGGTTGATACTTAGTTTTATCTTTCACTTCTTTACTCTCAAGATCAGTAATATCAATCACTGCAAGAGTGAGATTTCCTTTCATCTTGAAGTTCTTAAGCACAAGCGGATGAACAGTATTGATCACACCGTGGAACTTCCCTTGAATCTGAATGTTTTGATACTCGTGAGGATGAGTTCCATTCCAAGTAGGAAGAACAGTGTTCTGGAACTTTTCGTTCTTAGGAGCGAACACATAGTTCACATTAAGAGTGGCAAGTAACTTCTCTACTACGTTTGCTAGTTCAACAAAACGGGAGCCTTCTTTAGAGTACATACCAATAACTAATTGGCTGCGCTCTTTACCGAAATCAAGATAGCTTCTACCAATCTCAAAGAACGAGAATGAATCGAAGTGCTTCTGGTTATGAGCGGCCATCTCAATTGCTGAAGGAATGATCGAAGGGCGCATACGATCCTGCTCTACTGATAAAGCATTCACGAGGACGAGCTTATCATTCATCTCGGGCCACATCGCCTTCTCAAGAAGCTCTTTCCCTACGAGAGGATAAGTCATCACTTGAAGAGACTTCCCTTGCATAACAAGGAAGTCCTGGATCTTTCTGTGAAATTTCTTTGTTTCAGAAAGACGAATTGGCTTCACTGGTAGATTAGGTGAAACAGAAGTGATGTTATCGTAACCGATCATACGACCGATTTCTTCAATCAGATCTGCTTTTACGCTGATATCTTTAGTTGTTCTGTATGAAGGAACCGTTACATCATATGAACCGTTCTTTTCTTCCACTTTGAAATCAAGACGTTCAAAGATATCACGAACAGTTTCCTTAGAAATTTCCATCCCAAGGCTACTCACAATTTGAGAGTGAGAAATCGTAAGAGTAAGAGCTTTCGAAAGTTTATCTTCACGAACGAACTTCTCCGGCATACCAACGACAGTGGTACCTGGACATAGTTCAGAAATCATTTCTACTAGTCGAAGAAGCGTGCGGTAGCACATGTTACTATCAAGAGTCTTCTCGTAACGTTGAGATGAATCCGTGCGAAGTCCCAGACGCACTGAAGTCTTACGAACCTCTGGAGCTTCCCAGTTCGCCACTTCTAAAAAGAGTTTCGTCGTATCAGGAGTCACTCCTGAATCAAGGCCACCCATGAGACCAGCAAGCACCAGTGGTCGTTCAGAGTCGAAAATCACCGTATCGGAAGGAATAAGATCACGGTTTTGCTCATCAAGAGTCTGGAACTTCATATCTGTTCCTGCGCGACGGATACTGACTTTACCGCCATGAATTTTTGAACGATCAAAAATATGGTTAGGCATACCCAGTTCAATCATCACGTAGTTAGAGATATCTACGATTAAGTTGATTGAACGAAGTCCAACGGCCTCAAGACGATTTTTAATCTTGGCCGGGGTTTCGCCCATTTTAGGGATATCAAGTGATAGACCATAGTAAGCGAGACACGAGGAATCCTGGTTCACTTCAACTTTAATCGGACTCATGGCCTTATTGAAGTTTGCCTCAATCTTCTTCTCCCACTCTGGAGTAAATGGGTTTTTAAGTGCCTTCTTATGGTTGGCCGCGAACTCACGAGCAAGACCAAGGTAACCCCAAAGATCAGGTCTGTGAGTAAGAGATTTATTATCCACATCAAGAAGAATGTCAGTGTCGGCCTTTAGGTAATCGGCCATGGTTGTCCCCGGCCTTGAAGCAGGATCAAGGATCATGAGACCCGCTGATTCAGTCGCAACACCTAGTTCAACCTCAGAACAAAGCATACCGTCAGAAAGAATTCCACGGATCTTCTTTGGTTCAAGAGTCATACCATTTGGAAGTGTTGTTCCAATCGGAGCGTATGGAACTTTAAGTCCTACTTTTACGTTTTGAGCGCCACAAACGACTTCTTTAAGTTCCGGCCCACCGAAATCAAAAGTCACGAGATTCAATTTGTCTGAATCCGGGTGTGGTTTCATGGATTTTACTTCCACGACTTTTACTTTATTTAAGAACTCCCCTTTCACAATCACATCTTCCACCTCAGCGGTCGCAAGTGTGAACTTTGAGCCCAGTTCTTTGGGAGACATATCAGGAAGTTCTACGAAGTCTTTAATCCAGTTAAGCGAAATAAGCATATTTAGTCCTAGAATGATTTGAATTGAGAGTTGAAACGAAGATCAGCGCCGTGAAGATGACGGATATCATCAATACCGTATCTCATCATCACAAGACGATCGAGACCAAGACCAAAAGCGAAGCCATTGTATTTCTCTGGATCAATACCGCCGGCCTTAAGCACGTTCGGGTGAACCATTCCACATGGAAGAAGCTCTACCCAACCAACTTGCTTACAAACTGAACAGCCCTTACCACCACAGATAAGGCACTTGATATCAAGCTCGAAGCCAGGTTCAACGAATGGGAAGAATCCCGGACGAAGACGAACTTCAACTTCTTTCTTAAAGATTTCAGTTAGAAGTGTTTTCATGAAGTAAATGAGGTTACCCACAGAAACGTTTTCACCTACCATCATACCTTCTAGCTGGTGGAAAACCATCTCGTGAGAAGCATCAGTACGCTCACAACGGAACACTTTACCTGGGCCCACGAAACGGAAAGGCGGCTTACGCTCTTTCATCCCGCGAACTTGAATGGTAGATGTGTGAGTACGAAGAAGGTGCTTTTTATCAGCAAACCAAAAAGTGTCCTGCATATCACGTGCCGGGTGAGTGGCCGGAATATTAAGTGCCTCGAAGTTATGGTAATCATCTTCAATGTGTGGGCCATCGAGAACCTCGAATCCCATTGAAATGAAGATATCTTCGATTTCCTGCTGAATAATTGTTACCGGATGGTAGCCCGCCGCCTGGAGACCTTTTTCCATTACAGAATCAGTAAGGGAAATATCAACTTTGTCTTTTTCCAGACTAGCATTGATGTCGGCCAGCTCTAGCTCCTGCATTTTTTTAGAGAAAAGAGCTTCAATTGATTGCTTCAGCTCATTGGCCTTAGCACCGATGGTTCTTTTTTCTTCTGGAGTGGCGTCCTTCAAATTTTTCATCACGTCAGCAAGAGGACCTTGCTTCCCGATATATTTGGCCTTTAGGTTTAGAAGATCAGCTATTTTGTTTATTGGGCCGAGTTCTTTGGTGAAATCATTGAGTAATGACTCAAGCACTTGCATGGGTATCCTTTGGTAAGTTCGGGAAAAAGGGTACCAAGAGGCCAACTAAATGAAAAGAAGGGAGAAAACTTTGCGCAGACGGTCAGCCATTCAGCTGTTGAAGGAGGTAGGAACGGGCCCAGAGGAAAAATTCTTTTTTCTCCTCGTCCATGTAATCCGGATAAGTCCAAGGGAAAGTCTGCAGTTCGCCCTGATGAAAATAGTAGGTCAAATCCGCGAACATGTTCTGGCCAATGAACACCCGATGAGAAAAGCTTTTGGTGGTGGCGAGAAGAAAGTTTTCCAAGGACAGAAAACCGATATCTACATTCACCATGCGTTTATTGTCTTTTGACCAATTTTCTTCCCACCCAAGACTCTGGAGTTTGGTGGTCAGAAGAAATTCACGAGGTAAAAGTTCAGAAGTTAGGCAGAAGACTCTTTTCAGACCCCCGCCCATCTCTTTTGAATAATAAGTGGCGAGCGGATTGTTTAAAGGAGCGAAGGAGAAACTTTTACCAAATTTCTCCTCCCAGAATTGTACAAGTGAAGTTTCGGAATGAAGATCCGAGCGATAAAGAAAGCTAGCGAATAGGAGACCAGGAGTTGCGACTACTGGTTTCACTGCTTAATAACTTTCCTGAGATTTTGGAAGTACTCACGTAGTTCTTCTTTTGAACAAAGGGCCGTACCACGTTTTTTTACAACCACTCCGGCGGCACAGTTACCTACCCAACCTGCTTCCTCAAGAGTTGCCCCTGAAAGAAGGGCCGAACAAATGGCGGCGATAGTTGTATCACCGGCACCAGAAACGTCGAATACTTCGTTGGCAACTGTTGGGATGATTTTTAAATCACCACCAAGTTTTGTATCGAGCATGGCCATACCGTCAGCACCAAGAGTGATGACTAGTTTTTCAACTTGAAGTTTCTCAACCAGGATATTGGCGATGGTTTCTAGTTTTTTTTCTTTGAAATAACCAAGAGCTTCCACCATTAATTCAGATTCAAGGCGATTTGGTTTTAAAAGAGTTGTGCCTTTATACCAAAGCGGCGGAGTTGAACGAGATGGATCAACTGCGACCAGAAGATTCTTTTCTTTAAATTCTTTGATGATTTTTTGGCAAAGAGCTTCTGAAAACAGACCCTTGCCATAATCTTCGATAATCACACCAGAGTGATTCACCGAAAATTCTTGAATGCGGGTAGAAACTCGACGAGCGATATCTTCCTGAAGAGGATCTTTCGTTTCATAGTCTACGCGGCAAATCTGCTGAGTGGCAGTCGTTACACGTTCTTTATAAGTTGTGTGGCGGGAAGGATCACGAACAAGTCCCCAAGTTTTAAGACCTCTTTCTTCAAGAAGGCTCTCAACCAGGCTGGCACGAGAATCATCTCCAATAACACCACAAAGAGTCGAAGGGACTTCAAGACTCATAAGGTTGTCGCTTACGTTGGCAGCTAGACCGAGCTTGTTCCATTCTTTAGTCACTTCAAGAACCGGAACTGGAGCTTCCGGAGAAATTCTTTTTACGTCTCCAAAAGTATATTTATCCACACCAAGATCACCAACCACCAGAATTGGTTTTAGCGTTTGGAAGTTGAATAGAATTTTTTCAAATTTATCTGAAGTTAAAATCATAACGAACCTTTTCTTTCATTCCACATACCGACGATTTCATCCACGATCTGAGGAATGGACTTACCAGTTGAATCAAGCTCAATACCGTCCTCCGCTTTTTTAAGAGGAGCGATTTCACGATTCATATCTACGTAATCTCTTTCTTTGATATCTTTAAGGATAGTTTCAAAATCCACGTCAGTTTGACCACGAACTTTAAGTTCTTCGGTACGACGGTGTGCTCGTTCTTCTGCCGAAGCAGTAAGAAACACTTTCAAAACCGCGTTCGGGAAAATGACTGTTCCAATATCACGCCCATCAAGGATCGCAGGACGATCTTTCACAATATCTCTTTGCCAGAATTTTAGGAAATCTCTCACCACTTTATGACGTGAAACCTGAGAGGCCAGACGTGAAACGTGGTGTTCACGAATAACATCCGTCAAATTCAAGTTATCTAGGAGTATTAAAACTCCAGGTTCAGGGGCAAATTGGAAACGGTGATCGTGAAAAAATTTTTCAATCAGCTGATTCTCAGCTGGCTCTAATTTTTCTTTCGTGAAATCAATTCCAGTGTGTTGAAGAGCATATGCGGCCGCACGAAACATGGCGCCGGTATCGATATAGATGAGACCAAGCTTGGCAGCAATCATCTTTGCAACAGTTGACTTACCGCTCCCAGAAGGTCCATCAAGTGCTATAACTTGATCTTTTTTCATAAGGCTAAATAATAGGGATTCCGAGGGACTAAGGCAATCAGAAGTCTTTTAAAAACGCGAACTCTTGAGAAAGAGTCATGCGATTAAAGAACTCCGGATGAGAAATTTTAAGAATCAACGGATTCACCATTTCGTACAATTCACGCTTTGGATTTGTTAGGTGACTGAACTGTGACCAAGTCGGATAAGAACCTGGTGCCATTGCCATGGCGTGGTCTTCCATGATGAGTGAAAAGGCCAACAATTCTTTGAGTGAAGAAGCTTTTAATTGTTCTTTGAAAAGATTGAAAATGTCGCGCTCTCTCTCTGGATCATAGTGAGAGTAACGTCCCGTAGTTGCTTTGAACTCCTGAATCTTCATGCACAAATTCCGTCTTTCCCGTACAGTCAGGAAAAATTCGGAATTAAGCTGTGCTAGTGCTTCACGAAGTTGCGAAAGATCAGATTCTCGGGATGAAGGTGACATTCGAATTTTGGCTCAGTGTTTTTGTTATGTGGTAATAAGCCTTTAGTACCTTATTCAGGTAATGGTTATTTTTCCCTACTGGCATGTTGTTCTTAAGCTGGCTCTTCGTCCAGTAAGGTCCCATGTTGTAGGCCACAGTGGCATAGTAGTGGTTATTATTAAAAGCTTCAAGCAAACCTTTTAAATAATAAATACCTACCTCTAGATTTCTGAGTTTCGATACGAGTGGCGAGTAGCCCATATCATAAAAAGATTGTCCGTATTGATAACGAAGATAGTCCTCTCCACGATCTGACTCGAGGAAGATGCCCTTCTCTTTCATCTCAGCAAGAGTCTCCATGTAAGTCTGAGGCATCATTTGCATGAGCCCTCGAGCACCCTTCTTCGAAGTGGCCTCATGCTTAAAGTGCGACTCAGTCCACATCACAGAAAGAACCCAAAAAGGATCCAACTGGTGCTTTTCGCACAGAATGAGAACTGGACGAATAACTTTTTTAACTTTCTTCTGAATCTTTGGAGGGAATAGTTCTACGATGCGGGCCTCTGCCTCATCGTAAGAATTATTCATAAAGAAACTAATGTCTCCGATGAAGAACCCAAGACTGTCGCTCTTAAATCTGTAGGTTTTTTGACGCTTAAATCCAAAATGAAAAGTTTCTGGATAAAGTGCGCGCATAGCGAATGAACCAAACAGCACTAAAGAGAACAGAGGAATTTTGTAGGTGGAGAAGAAAGAGCTGAAGAATGACTTCTTTGGCTTTTCCTCCGCCGAGACGCCTAGGGTCTTAAGGACGCTAGTTTCTCCGGTCGTTTGTTCCATACACCCTCGCTTATATCCAAGCCGGTCTCAAAAAGCAAATTCCCTTGACCAGCTCGGGTAACTCATTGAAGATTAGTAGCAACGATTTTACCACCCCCACAGTCCTCACCAAATTTCGAGGTTTTATGAGTGAAAATAAATTACGTTTTGAGAAATCTTTATACCTCCAACAACATGCTGAAAATCCGATTCACTGGAACGCTTATGGCGAACAACCCCTTAATAAGGCTAAAGAGCTAAATAAGCTCATATTTCTGTCAATCGGCTACTCTTCGTGCCACTGGTGTCATGTTATGGCACATGAATCTTTTGAGAATGTGGAAACAGCTAATTATCTCAATGAGAACTTCATCTCGATCAAAATTGATCGTGAAGAATATCCTGATCTGGATCACTACTATCAAACGGCGGCTTCAATTCTTACAGGTCGTGGTGGATGGCCACTGAATGTGTTTCTTACTCCAGATGGGAAACCTTTTTTCGCCGGCACGTACTTTCCCAAAGTCGGTCGCCAAGGCATGCCAAGCTTCATGGATGTTCTGAAAGAAATCAACGAATCCTATAAAGCGGATCCAGCGAAAATCCAAGAGAACGCCAAGAATCTGGTGGAAGAAATTAAAAAACCTTCAAAACTTGAAAAGAAAATTGAGTTCCAGGGACACTTCCCTGCTCCGTCAGCAATCATGAACGCCCTTAAAAATTATGCTGACACAAAAAATGGTGGATACGGACAAGCTCCGAAGTTCCCGCATTTTTCTTTCTATGAATGGGCCTGTGAACAGATTCTTGAAGGAATGATTCCACAAGAGCAAGGACAACATATTGTTGAGACCCTCGAAAAAATGATGATGGGTGGATTGTTTGATCAGGTGAAAGGTGGGATTCACCGTTATTCTACTGATGACAAATTCATGGTGCCTCACTTCGAGAAGATGCTTTACGATCAAGCGGGACTGCTTAAAGTGCTTTCGAAACTTAGCCAGTTCTATCCATCCCCAGTTGTGTTTGATGGAATTCTTCAGACCCTGGACTATCTTAAAACCGAGATGGTGTCTGATGATGGTTACTTCTTTAGCGCCCAGGACGCCGATTCAGAAGGGACTGAAGGGCTTTACTTCACGTTCTCAAAGGAAGAATTTGAAGCGAGCTTCGAAGATGCTCCACCTGAACAGAAAATTAAACTTGATCAGTATCTGACCATGTTCAATATCACTGAAAAAGGAAACTTTGAGCACGGTCTTAATGTCATTTCACTAAATCCGGCCCAGAAAGAGAAGTTCTATACTCCGGATGGTTGGCAGGAAGTACGTGATATTCGTCGTCGTCTCCTTGAGCAAAGAAAACTTCGTATTCCACCTGCGACGGACCGTAAGGGTCTTTCGAGCTGGAACTATATGCTACTTTCGGCACTCACTGATGTGGTTCAGTACTGCCCAATCGATGCCATTCAACATCAGGCGGTTCAGCTCATTCAACAAACAGTTGAAGGCTGCTTAAAACAATTCATCAAGATGGATGAGGCCAGCGGCAGACACTTGATGAAGCATACGAACACCATTGATAAGCAACCCCTTTATCTTGAAGACTATGTGAACTTCTGTGAGTCGCAATTAAGACTTTATGAGATCACTGGTAATGAAATCTTCAAGAAAAACGCACTTGAGTCTCTCGATTTCACTCTCGCTAATTTTGTTAAAGGCAGTGAAATCTATTCGACGAATATTGCGAACAAGAATCCGGGGATTGAAAATCTTCCAGCGCCATTGTTTGATCAGTCGTACCGCTCTTCCAGCATGACACTTGTTCATCTTCTTACAAGATGTAGTGTGTTTAAGCCCGAACTATCACCTGAAGTATTGTTTAAAGACAAGTATGCTGAATTTGCTCAGTTCATTCTGACAAATCCACTGGGTCATGGAGAAGGTCTCCGTGCCATGACTTACCCACTTAACATTTTCCGTAAAGTGGAAGTCCCTCTTGAGTGGCTTGAGAAGCCAGAGTTCCTTGAAATCAGAAATCATTTCTTCTCTCGTTTCGTGATGGACTATCACAAGCGTGGAGATGATTCGTTCCAGATTTGTACGAAGGAAGCTTGTGAAGTGACAAATAAGGGCATCCAAAAGTTTCAGGAACTGTTTAAAATGAAAGAAAATCAAAATGCTGAAGGGAATTAAGATTCTCGATTTCACTCACCGACTTCCAGGACCTCTGGCCGGAAAAATTCTTTCTGACCTGGGTGCTGAAGTCATTAAAGTGGAAGACATCAAGCACAAAGATCCATTTCTTTCGGGAATGTTTTCTGAATTCGATCAGAGTTTTGAGTCCTGGTATGAGGAACTGAATAGGAATAAAAAAGTTCTTCGTCTGGATTTTAAAGATCCGAATACGAAGACCGAAATCCAAAAGCTTTTAGAGGGTACTCAGGGACTGCTCTTGTCGTTATCTCCAAAACTTAAAGCAAGTTTGGGGCTGGATGATGAATCTCTCAAAACACGTAATGTTGCCGTGGTGGAACTTGAGGCCTCTTCAACTCACAATAAGGCCATGCATGACCTTAATGCCTTGGCGATTAGCGGTTATTTGTCACTTCATGTGGCCCATGAGACCGATGCGATTGTAGCTCCTCCGTTCTTGCCGGTGGCCGGAATTGCTTTCGGACAACAGGTGGCGACACAAATGTTGGCGAACATCATCGAAGCTTCTCGCTCAAAGGGATTCGTCAAATCAGTCAGTTATCTTCATGACACTGCGGATTCAATTCTTCATCCATTCTGGTCAAAGACGCTGCGTGACCAAAAAAAGACGAAATTCCTGCATAATGGGGCCTATCCATGCTACTCTCTCTACCGAACTCAGGACGGTCAATACGTAGCGGTCGCAGCTGTAGAAGAGAAATTCTGGACAGACTTAATTGCGACGTTTGGAATTAATCTTCCACTTGAAAGAAGATTCGAAACAAAAGAAGAAGCTTTTAATATCGTTGCGAGTACGTTTGCCAAACTAACGACCGACGAGATAGAAAGAAAATCTCAAAATAAAGAACTGTGTTTATCAATAGTCAGAAAGATTAGCTGACGAAAAATTGGAGAACTTATGAAACGTGTTATTGGCTTCCATTACACCCTTACTGACAAGTCTGGCCAAACTCTAGACTCTTCTATCGGTGATGAGCCTCTTTACTTCCTAGAAGGCGCTCAGCAAATCATTCCTGGCCTTGAGTCTGTTATCGCTCTTATGAATGTTGGCGATAAACGTAAAATCGAAGTTAAAGCAGCTGATGCTTACGGCGATATCAATCCAGAACTAGTTGTTAAAGTTAAAAAGACTCAGTTCCCTCCTGGTGCTGAACTTAACGTTGGCGATCAGTTCCAAGTTAACAACGACGCTCACTCTCCAGTTTTCACAATCATGGCGATTGACTCTGATGAAGTAACTGTTGATGGTAACCATCCAATGGCCGGCAAAGATCTATTCTTTGACGTTGAAATCGTTGGTATGCGTGAAGCTACGAAAGAAGAGATGTCTCATGGGCATGCTCATGGTGCTCACGGACATGGTCACCACTAATTTCAAACAAAATATTGGAATTATCGAAGGCGCACGAAAGTGCGCCTTTTTTTATGCTCTTAATTTAGAGTAAGAAGACCATCAGATTCGCCAACAAGTTTAAATGGCTCATCTTTGATAAGAAGAAATCCATCCAGGTCTACGTATTCCACCATTCCGCCGAAAAGCATTCCGTAAGAGATACCAATCGTCGTTTCGATCATACAGCCCATCATGGCCGTCATGTTATGTTTCTTAGCATCGAGAAGAAGTTCTTTGGCCTTTAGAAGTGAACCGGTCTTCATGAGCTTAATATTCACAGCATGGAACTGTTGAGAAAGTTCATTAAAGTCGCCCACATCTTCAATTGATTCATCGGCGAGAAGCTTATAGGGAGTTTGTTTTTTAAGCTCTTTGTATTCCCTCACCATGGAAGATGGGAACGGCTGCTCAATAAGCTCAATGTTCATGCCTTTAAGTGTTTCCTGAAAGCGCATAAATTGATCCAGGTCTTTCCATCCTTCGTTGGCGTCCACACGAAGAGGAACATTCGTATGCTTTCTGATTTCATGAAGCATCTCAGTACCAGTTTCCGCATCAACTTTAATCTTTAGTGATTTAAAACGAGTTAGAGGGGCAAGATAATCTTTGATCTCGCCTATGGGTGTAATTGGCATCGAAAAAGATGTAGCAACAGGAACAGGTCTAGGAAGGGCCAAAAAAGTAGAAAGGTCCTGGTTATTAAGGACCGCAAGATAACTCATGAAAGCGGATTCAATACCAAAGCTAAGCGAATGGAAAAGTTTTACCTTCGCAAGGTTTTGGACCAGAGCTGGAATCGTTTTAATTGATTTAATATCAACTTGCGTGGCCCAAGAAACAAACTGATCTTCAATCGTTTCAGGCGTTTCACCATAACGACTGTTCGGAGCGATTTCTGACTTAAAGTTACCGATGTCAGTATCCAAATGAACTATGAAATTCTTTTTAAAGGTGGTCTGATTTCTAGAAAGTTTCCAATTCACCTTTAAATCTAAGTGAATCTTCTCTAACCAGATCTTCATAGTTTTCCTACTTCGTAAAATAAATGAGACTTTTCATAATCAGGAGGAGCATTTCCCATTTTCCCATCTGGTGGGTTACCGTTGAAGTAACGAATCCAATGCTCACGATAAACATCATATTTCATGATCTTCGTAGGAAGCTTTATCCCTAAAAATGAAGTCAGAAATTTTGTGATGAGTTCTGAGCAGTAAAATTTCTCAAGCCCATTTTCATCATAGTTGTCCCAAAGGAAATCACGATCATAGGGATGGTTGGCAAAGTTGTCTTGGAAGTGACGAAAAAATTCAACTCTATAAGTTTGAAGGTAATTCACAATAGACTGATCTCTGAAGCGTCTATGAGAAACTTTCTGACCTTTTTCTGTATGGGTCATGAACTCGGCCAAAGTCGATACGCGAACAGCGCCTAATGCTTCCACGACTTTTACTTCTGGAGTTGTTTGAACCACCACCGCCATATGTGAATAGATAGAACCTTCCTGGGCCTCAATAAGTGAGCAGGTCCAGCAGTTTAATGGCTGAAGGAGAATGTCCCCCACTTTTAGGTCAATGGCCCAAGAGGAGAACGGTATCGTGAGGATTAATGCCAGAATGAGCTTATTCATAAATGCCAACTTTTAAAGTCAACATTCTAGCCTTCTCGAATTAATAAGCCCATTCCATTCTTGCGCTATAACTCGTTGATTTTTAAAGGGTCTTTAAGCCCTCAAAACTTAAGAACTTAAAGGGAAAAGTCTGCGCTCTAGGGAGGACTATTGGGGCAAGTTATAATGATTCAAATAGTTTGAATGACAACGAGGACCGTATGAAAAGATTCTTCAGCCTACTAAGCCTGTTACTGTGTTTTGAACTCATTGTGAGTCCAGTGGCACCGTCGCTCAGTCTACTAGGACAAGAAGCTCATGCTGAAAGTTGTCCCTCTGGTTTTACCTGGGACGCAAATCTCAATCGCTGTTTAACGGCAACAGAAACCGCGAACGTGATGAATGCCACGGCCAATTGTAATGGCGATGTTGAATGTTATAAGCAAAATGCTCAGCAAGCTTTTCAAAAACAAGTGAATGAAGGAAAAGCGCCGGAGAGAAAAGAAAACAATCAATTCATGAGTACTGTCGGAGGGATCGCGGCGATCGCAGGCCCAGTCACTTTCGCAGCGGCAGGAATGGCAAGTAATATGAGTACGTGTACGGCCGCGTCTTTCTGGGCAATGGTCGGCGGTTCGGCCGCTCTCGTTGCTGGTGATATGCTGGCAAACTTTCAACACAAGAAAAGACTAAAAGCGATCAAAGATGATTGGGGAAAAATTGTTAACCCTGAACAAGCTGGGGGAGACAAAGATAAAGAAAGAGAAATTAGTATTGAGGCACAAAGCCAGTCCTTCGAGATGCTAGCACGAGCAGAAGATTCATTAGCGAAAGCCGCTAAGATGAAAAAAACCTTCTTCTTAGTTGCAACTCTTGCCTATGCTGCCGCCGGAGTGATTGCGGGGATTGAGATCGCAGCAGGTGCTGCTTCTGGTGGTCTTAAAACGGCAGCAGGTGATATTTGTAAGCCATCATCTCCTGCAACAGGCTTCAATCCTCCACTGAAAACAGAAGAGAGTTTATATGCTGCTTATGGAAAACCTACTGCTGAACTTCAAATTGTAAATAAGCAGTTCCTTTACAACATTAATGAGTCTACCGACCTCGCCTCTTTTGTCATGAATCAAAAGGCGATTGAAGTTCAATTATCTTCTCCATCAGAAGATGAGTACTATGCAGTAAAGAAAGCTTTTGCAGAATCTGGCCTGAACGATGACTCTTTCTTTAGCACATTTAAGAGCTATACTGTTTCTTTCGTAAAAAATATCAATCCCATCAGCAATGCCTATGCTGAAACCGATTCAAATGCCGCCAAATCCTATAAAGAAGATGATGCAAAAAGTTCTAATATTCTTCTTACCGCTGGTTTAGGAGCAGGTATTGGTCTCGCTGCTGGTTTCGCTCTTAAAGGGAAAAAAATTATAGAAAAGCCTCTTGTATCGCCTATTTCAAGAGCAGCATTTTCCGGTGTCATGGCCATCTGGACCGGAATTATGGCAAGCCATGCAGGTAAACAGGCCGAAGCTTCAACCAAACGTGCAGAACTTCTTAGAAAGATGAAAGATGATTTTGCTTCTGCATCAGGTGCTATTTACGCTTGTAAATCAGAAGACCGAAATGATCCTTCAAAACCAAATTGTTACTGTTATACGGCCGAGAACCAAAGAAATGCGAATCGTGGAAACTCTCAGGTTTGCCAGAAGCTTTGGACCGGAAGAGATTTCACGGCCGGTAATTACAACAACCTTGCATCAACCAGTTCGAAAACTTGTATCAATAGCGCTGGTGCCGCTGATTCTGCCTGTACTTGTAAAACTTCGAAAGGCGGCTGTATGAAGGTAAGCCTTTCAAGTCTTAAAGGAGTAAGTCCAGGAACCTTCTCAATGCTTTCACAGTCTCTTGATCCAGTTAATAAAATCGCGGATGGTTCAGTCGATGCTGCGAACATTAACTCTGCTAATTTAGAAAATCAGGCAGCAAGAATGCTTGATGTGAACAAGAAGATGGAAAACAGTAAGGGCCTAGCAGCTTCTAAGAAGGCACGTGATAATGCAAGAAATGACATTGTTAATAAATTGAAGAACGCCAGTGCAGGAGCTCCGAGCGGCAGCTTACTTGGTAGTTCTGGATCTTCACAAATGCCTACCAACGCCGGTGAAGCGGCGGCCATGCTTGAAAAAGAAGTGGAAGATACTGAGATCAACAAGGTCGGCGGAAACGCTGGTTCTCTTGCAGCTCCAGAGTCAGGTTCATCTAATGATCCAGGACTTGATTTCGGTCTGACTGCCGATCAAGCTGTGGCCCAGGAAAATCAACTGGCCGAAGTGATGAAACAAGATCTGGACTATGGTCAAAGTGATATTAACCAAGGTTCAACGACCAATATCTTTGAAGTTTTAAGTAATCGTTATCAACGTAGTGGTATGAGACGTCTCTTCGATGAAAAAGGTGTCACGCAACCGGAAAAAGCAGCTTCGACTGATATCTCTCAATAATGAACATAGATATCCTACTTGGAAAAACAACTGAACACTTAGTGCCCCTTCCGGGCACTAAGTTTTTAATCCATAAGCTTATGCTTCAAGATTTTCTTCAACTGCAAAAAGAAGCGAAGGAAGAAGGTTTTGATCTGCAAGTCATCAGCGCCTTTAGAGATTATGAAAGACAATTGAAGATCTGGAATCTCAAGGCCAGTGGGCAACGTCAGCTAATTGATGATCAAGAACGCCCGTTAGAATTTTCTAAACTCTCCCCGCTTGAAGTCATGTGGGCCATTCTCAGATGGTCGGCGCTCCCAGGATGCTCACGTCATCACTGGGGCACAGATATAGACGTCTATGATGGAAATACGCAAACAGCGGAGGAAGTAAAACTTGTCCCTTCCGAAACTGTGGGCGAAGGTCCATCGGCCAGGCTTCATGAATGGCTTGATTCACGAATGAGCACCAATAATGCTTTTGGATTTTATCGTCCCTACGCCACTGATCGCGGAGGAGTTTCTCCTGAGAGATGGCACATTAGCTATCACCCACTCTCACGTCGTTGCCTTGATAATTTCACCTTCTCACTCTTTAAAAGAAATCTTGAGGAAAGCGACATTCTTCTTAAAGAGCAATTACTCGAGAACGCAGATGAGATATTTCAGCGTTATTTTCTTAACGTAGACCTTCCTTAAGATCTATTTCAGGGTCATTGTGACTCCGAATTATGGGTGCGATCTGATACTTCTTACATGACAAGAAGTTAGTGAGATTTTTTTTGAAGTTATTCCCCTTCCATTTCATTAATGTTTCTACTTACTTAGAGTGCTGTCGTTAGTGGTCATCAACGCTGTAAGTAAAATCTCGTTCAATAACCCATTTGAAATCGGTACAAAAATATCATCAATTACTTTCTCATGAATGGAGAGACGTCATGAAAACATTAACCGCGTTCGTATTCTTGTTGTCTACGCTCGTCGTACATCAAGATGTAGAGGCCCAGACTCGTGGACCTCGCTACAATCCACCATCTGGTGGAAGCCGTCCAAGTCCGTCGCGTCCGTCACCAGGTCCTTCTCGTACAACGCCTTCTAGACCAACTCCTCCACCGTCGACTCCTCGTGGTCCACGTTATAATCCGTCTCCATCAAGACCGACCCCAACGCCTTCGAGACCAACTCCAAGTCGTCCGGAAACACGTCCAGCGCCACGTCCTACACCTGGCAACACAACTGGTGGTTATACACCGGCACCTCGTCCAACTGGACCTCGTTATAATCCAACTCCGAGACCGACTCCGGGAACACCTACAACTCGCCCAGCTCCGCGTCCTAGACCAGGAACTACTGGCGGTTATACACCGGCCCCTCGTCCAACTGGTCCTCGCTATAATCCAACTCCGAGACCGACTCCAAGACCAACTCCTGGAACTGGTACGTATCGTCCGAATCCGCGTCCGACAGGGCCTCGTTATAACCCAGCTCCAAGATATCGCGTTCCTGGATACAATCGCCCAGTGGGCCCTCGTTACAATCCACCGAGACCAACAACAGTAACTCGTCGTCCGGTTGTGACTTATCGTCCGATCCGAACAAACTACGGTACTCGTTACTATCACCGTCCATATGGTTACACACCAGTTCGTTATGTAACGTACTATCACGCTCCTTACGCTACTCCGTACTACAGCACAATTCGTTACTACCGTACCTATGACTGGTATACTTATGTTTATCGTACTCATCCAAACTATGTTTACGCTCACTGGATTTTCTATCCAGCGACTGGTTACAACAATGGTTACTGGACAATCGATAACTACCCTTACTATGTGTACAATGGTTACAGATACCGTTACTCAACAAACGATTACTGTAACTACCAACTCGTAGATCAAAATGATCACCGAGTGGTTCAAACTTATTGGAACCAAATCTGTAACACTGGTTATGACTCTTGTTCTTATGAGCGTGACCGTTTAAATGCTCAGATGGATGAATACCGTTACTTCTGTTCTGAGACATATCGTGACTATGGATACGATACAACGACACCGAGCTACGATGATAATTACTACGGTTCAGAAAATGACAACACATGCTCAGACAACAATCGAGATGGCATGTGCGATGATTATGAAAATACCTGCACTGATGCAAACAGTGATGGGTATTGCGACTAAGACCAAAAACGAAGGGCCCGAAATCGGGCCCTTTTTATTTTACATTAACTCCACAAGCTCTTAACCAATCATCATTCGCCGCAATCAGCTTCCGCTCTTTCATATCAAAGAAGCCCACCGTAAACGTGGCCTCTGAAGCGACTTTTCCATCGGCCTTGATCATCGACTGCTCAAGCACCATAATTTTAGGACTCACAATCTCGACTGCACGAGAAAGAATTTTGATGGTCTCACGATTCTTTAATTCACGTTTAAAGCGCACTTGAAGATCAAGAATGACAGGACCAATCTGGTGCTTTTGCACGTAATCCAGTCCGAATCCATTTTTGGTAATAAAGTCCCAGCGGGCCTCTTCATACAACTGCACATAGGCGGCGTTGTTTACATGGCCGAAGCTGTCGAGGTGAAATTCACGGATGAGCACCTCGTACTCAAATTGGATATTTTCGTTCATTACTCTAGATTATTCGCTTCAATCCGTTTGTCAGCTTGAATTTGTCCATATCGCTTCGAAATCTTTTGGAACAGACCAGAGGCCGCGCCATCAATATCACCTGAAGCAATCGAACGATCTTCTTCAATCCCACCGCTTGATTTCGCATCAAACAGACTGGCAAATGGGTTCTTGTCTTCTTTACCACCTTTGATCGCTGAGAAGCCTCCACCACCAGCGGAGTTATAGTTACCAGAGGCCTTGGTTGCTTTTAAGCTCGCCTCTTTGTCCCCATCTTTTTCAGCAGCAGCAAGGTCACTTCCGAGTGAAGCTGAACCACCACCGCCTCCACCACCAACTCCACCGCCTCCGCTTCCTGGAGCACTACCAGGTTGCACAGAAGCCGCAGCTGCCGGATCGAGAATGCCATTGGCCTTCTTTGCTTCATCTTCAAATGGAGAATTTACACCGGCCACAGTGTCAGTTGGTAAATTAGAAGCTTCACCTTCTTCACCAAACTCACCTGTACCTGCGCCCATATCAAAAGAGTTATTTCCAGAACCGCTTCCGAATGAGAAATCACCACCGGTATAAGATTCACCGGCAACACGGTTACCAGGTTTCGCACATGCTGGATCAGTGGGATTGAATGCACAACGTGCAACCATCACGTCTTCAGGTTCTTGTTCAACTGCTGCCTTTGCCTTCTCAACTGTATTGGCCGAAGTATCATATTGTTTCATGGCAATACCAGCGGCAAGGCCCTTGGCGGTATACATTGTAATGGCCTGAATAAGAGCGGACTTTTGATCTTTGTTAATTGAAATTGTGCCTAAGTTTTTATCAAACGTTTCTTTACACGCTTTTTGATCAGTATTTCCTTCACAGGCCTTTTTAAAAAGATCTTTATCTGAAGGCCATCTTGCATAAGTCGTCCCTAGGGCCGCAACAGCAGCTGAGAAGGCCAACATTTTTTCTTGCTGCATTTGCTTTTGGTGTTTATTACTTTCAATGGCCGCATCAAACATTCCCGTTTGAGCATCGCCTTGTGCAAGTTTTTTATTGGCTTCTTTCTGAATGTTCGTATTTTTAACGTCGGTTCTGATTTGTTGTTGAAGTTCCATCGCAGCTTCAGCGTTCACCACAAAATTCAATGCCGAAGCAGCAGTTTTACAGGCCTCAAAATCCATTGTATAACCAGCGGTCTTTTTACACTGAATTTCACCTTTCATCGAAGACACTGGTCCATCTTGATCAGGAAGGTCTCCGCCCTGTGCTTTATCCACAAAGCTTTTTAGGATCATACACTCTTTAATGGAAGGATCAGTTTCTGCCTTTGTTTTGAGCTCTTCAGCTGGCAATTTTAAAGTGGCGTGACACTCAGCTGCCTTCGTTACCGTTGGCAAACGATGATTCCCATTACCGTTATTATTTCCATTGCCGTTGTTGTTTCCATTTCCCTGTGCAAAAGCAGAAAGAGAAATTCCCATAATCACTAAGACGGCCAGAGTTTTCATATTCATAAAATTCTCTTTTAAAATATCCTATTGGGCTTATCGGATACTTAGTTAAAATCTTGATTTAATTATAAATCTGATCACTTTTTAGACCTACCTGAGCTGAGACAAATCGTTGAAAATTCAAGTGGTTAGACAATAAAAAAGCCCCTGTTAGAGGGGCCTTTATGACTTAGAAACTTGGCACTTATTAGTTGGCCGGGGCAGGAGCCGCCATTGGTGGATTGATCTCTTTACGCTGGAAGAACTTGTTGTAGTTCAGGAAGTAGCGATTTGAGACCTGCTTAAAGATTGATGATTCACTCTCTCCTGAAATATCACCTTGCGCGGTCGTGAAGTTCATTTCATTTGATTCTGCTTTTTTCGCTCCCAAAATTCCTAGGGCCTCTTCAGCATTGGCCACACCAAGAGAGTCTTCTGTGATTGAGCTAAGGGCCGAGGCCTCTGAACCAATTGGAGTGACTTCTTGAGCAGGAGCTTCTGCCGCCTTCGCCACTTCTCCATTTAAATCACTGGCGGCAGTATCCACTGGTGATACTGAGGCCTCACCTGAACCTTTCGAGGCCGAGCTCATATCTCCAAGACCGGCCACAGTATAGTTACCAGCTCCTGGGGTCTGCTTATTAATGGCATCGTTAAGAGCTGTTACTTGTCTTTGTAATTCTGCATTCACATCAATTGGTTTCTTGCCTTCTTTTTTCATCTGATCATTTATTTTCTTCATGAGACTGTCTTTAACAGCGTCCATTCTACTGGCCATGCTGGCAAGCTCACCGGCCGCAAGGTCTGCTTTACCCATGTCTCCATCAGCTACAGCTTGACCCATGTCAGTTGCAAGATTTGAAACAGATTTTAGAGTTGGAAGATTCATGTTTGCTTCAAATTTAGGACGAACAAGCTTGATTGAATTTTTACATCCATTCTCTGAATAGCTCATGGCCCCATCGCTTCCGCGAGAGAAACATTGTTTTTTGACTTCTGTTCCTTGAGCAAGCTTATTTATCTCATAAGTCTTCTTAGTAGGGTCCGTACCATCTGTACCGTCTGTACCATTGGCATTTGCCCCTGCTGCATTATCAGTCGAAGAACCTTCTGCAAGTTGGGTGGTTGTTTGACTGGCGGCCTTGAATGCATCTCTGACCTTTTCTAAGTCAGCCAGTCGCTTCTTAGACTCACTTTCTTCTTTCGCAAGTTCGCTATCAATCATCATTACCAATGCTGTGGCCGCAGCAAAGAAAGCAATACGACCAGGGGCCGTACTTAAAATCGAAATGGCCTTATCTGCTATTTCAGCACCAATACCAACTCTCGATAAAACTTCTTTTACAACAAAGCCTAAGGCCGCACTGATAGCAAAGCCTTTCAAAGTACCGCCTGAACTCATTGCTGCCCCATAGGCCAAGCCGATTGCACTGACCATAGGCATATGGCTTTGATCAGGCATACAAGCAGCTTCCCATGATTTAAAAATTGGTGGGGATTGCATAACAATTTCCAGAGCGGCCATAGCAGTTGCTGCTGCATAAATCGCTTTAGTGGCCATCATCCACTTACGACGCTTTTGAATAAATGAAAGAGTTGATTTTTCGTCTTTAATTCGTTCTTCGATGGCGGCCATTTGATAATCGCCACCCTCTTTCATATTTGCTTTTAATTGATCCAAGCTTTGGGCCTGAGACTCTACATCTTTGGTCTTTTTCTTACCTCCGGCCACTTCAGCAGCAACGAAGACAATACTGCCGGCCATATAAATGAGGATAGAGGGCTGAGTTGAAGCGAGTTTACACTTCGTAATGACCGCTGCTCCTACTACACCGTTAGCAATCCCGAGAATCTGCTTAGCGATACCACCAGCACCAGCATGGGCCACCGGCACAGGAGCGATGATTAAACTTAGACTCAAAATGACTGCAAATAATTTTTTCATACAATTATTTTATCTTGGTTAATTGAACCAGCTAAACGCCATCATGATTAATGCTTAAGTATCGGAAAATTCTGGAGAACTCTGTAGAATTATCTGCCAACAAAAATTCTCGAAACTAGGGAGAAGCAGACTTTTGGCGACGGATGGAGATCTTCGAATAGTTCATAAAATATCGAGTAGATATCTGTTTAAAGATTGAGGAATCACTAAGAGAGTTAATGCCGTCCTCTTCGATACCATAGCGTTTCACACGGTTCTCTAGCTGAGCATACCCATTGGCACGGGCAGCTCGCAGGGCCTCTGGCGAAAGACCGTAAGGATTGTCTTCTGTGATTTCTCCGCTATTTTGTTTAGAGAATAAAGAATCCATTCCCTCTTCAGAAATGCCAGTCGGTAGGCCGGCCCCAGAGGTGTCTTCTTTATAATCTCCCAGTAATGATTTCTCGTCAGGCATTCCCATGCCCGATTCTTCAGTTCCAGGAGTAATGTCGTTTTTTATGGCCTCAATGTTTGTACTCGCCACTGTTCCAATCTTTAACTCTTCCGCTTTTGTTTTATCTGAAACAGAAGCAGCACCATCTTCTAAATTAAGATCGGCCGCCGAAATATTAAGCTTATGTTTCTGGGCCTCTTTAACAAGATCCATCTGAATCGCGGCCACTTGATCATTCAGCTGTTTCTGATAATCCAAAAGTTCGCCACTTTCCTCTGATTTAATTCCAGCGGCCTTTAGGATTTCATTTTTTTCTTTTTGATAATTAAGAGCGGTCTCTTTAATCTTTGAGGCCATGCTACCAAGTTGGCCCGCAATCGCATCCGCTTTATCAATATCACCATCACTCACGGCCTGGGCCATATCAATCGTAAGATTCCCGGCGTTCTTAATAAGATCACCGTTATTGTTTTTCACTGTGAATGTTGGTCTGGAAACTTTTAGCGGAGTAGCACATGCTTTCTCAGAGAAATCAACACTGCCACCTGAATTTGAAATACAAGTTTTTGGTCTGTTTAATTTGATTGGTTTGTTGTCAGTCGTAAGCTTTCTGATTTCATTTGGCTTCAACGTACTGGCGTTATTGTTAGAATAATTAACTTTTGTAGGATTGACCTCTACACCTTGAAACTCAGTTCCATTTGTTGTTGGTTGATCAGGGTTTTTAGCAAGGTCTGCTCCAATGGTCGTATCATCATCAGTCTGCTTACGATAATGGGCCAGAAGTGTTTCAAGCTTCTTGATATTTTCTTCGGCAACAGAAATACGAGACATATATCCAGTCGTAACTGCAGTGGCCAGGGCCGCCGAAATACCAAAAGTGATTGATCTAGGAATTGGATAGTTATACATCGCCACGACCATGCTCTGAAGCGAAGGCACGAAGAACATCAGAAGACCCGCCAACATCACGATATAGCTTGTGGATTTGGCACCACTGGTGCGGGTCAGGGCCGTCGAATAGGCCATTGAGATCGCTTTGGCGATTATCATTCCACTCACGCCAGGAATTGGCTGACAACCGGCATAGGCAATCGCGTGATAAGACATATGGTAAGCAGCACATCCTGGAGCATATTGAGTGGCGGCCGCACAGGCGGTTAAAGAAACGGCAGGAGCAGCAGGGTTCGCGAAGTTAGGCATGACAGCGGCCCAACCAAGAGGTGCTAACGCCTGACAAGCAGCAAAGTGAGCGGCATAACAAGCAGGATATTTAGGTCCACAACCAGCAGCATAAGCAGCGGCAAGACCTGCACACACCATTGTTCCGGAAGCGACACCAGCGGCGATCCCTGAGGCCTCTTCAGAAAGTGCAAGTGCCATGGCCGTAAAATAAATGGCAGTTACAGCAATCATCCAATTACGTTTTTTAATGAAATAATCTCGAGTGGCCTTTTCTTCTTTCAAGCGTTGCTCAAGCATCGCCCTCTGAACTTCCCCACCCTGAGACTTGAGTTGCTGTTCAATGACTTTGATGTCTTCAATGCGACGGTTATGATCAGCATTCTGCTCTTTTGCTCCAGAAAGCTCGGAGGCAATATACACCAGAGATCCTGCCATGAAGGTAATGATCGAGGGGATCTTTGCACCAAGAGCACATTGCTCGATGATACTTCCCCCGATAATACTGGTTGAGATCGCAAGGACTTGCTTAGAGTAAAATCCAAATCCACCCTGATGCTGAGACTCTGAATCATACTGAGGATTGGTTTGAGAACTTTCGGCGTCGGTCACACCTTTAGCAATCGAGTCCTTGGCCGCGGCCTTTTCTTCTGCTTTCTTTTCTGCAGTGGTTTTTGCCGGTGCTGGTTTTTGTGTGGTTTCAGTTTTTGATTGAGACTCTGCGTACGCCACATTGATTGGCGCAACCAGAAGTTGAAAGCTCAATAAAAATGAAAAAATGCGACTCATAAGAACATTTTAGCCAGAGAATCCTTTCTCCGGAGAATACTTCTGTTATGACTGTGGCTAATCACGGAACCTCAGATAATTACATTCTCCGAGGGAAATTTGGAACGCCAACAATCGTTTGCACCTAATTACTTCTTAGGCTTTTTCTTTTTGTTCTTTAGGATAAGACCGCCGATAGCAACCAGAACGATCACGGCCACAATCAACATCATGTCGTCGTCGCCCTCACTGCCGCTAGCGCGCTTCTTCGTTTTACCGCCAAGATCCATCTGAGCATTAGGATTGAATGTTACATCATTAAATTGTGGATCTGACTCTTGAGTTCCTGTTCTAAGATTTGCAATATCTGCTTTCTTCTGACGGAAAACTCGAAGTGTTGAAACCATCTTATCAATGATCGGCTGATAAGTTGTATAAAGGTCTTTACTTACAGAGAAGGTAACTGCGATACCAAGATCTTCTTTCACAGTAGCAAGATAACGAGTATAGAATCCCGGAACTTCAGACGCCAAATGAAGAGCGTCTACCCACAGATGGTTGTTGATAGTTGTGGTCTTCGTGTTTTTTGGTTCTGAGACTTGCTTCTTTCCACCAGGAAGATTGTATTCTTTGTTCTTTTTCAAATAGGCCATGTACTGATCAATAGTGTCTTGTTCACCTCTGATCTTGGCCGCAAGAATGATGATAGATTCTTTTTTACGGTCAGCATTTTCACTCTGACAAACATACTCTGAACCTTCCAGAGCACATTCCCACCCCGCAGGTAGTTCAAACTCACAATACTTACTGGCAAATCTCTTCGCATGGAGATTAGAAGAAAAGAATGCAGCTAAGACCAGAGAGAAAACGAGCTTCATGGGCCATGTCCTTAATTTAAGTCACAATGCTTTTTCTAATTTTAACTAAAACTCAATAGGTTACAACTGCCGATAAGAATTGCCCCATTATCCCAAGAAGTTTCGTCAACTACCTAAAGAAACCACGGGCGACGATACCCTCTTTTAGTTCCTTCTTAGTATTAAAGAGCTGGGTAATCTTCACGATGGCCGTTTCTGATTTGGCCTGGATCACCGTCCCGCGTGCAAGAAGAATATTCCCGCCCACGTAATCAAATTCGTAGAAATCAATCTTCATGCCTTTTTGAACGTCACTTGAAAGTCCACGATCAATGACCACAAATCCTTTTTTAGGAGAGACCTTCGTAATAGTGCCTTCAAAGTCATAGTCTTTGAATCTTTTATCTGGATTTGAGGTCTTCTTGCCATCCACACGTCGAATAAGGGCAACACTAAAATTCGTTCCGAAATCAGTAGATTTGCCACTCACAACTTGAGAGCCTCGGGCCTCTACTCTCCAGTTCTCACCTAGGGCCAGATTCAAACCAGCATAGGGCGCGATCCATTCCCGATTACTGCTGTTATATAAAGAAGTGCGACCTGTATAGTAATTTGGTTTTTCCAGGGGCTTGTCTTCGTAGGGATCGTTCTTCATCGAAGAAGCTCCATCGACACCAGCAATAAGGGCCACATATCTCCAGGCCAAGGCCGCTTCTGCTTGCCAATAAAGTTCAGTGCCAAGATCCTTGCCTGGATTTCTGTAACCACCACGAAGAGTGAGGAAGTTATTAGTACGTGAGGCATAAGTAACGGCCGCACCTACAGAGTACTCGTTTCCATCATCACCCAAAACCAGACTGGCCTTTTCACTCGTTGTGGATTCTTCATTTGTATAAGGAGTGTAGCGAAAGGTACCTTCAATGGCGTAGAAGAATTGGTCTACCGGTTTGAAGGCATACATGAGATTTAAATACGTCGACTGAACACCTGTGCTGGTTTCATCTTCAATTACACCACCAGCGTTAAGTAGTTTCGAAGCATTTTGTCGGAAACGAACTCCCCCACTGATTTGTAATTCATTGGTCAGACCGTAACGCCCCTCAACTTCACCTTGAAGACGTGAGAAAGATTCATCATCACGATAGTCCAAATCATTTCCATCTTTATCAACAGACTTAGAGGACTTCCAGTACTCTCCGGTGACTCCGATTTGATAACCTTTTTTAAGGAGGACTTTAGTGGGAGCAACGTAACTAGTTTGTGCAACAGCAGCACTCGCCACGAACATGAGGAAAAGAGGAATGAACTTCATTCAACCATTATATGGAAATATTGGATGAATGCAAAAAGGCGTTAGTTGGCCGGTCGAAACTGATCAAATCTGCCTCTCTGTACCAGATGCCATTGTTCTTCGAGAAAAGACAAATGGATTGATATGGAAGGGCCGTGAATTCCTGAAATTCTTTTTGAGCAAGCTCAATTGAAGCATGCAGCTCCATAGGATCATTGAATCGCCCCATGGTAAGGAAAGTTTTTTTAGAGTCTTTTATCTTCTTATCACGATCAGTGATATAAGACTTACAGATGGAAACCAGAGACTCCTGACAAAGAGAAAGCTCTTCCTCAATGGCCGGTTTCAGATAAAGAATCTTGTTCTTCTTGTGTTCTTGAACATCCAGCCCAGAGAAACCTAAAACGTGATGAGCAGTGTTCTCAAAATAAAATGACTCAAGCTCCTCTACCAGTTCCTGCTTAAGTTTTTTCACTTCCGTCACTTCAATTTCAAATGGAGCCACAATCGGCAAATGCAAATCAGGGTTGGTTTGATATTTGGAATCAAAACGCGAACGAAAACTTTCGATATTTTTCGCGAAAGAGTTGTCAGAGAAAAAAGTTAAACCGACAAAAAGCTTGGTGTTCAAATGGGACCCCCTTTGAGCTCAGGTCCAAACAAGTTCAATTTTAAGCCCTAGCGGGGATACGGACAAATAAAAAAGCTGAGGGGAAAATGTTCCCCCCAGCTTCATGTGATTTATTTTACTGGATCAAATTGCGCGCGTGGGCCTAATTCTTCTTCAATACGAAGAAGTTGATTGTATTTCTCCATTCTATCTGAACGAGAAGCAGAACCGGTCTTGATATGTCCAGATCCTGTTGCAACTGCAAGATCTGCGATGAAAGCATCGGCCGTTTCACCAGAGCGGTGAGAAATAATCGCTTTAAAGCCATTATCGAAGGCAAGTTTCAATGTATCGAATGTTTCAGAAAGAGATCCGATTTGGTTCACCTTCACAAGAATGGCATTCGCTTCTTTATTATCAATACCACGCTTAAGAATTTTGGCATTTGTAACAAACAGATCGTCCCCTACGTTCACAAGTTTCGAACCTAGTTTTGCCTGGAAGTTGATGAAGCCTTTTTGATCTGACTCATCGAAACCATCTTCGATTGAATAAATCGGAGCAATCTTCGTCATGTGTTCATAGTAAGGGATCATTTCTTCTGAAGTGTAGGTCTTGCCTTGCATCTCATATTTGCCATCTTTGTAGAACTCAGAAGCAGCACAGTCGAGAGAAAGAGAAATATCTACACCAGGCTTATATCCGGCCTTCTGAATCGCTGTAAGGATACACTCAATCGCTTCGTCGTGAGATTTAAGGTCTGGAGCGAACCCACCTTCGTCACCCACGTTTGTTGAATAACCTTTATCAGAAAGAACTTTTTTAAGGTTATGGAAAACTTCAACACCTGCACGGAAGTTTTCAGAGAAAGACTTCTTCATGTGAGGAACAATCATGAACTCTTGAATATCAAGATTGTTAGAAGCGTGAGCACCACCATTAATGATGTTCATCAATGGAGTTGGAAGACGAAGTTTACCAACCGGATTTGGAACTTTAAGATCTTCGAATAGATATTGATAAAGAGGTTTACCTTTTTCAAGAGCACCGGCACGACAAACGGCCATTGAAACACCAAGAATCGCGTTCGCACCAAGCTTCGCTTTATTTTCAGTGCCATCAATTTCAAGCATGAGATTATCAATCGCACGTTGATCGAAAACGCTTTTGCCGATTAGTTTTGGAGCAATCAATTCGTTCACGTTTTTAACCGCAGTTAAAACGCCCTTGCCCATATAGTGAGTTTTATCACCGTCGCGAAGCTCAAGGGCCTCACGACTTCCAGTAGAAGCACCAGATGGTACTGAAGCACGACCTACAAATCCTCTATCCGTTGTTACATCAACTTCAACCGTTGGATTTCCACGTGAATCTAGAATTTGTCGCGCATGAATCTTTTTAATAGTACTCATAGAGGCTCCTTTGTAGTGCCTCTATTCTACTCAGCTTAAAAATTCTGAAAAGACTTTTAAGACGCTTTCTTCAGCATCTGTGCGGCCCATTCAGGCGGCTTGAAGTTTGTTTTTGGGAATGGAAGTTTATTCGCCACAAACTCTTCAAAGAATGTCGGAACATAGCCCGTCGGAACCATTTCTCCGATGAACTTACCGTTCTCATCCTTACCAGTTTGCACCCAGCGAAAAATATCTCGCACCACATAACGACCGTGTTCATCCACGCCCAGAACTTCTGAAATATGAGATGTACGACGACCACCATCATGATAACGGCTACATTGAACAATTAATTGCAAAGCACTTCCCACCATTTTACGAATGGCATCAGGTGGAATCTTGGTTTCACCCATGAGACACAGAGTCTCAAGACGTGTACAGGCATCAACCGGGGAGTTGGCGTGAACTGTACCCATAGAACCTTCGTGACCAGTCCCCATGGCGTTCAATAGATCAAGAGCTTCGGGACCACGAACCTCCCCCACGATAATTCTATCTGGACGAAGACGGAGTGCAGATTCCATCAAATCTCTGATGGTCACTTCTTTAATCCCACGCTCTTTATTTGGCTTACGTGTTTCAAATTGAACCACGTGCTCGGCCTTAATTTGAAGTTCGGCCGCATCTTCAATGATAAGAAGACGCTGAGTTTTTGGCATTCGTCCGCCAAGAACGTTTAGCATGGTGGTCTTACCTGAACCGGTACCACCTGAAACCAGGGTGTTCTTACCCAGGTACATACAACAATCTAAGAATCTCGCTCCATCTGGAGAAAGCGAACCGAAATTGATCAGGTCTTTCAGACCTAATTTCTCCTCAGAGAATTTACGAATGGCAACTGTTACCCCGGCCTTGGCCATAGGAGGAATCACCACTGCAATACGGGAACCGTCAGGTAGACGAGCATCCAGACGAGGGTTATCTGAATCAATCACACGCCCCACTGACTGAGCAACTGCTCGCATCGAGGCCATCAAAGATTCATCATCTGGAAATTTATTAGGAACTCGGTAAACGAGACCTTTTCGTTCAATGAAAATATCAAAAGGACCGTTGATCATGACTTCTGAAATAGAAGGGTCTTTCAGCAAATCGCCGATCGGTGATAAGAGGGTCGAAATTGCGTCCTGAAAAACGCTACTCATGAGTCAATACTCCTAATACTCTTTCGGGGTCCAAAGCATGCCGTCTGATTTCTCAGAGGCCACTTCTCTCTTCGGCACAACTTTCTTTAAAACCACTATTTTCCCGTCATTTTTTGAACTCGGGCAATAAAAAGCAAATTCCCCGGCCTTATCAAAGACCGCTTCTGCTTCGGTCACCTTGCCTTTGTTGGCGGCCAGGAAAACTTTATGAGATTCCACGATTAAACAATGAGGTTCTTCAACGGTTGAAGTCACATAGAACTTCACTTTCTCGCCCTCAAAAACAGACAGGGACTTCGGGTAATAACCCTCTTTTGTCACAATCACGGCCACTTCACGCAATGGTGGTGTTTTATTTTCAGCGGCAAAAAGCTGAGTTGAAAGTAAGATAGAAAAAAGGAAGAGCTTCATTTAAACCTCTTTGTTCTCTTTTCTTATCGGTTCGATCGGATCAACTTTTTAGCTTTAATTACAGCTCAAAAGCTGAGTGTTTTAATCACATGATAAGCGGGAGTTTCGTAGGGATGTGACATCTTCAAAGCAGAAATTGCTGCGGCAAGATGTCCTTCTGCACAAACCATTTCCACTTTGAGTTCCGGAACACGCTCCACTTCACCTTGTTTACCGATAAAAGGATCACTTCCCTGCATCGGTTCAAATTGACCTACTCCTTTGTATTCAAAAGAACATTTGCGATAGTTACCTATTGCTCCAGCTCCTGCTTGAAACATGGCCTCTTTCACCTTCTCTGCATGATCTTCTGGAACATAAAACGCGATGAAAAACATGAAATTCCTTTAATTGATTTTGCGCACAACTGTCTATTTTGGTCAGTTTTCCAACATCTTCTTACAACCTGAGGCCAAAATGAATTTCTGACTAGACAGGTTTTTTTGAAAAACGAAACAATAACCATCCACATAAAATCCTAACACAAAATTGTATTAGAGATCACGGAGGATACCGAGAATGACTATGAAGAAACTAACAGCATTGGCACTAAGCCTTACACTTGCTGGATCAGCACTTGCTTGTTCACAAGATGGTAAAGGTGGATTCGTTCCTGAGAACGATCTATACATCTCTGCAGATCAGAAAGGTCTTAAGGGCGGTATCACTGAAGCAGAATTCAATGACGCAATTGACGAAGTTGAAGCAATCTATGCTCCGATCGTTTCAAGCATGGGTGCAAAACTATATATCGAGCGTAACTGGACTGACGGTACAGTTAACGCATACGCTTCTCAACAAGGTAAAACTTGGAAAGTTGCAATGTTCGGCGGTCTTGCTCGTCACAATACAATTACTAAAGACGGGATGTCTCTAGTTGTTTGTCACGAACTTGGTCACCACATCGGTGGAGCTCCAAGAAAAGGTCAATCTGCTGGCGGCGGCGGATGGTGGGGCGGTAACGGCGGTGGAGCTGTTAGCTGGGCTTCAAACGAAGGTCAATCTGACTACTTCGCAGTTCTTAAGTGTCTTCGTAAAGCATGGGTAAACGACAATAACCAAGCTATCGTAAAAACTCTTGGTGCTCCGAAGATGGTTGTTGATGGCTGTAAAAAAGCTACTAAAAACGATGCAGAAGATACTGCTCTTTGTATCCGTACTTCAATGGCAGGAAAATCAGTTTCTGATCTTTTCTCAGCTCTTGGAAACCTTCCTGCTACAAAATTTGAAACTCCAGACAGAGCTGTTGTTTCTAAAACTGATGACAACCACCCTAAAGCTCAATGTCGTCTAGATACTTACTACTCAGGTTCAATCTGTGACGTAAGCATGAACGAAGACGTATCTGCTACTGACGAAGTAAAAGGTACTTGTCACGGTTCTCTTGGCTACAAAACTGGTACACGTCCACTTTGTTGGTTCAAACCTTCTAAGTAATTCTTAGATAAATTTGATTCTTAATGAAGGCCACCGAAAGGTGGCCTTTTTATTTGTGCTTAATCCTTGGTTCTCGTTCCCCTGCCTAGCACATTCATCAGATTTAAAGACTTAATTAAATGCCATTGAAGATGAATTACTTTCTCTGGAGGAAGTGATTACTGCCGCTGGAGAAAGTGAATTACTGCCGCTGGAGAAAGTGAATTACTGCCGCTGGAGAAAGTGAATTACTACCGCTGGAGAAAGTGATTACTACCGCTGGAGAAAGTGATTACTCCGAATTGCGGGCCACTTTAGAGTAAAAAAAAGGGCGGTATTGCTACCGCCCTCGTCTATTAAATCAGATCTAAAAGAATTACTTTTTCTTAGCTGGAGCAGCTGGCTTGTTAGCGTCAGCAGCTTTTGTAACTTTGAAAAGCTCAACTTCGAAAACTAGAGTTGCGCCACCAGGAATTTTTGGAGGAGCACCAGCTTCGCCGTAAGCTAGGTCAGAAGGAATTACGAATTTTGTTTTTCCGCCTTCTTTCATAGTTTGTAGGCCTTCAGTCCAACCTTTGATTACACGGTTAAGTGGGAAAGAGATTGTCTTACCGCGCTCAACTGATGAATCGAAAACTGTACCGTCAGCAAGTGTACCGTGGTAGTGAACTTCAACAACGTCTTCAGCAGTTGGAGTAGCACCAGTACCTTCTTTGATTACTTTATAAGCTAGACCAGATTCAGTCTTAGTAGCACCTTCATCTTTGATGAACTTTTCGATGAAAGCTTTACCAGCTTCTTTTTCTTTAGCAGCAACTTTATCCATACGAGCTTTGAAAACTTCTTGGATACGGTTCTGATAAACGGCCATATCAACTTCAGACTTTTCATTCTTCGCTGCCATAGCAACACCTTTGTAAAGAGCAGCAAGCTCTTTATCAGAAAGGCTTAGGCGCTGAAGATTTCCACCAAGCATGTATCCCATAGCGTAGAACGTTTTATCGTCTTCAGACTCAAGGGAAATTTTCTTTGGATCATTTTTAGAACAAGCAGACAGAACTAGAACAGAAGCTAAAAGGCTTAATAAAACCCACGTGTTTTTCATAGAGAACAATCCTTTGTTGATTAAAACATTTAAAGAATAACTTTATTTTTTAGTCTTTGCCACTATTTCCATGGGTCCCTTTGAAGTCCACAAAAGGAAAATAAGACTCAGCGCACCTACCGCCGTTGCGATAAGGCCCACCGGAATTTCTGCCCCGAAGATGGGAAAGTAGTAACAGGCGGAATCAATCGCCATGAGTAATAGTCCGTTGGCAAGGCCACCAATTAAAAATTCTCCGGCCAAATCAAACTTTTTGAACCAAAGCTTTCGAGCAAAAATCGGAAACACCAAGGCCATAAATGAAAATGCTCCGAAAAGACTAATGACCGTAAAAGTTCCGATCGCCACTGTCAGAAATAAAAATTTATAAACCGTTCTCTCCTCTAGTTTCCAATTCGAAGCGAGGTTTTTTCCGAGAGAGAATAATAAGAATTCTTTAGAAAGGCGCCACCATCCAAACAAGATGAGAAATTCTAAGACAACTAAAATTCCCAGGGCCTCTGGATTAGCAAATCTAAAATGACCAAACCATAACTCAACTGGAAATGGCAGGTTGAAGGCCAGGAACAAAAACTGCCAAAGTGAGAACACTGCCCCTACGAGCAAATTAAATGTCAGGCCCAAGAGAATCAGTCGCTCAATATTTTTTGATTGTCCGATGAACTTCGAAAAGAAAATTCCAACGATGGCAAAAACGGGAACACCAAACAAAAATAACACTGTCACCGGATGCTCGTATCCTGTCAGTAATAATACGGAATGCAGAATAAGAATCCAGAGAATGCTCAGTCCATCAAAACCAAGAGTTGAAGGACTCGCCAGAATGTTCCTGGTTCCCATCTGGATCAAACTACCGGTTTGAGAAAGGATCGCACCAGATAAGAAGGCACAGAGAAATCTTGGAATCAGATAGTCCATGATTTCACCTCTTTCAATGTCTCGTTAACAATTCCCAGTTGAACAAAACGGGCCCTACGAATCCATTCTTTATCATGCTCAACTAATAAAACAGATTTCTCTTTAGCTTGAAGTTCGCTCATCACAGAACTTAAAACTTGTTTCATATTCACATCGAGAAACTGTGAAGGTTCATCAAGTAGATAACACTGAGATTTCTGAGCAAGAGTAAGAGCGATTTTTAGCGCCTGCCCTTCTCCACCGGAAAGAGAAGAATGCATTCGCGATTCTTTCTGTTCTAATCCAAACCGCTTCCATAGGGAGAAGAAAAACTCTTCATCAATTTTATCCCCACGGGCCTTGAGAAGTACTTCTTTGATTCTTTTTAAAGGTCGATCATAAAAATAATCTAAGGGCCTCTGCTCCACATAGGTCATCTCATGGGCACCTGTTAACCAAATGCGATTCATGAGTGTGGATTTCCCAATTCCATTCTCTCCTACCAAAGTCAGGATTTCACCAGGCATAAGCGTGAGCTCGATATCACAAGCACAATGAGGCAAAAAATGTGGATCGGTGATTTTGAATTTATACATAATTCTTGGAAGATTCTATCCTCTTACATAAAATGTGTTAATCGCTTTTAGAGGGGTATATATGACAAATAAGCTAATCATGGGACTTTCCCTGGTGATTCTATTAGTTTCTTGCGCCAAGACATCTGATCGTTACCGCGAAGGAAATAACGAAGGCCAACAAGTGGCCCTCACAGTTGAAGAAGAAAAGAAGCTCACACAAGAGGCCCTGCCGGAAATGATGAAAGAATATCCTGCGGCCAAAAATAAAGAGATTCAGGCCTACATCAATCGCTTGGGTCAAAAACTTGTTAATGCCAACCGTTTGAATAACAATCCTTACACATACACTTTCACGGTGATCGATGCGCAGGTCGTGAACGCGTTCGCGATGCCAGCAGGAAGTGTTTTCATCACAGCTCCTATTATTGCCATGGCCGATTCAGAAGCTGAAATCGCGGGAGTATTAGGACATGAAATCGGTCACGTGACTGCTCGTCACACAGCTGAGCGCATGTATGTGGCCAAGAAAGAACAAACCAAAACATGGGTATTTGGTGGTGTTGGTGCGGCCCTTGGTGGCGCAGCAGGATATATGCTTAGTAAAAAACTTTGCGATCCAAAGGACACAGCTTGTAAGGCCAAGTACACCGCTTATGGTGCCGGTGGTGGTGCTGTCGGTGGTTTAATGGTCCAGAAGTTTGCCTTCATGAAAAACTCTCAAGAAGATGAACTTGAATCAGACCGCGTTGGTTTCAGATACGCCACAGTTGCGGGTTACGATAAAACGAAGATCGGTGACTTCTATTCAAAACTCGCTTCCATGGAAAAAGAAGCGAAGAAAGGCCAGAATGCAGCGATGGTTTGGCTTTCAGATGCCATGGCCTCTCACCCGAATTCTGATGAGCGTGTGAAGCAAGCCAAAGAAATGGAAATGAAAATGACGACCTCTGGTGGTATTGGTTCAACGGATGAATTTCAACGAATGAAAAAGATCGCCCAAGAAATTGTGGCCGCGAACAAGGCGCAAACTAAAAAATAGATTCTGCCCAATAAAGAAAAGCTTCAAGTTGAGTCACACCTGGAACAAGTGAACCAGGATAAATAAAGGTCATCCTCTTGGATGACCTTTTTATTTCACGCTTATTATCCCGTCCCGGATCCTTCACTCCTACATGCATGGTATTGACCGGCATCTCACTCATCAGTTTTGATGACCAGTTCACATAAGCAAGCTCCGTGGGATAAGTTTTAATCTTCTTTAGATCTTTAAGCCACTTTACCACTCCATCATTGACCATCACAAATTCTGGAGCTCGACCATTCTGAAACTCTCCCAAATAAAAAACCACGTTGAGATTATTGGGAATTTTCTTCAAAATTTTTTCTTCCAAGGTTTTGATCTTAGAATTTAAGTTTGTGATTTTTTCTTCACAGTTTTGAACATAAGGAGCGATCGCCTTAAGAGCTCCATCTATTGATTCTTGTGGAGTGAGACCTCGAGTATGAATCTCGATCGCCTTCACACTGCTTCGAGAGCCCAGAACTTTTTTTAGATCGCGGCTCTCATCGTAAAAAACCACGCTTCTCTCTAATTCAGAAAGTGAGTTATGAGAAAGGAAAATGCCTCCGGGATAAACTTTCCCGGAGAATGCTTTTTCACTGATTGGATTAAAAACGGAAATACCATGGAGTTTTGAAAGAAGACCTAGTTCTTTGAAAACAACAGTTGAAGTTCCAGAAAGAGAAATGACTTTCTTGACCGTCGTCTTAAACTCACAAGCGGCCTCAAGATGAAATGATAAAAAAAGAAGACTAAGAAAGATGCGCATCCATTGCCTCGTTGGCCTTCTTATCACAGTATTCGTTTTGTGGATGTCCGCCGTGACCTTTTACCCAGGCCCACTCCACTTGAAGGAAGGAGTCTTTTATCTGATCAAGCTCCTGCCAAAGTTCGAGATTCTCTGGCGCTTTACCATCGGCCTTCTTCCAACCACGGGACTTCCAGCCTGCGACCCAACTCTTCATTCCATCCACCACATATTTTGAATCTGTGATGACTTTAATTTTAGTCAGACGAGATTCAGGAAGAATCTCTTTTAATTCCGAAAGACCACGAATGGGGCCAGAGAGTTCCATCTTGTTGTTCGTTGTGTGCGCTTCAAACTCTACACCCTCAGCGAGCACATCACCTTGATGATTTTGAATGACGTAAGCATAGGCCCCTGGTCCCGGATTTCCACGACAGCCACCATCTGAATAAAGCGCAATGGTCAAAGGCTCGTTAGCAATTTCGGCCGGGGCCGGTAATCCTGCAGGAATTTCATCTATTTCTTCTGGTAAACTTTCCAGAGCACCGCGGATGGTTTTGAAGGCCTCTTTTAATATTTCCTGACTCGGAATTTCTTTTAAAAGCCACTTCTCGAGAGAATTCAGGGCGCGGAGCTGTTTTTTCTTCATTTTTGCCTTTAACAAAACGCAGCAAAGCTAGTATTCCCTTTGCCAACTTTTTAACGCGATAGTATCTTCTGTGAGATTACCTCAACAGGAAAGGACCTCTTTGAGTCTTCCATTTTCGATTAAAGTTTATAAGCAATACTTTAATTTTGCATCTTCGCACTTCATGATTTTTGAGAACGGGACCCGTGAGCCTCTTCATGGCCATAATTACCGTGTTCAAGTTCGTGGCGAAGCTCCTTCTCTTGAGGGAGACATGGTTTTTGATTTCCTAGACATTAAGCCGATTGTTCGTGAAGTTTGCGATTCTCTTGATCACAAGCTTTTGATTCCAAAAGATAACAAGCATCTGAAAATTTACACCGATAGGAAGAACTACGTCATTGAAACACCTGACGAAAGCCACTTCTCTATTCCACAATCAGATGTGCTCTTACTGCCAATTTTAAATACCAGTGCAGAAAGAATCGCGGTCTATATTTGTGATGAAATTCGAAAAAAAGTGACGCAAAAATTTGGTTTTGCCTTTAATAGTTTAGAAGTGGAGGTTGAAGAGACACCGGGTCAGTCCGCTGTGTATCTTCATAGAGAGTAGTATGATTTTTTCCGAACTTGATAGTGGCGAATCTGTAGAAGGCCATCCAATTCCAGTTTTTAAAACGGACATCAAAGCTCCGAAGTATCTCTATCTTATTGGTGGAGTTCACGGTGATGAAGTTGAAGGTGTTTATGTTCTTAAAGAACTCTTTCAATGGCTAAAATTAGAGCATTCATTGAAAGATCTTCCGATGATCGTGATCCCTATCTTGAACGTTGATGGTTATAAAAACCAGACTCGTGTAAACGCTCACTCAGTTGATCTTAACCGCAACCTTCCAACGAAAGACTGGTCGGGAGTTCATAAAGAGCCACGCTACAATCCAGGTGCCAAGGCCCTTTCTGAACCTGAGAACCAATTTCTGGTCAAACTTATGGATAAGTACAAGCCAGGATTTATTCTTTCTTTCCATACATGGAAGCCAATCCTGAACTATAACGGTGACTGTAAAGACGTTGCTGAATACCTTCATGGCTTTAATAAGTACGAAGTGGCCTCTGATATTGGTTACCCTACTCCAGGATCTCTTGGAACATTTGCTGTCGAAAAATATCAGTCACCAGTTCTGACTTTCGAATGCCCTGAACTGAAAAAACACAGAGATAGCCTGAAAGACATCTGGAAAGAAAATGAAGAAGGTCTTAAAGGCTTTTTCCAGACTGATCTTGTCTGGAAAAAACTTTCTTAATATCCGATGGCGGTCGTCCGCCAAACTTAAAGTCCAATCTAAATAAAACCGATACCGAAGGAATATGAAGAGCATATTCCTTCTAGGTATTTTCATTTCTGTTAACTCGCTCGCCTCTACCGATTGTTACCTTTACGAGGTCAAGGGTGTCGCCCGTATTAAAGGTTCTGACCTTGAGCTTGTCGTGAACGAAAAAACCATGTCCGAAATGAGATTCGGAATGAAAATTTCCGACACCGCGAAGTTTGGTCCTTACTTGGATTCAACAACGAAAGGGGAATACGTCTTTAAAGGTAAACCTGTTTCAAAATCTGTCATTCAAGAAATTAAAAGTCTGAAGCGCAGTACTCCCGATCCTCTTAATCATCAAAATCATAGCTATATAAAAGAACTGAAGGCGATTGAATGTCCAAAGTAAAAATCACTCTCCTCCTCTCACTTATGACTTGCGGTCCTCTTCATGCAAAAAACTACATGACCTTTATGGGTGGTGGTGGTGAGCCTGCGGGGCCTGAAACAATTTTCGACTATCAGGTGAAATCTATTGGTAGCTTCAATTCAAATTCAAACTGGGAGACACAGGTCTCTTTCAACGGTGGTCATTCGAAAACTGAAAGCTACCTGGCCGACAGCTTTAGAAGGAAGGCCACTAATACTCGCTTCACCGAATCTGAATATGATCGAATCATCAAAGACTATGAAACAAAAATAAACAATGGTCAGATCACGAGTGCTGATCAGCTCATGCTGATCGTTTCCACCCATGGTTCGATGAAAAAGACCGATAAAGAGAAGACCCACGACGTTTCAGTTACCGGTGGTGCTGTTCAAAATTTTGATACAGCCGAAGGTAGTCGCATGGTCTCAATGGACAAGCTTCAAAATTTGGTGAATCTTGCAGAAAAAAAAGGCGTGAAACTCGCTATCATTGATCTCTCTTGTCACTCAGGAAACACACTTGCATTGAATAAACCAAATACATGTATCATCTCAGCGACCGGCCCTAATCACTATGGTTACGCAGGAAATAGTCCAGCACCTTTTACGAATGCATTTATTGATAACATGAAGAAAGGGAAATCTCTGGAAGAGGTCTTTCTTAATGCGAGAAGTTCATTTAATGATCTTTCATTCCCCATGATTTCTTCACCCGTGGGCATGGACCTTAATAATGAAATGTATGACAACATCACTCCCTATCTCTATCGCTACGATGCTAATCACGACAAGTTTTCACCGTATGTAACGGCCGAAGCGGCCAAAGGTGAGGCCTGTGAAGAGCCAAAAAATTATCAGGAACTCACCAATCTCATCATGCAATTTGAGAACATCAAAAAGGCCCGAGGAGTTGAGTATAGTTCTAGAGACGGTAGGAAATTTCGTGAATCAGTTGATCGTTACTACGCTCTCCTCTCAAAGATGAGAACAGACTTAAGTAAGCTCGCCACACCTAAAAATTCTCCGAAAGAAAGCTTCTGTACGGAAAAAGATGATGGTTTTCTAAAACTGCGCAGCTGCATGAGCCTTGGACAAAGCGAGATTTTGAGCTACAACGCCGAACCTCTTAAGAAGCTTTATCAGAAAAAAATTGAGACATTATCGGGTAAAGAAAAAGAAGAGGCCAAAGATGTTTTAGATAGAGTTCTTCAAATTGAGAGACGTCGGGCCCAACTCATTCGCGAAAACCCAGACTTTGAAAGACGTGCGGCCTTCTTCTCGTCATGGCCAAAGCTTGAAGATGAAACCATGAAACTTTCATATGAAGTCGCGGATCATGCGAAGGCCTTTTATCAGGAACGTTATAAACACAAGGCCACAACGGATTCCCGTCCTAACCCTTGCAAAAATTTTGTGCTTTAAATCTAAAAAAAAAGGCCCTCGAAAGAGGGCCTTTTTTTATGATGCTTTTGTAAATTTGATTACTTCAACCGGACAAGCTTCTGCAGCTTCTTGAATTCTTAGACCGTCATCAAGAGGGGCTCCTGGACGGATGATACATGTATCAGCAAGTACTTCGAACACTTCCTTATAGATGTCTTCGCAAGCGTTACAAACGATACAACCTGGCTCAATCCAAACCTTCGCCACTTTGAAGTTCTCAGCGGCAGGACCAGCAGCTGCGCCACCAGCGGCAGCAGCACCTGCACCAGCGCCCGCGAACTGAGCAGCGAAAGCTGGGTTCGTAGCGATTGCAAGTTGAGATCCTTTACCAGGAACAGTATCCGCAATGAATGTACGAATAGGCACATCAATTGGTGGTTGAGATTTTTTCACAACATCTAGTTTGTGGTCAGCAATAAATTGATCAACAGTTAGATGAGCTTCAGTCACAAGCTTCTTAAACTTAGGACCTTTCATATCGAACTGGAAAACCACGCCGTCAGTTGAAGAAACAACTTCAATCTGAACCATGGCCAAATCAAAGTTTTTAGCACCAAGAAGATCAATAAATCCTGGTCCCATGTCTACTTCTGTAGCGAAAGAAGTTTTCTTGGCCTCAAATGGCTTAGATACTTCAACCTGAGTCGGGCTACCGAACGGGTTGAACAAACGGATACGGATAGTATCTAGTGCAGCTGGCTCTTTCGCTGAATTCCACTTGAATCCGAAAGCGAAGAAGTTACCGCTCTTAGTAGATCTTAAAAGTGTTAGCTTGGGCTTTCCGAACAAAGTCTCGAAAGTCCCGAACAATAAACTTAAACCGGCCAAACCAACAACAAGGTTGATTACCAGAAAAATAGCAACGCCCATGGCGATTAAGCTAGTTGACACAAGTAACTCCTAAAAAATGATCCTATTAATCTTCGAAATTATAGCCTAAACAGCTGGAAATTAGAACAAAAAGATCGGGACTCTTTATTGATATAGTCATCTATTTTTCTGTACAATGCCACCCTATGCGTATTCTCATTCAAATAAAAGCTGTTGTAGTGGGCACAGTCCTACTTTTTACTACCCTTGTGCCTGCTTGTTTAGTGGCCCTGCCTTTTGGTCTTGAAAGAAGATTAAAAATCATGTCTCCCATGTGGGAATGTTTCGGCAAGCTCCTATTGCGCTATGCATGTCAGGTAAAGGTCCGCTTCTCTGAAGACCATCGTTCTCCGGAATTCAGTGGAGTTCCAGCACAAGGTCTTTATATTGCCAATCATCAGAGCTATATGGACATCCCTCTCGTGATGACGAAGTATCAAGTCCCTCCCATCATGAAGAAAGAAGTTCTTTATATTCCGATCTTCGGATGGATTGCGTACGCTTCAGGTGCGATGCCAGTGGCCCGTGGAAAAATGTCGTCTCGTAAGAGAGTCTTTGATCAGGCAAGGAAAAGGATTCTGGTTGAGAAGATCGGTCTTCAAGTCTATCCGGAAGGCACACGTTCGAAAAACGCTCTTCCAAAAACGATGGAAGAAGTAAAACGTACTCTTTTAATTTTCGCTTATAACGAGAAAATTCCAGTCATTCCTACCAGTATCTATGGAACTCGTGGTGTCCTCAATCGCTGGGGATTCATTCGTCCAAATCGTAATGTGGGAATCATTGTTCACAAAGAAATTGATCCGAAGAATTTTTCAAATGTAGATGATTTCTGTGTCGCTTGCTGGGGCAAGGTCATTGAGGGTCATGATCAGATGAAGAAGGAACTTCAACCTCTGAATGAAAATTTATCTTAGGTTTTAATTCAGTCGGAAAAGTTTTTTCACCCAGACCGAGCAGTTTTTCACTCTCATCCAGCATCCAGAAATAATTCTGTGAAAGTGATGATTCTTGAAGAACATTCAAATCTGCAGGTCTCAAGAACCCACCATTTTTAAAAGTCAGTGTCTGTTTTTCATCAAGTTTTAGCTTGGTGAAAGGCAGCACGTCTTCAATTTTCATTCCGCGAGAGATGATGGGAAGAGTTTTGTCCTGTGGCCAGTCTTTCATTTTGAGAGCGGTCTTATAGGTGACCGGACCAACGCTTTCGCGGACCAATGAAATCAGGGAACCAAGAGTTCCAAGATAATTACACATGTCCGTAAAAAGTGTGCGCACATAAGTACCTGAGCTCACTTCCACTCTGATAGAAAGATACGGGAAAGCGTATTTTACGACTTCGATTTTATAGACCTTACGCAGGACCGGCTCTTTTTTAACTTCAATGCCTTCTCGCGCCCATTCATGAAGATTTCGTCCCATGTGCTTTGCGGCCGAAAATTTGTGAGGGGCCTGCCAGTAGTCACCGATAAACTTCTCACGAAGTTTTTCTTCGATGAACTCGCGACTAAAGCTCGCGATCTCACGATTAAGATACAAAGATTCATCACGCTGAATGATCTCAGAAGTGTAATCTCCGGTCGGAGTTTCAATTCCAAGTTTTCCTACAGCAAGGTAAGTTTTCGGAAGGAAGTCGTGAATAAAATCATTCAGACGAGCGGCCCCACAAATTCCAATCATGAGAACACCGGAAGCAAATGGATCTAATGTTCCAAAGTGACCGATCTTCCCAAAACCTTGGGGAAGGTGACGTTTAAAATGCCTGACCACGTCGTAAGACGTGATCCTGGCCGGTTTAAACACATTAAAAACTAAAGGGGGAAACAGCGCCTGTTTCTTATTCAGCTTCATCCGCTGAATCTTTCAGGAGCTTGTCGATCTTGTTCGAATCTTCGAACTGAGAATTGTACACGTAGTGAATCTCAGGAGTGTGACGAACTTCCATCTTTGTAGAAAGAAGTTTGCGCATACGTCCTGCAGTACTCTCAATCGCCTCTTTCGCGTCTCCGCGAGTGGAAGCGTTGAATGTGTCCCAATACACTTTTGCGTGAGAATAGTCTTGAGTCAGTTCTACGTGAGTGATTGAAACATTAATGAGTCGAGGATCCGCGAACTCTCTTCTGAGAGCGAGATTAATCTCATCGCGGATCCTTTCCTCGTATTTTAGCTTTGAAAATTTATTACCACGTCCGGTACTGGCCTTGGCCATTTGTCATCCTTAGAGAGTTAGATCGCTTGTAAGAGTTCTCTTCTTCTCTTCCATGATGTAGGCCTCGATAAGATCTTCCACTTTAATATCATTGAAGTTCTCAAGAGACATACCGCACTCGTAACCGTTCTTAACTTCTTTAACTTCATCTTTGAAGCGTTTAAGAGTTGTAAGCTTACCATCGTAAATGATCTTACCATCACGAAGAAGACGAATGTTACAGCCACGCTCGATCTTACCGTCAACAACTGCTGTACCAGCAATTGTACCAACTTTAGGAATCGAGAACGTTTCTTTAACTTGAGCACGTCCGATGTATTTCTCAACTCTTTCTGGAGTCAACATACCTTCAAGGGCAAGTGTTACATCGTTAATAAGTTCGTAAATGATTGAGTAGGTCTTAATATCAACGCCCTTCTCCTCAGCAATACGACGAGCAGTTGTTACTGGACGCATGTTGAATCCAAGGATGAAGCCTTGAGAGTTGGCCGCAAGGTTTACGTCGTTATCAGTAATAGCACCTACGCCACCACTAATAACTTCAACTGATACTTCATTGTTACCAAGTCGCTCAACTGCAGTTTTAATTGCTTCGTAAGAACCTTGTACGTCTGAGCGGATGATAAGTTTAAGAACTTTTTTCTCGGCCTCAGAGTTGTTCTGAGCAGTTGCGAAGAAGTCTTCAAGAGAAACTTTCTTGGCCTCAACTGAAGTATTTGCAAGAGCTTTTCTTTCAGCAATACGGTTATCAACGATCTTCTGAGCTTCACGTTCATTTTTCACAACGTTCAGGATGTCTCCCGGAGTTGGAACGCTTTCAAGACCAAGGACCTGAACCGGAGTCGAAGGACCGGCCGTGTTCAGCATTTTACCTGTGTAATCCATAAGTGAACGAGCGCGACCAGAAGTCTCACCAACCACAATTGAATCACCTTTGTTCAATGTACCTTTCTGAACCAGGATTGTTGTAACAGGACCACGGCCCACTTCAATCTTAGATTCAATCACGATACCTTCAGCAGCACCTTTAGGGTTCTCACGAAGTTCCATGATTTCCGCCTGAAGCTGGATCGCCTCAAGTAGATCATCAATACCTTGACCTGTAAGAGCCGATACGTTCACGTATTGAGTCTCACCACCCCATTCTTCAGGAAGGAGACCGTGCTCAGTTAGACCTTGTTTCACCTTATCTGGGTTAGCAGCAGGTTTATCAATTTTATTAACTGCTACGATAACTGGAACTTCCGCGTTCTTAATGAAACGGATTGATTCAACAGTTTGAGGCATTACACCGTCGTCTGCAGCAACTACGAGGACTACGATATCTGTTACGTTAGCACCACGCTGTCTCATCGCTGCGAAAGCGGCGTGACCAGGAGTATCTAGGAACGTAAGCATCGCATCTTTTACTTTTACCGAGTAAGCACCAATGTGCTGAGTGATACCACCGGCCTCACCTGCTGCAACCTTCTCCTTACGGATATAGTCTAGAAGTGATGTTTTACCGTGGTCTACGTGACCCATGATCGTGATGATCGGGTTACGGATCGGGTAAGCAGATTTATCTTCCCCAGCTTTCTTATTAAGAACCGCTTCTTCATTGAAGGCAACGTCTTCAACACGGTAGTTGTAAAGAGCGGCGATTTCACCCGCAAGTTTTACACCGATATAATCATCAGGTCTCACAAGTAGGTTAATTTCAAGAACTCGGTTAGCGAGTGATTCGAAACGAACACTTAGTTTTTCTGCAAGATTTTCTGCAGTCACAACACCGTGGATCTCAATCACGCGCTTAGACTCTTTAATTTCAGTAATAAGAGTTTTCTGAGTTGGACCAGAGTAGATCTTTTTCTTCTTGGCCGGAGTATAAATCGCCTTACCAACAAGGGCAGAAGCGTATTTTAATTCTTCATCAGCACGGATGACAGTAAGGTCACGCTTACCAGCACCAACACCTTTCTTACCGATAGCAGCGGCAAGGTCACCCATGCGCTTCTTATCTTTTTCCTCTTCAGTCTCAACTGGTTCTTCAGTCGGTCTTCTTGGAGTAAGACGTGTTTCAGTAGTTTGAGGTTTTTTCTCTTGAGCAGTTTCATCTTTCTTCTTCTCTTCAGGAACGAAGATCGGAGTAAAAGTATGTCTTTTCTCTTCGTAGTAGTCCTTCTTAGGATCGCGAACTCTGGCAGGTGTTGCTAGATTTGCTGGCTCAGATGGAGCTTCTTTAGCGGCCTGAGCGGCGGCCTGTTGAGCGGCCTTTTCAGCTGCGGCCTCTTCTTTAGCTTCAACTGCACGCTGAATTTCATCTTCTTTTTGAGCTTTCGTCTTACGTTTTACCGTAACAACTTTTGGCTTTTCTTCAGAAGCAGGAGTTTCAGCAACTGGCGTTGCAGCAACTTCCGGAGCAGCAACTTTTGCTGTAACCGGAGCTTCATGGGCCTCTTCTTTAGCGGCAACAGCAGGAGCTTCCTCAACCGGAGTCGCTTCCTTCTTGATTACCTTTCGCACGACGGCTTTCTTCACAGGAGAAGCTTTCTTCTCAGGAGTCGCGTACGCGGCCAATGCCTTCGCAGCTTCTTCGTCTGTCAGACTTGCCATGTGGTTTCTCACATTAAAGCCCATAGATTTGAGCTTCTCAACGAGATCAAGTGCTCCCACTCCAATTTCATTGGCAAGTTCGTAAACTTTTTTTGCCATTCTTTTCTCCGATTATAACTTCAAAAAATTACTTCAATTTAAAAGCAGCAAGTTCTTCGCGAAGTCTTCTTTCAGCTTCTGAGAACTTAGTAACGTCTTCGCCTTTCTTAACTTCTGTCTTGGCTCCACCTTCAGATCTCTTGAAACCGCTCTGATTTGGAACTGCTGAAGCAGAAATGATTTCAGCGTTCTCATCAAGGTCAGTTTTAATGTTTTCGTCTTCAAGGGCCTCAGAAGCAATTTCGATCATCGCTTTAGCGTCAGCAACAGACTTGCCTAGGAAACGAGCAACGTCTTCCGGAGCAGCAGCAGATAGATCAACGATAGACATGATACCTTTCTGAACAAGTACCTGAGCTGTTGCTTCAGAGATGTTAGAAAGCTGGATAAGGTTTTCAACTGCAAGTTTAACTCTCTCTTGAAGCTTCGCTTTAGAGATGATGTTAATTTTCCAACCAGTTAGCATTGCTGCCAGACGAACGTTTTGACCGCGCTTACCGATGGCAAGAGACAGTTGATCGTCCTCAACGATCACATCAAGAGTGTGCTCGTCGTGGTTAAGAGTGATTGATTGAATTTCCGCTGGAGCAAGAGCTGCGCGAGCAAAAGTCTCAGTATCTTCGTTCCAACGAACGATATCAATTTTTTCGCCTTGTAGTTCGTTCACGATGTTCTGAACACGAGAACCTTTCATACCTACGCAAGCACCAACAGGATCAATATCACGATCTTTTGTTGTTACAGCGATCTTAGCACGGTGGCCCGGTTCACGAGCAGCGGCCTTAACTTCAATTGTACCATCAGCGATTTCTGGAACTTCAACTTCGAAAAGTTTAACCAGGAACATCGGAGATGTTCTTGTAAGACGGATTTCAGGACCACGGTTAGTCATTACTACGTCTGAAAGATAAGCTTGGATTCTGTCACCTGGCTTGAATGATTCGCCGAAGATGATTTCTTTCTTAGGAAGAACTGCATCTGACTTACCAAGGTCAAGAACCACATTACCTTTTTCAAAACGACGAGCAATACCTGTTACCAGGTCACCTTCACGGTGCTTGAATTCAGAGAATAGAATGTCTCTTTCAGCATCGCGAACTTTTTGGAAAATGATTTGTTTAGCTGTTTGAATATCAACACGTGAGAAACCAGGGTTCTCGATCTTAAGACCAAGCTGATCGCCCACTTCGCAATCTTCATCAAGTTTTTTAGCAGAGTCGTAGTCAATTTCAACGATTGAATCGCGAACTTTTTCAACAACGTTTTTATATTGGTAGATTTCTACTTCACCATCGTCTTCGTTATAACGAGCTTCGTATTCACCTTGAATTCCAAATTTCTTACGGGCAGTCACAAGGAAGGCCTGTTCAATAGCACTCACCACCACATCTTTCTTGATGCCACGGTCTTTTCCTAGTTGTTCGATAACTCGGCTCAATTCTGAAAAGTTCACTTGTAGTCTCCTTATTCACTAACCGATTTCAAATCGGGATCTAAATTTACTTTTTTCGTTTGCTTATATGTAAGAGTCAGAGGGTAGCCTTTGACCTCAATTGTAAAACCATCGTTGTCTGCACTCAGAAGTTTCCCTCTGAATTTCTTCTCACCTTTGATGCCTTTTGGAGCGTCTTTGGTTTGCTCTTCAGAAAGCTGGCCCATAATGACGACCGCAACGATTTCTCCGATGGTCATTTTGAAATGCTCTAGAGTGGCCAGGTGTCGATAAACACCAGGAGAAGAAACTTCAAGCACCACGTCTTCAGGAATCCAAGTTTCTGTTTCGAATGGAACAGTAAGAGCGTGATCCACTTTCACACAGTCTTCAATTAATGCAGAACCTGTGCGAGGATCTTGAATATAAAGTCGAAGAAGTTTTTGAGATGTAACGTATTCCATGTCGTAAAGTCTGTAACCAGCTTCCTGGACAACAGGTTCACACATCAAAAAAAATTTTTTTTCTAAGCCACTTCTTTCTGAATTTATATCCATAAAAATAAAAAAGGATGGAATAATTCCACCCTTTCCCTTACCTACACAACTAAACGAGCAGGCCTTATAAGTAACAAAGTCTAATCAAAAGAGCAATTTAAACCATTCTGGCTCAGAGTGTTAACTGAAGCATCAAACCGTCACTACCATTAGAATAATATCCTTTTACTCGTCGAAGGCAAGCAAACCCGACTTTTTTGTAAAACCCGATGGCCCTGTCATTCGAGGATTCAACTTCAAGATAAATGCTCTTTACTGCTTTTTGTTTCAGAATGTTGAGGATGGCCGACCAAAAAAGCATGCTGATACCTTTACCTTGCATTGCAGGATCGACCTGAATCTTATAGAGATGCGCAGTGTCGTCGCCAGGAACCAGACCAAAAAGGGCAAAGGCCTCAAGGGTTTCATCGCTCCACGTGACGAGAACATGCTTACTAAAGTCTAATTCCATCCAATCGCTAAGCTTCCAGGGATGAGGAAAATGCTTCTCATCCATCTTGGCGACGTCATTTAAATCAGAACCAGAACTCAGTTCTTGAAATTTACCAGTAATATTCATGTCCGAATTGTTTATCCAAAGATTCTACGAAGAGCTCAATTGAAGGTCTGATTGACTCAAATTTTTGATTATTTTTGAGTTGGCCTCCGTAACGGGCGCGCAAGTAAAGCTCCAGCTCCATGAGAGTAATAAAGTTCGTTTTTAGCGTGTCTTTATAAAGGACACCGGCCCCACATTTATTTTCCAAGGTTCCTTCACGAATAATCTGGGCCAGTTTAGGAGAAACTGTATTTTTCTGGTCTTCTGAATAACGAAGCATTTTAAAAAAATGGCGGATCTTTTTAAGTTCTGTTGCTCTTCCATGCATGAAGCGTCTGACCTCATCATCCCCCTCGGGAAACTCTGTCACAAAACTCTCCAAATCTTTGATGAAACTTTTATCAAAATACTGAACCACCATAGAGTCGTCATAGAGACAGCTCAAGGCCTTAAAGTTTCGGAACTGGAAATTAATGTCTTGGAAGGAAACGGTTCTATCGAGGATTTTTATCAGGAAGCGATCAGAGGAGACCACTTTCGCGTGGACTCCTCCGATTAATAGATTAAACAGGAGAGCTAATTTCAATGTTTGCAATGTTCTTTTGCTTAACAACTTCATTCTCTTTATGGAAGCGAGCATTCACGCGTGGGTTGAATGTGTAACCATCTTTACCACGAAGGATATACTGACGCTTAATTCCTTTCGGTTCAATTAGCTTACGAAGACGGCTGATACTTGTGTAAATCAGCTTATCGTGGATAAGAGGATTGTACTCGTCTTTCCAGATCATTTTCGCGAGATCTTCTTTATTATAGTAAGTTCCCGGAGTTTGCGCCAATAGGAAAAGGATCTCGAGAAGGACAAAGCGGTGTTTGAAATCAATAACACCAAGTGATTTCTCATGAATCACACGGTTATGGCGATCAAGATAGAGGTCTACTGAAGAGTCATTAACGTCTTCAACTTCCATCATAATCAGCTGCTCAAGACGCTTAAAGTATTCGTCATCGAGCGAGTTTTGAGCAAGACCAAATAGCATAAGAGCTTTCGAGAACTCACCCATTTTCTTGAGTGAAATACCCTTGTTCAGAAGAACATAGTTATGCATGTTCCAACAACGCTTCGAATGAAGAAGTTTCATCGCTAGATCGTATTGTGGAAGAGAGCTTGAATAGTCCCCTAGCTCACGAAGAGCATTACCCCAAAGAAGGTGCATCGACCCTTTTAGGTAACCTTTCTTAAGAATATTCAGCAGTTCATTTAATTGATTTAAGTGAGTGATGGTGTCCTGGAAATTCTTCATTTGATAAGCATTTGTCGCCATCGCATAAAGAGATTTTGCCATGAGTTCAGGCTCATTTTCAGTCTGGGCCTTGCGGTAAGCTTGATTGAAGTTCTTATGAGCTTCCTGGAACTCACCTTTATATGTGTTCACAACGGCAGCGTTATAGAAGTATTCAGCGTTAAGAGAAGGAAGAGCAGCAACTGTTTGATCCAGAAGTTCACTTGAAAGCTGGATGTATTTCATCGCCTCTTTTTCGTTCAGGCTCTCTGAGTAAATACGGATAAGGAAACCGTAGATTTTAAAGATCGCGAAAGCGTCTTGAGGAAGTTCCGTTCTGGCGAGTGCCATCAAGAAGTGCTCTTCAGCTTTTTCGAAATCTGCTTTGTCGTAGAAAATTTTTGCTAGACGGTAATGACCTTGCCCTTCAATACGACTCGATTCAGTTGGAAGGTGTGCTAAAAAGCGATCGTCTTTAGCGAGATCCACCACGGCCTTAGTCATCAATGTTTCAACTGATGGCGTTTGAATGGTGTCCATATAAGTTCCTCCTAAAATGACGTAAGAACGCTTGATCTTACAATTCAAGTGATGGGAGGTTAAACCTCAAGCCTGACAAAAAAGCAAGAAACTAGTTAGTTTAGGGCCACAAAAGGAACAAATATTAAGAATTTCATAACCTTAACCAGTGTAAGACTTTTTTCCCGGAGGCCTTTTGACCCTATGATTTTTTAATGAAAGTAAGATTCTCTCGAAGGACTTTCTTACTTCTAACATTTCCCTTCCTCGAAAACTCTCTAACTCATTGATTGAACGGGGTTTGATTGGTAAAGTTGAAAGCGAAAATCCCATCCGAAAATCTAGTCTTCTGTGAGGAGATCCATGGCGAAGTATGATTTAGACACTTTAAGGCACTCGACTGCCCACCTAATGGCCCAAGCTATTATGGAACTTTACCCTAACGACAAAGTTCAACTTGGTATCGGTCCAACCATTGAAAATGGTTTTTATTACGACATCGACATGACCAAGAAACTTGCTGATGAGGATCTAAAAACCATCGAAGAAAAAATGAAAGAGATTATCAAACGTAATCTCCCAGTTGTTCGTCATGAAGTTTCTCGTGATGAAGCAATGAAGCTTTTCGCTGATAGAGGCCAGTCTCTTAAAACAGAGCTTATTCGTGATATTCCTGAAGGCGAAGTTATTTCTTATTACACTCAAGGTGATACGTTCTTCGATCTTTGTACTGGACCTCACGTTGAGAAAACTTCTGATCTGACTTTCTACTTTAAGCTCCTTCACACTGCGGGTGCATACTGGAGAGGTGATCAAACTCGTCCAATGCTTCAGCGTATTTATGCTGCTTGTTTCTCTTCAAAAGAAGAGCTTCGTGATTACTTAACTCAACTTGAAGAAGCAAAAAAACGCGATCACCGTAAACTTGGAAAAGAGCTTGAACTCTTTATCTTCGATCCGGTCGCTCCAGCTTCTCCATTCTTCATGCCGAAAGGTGCGATGGTTTATAACGGTCTTGTGGAATTCATGAGACGCATTTATAACAAATTCGATTACCAGGAAGTAATCACTCCGCAAGTTCTCGATGTAGACCTGTGGCACACTTCTGGTCACTACGAAAAATATCACGAGAACATGTACTTCACGCAAATTGATGAAAGAGAGTTCGCGCTTAAGCCGATGAACTGTCCTTGTCACATGCTTATGTTCTCTCACCACCGTTACTCTTACCGTGATCTTCCCCTTCGCTTTGCTGACTTTGGTCGACTTCACCGTTATGAAAAATCTGGTGTGGTCGCAGGTCTAACTCGTGTTCGCACATTCTGTCAGGATGATGCTCACATCTTTATTCAATTTGATGGCATACAAGAAGAGATCAAAACTCTGATGAAGATGTTCTTCATTGGTTATGAGCACTTCGGATTCAAGAAGATCAAAATCGGTCTTTCAACTCGTCCGGAAATGCGCGTAGGATCTGACGAAACTTGGGACAAAGCTGAAGCGGCCCTTAAAGCGGCGCTTGATGCTTCTGGGAAAGAGTACTTCGTTAACGAAGGCGATGGTGCCTTCTACGGTCCAAAAATTGATATTCAAGTGGCAGATGCTCTGGGACGCTACTTCCAGCTTGGTACGATCCAACTAGACTTCCAACTTCCAGACCGCTTCGACCTTAAATTCCAAAACGCACAAGGCGAGATGGAGCGTCCGGTAGTTATTCACCGTGCTCTTCTTGGATCTCTTGAGCGCTTCATTGGTGTTTACCTTGAACATGTGGGCGGTGCCTTCCCGTTCTGGTTATCTCCAGAGCAGGCAGTGATCGTTCCAGTGAAAAACGAGCTTCACCTTGAGGCCGCAAATGCATTAGCAAAACAACTTAAACAGAAAGGCTTCCGCGTTCGCGTGGATGACCGTAACGAATCAATGGGTCTTAAAACTCGTCAAGCACAGACTGGAAAAATTCCGTTCATGCTGGTCATGGGTGATAAGGAGATTGAGGACAAAGCAGTTGCTGTACGTAAGTACGGTGAACAGAAGTCTGAAGTCATGTCTCAGGCATCTCTTATGAGCTTGTTCGAAACTCTGGATCTTGAAAAAGTTCCTGCTCCTTTGAGAGAGGTATAATTTGAAAAAGAAAAACGTACTCCTCCTTTGTGGAGGAGGCAGCTCAGAACATGAAGTTTCCCTTCGATCAGTGAAATACTACGAAGACTGTATGGCAAAGATGCCAAACGTTAATACGATCAAAATTGAGATTGATAAACAGGGTCAGTGGGTAGACGCTTCTGGGAAGAGATATCTTCTGGATGGTAAGCGCTTTCTCCGCGCTTTTGAACAAGACGGCGCTCCTGGCACACTCATCGATGTGGCGATTCCTTGTATTCACGGTTACCCGGGTGAAACTGGGGACCTTCAATCATATTTTGAAATGATTAATCTGCCTTATTTTGGATGTAATTCAGAAACTTCAAAAATGTGCTTTAACAAAATCACAACGAAGATGTGGGCAACTGCACTTGGCGTGGCAAACACTCCCTACATTTTTGTTTCTGAAAACTCTGAGGAAAGTTATAAGAAAGTTCAAGAGTTCCAAAAAACTCACGGTGATATCGTGATTAAAGCTTCCAACCAAGGTTCTTCAGTTGGTTGCTACATGATTGAGGCCGGTAAAGATACACGTAAAGCCCTTAACGATGCTTTTGCTCTTTCACCGTTCGTCTTGATTGAGAAGCGTATGAGACCTCGTGAGCTTGAAGTTTCGGCCTACGAGTATGATGGAAAACTTCAAATTTCATACCCAGGTGAGATCGTGACTCCATCGTCAACTTTCTACACCTATGAAGAGAAGTATTCTTCGGCCAGTGAATCGAAGACCTTTGTTCGTGCTGAGAACGTTACACCAGAGCAGGTGAAAACGATCACCGACTATGCAACTAAGCTTTATCATGGCCTAAAAATCAGGCACCTTTCTCGCATCGACTTCTTCCTGGATGATGGGAAAATTTATCTCAATGAGATTAATACCTTCCCGGGGTCGACCTCGATCTCTATGTTTCCTAAGATGTTAGAGGCAAATGGCCACTCTTTCGTGACCTACCTCGAACAGCATATCGCTAGTTTATAGATTATTTCACTCCCTGTGCCGAAATTGGGTTAAAATACCCATGAGGTACAGGGATGCTTGCCACACAGAATTTCCAATCATTTATCGAGCAACATAGGCTTTCTTTAAAGCTGAGGCCCATTCTTGTGGGTGAACTCCACCTTGCTCGTAAACTCGAGCATCCGGTCTATATCTTCAAAAACGGCTTTTTCTATCCTGTGATTAATGAAGGCTCAGTTCCCTCTAAAGAGCAGATCAATGCCCTGATTAAGAACTCTCACAAGGAAGTCTACGTCTACCCTTCTGACGTGATTGAAATTAAAAAGAACCTTGAAACCGCCTTAGTAAAAGTGACTCGCTCTCTGTCTGTGGGTGACCCCCTGGAGAACGGCACAAAAGATCTGAAGCTTTTGTCTCTAAACCTGAGTGGACTATACCAGAATCCTCATAGTGATGAGCTCTTGATGCTTCAGTTTCAGAGCACTCAGAACCTGAGTAAGTTTTTGCTAGAGAACAAGAAGTATCAACCATACTTCTTTCAGAACTTGGTCCGAGAAAATTTTCACTTCACCCTTTCTCAGCCCATGCTCTCTTCGGTGCTCCTTCTTTCTTTCCTGCAGTCCATTCACCTGTTCCATGACAAGGAAGTGGAGAATCTGTTTCTTGCGAGTTACTTAAAAGACATTGGGATCTCGATGATTCCAGGGGACAAATACGATCTGAAAACTCTTACCACCAGAGACCAGGAGTTGTTTGCCAGTCACGCAGACTTCTCTTTCGATCTTCTTGAAGGAAGAGTGCCTCTTTCAAAAAATTACCTGACTATTATCAAACACCATCACTTCTTGAATGATAAAATGAAGGACCTTCTTCAACGTGATAAGAAGAAGATGAAAGATCCTGAGATCATTTTTGGAATTGAAAGCACACTTGTGGCCGTCTTTGATATCTTGGTCGCCATGACGAGTGAACGCCCCTATCGCAAGAGCATGTCTCTGTATCAATCACTCGAGCTGATTAAGAAAATGATGGCCGATGACTACCCTCAAGAATTCAGAGCGCTCGTTGTTTTTTTAAAGCAATTTTACAAAAACTAACTTTCCAAAGTCTCACAACATTTTGCAAAATCAGATTATAGATTAAGTTTCATGGTCGAAACTGAACCAGGCATTCTAAGGAGGGAATAATGGCGCAGGAACAGAGTCCGCTTACCGGTATC